>DHVZ01000091.1 GCA_002412925.1 Anaerolineales bacterium UBA5195 | reverse complement strand
GTGCGCCTTGCTCCGGTTTTTGCATTATGTCAATGGAAAAAAACAAAGGGCAAAAGTATTCACTCATTGGGCCATTCGTTTCGGTGCTGATTACATTTTCACTGCTCTTGGTTTTCAGCGAGAGAATCTCATCAAAACCCACCGAAGCGGGTTTTTGGATAATCTTGGTCTTTGGCATTTCTTTGGGGGTGGCAATCACTGCAACCATGCAGCAGGTATTTAATCAAAATAAGTAAAAAGTGCTGATATTACTAGCTGATGTTACGCACCGTCCCGAAGGTTTGATCGGCAAAACAAGGTTATTCAAGGGAACCTTCGGGACGTTCTGTGTAAGGTGAGTTAAATAAAAAATCCGCAGGCTGCTGGCCCGCGGATTTTGGTTTTATTCGCTCGCTTTGCTTGAACTCTCTGCCTTGCTGGTCGAACCGCCCGTACTTTCGGATTTACTCGAGCTTTCCGATTTTTTCTCACTGCCGGAGCTTTCGGATGAAGCTGATTTGCTGGAGCCTTCCGAAGCACTGCTGGCGCTTTCAGACGAACTGCCGCTGGCGCCATCCTTGCTTTCGGCCTTGGCTGACAGGCGGCCCTGGCCGGATGGCGACTTGTGGTCGGTGGCATACCATCCAGAACCCTTAAAAATGATCCCGGACGGGGTCAAGACCTTGCGCAGGCTGTTCTTGCTGCATTCCGGGCAGCGTTTGAGGGGTTCATCGCTAAAAGATTGATGGCGCTCGAACTGCACACCGCAGCTTTCACACCGATAAGTATAGATAGGCATTCTGGCTCACTTTCTGAACAAAGAGTGATTATAGCTTTGTTCGCAAGCAGTGACAAGACTCTCTTGCGGCGTTTATATAGATGTTTAACAATCTGTAAAGTGGCAGATTGCTCCCCTGAAAGTAATCAAGTTGCAACAAAAAGGGCTTGCACAGTTGTGAAATCGATGTATAATTAGAACATAATTTCTAATTATGGTGATACATGCCAGAACGATACGAGTATTCCCTGCCCATCAGTCCCCTGCGCGAAGTTGAAGCCAGCTTTGGCGTAAGTCCAACTCCGCAAATCCAGCCACTCAATCCGCTGGAATTGTTTGAGTCCTTGCCGCCGGATGCGCTCCTGTTCGGCTTCGCCAGCGACGGCCTGCCATTGATGCTGCACCTGCGTAATCCGCAGCCCGGGCCGGTGCTGGTCATCGGCGACCAGGGCTGCGGCAAGACGGATTTTCTCAAGAAGCTGGTGCTCTCCACGCAGCGCCTGATGCCGCCCGGGGAAATCCAGTTTGCCGCGCTGACCGATTTCCCCGCTGAATGGGCCAGAGTCTCCGCCCCGGAACACCTGCTGGGTGTCTGGCCCGTCTCTGAGCCGGTGGCCGCTGACCTGCTCGAACAGCTGGTCTGCCGCGTGGAAACGCCGGATGATAACCAGCCCACCATCCTGCTTTTCGACGGGTTGGAGACCCTGCTCGCCCTGGATGACTCTGCGCAGGACTGCCTGGCAGACCTGCTGGTGCGCGGCCCGCAAACCCTGATCTGGCCGGTGGTCACGGTCAACGCCGAACAGGCGCTCGAACTGCCTGAATGGCTAAATTTTTTCCAGACCCGCATTTTCGGGCGGATTGGCGAGGCGGGCATTGCGCAGCAATTGACCTCCATGCCCGGTGCGCCCTTGGGCAGTCTATCGTCCAATTCGCAGTTCTGTCTGCGCGAAAATTCCCACTGGCTCAAGTTCTGGCTTCCCAGCCTGAGTGAGTAAGGAGCTACCATGAACACCGGTATGATGTGGTTCGATAACGATCCCAAGACCACCCTGGATGTCAAAATCCAGCAGGCGGCGGATTATTACCGCCAAAAATACGGACGCGCGCCCGACCTCTGCCTCGTCAACCCCGGGATGTTGGACAAGGCCCACCCAGAGCCTGACTCCCGTCACGCAGGCAGGATTCTGATCCGGCCATTCCGTTCCGTGCTGCCCGGTCATCTCTGGATCGGTATCGATGAAAAACTGCCCGCCGGGGCAGATTAACCTGGAGTGCGGGAGCTTGTTCCCGTAGTACTCAGAGCCAGGTCGGGAAAAAGGAAAAAGCCCGCCATAGACCCCTCGCGCCGGAACCTCCCGCATATCCCCGGGACTCCGAGCCGCCGAGGCCGGGCATTTTGACTGGCAGCCCCGATTCACATAACGGCGTTGTGCCACGAGGGGGTCTCGTGCTTCGTCTGATTCTGGCAACATGCCAGGGCGGCCCGAGAAGGCCGCCCTGGCTCATTTACCCCCCTCGTTCCCCCCATTTTCGACGAAGTTCAGTCAAAAATGGGGGGATATCTCGCAGAGACAGGGGCAGAAAACCCGCCAACTGGATAGGGAATAGTCTGCTGTCTTGTTGTACAATCTTGGCATAATGAAAATACGAGAAAGGCTGAGCAAAATGACCTACCCCATCATCCAACGCGAATTGACTGTCCACCTGCACAATGGCAGCTGGTACCTGCGCCCCATCGAGAACGAGGAGAAAATCCTTGGCCCGGTGGATTATGGCTGGCACCGCTTCAACATCTACCCCGATAGTTTCACCTTTGGCGAAGGGCTGCTGGCCGGCAGTTCCATCCCTGGCTCACGGCGGCTGGTCTTCTGTTCATGGAGTTCACAATGGGATGGCTTCTACGTCTCCAGCCTGGGCGGCGCGGCTTACACCTTTCACGGGGTGGGCGTCAACTACGTAGCCCTGCGCGGGCTGGCCGCAGAACCGTGCGTGGTGCTGCTCAACCACAAGGCCGGGGAAATCCAGGTGCGGATGGAACCGGTCAATGTCGAGGCGCTCTGGACGGGGTACGCCAGCCCGGATGGCAGTCCGCTGATCGGTTTTTTTGCCCTGCAACAGGCTCTTTACGACCGCTACGCCAAAGAATATACCGATGGAAACCTGCGCATCTGTGCAGTTGGCCCGGCGGCCAAATACACCCGTGAAGGAGCGATTGGCTCCAGCCCGGTGCGGAATGGCGCTTTTACCGCGGTTGTTGATTGGGCTGGGCGCGGCGGCCTGGGCAGCCGGCTGTTCCGGCGGCACAATGTTGTCGGAATTGTCTTTGGCGGCGAATGGGACGACCCGGATTTGCGTGACTCCGCCGAAATCGACGCTTATTTTCTCGAGCATTTTGGTAAGAAAACCATCCAGACCGACCTGGCTGTGACCGAGAAATATCGCTATGTGCCCGAGTTCGAGACCGGCGGCACCTTCGGCGTCAACATGCGTGATCTGAACGAACGCATCCTGAGTTTCAACTACACCTCCATCTATCAGCCAGTCGAAGCGCGCCTGCGCCAACATGAGAATTTCATCCTGAACCATTACCTGAAGCAGTTCAACGAAGAGACGATTAAGACCAAGAAATTCCAGCACTGCGGGGAACCCTGCCCGGTGGTTTGCAAAAAACTGTTCGGACAGTACAAAAAAGATTACGAACCATATCACGTTCTCGGCCCGCAGGTTGGCGTCTTTGACCAGCGCGCGGCGGAACTGCTCAACGATTATGTCGATGCGATGGGTTTTGATTCGATCCAATCGGGCGGGACTGTCGCCTGGATCATGGAATTGGTGCGCGACAGGCTGATCGAACCGCTTGAGTTTGGGCTGCCCCCGGCCAGCGCAATGCGCTTTGGGTGGGCGGAGGACAGCTCCAATTTCGACATCGTCGCTGACAGCCTGAAAAATGCCCTTTACGCGATGGATGTTGTCCACGCCATCCTGTTCGAGCCGAAGGCTGAAGTTTTCCAGAACAGCATCCGCGTGGCGGCCAAAAAGATTGACAAAAAGTATGGTATCCGCAGCATCGACCGGGCAGTCTTTATCAGTCACGGGGACGAGGGCTGCATGGTCCCGAACCAGTATTGGGTGCCGGGGATGCTCAGCCCGATGCCAATGATGGGCAAGTATTTTGTCCATTATGGCGTCGAATTCCTGGCCCCCGAAGCGCTCGGACGCAAAAATGTCGAGCGCATGACCTACGAATTATTCAACGAGAACAGCGGGATCTGCCGTTTCCATCGCAAGTGGTCGGAAACCATCACCGATGAGATTCTCAAGGCGCACTATGGCCTGGAGATCGATTACAAGGCACACCAGTTCCAACTCTCGCGCGAAATCTACGAGCGCGAAGCTCCCAAGATCGGTTATTGGGAAAGCGAACGCGTTATCGATCTGGTGATCGGTTTTCTCGAACAATGGGAAACTGACGGATTGCGTGACCCCGCATTGCTGGACTGGCTGGCGCGCTTCCGCGCAGATAAAAAGGCCGCCGCCAAAGATTATTGGCAGGCGGTTCGTGACGGCATCCATGCCGCTTTCATGTCCGGGCCGGAAGCGATCCCGGATAACTTCACGCCGGGTCAGCAAGGAAAGCTGCCAGCAGCGCCAAAACCTTAACCACGAAGGTCACGAAGTGGCACGAAGTTTTTAAAGCTCTTGGTTTTCCTTTGTGATCCGTTGTGTACTTTGTGGTGAAAAAGCCTCTACCCCATCGCCACCACAGAAGCCATGGCGTAATCTCCGGTGTGGCTCAAGCTAATGGCCCATTCTTTCAGGCCCAGTTGGTCGGCAGCGGCTTTGGCATCCCCAGACAGGCTCAGGAGCGGTTCTCCGCTCTCCGCACGCACGATTTCAATCTCGGTAAACGAAACCACGCCCAGGCCGGTTCCCAGCGCCTTGGCGACGGCTTCCTTGGCCGCAAAACGCGCCGCCAGCGAAGCATAATTCTCGCCGCATTGTTCACGCTCAGTGGAAGTAAAAACTCGCGCCAGGAGGCGCTCGCCGTGCCGTTCGATGGCTTCACGGACGCGGTCAATTTCGCAAAGGTCAACGCCGGTGCGGAGGGTCATGGGGCAATTGTATCATTTCGCTAAAAGTGGGGTGGACTTGTAAAGTCCACCCCACTTCGTCTTCGTTTACGGCCCGGCTGTGGCAATGGCCAGTTTGTCGGGGTCAAGGTACTTCCGCGCGGCTTCGAGCACCATTTCGGGGGTCACGCTGCGTACCAGCCCTTCATAGCGGCGGTAATAATCCAGGCCGAGTTCGTGGCGCTCGATGTTCAGCAGCGAATTCGCCACCCCGGCATTCGACTCCATCGCCAGCGGCAGGCGGCCAACGAAATTATCCTGGCTGTCTTGTAATTCTTCGGGACTGACGCCCGCTTCTGTGAAGCGGCGGAGTTCCGCTACGATCAGTTCCAACGCTTTTTCGACGTTGGCCGGGTTGACCCCGGCGCTGACTTCCCAGGTCCCCGGGCCGACTCCGGCGCTGAGACTGGACGAGGCATAATAAGCCAGCCCCGATTGCTCGCGGACGATGTCGCCGATGCGGCCCATCATCCCAAACTGGCCCAAGATGGAGTTGCCCAGCGAAGCCGCAGTATACTCGGGGGCGCGCCGCAGTGGGCCGAGCACGCCAACCATCAGATCGGTCTGTGATTTACCGGCGATGGGAATGTGCTGGCGGACGGTTCCCGTCAGCGGGCGGACTTCTGGAAGCGCCGGAATGGGCGGCTGGTGCGGATTCTGCCAGTCGCCAAGCACGCGGTTGATTTGTTCAGCCACGAAAGCGGGTTCCACCGCGCCAACGACAGCAATTGTCAGCCCATTGGGGCCAAAACAGCGCTGGTGGAAAGCGCGGATATCGTCACGGCTGATGGCGCGGATGGTTTCAGGGTAGCCATCATCCGGGCGGGCATAGGGATGCTCGCCAAAAACGATTTTGTCGAAGGTCATCGAGGCCATGTCGCCCGTATCTTGCGCGCGGATGGCCAGCCCGGTCAGCAGTTGGGTGCGCAGGCGCTCGATTTCGTCTGCGGGGTAAATGGGGGTGCGTAATCCCTCGGCCAACAGGTCAAAAAGCAGGGGCAGGTCTTCGACCAGCGCGCGTCCACTAAAACCAGCGGTATGCGTCCCGGCCGAAAAACCCAGGTGCGCGCCAACGGATTCAAGCGCATCGTAAATTTGCTCAAAGCTGCGCGTCTGTGTGCCGCGCAAGAGTGAAGTGGTCGCAAAATCAGCCAGACCGAGTTTTTCGTCTGAGTCGAACAGGCTGCCAACCGGGATGTATCCGCTCAGGGTGGCCGAAGGGCTGTTGAAATTGGAACGCGTCAGCAGGGTGAGACCATTGGGGAGTACGCTGCGGGTAATGTCATCGGGGCCAGGCAGGGAATGGGAGAGACTCATTCGTCGCCTCCTTCGGCTACGGGTTGGTAAATCCCGACCACCCGGCCCTGGGAACAGAAATAGGTCTGCGCAACGCGCTGAATGTCTGCGGGCGTAACCTCCATCAATTTATCCAGATACGAAGTAAACCAACCGTAATCAGCGAACATTTCGGCGTAGCCGAGCCAGAAGGCCTGGTTGGTGATATTTTCGGCGCCATAGGCAAAGATCGCGCGGGCCTGCTTGATGGCACGGGCGATTTCCCCGGCGCTGACCGGTTCTGCCTTCAAGCGCTCAAGTTCAGCGTCGAGACCGGCCAGGGCTTTGTCGAGATGGTTCCGGGGATGCGCGGTGAGCGTGAATGTGTACATGAAGGGGTCAATGGTAGCCGACGAGCCGCCATGCACGCTGACAGCCAGTTCTTGATCGACAATGGCCCGGTACAGGCGCGAGGTCTTGTTGGAAATGCCGCCCCCGCCAAACATGTTCAGGTTACTCGGCCCGGCCAGCAGGCTGTCGAGCACGGCCAGGGCGAAGAAATCGGGGTCGGATGCAGCCGGGGCGCGATAAGCCACCTGTAAATAGGCAGTTTCGCCAGGGCCTTCGACAGTCAGGCGAATTTCGCCGTGCTGATCCGGTTCCGGACGGACAAGACGCGGAGGCGTCGGGCCAACCTGGATCGGCTCAAAAAGCGTTGTGATACGCGCCAGCATTTCCCTGGTCTCGAAATCGCCAGCGACAGCCAGGACGGCATTATTGGGCGCATAGTAAGTACGATAGTGGTTGTAAAGGTCGTCACGGGTCAGCGTGTGCAGGTCAGCCAGGTCGCCGATGACCTCGTGCTGGTAGGGGTGGACCCGGAAAGCGGCGTGCTGCAGGGCTTCGCCAAGCAGGAAAAGCGGTTCGTTCTCGCTGCCTTCGCGCTCTGAAATGATGACGGTGCGTTCTGACTCGACCTCTTCAGGATCGAATTTGCTGTTGACCATGCGGTCGGCTTCCAAGCGCAGGGCCAGGTCGATTTTGGCGGCAGGCATGGTTTCGTAATAGGTGGTCCAATCGAGGTGGGTAAAGGCGTTCCACTGGCCGCCGTCGCGGGCAATTGCCTTATCAAGCATGGAAACCGGGAACTGCGGCGTGCCCTTGAACTGCATATGTTCCACCCAATGCGACGCGCCGGTTTTGCCGGTCGGTTCATCTTTTGACCCAACGCGGTACCAGACCCAGTGACTGATCAGTGGGGAGGTGTGGATTTCCTTGAGCAGCACTTGCAGCCCGTTGGCAAGAGTTGTGCGGGTAAAGGTCATATTTTATGGGAGGTAGAAGAACCAATTGCAGAACCAGCCCAGAGATTTACAGGCAGGCACGTCTGCCGCGGTCTTAAATTGCGGGGCCAGCAGTTTGTAGAATGGGTCAACAACCTGCTGGAGGCCGATGAAGGGCTTGTGCAATTCGGTCTGGTCGAGCGGGATATCCACCGGGACCCTGATCGTGATCGGGACGCTGGTGCTCACCGGGACATTGAGTTCCAGGTGGACGGGCAGGTTCGTCCCGCGCGGCAGGATGATATTGGCCGCGCTGTTGATGGCCACCCCGCCCGAGGTAATCCGCACGTTTGCCCCGTTGATCGACGTATTTTCTGTCAGCGTGACGATCGTATCCTGACTGATAGGCAGCGTGAAGTTGATCGGGATGGTCTCAGAAACGGTGATTTCGGTCTTGATGTGAGCCAGGTCCATGTAGATGAAGTTTTGATACAGTCCACCCAGCAGGTTGTTTCCAACGATGGATTTCAGCACAAACAGTTCACGCGCCAAGACAACCAGCACAATAATCAGGATAACGTTAACGACGAAGGACAGCACGCTCGCCACCGTCCAAAAAGCCGGCAGGATTTTCCCCGCTTCGAATTTGAAGAAGGGCTTCCGGGCGGGCTTGGGCGACAACCTGGTCAATTGCGACTGGCCGGAGGAAGGCGCAGCTGCCGGTTTTTTTAGCGGGAGGGGCTGAGACGGCGGGGCCGAAACAGCGTGAATCACCTGCGGGGTTGATTTAACTGCCGTTTCCCCCGCATTTGCCTGCTGCGTGGGAGGCGTAACCGTTTTTTGCAGCGGCTGGGCAGCTGGTTTCCCCTTTTTGGGGAATAAAAAGGCCATTATCCAGCCCAGGTTATCAGTCTTGGATTTCTCAGGTTTTTTCATGCTGGTTCTCCGTCTCGCACAATTCGTTAGATGAACACAGACAAAGTGGATTTTCGAGACTTTCGCGGCAGACTTTATCTGCAAATGGGGTTTATCTATAGTGAATTTCGGCTTACGAAACAATCTCTTAAGTCATCACAACAGCTATTGAATAAATATAGCATAAAATGGAAAAACGAAGTGTTCCTGGGGTGACAATAACAAAATTGGAAGCCGGTCAGGCGATCATCCATTTTGGCAGGGGGAATACCTCGTTCGGGTGGTTGCGGCGCACTTTCGGATCGCATATAATCAGCCCGGTTTCTCTGATATATTCCAACCCTCAGGCAAGGAGAAGGCCCGTGACAGACAAGAGTTATTATGCTGCCGTTGTTGGTTCAGGCCCGGCGGGCATGTTTGCGGCGCGTGAAATGGCCCGCAATGGCGTCAAAGTCGTTCTTTTCAACCGCGATATTAAGCCCGGCGGCCTGGCCGAATATGGCATCTACCCCGAAAAATTCGTCATGAAGGAAAGTTTGCGCATTCAATTCCGCCAGGTACTGGATACGCCGGGCATTACCTACCTGGGAAATGTGACCGTCGGCGGCCAGGACGATTTGAGCCTCGACGACTTACGCGCGCTGGGGTTCCAGGCAGTCCTGGTCACAGCGGGAGCGCAGGGCACGAAATGGCTGGGCTTGCCCGGCGAAAACCTGACCGGTGTTTACCAGGCTAAATACCTGGTCTACCACTACAACCTGCTCCCGCGTTATACGCTGAAAACTTTCCATTTTGGTAAAAAGGTGGCGATCGTGGGCGCTGGTAATGTCATGCTCGATATCGCCCGTTTTGTAATTCAAAAGGTCAAGGCCGAGGAAGTGATCGCTGTTGTGCGGCGCGGGCCGGCAGAAGTCAAGTTCGACAAAAAGGAAATGGAGTTCATCATCCAGAACCTCGACCAGCGCGCGCTTGACGAAGAAATCGCCCGCGTCAGCCCACAGATGACTGCCATTGGCCAGGACCCGGCGGCAGCCAAAGCCCAAATCCTGGAGGCTTTGCCCAAGGCCCATCCGTCAAAATCGCCAACGCGTTTCCGCTTCGAATTCCTGGCCTCACCTGTTCAGATGCTGGGCGAAGGCACCGTCGCTGGCCTGGAAGTCGAAGACAATCTCCTGGATTTGAAGGATGAGGTCGTTCGGCCCAAAGGAACTGGCCACAAGCGTGTCCTGCCGGTGGATTCAGTAATCTTTGCCATCGGGGATCGGGTCGATGAAAGTTTTGGGCTGCCGACACAGTGGAATGAATATTCCAAAAGCCCTGAGCCGCGTTTCCCTGTCGATGGGAATTCTTACGAAGCCTACAACCCTGCAACAGGCTCCATCATTCAAGATATTTTTGTGGCTGGCTGGTCGCGCGTGGCCAGCAGTGGGCTGGTGGGATATGCCCGCAAGGACGGCATCAACGGCGCAAAAGCCGTTTTACAATATCTCAAAACCCTGCCCCCCATTGAACCCAATGAGACGGCCCTCCAAGCCCGCCTGAAGCAACTGGGCAAGCCTGTCATCACCCTGAGCGACGTCCGCAAGCTGGTGGAGGTTGAAGCGGCCATCGCCCGCGAGCGCGGATTGGAATTTTTCAAGTTTGGCACCAACGAGGAAATGTTAGAACAGATTATGTCGGTGGGGTAAATCGCAGACAGATTGGGTTCTTAAAAATTGCCGGGATTGAGTGACAAGTATTCACTCAATCCCGGCAATTTTGATCCGAGGCACCCTGCCAAATAGTTGGGCAAGAACCCTGATATGCGCTGCCTCGTCTATACTTTGACCTGTTCCGCCGCGGCGAACCCAGCTTCGAGGGCTTTGCGATTCATCTCCTCGGTGCCTTTGGGCGCGCGGGCAGTCACAGCCTTTTCAATCGCCTGTTTCGAGACCACACCCGTCAGCCCAACCAGCACACCCAGCGCCACAGTATTGGCCGTGATAGCCTTGCCAGTCGTCTCCTGGGCCAGGCGCAGGACAGGGATTTTGACTGCCTGGCTGGCCGGGTCACATTCAACGCGTTCCGCATCCACGATTAGCAAACCACCGGGACGCACACTTTTAGCAAATTTTTTGTAAGCCTCCTGGCTAAGGGCCACGACCACGTCAGCAGAGAGCACTTCGGGGTGATCGATTTCGCCATCAGAAATAACCACTTCCGAACGGCTGGCGCCGCCGCGTGCCTCGGGACCATAGCTTTGGGTTTGGGTGGCCTGTTTGCCGTCATAGATGGCAGCAGCTTCGGCCAGGATAATCCCGGCCAGGATCATGCCCTGGCCGCCCTCGCCCGCCAGGCGAATTTCAGTCCGCTTGTCCATTAGTGCCTCCCTGTATTGCGCAGTTGGAGTTCTTCTTCCTGCTTGCGCGCCACCAGCGATTCGTAAACCTGGGTGTACTCGGGGCGCTGTTTCCTCGAAAGCACCCCGCGCACAATTTTGACGTTGGCTTCACGTTCTTCCACCTCAAGTTTGTCATACGCGGCCTTGGAAATGCTGCTCTCTTTAAGTGCGCGCATCATGTCAGCGGCAGCACCCAGCTTGTTGATACGCCCGTAGGTGGTGTGGCAGTAACTAACCGCTTCCACCAGGCTGAATCCCTCGTTAGAGATGGCTTCGGACAGATATTTGTCCAGTTCCAGCGGATGATAGACGGTACTGCGAGCCACGTAGGTCGCTCCCGCCGCGGCAGCCAATTCACAGACCGGGAAGGACGGTTCAACATTGCCATACGGGGCCGTTGTGGCGCGCATCCCTTCGGGTGTGGTCGGGCTATATTGGCCGCCGGTCATGCCATAGATATTGTTATTGACCACCAGCGCAGTAATCCCGATATTACGCCGCGCCGCATGGATAAAGTGGTTTCCGCCAATCGCCAGCGCATCGCCATCGCCCATGATGGCAATCACCTTCATCTCTGGACGGGCAATCTTCAGGCCGGTAGCAAAAGCCAGGGCGCGACCATGCGTTGTGTGCAAGGTGTTGAAATCCATATAGACAGGCATACGGGCGGTGCACCCGATTCCCGCCACCAGCGCCACCTGGTCATTGTTCAGCCCCAGGTGGTCAATCGCACGGATGAGCGAACCCATCACCACACCAATCCCGCAGCCAGAGCACCAGATGGTGGGAAACTTCTTATTTTTACGCAAGTGCTGGAGGGTGTCGCTCGATTCGAACCAGTCTTCACGCGGAATCTGGCCTTCGTTTACATCCAAATCGTGGGCAGAAAGAATATGTTCGCTCATTGTTTAGCCCTCCACCGCTTTCAAAACCATCTCTGGGGTGACCATCTCGCCGTTGGCGCGGTTGACGCGCACCACCTTTTTGCGGCCAGCCACCCGTTCCACTTCCAGCGCCAACTGACCGAGGTTCATTTCGGGAACGATAATGCGGTCGACTGAATCGGCCAGTTCTTCCACAGCGGCCTCCGGGAAAGGCCAGATTGTCAGCGCCGTGAACAGGCTGACTTTTTCGCCTTTCGCCCGCAGGACTTTCATGGCATGCCGCGCCGTGCGCGCCGAAGCGCCATAGCTGAGGATGGCCGTGCGCGCGCCCGGTTGATAATCTTTTTGATAAAGCAAGACATCCTCGAGATGGCGCTCTAATTTATTGTTGACGCGCTCCAGCCAGGGATCGATCTCGTCCAGGCGCTGGGTGGGGAAACCCACTTCATCATGGAACAAACCAGTAATGTGGTAGCGGTAACCCTGCCCAAAGTTCGCCATCGGGGGGACATCGCCGGGTTCGTTACGAAAAGCCTTATAGGTGGCTGGCGAGTCCGTTACCACCCGCTCAACCTTTTCGACTGTCTCAAAATCGGGTAATTCGACCGGTTCGCGCATATGGCCGATGATCTCATCGGTGAGCAAAATGACCGGGGTACGGTATTTCTCAGAAAGATTGAACGCTTTCACCGCCAGGTCAAAGGACTGGCTCACTGAAGTGGGGCTCAGGGCGATGATCGGATGATCGCCATGCGTGCCCCAACGCGCCTGCATGACATCACCCTGCGATGCGGCAGTCGGCTGACCCGTGGAGGGACCCAACCGCTGGACATTGACGATGACACATGGGATTTCTGCCATGGCCGCATAACCGATATTCTCCTGCATGAGCGAGAAACCCGGGCCGCTGGTGGCAGTCAGGGACTTAAGCCCGCCCACAGAAGCGCCGATGATGGCCGCCATGCTGGCAATTTCATCTTCCATCTGGATAAATTTTCCGCCCAGTTTGGGAAGTTCGCGTGACATCACTTCGGCCACCTCGGTGGACGGCGTGATCGGGTAACCTGCGAAGAAACGGCAACCGGCGGCGAGGGCACCCATGGCAACCGCTTCGTTGCCTTGCATGAGTTTGATTGTCAAAATAACCTCCTTGGATTATTCCAGTTTTTTGACCACAATCGCCAGGTCGGGACAGTGCGTGTCACAGAAATGGCAGGCAGTGCATTTTTCCTGGGCAACCACAATCGGATGGTTTCCATTCGGGTGCATTGCCAGTACGTTTGTCGGGCAAAATTCGACGCAGATATGACAACCTTTGCACCATGTGGCATAGATCTTTACTTCGCCGCGCGGGCCTTTTCGAACAGGTGTCGCCTGGGTCTGATTCGCAGCAGGAACAACTTCAGTCATGGCAGTCCTTTCTTATGCCGGGGGTTGGGCCCGGCGCTGGTATGATAAATCATATTAATACGATTATATTCAAATCAGGGTTACGCTCAAATTGATGAACGTCCTGATTCTGGTATTACAAATGCGCCTCACCTGTGGCGTCACTGTGCTGAACAAGCATGCCAACGAGACTGTCGAAAAACCC
>DHVZ01000089.1 GCA_002412925.1 Anaerolineales bacterium UBA5195 | reverse complement strand
TTCTGACAACATTTGCGTGCACACACACGCAACGCGTACCAGCGTACTACGCATTGCGTATCTGGGTGAGTTGATAAATTTACGCACGCAGGTGGGTCTTCAGGAATTGACCAGTATAACTCTCTGCAACCTGCATGATCTGTTCCGGCAAACCCTCAGCCACCAGTTCGCCTCCGCGGTCGCCTCCTTCGGGGCCGAGGTCGATGATCCAGTCGGCGATTTTGATGATGTCGAGATTGTGCTCAATGATCAGCACCGAGTTTCCGGCATCCACCAGGCGCTGGAGAACTTCGATCAGCTTGTGAACGTCGGCGGCGTGCAGGCCAACTGACGGCTCATCCAGCACGTAGAGCGTCCGCCCGGTGGCGCGGCGCGAAAGCTCCTTGGCGAGTTTGACCCGCTGGGCTTCGCCGCCCGAAAGCGTTGTGGCCGGTTGGCCGATCTTGACGTAGCCCAGGCCGACTTCCTGAAGCAGCCCAAGTTTGTTAACCATGTTCGGGAAGGCCGCAAATAATTCCACACCTTCTTCCACGGTGGTGTCGAGCACATCCGCAATCGATTTGCCCTTGAAATGGACCTGGAGCGTCTCACGGTTGAAGCGCGTTCCATGGCAGACATCGCAGGGAACGTAAATATCGGGCAGGAACTGCATTTCGATCCGCAGCATGCCCTGGCCCTGGCAGGCTTCACAGCGCCCGCCATGCACGTTAAACGAGAAACGCCCGGGCTTGTAGCCGCGCACCTTGCTCTCGGGTAGTTCCGCAAACAGCTTGCGGATTTCGTCGAACAGCCCGGTGTAGGTTCCAGGGTTCGAGCGCGGCGTCCGTCCGATCGGCGATTGGTCGATCTCGATGACTTTATCCAGATGCTCAACCCCCTCAATCCGCTCGTGCTCACCGGGCTGGGTGTGTGCGCCGTTGAGTTTGGCCGCCAGCGAGCTGTACAAAATATCGGTCATCAGGGACGATTTTCCTGATCCGGAAACGCCCGTGATGCAGACCAGTTCGCCCAGCGGGATCTTGACGGTGATGTTTTTTAGATTGTTTTCCCGCGCGCCGACGATGCTCAGGGTTTTTCCGTTTCCCACGCGACGCTGTTCCGGGATCGGGACCTTCATCCGCCCCGAGAGATATGCGCCTGTCAACGACTTTGGGTGCGCCAAAATCTGTTCCGGGGTACCCTCGGCGATGATTTCGCCGCCGTGCGCGCCTGCCGCCGGGCCGAGATCGATGATCCAATCGGCGGTGCGGATGGTTTCATCATCGTGCTCGACGACCAGGACGGTGTTGCCCAGGTCGCGCAGACCCTTGAGCGTGGTCAGCAGGCGGTCGTTATCGCGCGGGTGCAGCCCAATCGACGGTTCATCCAGCACGTAAAGCACGCCCACCAGCCGCGAGCCAACCTGCGTCGCCAGGCGGATGCGCTGGGCCTCGCCGCCGCTTAATGTGGCGGCTGAACGCTGCAAGGTCAGGTAATCGAGGCCCACGTTGACCAAAAATCCCAGGCGTGAGCTGATTTCTTTCAGGATCCGTTCCGAGATGGCGATCTGTCGCGGGTTGAGCGGCGTTTCTGGGCCGGAGAGTTCCTGGGCCCAGGCGAGTGACCGGTTGACCGGCCATTCGGTGATCTGCAAAATGTTCACGTCGGCTACAGTGACAGCCAACGCCTCAGGGCGCAAGCGCTTTCCGCCGCAAGTGGGGCAGGGACGGTCGGTCATGTACTCGCTGATCTTGCTGCGGATGTATTCGGAGTTGGTTTCCTTGTAGCGGCGCTCCAGGTTGCCGAGCATCCCTTCGAAAGCGGTGTCAAAAGTGGCCGAGCGCCCATCCTTATTATGGTAATGGACGCGAACCTTCTCGCCCTGGGTGCCGCGCAAGACCAGGTCTTGCTGTGCCTGGGGCAGGGCTTTGAAGGGCTTGTTCATGTCGATATGGTAATGATGCGACATGGCCTCGAGCATCTGCCAGTAATAGCCCGGGTTGCCGTCTTCGCGGACGTTGTTCCACTCCATCGCGATCAGCGCGCCATCGCGGAGCGATTTTTCTGGATCGATCACCCGCTCCGGGTCGATTTCGAGTTTTGCGCCGAGGCCCTGGCAGTCGGGACAGGCGCCGTGCGGGGTGTTGAACGAAAAGGTGCGCGGTTCAATCTCCGGGAGCGAGATGCCGTGTTCGGGGCAGGAGAGGTTCTCGGAGAAGAAAAGATCGTTATTCGGCGCTTCAGTCTTCGAATTTCCAGTTTCGACTATCGACACCGTCACATACCCTTCCCCGAACTTCAGCGCCGTTTCGACAGAATCGGTCAGCCGGGTTCGGGCGGCCTGTTCGTCGGCCTGGTTCGGGTGGCGGTTGATGACCAGGCGGTCCACCACCGCTTCGATGGTGTGGATTTTGTAGCGATCGAGCGTAATTTCATCATCCAGGTTGTAGGTGACGCCATCCACGCGGGCGCGGGTGAAACCGGCCTTGCGAACCTCCTCGAAAACGGCCTGGTAGGTTCCCTTCCGCCCGCGCACGACCGGCGCCAGGATCAGAATCCGCGTCCCTTCGGGCAGGTTTTCGATGGCATCCACAATTTCCTGCGCCGATTGCTTGACCACTTCACGCCCGCAGACCGGACAGTGCGGGATGCCAACGCGCGCGTAAAGCAGGCGCAGGTAATCGTAGATTTCGGTCACGGTGCCAACGGTGGAGCGTGGGTTGTGACTGGTTGATTTCTGGTCAATGGAGACAGCCGGGGAGAGGCCTTCGATATAATCAACATCCGGTTTATCCATCTGGCCGATAAACTGGCGCGCATAGGCTGAGAGCGACTCAACATAGCGGCGCTGGCCTTCGGCAAAGATGGTATCGAACGCCAGGGATGACTTACCGGAACCGGAAAGGCCGGTAATCACAACAAACTTATCGCGGGGAATTTCCACCGTGATATTTTTCAAGTTGTGCTGGCGCGCGCCAACGACACGGATTACATTTTGAGTCATAGTTTGAATGGGTGGAAGAAAGAATTAATGAGGGGTAGAACCCTCACGGCGTAAAATAGAAAATATATTCGATGATTCAATTATAGCACATCTGTTTCAGGTTGGCCCCGGATTTTTTTCGAAAAAGCACCGCATTTGGGTTTTTACATGGAGATTTTCGAAGAGTCTTTAGATCTGAACCAACAAATATGGGCAAAATTTCTTTTTAAGCAGGAAGGCAAACCAATATTTTACCTTATTCCCTCTAAATCTTTCGAATCTTAGTTTTGGCGTTTTGGCTCTTTGGGAATCTCCGCGGTAGGACCCCGCATTTTGGGTGTGAGCGCGCGTACGCGCGCTCACACCCAAAATGCGGCACTCTTTACGGAAAATCCTAGTGATCCTAGTCTTTAGTTGGACTCCCAAGCGCAGCTATGGGGAGGCAAAGTTGACGGTGTAGTAACTGCCGTAAGCCGTGCCGGGCAGGTAGCTATAGCCAATGCCCACATCCATAGCCCTGGGATTGAGAATGGCATCACGATGGGCTTTGTCGTTTATCCACCAGTTGAAAGCGTCTTGCGGGGTTCCGCTGGCGAAAATGACTTCCTCTGAATAGGAAGCGGCGTAGCCAGAGGCTCCCACGCGCGCCTGAATGGACGACCCATCGGAGCCGGTATGGCCGACAAAGTTATTGCAGGCCATATCGTCGCTGTGGCCCTGCGCCGCGGCGCTCAATCGGCCGCTGATGTTTAGCGGTGCAAGTTTGGCCTCCGCGCGGGCATTGTTGAGCAGCGATAGAAGTTGCGCAACGGTCTCAATATTTTGATCTGGCTTGCAGACTCGGCCGGGGATGGCAGTTGCGCCGCTGACCGACGTGGATGGAACTGTCGTCGCGGCGGATGGTAGTGCGGAAACTCCATTCCCCACCGTGATTTTGACCCAGATGCTCGTGACCGAGCCAATCTCAAGCGCCCGCCCTTTGGGATTGCGTAGCTCGAACAACCCAGTGTATGCACCATCTTTGGCAGGAGCAACCAGGTTGACAGAAATATCCAGTATTTCACCGGGTGGAGTTTCTGAAAGCGGGGTGGTGACTGCTGCACCCATCTGCTCACCGCCAACAAAAACCAGCGCGTAACGGACATTCCAGATACAGGTCCCCGTATTGCGAAGCTGCCAGGTTTTGGTGAAAGCCTCGCCCGCCTTCAATTGCGTGTTATCGGGGATGGTAATATCCTTGACATACAGGGCGCTATCGGTGCAGTCGGTTTGGACAGTGGGGAGCAGAATGGGTATTTCGGTGGCGGGAAAAGTCGTTTCAACACTGGTGGCTCTGGTCGCTGGCATGGGCGAGGGTGTCACGCTTGGCTGCGGCGTGGCTGTTGGGTCACAGGCAGCTATCAGCGTCACCAATAAGAAAATGATTGAAAGTCGAATGGTTCTCGTGAACATGGAAGATCTTGTCAGGGCGTTGCAACGTCAATCGTGAAATACCCCCCTAGGAGGCTGGTCGTAACGTTCACATAGCTAACGCCAATTTCTTTCAGCGTGGAACTGAGCAAAATGGGCCGGTGCAGTGAGTCGTTCAGCCACCAGTCCACGGCGGATTGGGGGTTGCCGCCATACTGTGGAGGCTGGGCATAAATCGCTTCCTGTACAGATTTGGCGCTGTACCCCTCCGCAGCCACGCGAGTTCTGGGGGAGGAACCATCCGAACCGGTGTGCTGCAAAAGACTATTGCAGGCCATATCGATACTGTGCTTGAGGGCGGCGGCAGAAAGCTGACTATTGAGCGTATAGGCTGGCAATCCGTTGGCGGCCCGCGCTTGATTGATCAAAACGAAGACCTGGCTGTCAAAATCCGAGTTCAGAAGATAGGTACAAGAACCTCTCTGCCCAGTATTGGTTGGGCTGGTTGTTGGCGTATCGGTTGGCGCGCCGCCAGGAGCAGGAGTTCCAACAGTGGGCGTCATGGTCAACGAATTTGTTACAGGTGTACCCGTTTGCAGGCTGGTGGCGGAAGCCTGTGGCGTATACGTTGGCGTGGTTGGAGCAGATGTGCCAGTCCCGACCACAATCCTGACCCAAATATTCCCATCCTGCATTCCAAAACGGCGGCCGGAAGGGCCCTCAATCTGATATACCCCCGTGAAAATGCCATCCTGAGCCGGAGCAGCCATATCCAGGGATATGTCCAGGGTGCCGCCTGGCAGGGTTTCCGTGAACGGCGAGGAATAGGGCGCGCTCATCTGAGCCCCCTTCAGGAAAACCAGCGCATAACGCAGGTTCCAGATGCAGCTTCCGGTATTGCGGATACGCCAGGTTTTTACGAATTTATCTTCCGGGTTGAAATTCGTATTGTCTGGAACAGTCACATCGCTGACAAATTCGGCTCGATTGATACAGTCCCCCTGGTCTGTAGGGGTGGGAAGCGGGGTTACCGTTTCTGTAGCTGTGGCCGTCGGTTCAGGGATGGCGGAGGCTGTCAGCGTAACACTGGCCGCCGGGGTAGTAGGTGCAGGTGTTGAGCTTGGTTGCGGTGTCTCCAAAGAACGGCCACAAGCGCTTAAAATTACAACTGTCAGCAGCAGAACGACCGACCCTAAAAAATTTATCTTCATACAAATCTCCTGGCCAGATAATTTCCGATCTGATAATAATATAACAATTCTTGTCCGATTTTACAACCGGGATTTTTTGTTTCCTTTCCAGGTTTTTTGAATTCACCCGCCCCAATTACCCCACAACCTGATGAAATTGTTATGCACAACACTAAGTTCGCGTATAAAATAGATAGTAACGGGTTTGTTCCCTATGGATGTAAAATTGTTGCCCAAGCTACTATATATTGAAGATGACGCTGAATCACGCGCGTTATTGGCCCGTTTGCTTGCCGGGCGGTATAACGTTGTCGATTCTGGGGATCCGATTAGTGGAATAGATTTGGCGAAAGATACCAGCCCTGAGCTTGTTTTGCTCGATATCGATCTGCCCGCCATGAGCGGATATGACGTGTCTGTTCGCTTGCGTAGTATTTTGCCTCCAAACACGCCAATCGTGGCTGTCACCACCGATTTCAGCGCTGGTGCGCGAGAACGCGCCCTGGCCGCTGGCTTTACCGGTTTTTTGCACAAACCGATTGATGTGGACGTGTTTGAGGCGCAGCTCGAAACCTTTTTTCATGGCAAGCGCGAAGTCCTCAAGGCTCCCGAAACTCATTTGCGCGCCTATCAGGCCGAGCTGGCGGAAAGATATGAGGCGAAGGTACGCGAATTAGCCTTCGTGACAAACCGAAATCATCACCTGCAACAGTCAAACCAGGAGATGATTAATATTCTGATTCGACGCCAGAGGATGTTGGAGGCGGGTGCGCGCGTCAGCCACGGGATTACTTCGATTTTGGATTTGGACGGCCTGCTACGCGTAGCGGTCAACGTTATTTGCAGCGAGTTCGAGTTGTATTATTCCGGTATTTTCCTGGTTTCCGAAGATGGAAAGAGTCTTGTTCTCCATGCCGGCCACGGCGAGGCCGGGGAAGCCATGCTGCAAAACAAATTTTCGCGGCCTGTGGATCGGCATTCAATGATCGGTACTGCTGTTTTGGATAAAAAAGCCAAACTGGCGCTTGACGTGGAAGGCGAACCCTCGCGTTTTAAGAATCCCTACCTGCCCCAAACTCGTTCCGAAATGGCCCTGCCGCTCATCTTCAAAGACGTGGCGCTCGGCGCGCTCACCGTCCAGAGTGCTGAGTTGAATGCCTTCAACGAAGAAGACATTACTGCCCTGCAATCACTGGCCGACCAGATTGCGAATGCCATTCACAACGCGCAGCTCATCCGTCAGTTGGATTCGGCCAACCATGAATTGGTGCGCAGCAAAACTTTCGAGGCGATTGCTTCGGCGACGGGTGAGGCCATCCATTGGGTGGGGAACAAGGCCGCGCCTGTGGCTGGCAGTGTGCGCCGCGTGCGCGAGGATGTACTTAACCTGCTGGCGGTGTTTCGGCAGATCATTACGGCGACTGCGGCTGAGGGGAGTCCGCTCTTGGGCGTGGCAGAATCTGTTTTTGAAGAGGCCGAAACCGCAGGCGTGGATTTGCCCGCTTTGGCGGATGAACTTGTCCAAATGCCAGAGAAACAGCGCAACGTGCTGATCAGCCTCGAGTCAATCCTCGAAGATTTGCAAATCATCGAAAACAGCGCCACGACAATCCTGGATATCAAGGAAGATTTGATTGGCCCTGCACGCCAGCGCAACCCGGCCACTTTTTCATTACCAGATGAGATCACGCGCATTGTGACCAACATGGCCCTGCCAGATGGCGTGGTGACGCTGGAGTGGCCTGAAAACCTGCCCCAGGCCTATGGCGATTCACGCCAGATCGACCAAATCTTCAATAACCTGATCAAGAATGCCTGGGAGGCGCTTGACCGAACGCCGGAGCCACGCATTTCTGTGACACTGCGGCGCGAGGAGGCTTTTTTGCTGACCTGTGTGCGCGATAACGGCCCCGGCATCCCCAAGGAAGTGCTGGAGAAAATCTGGGTCTCCTTTTACACCACCAAAGGCGGCAAAGGCGGCACCGGTTTGGGGCTGTCTGCCTGCACCGAAATTGCGCGCCAGAATGGCGGTAAAATCTGGGCCGAGAGCGAACCCGGCAAGGGCGCGGCATTTTATGTGCAGTTGCCGGTAGCGAAAGATTAATATGGAATTCCTGGAGTCAAGCGTTTGAGACGTTTGACTCCATTTTGAATCTTATTCCAGGAGGTCTACTCGTATGACAACCATTTTGTTGGCCGACGATGAAAAGCTTGTTTTGCGCAGTCTCGAAAAAACACTCTTGCGAGCCGGGTTTGACGTATTGACAGCCTCCGACTGCGCCAGCGGCCTGGAGATGTTCCGGGCCAATCTGTCGGCCATTGACCTGGCTGTCTTCGACCTGAATATGCCCGGTTTCGACGGATTGCCAAAACCAGGCGCAGGCCTGGATTTGCTGGAAAAAGTTGTGGAACTCAAGCCAGGTCTTCCGGTGGTTGTGCTGACAGCCTATGATGAAGTTGGCAAGGCCAAAGAGGCTGTCAATCTTGGCGCGCGCGCTTATTTTGTCAAAGGCCGCGAGCAAGGTTTGGTGGAATTAATCCAAGGCATCCTTGGAGAAAGTGCGTAAGTTTCCACCCATAAAGGCAGTGAGATATTTATTCAGTTTTCGAAGCGAGGTGAATCATGAAAGCGTCCAAGATTTCTGGTGTTGAACGTCATGCTGTCCTGCTCAACGCATCTGCGCGGGTTTCACGCAGTATTGCAACCATCCTTGACCTGCCGCTGTTGTTGAATCGGACAGTAGAAATCATCTGTGATGAATTCGGCTTCTATTACTCTGGCGTTTTTCTTGTGGACGAATCGGGGGAGTGGGCTGTCTTGCGCGCCGGGTATGGTGACGCCGGGCGCACCATGGTTGAAGAAGGCCACAAGCTACATATCGGCGGCAATTCGATGATTGGCGCGGCCATTGGCAACCGCGTGGGGCGGATTGCCCTCGATGTCGGCGAAGAAGCTGTATTTTTCAAGAATCCGCACCTGCCGCTGACCCGCTCCGAGATGGCGCTGCCGCTGATTGCCGGGGATGAAGCCATCGGCGCACTGACGGTGCAAAGCGGCGTGGAAGCGGCCTTCAAGCCTGAAGACATCGCCGCCTTGCAGACCATGGCTGATCAACTGGCGGTTGCCATCCAGAATGCAAAACTGAACCGTAAAAATCATGAGCTGCTGCGCCAGGCTGAACGGCGCGCCCGCCTGCTGCGCGCTGCGAATCTCGTTGGCAAGGAAGTCACTTCTGTTCTCAATCTGGATGAACTCCTGCCACGCATGGTCAATACCATTGTGGAAGCCTACGGTTTCTACTATGCCGGTATTTTCCTCGTTGATGAGAGCGGAGAATGGGCAAACCTCTCTGCCGGGTACGGCGAGGCCGGGAAAGCCATGCTGGCCGATGAGCACAAACTCCAGGTGGGTGGAAATTCGATGATCGGAACCTGTATTCGCTTGAATGAGGCCCGCATCGCGTTGGATGTAGGCGAAGAGCGTGTCCATTTCAAGAACCCACATTTGCCCAATACCCGTTCAGAGATGGCCCTGCCCCTGCCATTCGGGAAAAAGGTACTGGGCGCGGTCACCATCCAGAGTGTGGAGGAAGGCGCCTTCAACCAGGATGACATCACCACCCTGCAGACCATGGCCGACCACCTGGCGGTTGCCATTCAGAATGCCTATACCCTCGACGCGCTCAAGGTCGCCCATGCTGAACTGTTGCGCACAAAGGTTTACGAAGCGCTGACGGTTGCCACCACCGAAGCCATTCACTGGATTGGCAACAAGGCCCTGCCCATCACCCTGACCGTTTCACGCCTGAAGGAAGACCTCGCCACCGATCAGCCCGACCTGGATTCCTTGCGCGAGGACCTTGACCTGATCGCCGAATCTGCCGATTTGATCGTGCAGGTCAAGGAGCAGTTGATCGGCCAGGCACGCGAACAAAAACCGCGTCCCGTCCTGCTGGCTGATGTACTCGAGGCTGCCGCCCACCAACGCGATGTGAAGCTCTCAAAAATACAGGTTGCTACTGAGGCCGCCTATG
Organism: Anaerolineales bacterium UBA5195; assembly: GCA_002412925.1. Lineage (GTDB taxonomy): Bacteria > Chloroflexota > Anaerolineae > Anaerolineales > Villigracilaceae > UBA5195. The sequence goes on along the minus strand of DHVZ01000089.1, from coordinate 38,756 downwards.
TCATGGCCGATAGCACCCAACTGGCCCGCGCCCTGGGAAATTTGCTCAAGAATGCCGTTGAAGCTGGCGCCAAGAAGCTCAATGTCAAGGCCACTCTTGCCGACCAAAAAGGTTTCGTCGAGATTACCATCAAAGATGATGGCGCAGGTATGACCTCCGATGTGCTTGAAAAAGCCTGGACGCCTTTCTTCTCGACCAAAGCAGGCCACAACGGGCTGGGCCTTCCGGCTGCCTTGCATGTGGTCACTCAGCTTCAGGGCGAGATCCACCTCCAGAGCAAACCGGGTAAGGGCACAACTGTCGAACTGACGCTCCCGGCTGGCCGCCTCGCAATCGCAAAGCCAGGCAAATCACCTGTCGTTTCCCTGGTCGACGATGACGATGCCTGGGCGCAGTTTTTTGTGGAGACTGTCAAAACCGCCAGCCGCGCCAGCGCTCCCAACGCTAAAGCCGACATTATTCTTGTCGATGAAAATATCGAATTTGCCGATTTCGAGGCCGTGATCGCCTCCATCCGGAAAGCCGGCCTGGCTGCCAAAACCATTGTGCTCACTGCTGCGCTCGATGTAGACCGCATGACCCGCTTGCTGCGCTCTGGCATCCGCGATGTGCGCCTGAAGCCCTACAGCCCGGCAGAAATCCCATCCCTGTGGGAAAAATAGTAACAAGTAACAAGAGGAAGGGCGACTCCGAAATAGGGTCGCCCTTCCTGATTTCTTTTCCCTTATGGCCTCACCGCTTTGTTAAACCATCCAACCCTTTGGATAATGATTCTTCAGCACTCCTTGCACACCCTTGCCCCAACCAATTGGGAAACCGTCCACCGTCACCACCGTCCAGCCAATTGCGGTTGTCGGGAGAGTTTCCCCGCGCAGATAGGCCGCCATTTCGCGGCTATCCGTGGGCAGATTGAACATACTTTTGGCCTGGCCCGCTTTCAGGAACAGGGCCAGTGGGTGCGCCGGTTCAAAACGCTCTTTTTTGAAAGTACCCAGCCAGACACCCGAATGGACGATTCTAAGTCGACCAAAATCCGGATTCAGTTCGGGGATATAGTACAGCCGCTCACCTGCCACCCGCAGCCGGTCTTCCGCCAAATCGACCGACAACACTTCCGCAGCGAATCCGCGCCACAGCGCTGCCAGTTGTTTCGAAAGACCCTGGGGCCAGGATTGCCCGACTCGTTCCTCCGCATCCCCGTCTTTTTTCTGTAGCAGACAGGCAAAATGCCCCTCACCATTCAACCGGTGAGGAAACAGGCGCACCGCGCCGGATAATTCCTCGGCAGCGCCAATCCAATCTGGTTTTCCGGGCAAAAAGCCTGGGAACTGCGGCAGCTTGACGATTTCAAACTCGGGAAAATCTGTCAATAACTGGGAAACCACGCCTTCGTCTTCCTCCGGCGCAAAAGTGCAGGTCGAATACAGCAAATACCCGCCCAGGCGCACCAACTTCGCCGCCACATGCAGGATGTTTTTCTGACGCACAGCGCAGCCGGCCACCATCTCGACAGACCAGTCGGCGCGCGCGCCCAGATCCTTGCGGAACATGCCCTCGCCCGAGCAGGGCGCATCCACCAGCACGCGGTCGAAGTACGGGCCGAAATGATCAGCCAGCCGCTCCGGAGATTCATTGGTAATAACGATATTTCCTGCGCCCCAGCGTTCGACATTTTGGGCCAGGTGTCCCACTCGCTTGTCCTTGATTTCATTGGCGACCAGCAGCCCCTCGCCTTGCATCAGCGCCGCCAGGTGCGTGGTTTTCCCCCCCGGAGCAGCGGCCAGGTCCAGAACTCGTTCCCCTGGCAGGGGCTTGAGCAATTCGGCTGGCGACATTGCCGAAGGGTCTTGTAAATAGTAAAGACCTGCGTTGTGGTATGGGTGTTTTCCAAAACCAAGTTCCCTTCTCCCGCTGACAGGGGAGGGGGCAGGGGGCAGGGCAAATGCCGCCGGGCACCAGGGCACTTTCTCACCCAATCCGAAAGGCGAAATTGCCTGGAGTTGTTCAGGTGTCAGTTTGAGTGTGTTTACCCGCAGCCCAGATTTTGGTACGGCGTTGAGCGCCTCGGCAAAAGCAGGGAACTCCTCGCCGAGGAAGTTTTTCATCCGCTCAAGGAACAGTGCGGGGATGGGGTTAGTGCTGGAGTTGACCATATTGCCTGGGCGGATCTCTGAAAACGTAAAGATTGGTTGAAAAGCGAAAAATAGAGTAGCCTCGCCCGAAAGTAGATGTTCTCAGAGAACCCTACCCATAGCAAAGGCTACCGATGGAATTGTGCCATACCGACATTTTTTTGCATAGTGCTGCGGCCAAGCAACTGGTCGAATTGATCCAGAACCGGCGTCAAAAATGGGCTGAGCCGCAAGCTGAATGGCTCAGCGTGAACGATTTTGAAGACTATGAACAAGAACTTCATCAGCTGGTCATGCTCCTGGAGTGCGAATTGCTACAAGAGGAGTTAAGCCGCTACGATGTCACGGCTGAGTAAATCACGATGAAGCAGAAAACCTGTCGTAAAGGTCGCTGTTCTTCAGAAACGTATCTGACGGCTGCGGGTTGTGTCACCGGGGCGCGCCATCTCTACGTGGGCGTCAACGCCCAAGACAAAACCCTGTCTCCGTTGGAATTACGCAGCGGTCTGTTTGGGAAGACCGCCGTGTCGAATGGGAAGCCCAACTTCGCCGGGCTGAAACGGTTCCAGCGCATGCGGATGTGCTGGCAATTTCCGTGGACGGCGTTATGGCTCCGATTCGCGGGGTTGATAAGCTCAAAAAAGCCGAACAGCCCAGGAAACATGCCAGTGGGCCCACTGGGTACAAGGAAGTTGGCTGTAGCACCGTTTGTTTATATGACCGGGAAGCGGCCCACTTTCAAACGGGGTGCGGCGCAGAAGCTACCCTGGCAGGAATTTTCCAGCGCGGGGTAATGCACATCTATGCCGGCGGGGGAAAGCAAAGCTTTGACAAGGAACGCCTGGTGAACAGGCTGGATTGGTATGAAATCTTGCTGCGCCTGCCAAAAACACAAATCTACAGGGTCGTTGGCTGCCGCTGATAGAATGCCGGTGGTCACAAAGTGCGCATTCCTGCACTAGAAAAAGCGCAATTTGTGACCGTGATAGGGCTAGATTCGGGATTTCCCCCAGCGTTCTGGACGCTCAACCCTTATCCTTGCGCCCTGACGCTGATTTCATCCAGATTGACCCAGACAACCAGCGCATCCCCATAGGCGATGCCGGGAATGGGCCGCGCAATCACCTCCAGCAGCGACGGGTTCTGGAAGTTGCGCAGTTTCGTCTCGGGGTGCGGATAATAGACCCAGCCCTCGTATTCGACCTCGCGGTAGACGGCCCGGCAGCGCGAAAAGGAAAAGGTTTCCGGCGGGTGCAAGTCCGTCCACTGGACCAATGAAAAGGTGTATTCCGGCTTGAGCATCGTAAAGGTTGCCGGGCGGATGTCGATATTGAGCGTGCCGTTGAAGTAACCATCCAGGTCCAGCCCGCGCGCCTTGAAGAGCGGCCGCTGCCGGTCGAGCGCGCCGTAGGGATAATCCTGCGAGGGGCCGGAGGCCACGCGGTAGCCGCGGGCGAGTGCGCCGGGGAGGGGAATCCAGTTGGGAGTCATGGGGAAATTTTACCGTATGTTTTGCATTGAACATAAATCCCCTCGATCTGGATCACGCGTTTGCCCAAAGGTGTGGATGTGCGCGACAGCGGCTCCGGTCATGCCACCACGACCAACACCATCCGCCAGGCGGGATTCGGGCCGGGAGCGGTGGTGTTCACCCTGGATCTGGCCAAAGGCTTGGTCAGTTTGAGCGCGTTCAGGAACTTGGCTGGCAAGTTACCCGCCTGGCTTGAAATTGGAGAGCCCGTGAAGTGATTTCAAACAGTGACCGCCGATGCAAACTTTTCATCGGCGGTCATTGTTGCGTTAAATGCTGCCGGGTGATTGTTCCAGCCTTCTTGACCGCCAGAATCTCGCCAGGTTAAAGGCGCGTTTATTTGACCGTAATCGAGTAGTGGCCGTCCTCGCGGGTGAAAGGCGTGGTGCCGCTGACCACCAGGGTGACATCCGACAGGTCGATGGTGATTTCCGCCGTTTGGTCGGCGGTCACGGGGATGGTCTGGACGGTGACGCCGCCGTTTTTGTTAATCAGCGCCAGGCGGAAGGTTTGCGGCAGGATGTTCTCGACGCGCACGAAGCCCGCGCCATCCCAGCCGCCGTGATCGGCTTCGAAATCGGTAAAGTAATCGATTTCGGGAATGGAGATATCATCGACCATGAAACCTTCGCCATTGACGGCGTCATCGGTCACATATTCGAAGCGCAGTTGGACTTTCTGCCCCTTGAATTGACTCAGGTCAACCGACTCTTCGATCCAGCCGTTGGTTTTGTCATTGTAGCCCCAGCCATAAGAATTCCCCGAGGGGTTTTCATCCGTGCCGGAAGGGGTCTTCAGGATTTGCCAGGTTTTGCCATCCGAAGAGGCTTCAACATAAACATAATCATAATCTTTCTCGATATCGTACCAAGTGCGGTATTGCAGGGTTAGCGGACCAGTTGCACCGGAGAAATCGAATTCTTGCGTTAATGTCATATCTGACTGATCGCCTTTATTTGTCCAAAAAGCATATTTGCCAGATGCAGCGTCTACCGGCAACAATCCAACCTGGGTTGAGCCTTCAAACCGCAAAGTAAAGGTTCCAACACAAGAAAAACGGATATAGTCGACACCATACTGATTGACAGTTCGGGTTAGACTGGCTGGACATTTGGCAACGGTTTCCGTCTCTCTTGCCTTTGGTGAGTCTTTGTAATTGTGATAAACATATCGTCCATCGCCAACTGATCCATCCAGTAGGTAGTTGGTGACCACCCAATCCATGAAAAAATCGTTTGCTGTGATAACTTTGCCTGTGGCTTTATCAATTATATTGAGGGCCTGTAAGGTGTCATCGATACTTTCCAAACCATTAAGTTGATTATGGATCAGGGCCTTGGTGGTGTCTTCGCCGAAACGATCTAGAAAATAGGTCACAAACAGGAAATTAGCTCCATAATGCGGCCTGTTATCGCCTGATCCCCAATCGGTCAACTGCAAATCCGTATCACTGATGTAGGCGTAATCCGCCCCGCCCACTGAATAACCATTCAATAGGAATGCCAGATCAGCGAAACCCTCATTAAGCAGCGCTGTTTCGTTGGCATCCTGATACCAGTGAATCATGTGCTGGAATTCATGCGCAAGCACCCCGGTAGTATATTGATCATTCAATGGGGAATTGTCGGCGTTAAAGACGTACATTTCATGAGCATTTGAGTATTTTGCCGCCGAAGGATGATATTGATTGGATGAACTAAAATAACCAGCGGTATTACTACCGATCCCCCGCGCGTAGACCACGTAAATATGCGGATCCTCATCCACGCCGGGTGTCCATTCACTGCCAAAAAATTCGCGATTGGTGGGATAAATCTTGGTTTCAAAGGTATCCATCATCTTTTTTGCATCGGCCTGATTGTATTTAACGCCATCTTCAACCCAGAAATAGGCGTGATCAGTGACATATCTCAGGGTCGCCTGGGCTTGAAAGCTTTGGGCATTATCGGTATTGGTCAGCCAGAAGGACTGGGTATCTCCCTCTTTGAACGGACCGCTGGGGAGTGTTTCGGGGATATCACATTTGCTTTGCAGCCGGCAGGCTAAGTCACGTCGATCGTTGATAGGGACTGCCGCAGCATTGATAGTTTTCAGCGTTTCAGTGGAAACCGTTCCCACAGGGATACGGATAATCTCTACCGGGGTGGGGGTGGAGTTGTCAAAATCAAAATTAAAAGGTGTAGTATTCGGCGCAAAAGGTGTCACCTGTGCACTGAGGTAATATGCCCCGCCCAGCCCACCGGCAAGAACAATGCAGCAACAGCAGCATAAGACAATCAGCACAGTAATGATAATCCCTGAAGTAGATGTAAAGAAGTTTTTGTTTTCCATGGGTTCTCCTGATTTACGACCGATTTTACCTGATAAATCCCACATATTAAGGGCAGGGTCAGGGAGCGCTTTTGAATTCATTGCTTATCTAAGCGGTAGTCTTCGGGGTTTCATAATAAAAGACTCCATCTTGCGATGAAGTCTTCTCGGTTTATTTTGCCAGGGAATTAGTTAAAGACAATCTTATCGTCTTCCACATCCACCTTGACCGTGCCGCCGTTTGCAAATTTTCCGCCCAGGAGTTCGATCGAAAGCGGGCTTTCTACAAACTTCTGGATGGCCCGGCGCAGGGGTCGCGCGCCAAAGGCGGGGTCGAAACCTTGTTTTGCCAGCCAGGTGCGCGCCGCCCCTGAAAGCTCAATCTTCACGTTGTAGTCGTTCAGGCGGCCGATGACTTCTTTCATCTGCAGGTCAACAATACTCTCCATCTGTTCCACCGAGAGCGGCGAGAACATGATGATTTCGTCGATCCGGTTCATGAACTCAGGCCGGAAGGTGCCCTTGAGCGCTTTTTCGATTTTCTCCTGGTTGGCGCGTTCCTCATCATCAGCCTTCTGCTGCAAGAAGCCGAGCGTGCCGCCTTTGTGGACAAACTCCGTCCCCAGGTTGCTGGTCATGATCAGGACCGTGTTGCGGAAATCGACAATATTACCTTGACCATCGGTCATCCGGCCGTCATCCAGGATTTGCAGGAGCGCGTTCCAGACTTCAGGATGGGCCTTTTCGATTTCATCGAACAACAGCACACGGTAGGGGCGGCGGCGCACGGCTTCGGTCAACTGTCCACCTTCTTCGTAACCGACGTAACCGGGAGGCGCGCCAAACAGGCGGCTGACGGTATGCTGTTCGCGGTATTCGGACATATCGATTCGCACCAGGGCATCCTCGTCATCGAACATGAACCAGGCCAGGGCCTTGGCCAGTTCCGTCTTCCCGACGCCGCTGGGGCCGATAAAGATGAATGACCCAATCGGGCGGCTGGGGTCCTTCAGCCCGGAGCGCGCGCGGCGGATGGCGTCCGAAATGGCGTGGATGGCCTCATCCTGGCCGACAATCCGCTCGTGCAGGCGCGCTTCCATCTGGAGCAGCTTCGCCGACTCGGTCTCCATCATCTGGTTGACGGGGATGCCCGTCCACTGATGGACGACGGAGGCGATGTCGTTGACATCGACCACTTCATCGATGTGGTTTTCGATTTCCCACTTATCGCGTTTTTCCTTGTACTCGCCTTCCAGGCGCAGGCGCTCGGATTTCTTCTGGGCGGCGCGTTCGTAATCGCGCGCCACACCGGCCTGCTCTTCTTCTGCAGCCAGCCGGTCGATTTCGGATTTGAGGTCTTTTAGCTCGGGCGGCATGGAATAGAGCGCCACGCGCAATTTCGCGGCGGCTTCGTCCATCAAGTCGATGGCTTTATCGGGCAGGCGGCGGTCGGTCACGTAGCGGGTGGCCAGGTGGACAGCCGCATCCAGGGCTTCATCAGAATAACGCACCTTGTGATGCGCCTCATAGCGGTCACGCAGGCCGTGCAGCATCTTGATGGCGTCATCCACGGAGGGTTCATCGACATAGATCGGCGCAAAACGACGCTCGAGGGCCGCGTCTTTTTCGATATATTTATGATATTCATCCAGCGTGGTCGCACCGATGCATTGCAATTCGCCACGTGCCAGCGCCGGTTTGAGCATGTTGGAGGCGTCCATTGCGCCCTGGGCCGCGCCCGCGCCAATCACGGTGTGCAGTTCATCGATCATCATGATGATATCGCCCTGCGAGCGCTGGACTTCTTCCATGACGGCCTTCAGACGTTCTTCAAACTCGCCGCGGAAACGGCTTCCGGCAATCAACGAACCCAGGTCGAGCGCAACCACTTTTTTGCCTGAAAGGATCTCAGGCACGTCATTATCGGCGATTTTTTGGGCCAGGCCTTCCACAATGGCGGTCTTGCCAACGCCTGCCTCACCGATCAGCACCGGGTTGTTCTTCGTGCGGCGCGAAAGGACCTGGATCAGGCGCAGGATTTCGTTATCGCGGCCAATCACGGGGTCGAGCTTGCCTTCGCGGGCCAGCTTGGTCAGGTCGCGGGAGTATTTCTCCAGTGTGCGGTAACGGGATTCAGCTTGCGGGTCGGTCACGCGCTGCCCGCCGCGGATTTGCTGGACTGATTCAAAGACCCGGTCGCGGGTAATCCCGGCGCTTTCGAGAATCCGCGCCGCGGGGGTATTGCGTTCCGTCAGTACCGCCAGGAAGATGTGTTCGGTAGAGATATACTCATCCTTCAGCCGGTTGGCTTCTTCGTTCGCCAGGTCGATGATCCGTTTGACGCGCGGGGTGATGAAAATCTGCCCGGCCCCGCCGCCAAAGATGTTGGCTTTGGGGGTGGCCCGCAGCGCGGCATCCAGTCGCTCTGAAAGCGCTGTGGCATTCACGTTGAGATGTTCCAGGATTTGGGGGATGACCCCGCCGGGTTGTTCAATTAACGCCAGCAGGATATGTTCGGTGTCAATCTGGTTGTGCCCGTAGCGTTGGATGATTTCGGCGGCGCGCTGGGCGGCTTCTTGTGCTCGCTCGGTAAAACGGTCAAATCGCATCATAAGCGTGGTTCCCTTTCCACAATTCTATACCCGTCACGGTCACAGATGAACCTTTTTCTGGAATGCCCAATTTGTGACCGCAAGCATTCCAGCGGTGGGATTATAGCAAAGGCTGCGCACTCAGACTGAAAGAATGCTGTAAGAAATGCGTATGAGTCTATTGTATACGCATTTTGGATTGCAGGGAACTGGAAGAAACACACAAGCCTCGAAAAAGAATATAATTGACCCAATGATTTCCACCCTGACCTCTGCGCCGATTGCCACGCCTGGCCGCCTCCGTCCGCTGAATGTGCTGCGTGACCTGCCCTCGGTTGCCGACCTGATTGAACTGTGTTTTTCGTCTACGCTCGACCCGGAAGGGCGCTCGTACATCGACCAGATGCGCCGCAACGGACGCGACTCGAGTTTCCTGGATTGGGCGCCGCGGGTCATCGAGACGGTTTCCCTGCCGCTTTCAGGCTTTGTCTGGGAAGATAACGGCCGGGTGGTGGGCAACGTTAGCCTGATTCCTTTTTTCAAGCGCGGGCAAAAAATTTTCCTGGTTGCCAATGTCGCCACACACCCTGAATACAGACGCCGGGGCATTGCGCGGGAGCTGACGCTGGCCGCCATGCAGCGCGCCAGGGAAAAACACGCGCAAACCATCTGGCTGCACGTCCGAGACGACAATCCCGGCGCCATCCAGCTTTATCGCGAGCTGGGTTTTGTGGAACGTTCGCGGCGCACAAGCTGGCAGGCGTCTTCTGGAACCACTCCCCCTGCGGGCATGCAGACCAATCTTCGGGTTGCGCCGCGGCCTAATCGTGATTGGCCTGTTCAACGGGAGTGGCTGACGCGCGCCTACCCTGAGATGCTTGACTGGTATCAGCCCCAGGGGTGGGGGATCTTCCAACCGGGGCTTATCAACGACCTCTACCGCTTCATCACCGATACCAATACCGCCCAGTGGTCTGCCTATCGAAATGGCAGGCTCCAGGGCGTGCTGGCCTGCCAGCGCACGGGCAGCCGCCTCGACCGGTTGTGGGCGGCCTTGCCCGCCGAAGCGGACCCGGAGCCCGTCACCGCGCTCCTGCTGCATGGCCGCCGCGTGCTGGCCCAAGCAAACAGCCTGGCGCTGGAATATCCTGCCGGACCAATGGACGAAGCCATCCGCGCTGCCGGGTTTACCGCCCAACGCACCCTGGCCTGGATGGAAGCGCCGGGGATGCAACCTCGCGCCGCGTAGCGCGTATTAAGGATAGGTCATTCAAAGGAGGTTTCCCATGTCAAAATTTTTCTTGCGCTGGTTCATTAATGCTGTGGCGCTGTATGCGGCGGTTGCCATCGTCCCTGGAATTCACCCGCAATCGTCTTCGACCAATTGGCTGGCCTTCATCTGGCTGGCGCTGATCTTTGGGCTGCTGAACGCGCTTTTGCGCCCGCTGCTCAAACTGTTGACCTGCCCGCTGATCATCCTGACCCTGGGCTTGTTCACCCTGCTGATTAACACCTTCCTGTTCTGGCTGGCAGGCCTGGTTGGCACGAATTTCCACGTCGGTTTCACGGTGGACGGTTTCTGGCCGGCTTTCCTGGGCGGCCTGGTTGTGACGGTGGTCAGCGTGGTCTTGACGACGGTCTTTAAGGATGAGAAGAGGCGCAAGTAGGCCGCGCCCCGTCTTCAGTCATTTGCAAAAACGACTTGTTCGCGCAAGTCGTTTTTTGTTCCCTTTCGCCGCATCGCCTGCTTGCCGCGAACCAATTTTCAGGCACGAGCCAAACAAGTCTATTGTTTCTTTCCAATCAGCCCAAGGAACTCTTCGTAAGTCTCGGCGTCTTCCGCTTTTTGGACACCTTTCCAGGTGCTGTAGCGGATGCGCGAAAGGACTTCATTTTCAACCGGCTTGCGAAAAATAAAAAGATGTTCGTACCAATACCTCTGCTAGCCCATAGTTGGCAGAGGTATTGCATTTGTCACCGTTTTAGATTAATCGTTATCCCGGATACCAGACCATGCGCGGGTCATCGGCCAGACGCTGGTAATCCCAGGCCAGGTCGATCATCGTTTTTAAATCCACCCTGGGCCGCCAGCCGAGCAGGAATTTGGCCTTGGTGTTATCCAGCCAGGTGGAGTGATAGGGCGTTGGCACGGCGACCGAGGGCAGTCCGCGGCTCTCGGCCAGGTAACGGGCCACTGCGGCGTAATCGACCGGCTCGTCCATGCAGATATTGAAAGTCTGCTGGCGGGCGCGGGGCTGGTCGATCGCCAGCAGCAGCGCGCTGACCAGGTCGGAAACATGGACAAAATTCCGCTTGACGGGTTGACCGGCGGGGTCGAGCATGACCGGGATAGTCTGCGTGCGCAGGTATTCATCGGCCTGCGCCGCGCCGACCAGGTCCCGCCAGCGCGGGCCGCCAAAAACATCCGCGCCAAAGGAAAGCTGGTATTTAAAGTCGTCCTTTTCCATGATCCAGGGCGCGCGCAGGCAGCAGCCATTCAATTCATACTGGAGGTAATACTGCTCCAGCATGGTCTCTTCGAGCACTTTGGAGAGTGCGTAACAACCCGGATAGGCGCTGTGTTTCTGCTGTTCGGTGACCGGCAGCGGGTGCGGGTAAACGAAATGTCCCAGCGCCGCGTCGCCGCCCACCAGGATGAACTGCTCGAACGTCGGGCTGACGCGGCAGGTCTCCAGCAGCCAGAACAGGCCCTTGACGGCCACATCCATGATTTCCTGCGGTGTTTCCTTGCAGGTTGCCAGGTGGACAACGTGCGTCACCCCCTCCAGGGCGGCGCTGACCGTTTCCATGTTGGAAATCGAGCCCTGGAACACCTCCAGCCGCGGGCCGGGGTCGAGCCTGCGGTTGTGACACAGTGCGCGGACGAGAAAAGAATCGAATTGGGGATCGGCCAACAGGCCGGTGATCAATGTCTGCCCCACCTTGCCGGTGGCGCCGGTGACCAGGATGCGTTTTTCTGTCATAGGTCAATTATACGCCTTACCCGGCGCGCCGCCCCGTTAAAAAACATGGCCGGGCGGCAAGCCGCCCGGCCATGGTCAGTCCAGGTGTTTACTTGACCAAATTTCGCAGCACGGTATGCAGGATGCCTCCGTTGCGATAGTAATTTACCTCGACCGGTGTGTTCAGGAGCGCCCTGGCCTGGAATTCGACCACGGAACCGTTCTGCCTGGCGGCGCGCACCGTCACCACGCTTTGCGGCTGCATTTCGTTATCCAAACCGAGAATCTCGAAGCTTTCCGAACCATCCAGGCCGAGCGCTTCAACATTCTGGCCATCCATGAAGCGCAGGGGCAGCACACCCATGCCCACCAGGTTCGAGCGGTGGATGCGTTCGAACGATTCGGCGATGACCGCCTTCACGCCCTGCAGCAGCGTACCTTTGGCAGCCCAGTCGCGGCTGGAGCCGGTGCCGTATTCCTTGCCCGCCAGGATGATGGTCGGAACCCCGGCTTGCTTGTAAAGCAGGGCGGCCTCATAAATCGGCATTTCTCGATCCGCGTACTTCGTCCAGTTGCCTTCTTTCGGCGCAACCATCTGGTTCTTCAGGCGGATATTGGCAAAGGTGCCGCGTACCATCACCAGATCGTTGCCGCGCCGTGCGCCATACGAGTTGAAATCTTTGGGCTGCACGCCGCGCTCCTGCAGGAACCTGCCTGCCGGGCTGTCGGCGGCGATATTGCCCGCCGGGGAAATATGATCGGTGGTAATCGAATCGCCAAAGATGCCCAGAACTCGCGCGTTTCGGATGGCCGTGATCGAGGGTGCTTCCAACGTCAGGCTCTGGAAATACGGCGGGTGATGGATGTAGGTTGAGTCGTCGCTCCAGGCAAATAATTCGCCCTCGGTCACCTGAATCTCCTGCCACATTTTCGAACCTTCAAAGACACTGGCATAACGTTCGTCAAACATGGCAACCCGCACACAATCAGCGACCGCCTCGGCCACTTCCTGCGACGAGGGCCAGACCTCACGCAGGTAAACCGGCTGGCCGTCTTTGCCAGTGCCGAGCGGTTCGTTCTCCAGGTCGATATCGACCGTCCCCGCCAGGGCGTAGGCCACGACCAGCGGCGGCGAAGCCAGGTAGTTGGCTTTGACGAGCGGATGGACGCGCCCCTCGAAGTTGCGGTTGCCCGAGATGACCGCCGCGGCAACGATGTCGCTGCCGGTGACGGCCTTCGCCACCTCGCCCGGGAGCGGTCCGCTGTTCCCAATGCAGGTGGTGCAGCCATAGCCGACCACGTTAAAACCCAACTGCGCCAGCGGGTCGATCAGGTTGGCGGCCTTGAGATACTCGGTCACCACCCGCGAACCGGGCGCCAGGCTGGTCTTGACGTAGGGTTTGACGTTCAAACCCTTCTCGGCAGCTTTCTTCGCCAGCAGTCCCGCCGCCAACATCACCGATGGGTTGCTGGTGTTCGTACAGGAGGTGATGGCAGCGATGACGACCGCGCCGTGCTTCATGGTTTGCGAGCCGCCATCGGCCTGCCCCGAGGCTGTTGTCGGGGTCCCAAAAGTCGCTTCGCGTTTAAGCGCCTCGCCGGAGAGTTCGTAGCCGCGTTCCTTAACCGGGGCGGTCAGCGCCTTCTGGAAGGCCGACTTCATCTCGGTCAGGGCCACCCTGTCCTGAGGGCGTTTCGGCCCGGCCAGCGAGGGAACCACGGAACCCAGGTCGAGTTCCAGGGTGTCGGTAAACTCGGGGTCGGGCGTGTCCGTTTCGCGGAATAGGCCCTGGGCGCGGCAGTAGGCTTCTGTCCGGTCGATGACTTCCTGCGGGCGTCCGGTCAATTTCATGTAGCGCAAGGTCTCGGCGTCAACAGGGAAAAAGCCCAGCGTCGCGCCATATTCAGGGGCCATGTTGGCAATCGTCGCGCGGTCGGTCAGGGTCATCGTTCCCAGACCGGGGCCAAAGAATTCAACGAACTTATCGACCACGCCTTTTTCGCGCAGCATCTGCGTAACGGTCAGCACCAGGTCGGTGGCGGTGACGCCATCCTTGAGTTTGCCGTGTAGTTTGAAGCCGATCACGTCTGGCAGGAGCATATCCATTGGCTGGCCGAGCATGACCGCCTCGGCTTCAATGCCGCCCACGCCCCAGCCGACCACGCCCAGGCCGTTGATCATGGTCGTGTGCGAGTCGGTGCCGACCAGGGTATCGGGGAAGGCCAAGACCTCCGAGACTTCGGAGTTTTCAGAAAACTCCGAAGTCTGTTTGGTGAAGACGACTTCCGAGAGATATTCCAGGTTGACCTGGTGGATGATGCCGGTCATCGGCGGAACAACGCGAAAATTCTTAAAGGACTTCTGTCCCCATTTCAGGAATTCGTAGCGCTCACGGTTGCGCTGAAACTCCATTTCTGTATTGCGGTTGAGCGCATCTGCTGTGGCGAAGAAGTCCACCTGCACCGAGTGATCGATCACCAGGTCAACCGGCACGAGCGGGTTGATTTTCTTTGGGTCGCCGCCCAGCCGGGCAACGGCCGCGCGCATGGCGGCCAGGTCGACAACTGCCGGGACACCGGTGAAGTCCTGCATGACCACGCGGGCAGGCAAAAACGGGATCCCGGGCCGCCGCCCCTGCGGTTTCCAGGAGGCGATGCGTTTGACATCCTCCTGGGTGATCTCGTTATCATTGCACTGGCGCAGGGCCGCCTCGAGCATCACGCGGATGGAAAAGGGCAGCTTGGCGAGCTTGACCAGCCCGGCCTTCTCCAGCGCGTCGAGACGATAGATGAGATATGCTTGGCTCCCAACTTTGAGCGTCTCGCGGGAATTAAAGAAATCTTTCATGATGAACTCCTCTTTGGCTTCTGATAGCAAGTGCGCCGCACCAGACTTTTTTGGAAAAACCCTGCTTGACGGGGAAGTTTTTCACTGGAAAAAGTTCCATTTAACCTGGTGCGACGCACCCTCATGGTTTAGACAACAAAACACCTCTGTGCCTCTTGTGACCATGCAGTGATTATAAAACACACAACACACTCACAAAAAACCCAAAGGTGCGCCTTTGATGTCCTTTGTCTGTCAAGTTAATGAATAAGATGTATTTTACCGCATTTCAAATCATCCGGAGACCCAATTAGGAAGCAAACTCAACTGCCAGAGACCTTGTCTTTTTTCGGATTGCGCCAGCTTCTCCAATAAAAAATTGCCAACGTGACCACCGTCAGTGGGATGGCAAACCAGAGGACTGCTTGATTGAAAAAGGACAGCGCATCATGCTCAGTTGCGTTCAAAACTAAATAGGTGAGGTAAATAACATAATATCCTCCAAAGAGGAAACCTTCCCAGCGGCTAATTTTATGTCCAGTAAAGAAGATTGGCAAGCAAGCAATCGAGGCAACGATCAAGATTGGGAGGTCGAAGGAAAGCACAGCGCGTGCGACTGGAACGCCATCGGGGGCGATGAGAGCTGTTATCCCCATGATTGACAATATGTTAAAGATATTGCTTCCAACCACATTGCCTACGGCAATATCGCTCTCTCCACGCCAACTGGCGATGATCGAAGTGGCAATTTCAGGCAAAGAGGTCCCAATCGCGACGATGGTTAACCCAATGATTAGCTCACTTAGGCCTAATGCCTTGGCGAGGGTAACCGCCCCATCCACCAACCAGCCTGCCCCCACAACCAACATTAATATGCCACTCCCGATGAGGAAAAGGTTAAGTATCCACGGATGCTTAACCTTCGCCGGTTCCTTGCCATATTCTTGCGCATACTCTTGTTGAACATCTGGCTCTGGATAACGGCTTTGTTGAATTGCAAAAACCACGTAAGCAACAATACCCCCAAAAAGCAAGAGACCTTCAGGACGACTGATTTTTCCATCCAGGCCCAACACGAACAAAAGAACCGTTATACCAATCATCAAGGGCACATCAAATTGCAGCAATTTTTGCGAGACGATTAACGGCGTAATCACGGCACTCAAACCAAGAATGAAAAGGATGTTGGCGATATTACTCCCAACCACATTCCCCAACGCAATATCAGCATTTCCAGCAAAGGCCGATCGGATCGTAACCGCTAGTTCCGGGGCGCTGGTACCAAACGCCACAACGGTCAACCCGACAATCAAGGGAGAGAGACCTAACGAGACTGCAAGACGTGAGGCGCCGCGTACTAATAGTTCGCCGCCTGCCAGTAATAAAACTACCCCAAGAATAAACAATCCAATAATCATTTATTGTTACTCCTGCAAGAGCCTAATACACCAATTATCAATGCTACGCGAAAGTTGGGAGAATTTCCGGTTTTTCAAGATGTTTCGTGAACTAATGACTATAGTGTTCATGGAACAGTCTGTCTTACACCTGAAATTGTGGCTTTCTACGGAAAAGTCTCTCTGAGATCTATAGGCTGAGACCTTGCCAGACAGACTGCCGCAGCGAATGGTTTAAAAATCAAAGTTGCTGGGGTCCAGCAGGAAAGGCATCACGCCCAACATCGGTAAGACGAGCAGGACGCACAGCATGATACAGGCAGACAACATCCCCAGCAGGGTCAAAATGCCATTGATGACGAAATACGTTTTTACATTTTTTAGTGCTGAAGCCAGGGCGTACGGGTCCCCGGAAAGGCGGGCCATTTCGGCAGAGTTGGCAGCCTGGTAAAGCAAAATCCCCATCCAGAGCGGCAGCCAACCCCATAAAATTCCGACCAGGCTGAGCATCTGCGAGGCCCCCGTGATGATCGACAGGATTCCCAGGAATTTCATCCAGCCTGCGCCTTCAGCCAGCGGGCTGCTGACAGAACGAATGATTTGCGCCTCTGGCGCTTGAGCGGGGTAAGGGGAATACATAAAACCAGCCTTTCTTTATGAAATAGGGAACACAAACCCCCGGACACAATCTTTGTCTGGGGGCTAAAAATTACGTTTTGCTCAAGTCCTTCTTGAGTGAGTCAACCAGTTTCTTCTTCTCCCCATCCGGCAGGAAGGCAGCCTGCGCCCCGGCCAGAATGCGCTCTTTGAGCACCTCTCTCGGGATTTTCAGGTCTTCGACCGCCACGCGATACTCGTTGCCGAGGGTGATCTGCGAAATCGACGGGTCGTCGGTGTTGAAGGTAACATTCAACTGTGCCTCGAGCATTTTCGGGGCCGGGTGATTGGGCAGCGCCGTAACCGCGCCGGTCTGGTAGTTGCTCGTCAGGCAGACCTCGAAAGGTGTGCCATGTTCGCGCGCCAGGGCCGTCGTATACTGGTCATCGAGGACGTGCACGCCATGCCCGATCCGGTCAGCCGAGAATTTATCGATGGCTTCACGGACGTTTTCCGCCCCGCCCCATTCCCCGGCGTGCAGGGTGATTTTTAGCCCGGATTGGCGGGCTTCGTTGAACAGGGCCAGGAATGGCCTGGCAGGGAATTCGGCTTCGTTCCCGGCCAGGTCCACCGCCACAATCCCTTTGTCACGGCGGTCGATTGAGAGCCAGACCACCTGTTCCGCCAGTTCGATGGACTCGTGCCGGTTGACCGAGGCAATCAGCCGCACGGTGATGCCATGTTTTTTGGCGCCGTTTTTGGCGCTTTCGCAAACCCAATCCATCACGTCGTGCATTGGGAATCGCTCGGCCCGGCTGAGAGCCACCGGGGTAAAACGCAGTTCCAGGTAGCGGACGTTATCTTTGGCGGCATCTTCGATGGCTTCGCGCGTGATCCGGTCAATCACATCGGGTGAGCGGTAGAACATCCGCAAGGTATTGAATTTTGCCAGGAAGTTCTCGAAGGTGAAGTTGTCTTCATCTTGAACCTGCACCAGGCGGCTCAAGCGCACCACGGTCGCGGGGATGGTGATGCCATGTTTACGCGCCACTTCGAGCATGGTCTGCAAACGCAGCGAACCTTCCAGGTGGCGGTGCAAATCCACCTTGGGGAGGACGCGAAACTCATTGGGGGCAGGAGCAAACAGATTGGACATGGTCAGATCCATTTGGCCGGTGGCGGCGCAGGAGTCAAGAGTTGGGTGAGTCGAAGGTCTGGAGGCCTTCGACTTTCAACTACTTTTTCTTGTGCCGCTTGCGGCCAGCCCGGGCCACTTCCACCTGGGCGGGAACCGCAGCCGGTTGCGTTTCCACGGCGACCTCGGCGAGGGCTTCTGCCATCACCACACGTGGCAAATAGCGAAAAACCCGGTCGATCACGCCCGAACGCACTTCGACCAGCAGAGCCTGGAACATATCAGACGCTTTCGTCTTATATTGTACCAGCGGGTCGCGCTGTCCGTAAGCCTCCAACCCAATTGAGACGCGCAGCGCCTCCACACGGGTCAGGTATTCCACCCACAGTTCGGTGATAACGCCCAGCAGCACATTGCGGTGAATCTCCGCCGTGCGTTTTTGGCCGAGTTCCTGCATCAGCGCGGTGCGCTGCTCGTTGGTCAGGAATGACAGCGAGGCGTCTGGCTCAAGCCCCAGCTTCTCAGCAGCCGGGCCGAAATCGCCCAGGCGGGAGGCGTTCTGGGCAAGGCGGGCGTACTCTGCCTGTCCCCAACCCTCCAAAAGTTTGGCCGTGGCAGCTTCCAGGTGATCCAAAACATCTGCCGCAACGTTTTCAGCTTTGCGCCCGGCCAGCACTTTTGCCGCAAGATAGAAATAGTTAAAACGCTGGACTTCCTGGATTTCCTGTTTATGCGTTTTTGGGTTGAAAACGGCCCGGCGGGCGCGCGCCAGGCTGGACAAAAGGCCGACGAGATCGGATTCGTCCATTTTGACGGCGTCGAGGCGGCCAAGAATGGCATCCAGTTCCCTGGCCACCTGACCGTTGCTCCCCGTCAGCCTTTCGCGCCGATTTATCAGCATTTCCTGCGCTGATTTCATCAGCGTGGCTGCGGCCTCATCCCAGCCCAGGCGGGCCAAGTCATCGGCCTTGACCGAAAGACGCTCACTCAGGCGGAATTCGAGGCTGCCCAGCAGGCGGGTGATGGCAATCCCTGAAAGGGCCACATCCACCTGGGCTTTGATGGGTTCCTCGAGCAATTCGGGGTTCGTGGCGAGTAGCTTGAGCTGTTCACTGTTGAGACGCAGTTCGATGTGCAAGACAGGTTTAAGCTCGTCGAGGATTTCGACAGGCCTTTTGGGTTCTTCGTTATCGCGCATACCTTCGAAGAAGGTCTCCAGCGTGTCAAAACGTTCCTGGATCTGGGTTTCCAGGCTTTCGGCTGTCTTCTGGACCGCCGTTTCGATGGCCTTGAGAATGTGTTCTTCCTCGATCTCCACCGCACTGCGAACGATATCAAGCAAGATTTCTTTGGCTTGCCCTGAGCCTGTCGAAGGGTCGTCTTGGGCTTTGGAAAGTTCATCGAGCAGCAGGCGATAGGTGAACGATGGGAAAATTTTGCGCTCGCCGTAAGCAAACGCAGGCTGGATCTGTTCGAGCCAGGCCAGCAGTTTCCATGGGCCTTCTTCATCGGCCATTGCGGGCGGTACGCGCGCCGCAATTTCATCTTTGAGCAGGGCGGCGACATCTTCGGCCAGGTCTTCCTTGAACATGGCTTTGTCGCGCTGGGTGTAGATGATGGTGCGTTGTTTATTCAGCACGTCATCATATTCAAGCAAATGCTTGCGGACGTCGAAGTTGGAGCCTTCCACGCGGCCCTGTGACTGTTCGATCAAACCAGTGACCATTTTGTTCTCGAGCGGGAAATCATCATCCAGGCGGAAACGCTGCATGATGCCTTCCACCTGCTGGCCGCCAAAGAGACGCATCAGGTCGTCTTGCAGGGAGAGATAGAAGCGCGAGGAGCCGGGGTCGCCCTGGCGGGCAGCGCGTCCACGCAATTGGTTGTCGATTCGGCGCGCTTCGTGGCGTTCCGAGCCGATGACGTGCAAGCCGCCCACGCGGCGCACCGTCTCCATATCTTCGAAATATTTCAGGAAGTACTGGATTTCAGATTCGTAAATACCATATTCGGACGTGTCCATTTTCAGGATGGCCTGGCGCTGTTCTTCGAGGCGCATGTTGTAAGGGTCATACCCGGCGCGCTTCAAGACCCGGCTAACAACCGCGATGATTTCATCGGCCAAATCGCCGCCCAGTTTAATGTCAACGCCGCGCCCGGCCATGTTAGTGGCAATTGTCACTGCGCCGAAGGCGCCCGCCCCGGCGATGATCTGGCTTTCCTCGGTATGCTTGCGCGCATTCAGCACTTCGTGTGATACCCCGCCCTGGATGACCGCCTTCAAACGGCCCTCATGTTCAGGATCGAGCCGCAGGATGGTCAGCAGGCTGGCCAGGTTGGCAGGTTCTTCAGGGTTGATCGAAATATTAAAGGGCTTGGCGAAAGTACGCAGGAAGGTTGGTTCCAGTTCGTCGAGCGGTTTGTAGAGCGGTTCGAGTTCAGGGACGAGACGCCCGTCTTCTTCCTTGTCGCTTTGTTCGAACCAGGTGTGGCGCAGTAAATGCACCTGCAAGAGACGGCGCACCGGTTCGGCTCTCAGCCGCCCCGAGAGCCGTTCCGACGATTCGACCGAGGTGGTGCCGACCAGCATTGGGCGGCCCAGCACGTGGTCGCGGACGATTTCGGTCACGATGGCGCGCAGTTTGGCTTCCACAGTGCGGTAGACTACGTCCGGGTAGTCGGCGCGCCTCCAAAAAACGGAAGCTTTTTCTGGGTCGCTTCGGCGAGCAAAGTACATGATGTCATAGCCATTCTCGTCCTTGGTCTTGATTTCGACGAGCGGCGAATCGTTCTTCGTGGCGTTGTATTCCAGATTGGTGGGGATCGGTAAAACATTGAGCTTGTAAATCTTGTGGAATTCTTCCGCTTCGGTCAGCGCCGTACCGGTCATCCCGGCCAGCTTCTGGTACATGCGGAAGTAGTTTTGGAGGGTGATGGTGGCGTAGGTCACATTTTCGGGTTCGACCTTGACGCCTTCCTTGGCTTCGATGGCCTGATGCAGACCGTCGCTCCAGCGGCGGCCAACCATCAGACGCCCGGTAAACTCATCCACGATGACAACTTTGCCAGCCTGGACAAGATAGTCTTTATTCCGTTTAAACAGGTATTGCGCGCGCAGAGCCTGTTCCAGGTGCCCGAGCAGGCGCGCCTGTTCGGGCGTCACATCTTCGGGGCGGTCGGGGTCGCGCAAGGGCTGGCCGAGCAACTGCTCGACATGCGCCGTGCCGATCTCGGTCATGGCAATTGAGCGGTCTTTTTCGTTGATGTCGTAGTCTTCGGGGTCGAGCTGTTTCACCAGCGCGGCCATCTGCCCGTAGTATTCCAGGTCACCCGAGGCCGGGCCTGAGATGATCAGCGGGGTGCGGGCTTCGTCGATCAGCACGTTGTCGACTTCATCGACGATGGCGTAATAGTGCCCACGCTGGACTTTATCTGCCGGGGAGTAGACCATATTGTCGCGCAGGTAATCGAAACCGAATTCGGCATTGGTGCCGTAGGTGAGGTCGGCTTCATAGGCCAGGCGGCGATCCACCAGGCGCAGCTTGTCCTTGTCTTCCTGCGGGGAGGTTCTTTCCGGGTCATAGATGAAGGCCTTTTTGCCGTTCTCGGTGGCTGCTGCCGATTGCAGCACGCCCACCGTCAGGCCCAGGGCGTGGTAAATGGGCGCCATCCAGCGCGCATCGCGGCGGGAGAGGTAATCGTTGACCGTGATCAGGTGCACGCCGCGCCCGGTGATGGCATTCAGATAAAGCGGCAGGGTGGCGACAAGCGTCTTGCCCTCACCGGTGCGCATTTCAGCGATATTGCTTTCATGCAGGGCCAGGCCGCCGATCAACTGCACATCATAATGACGCAGCCCAAGAGTACGCTTGGAAGCTTCGCGCACGGCAGCAAAGGCTTCGGGCAGGATTTCAGCCAGAACCGCCTGCTCGATTTCCTGACGCTCGTTGTTATCGTCAATCTCAGATAGCTCTTTGGCCAATCGCGCACGGAACTCGTCCGTTTTGGCGCGCAAGGCTTCATCGCTCAATTTTTCGAATTCCGCCTCGAGATCATTGACCGGCAGAATTTTCTCAGTCAGGCGTTCGATTTCGCGTTGATTGGGGTTTCCCCCGACAAGTTTCATGAATTTCTGAAGCATAGACTCCCTTTCGGAGGGGAAATTATAGCATAAGGGTTACAGGCGGGTATATGAAGGTGATAAGAAAATCCTGGCGCAGAGGCCGGGAAACAGAAAATTGGGCAATGGCACACACAATGACCTTCTGCCAAATCACTTCAAACATGACACACTCCGAATTTAATCTTTCGCTGGTTTAGCCGCAGATTTCACGGATTTACAAACTATTGGCCGACTCGCAAGATTGAGTCGGCCAGTAGTTTTCATTTTGAAATCATTATGCGGCAAATATAATCCGCTTTCCATTTTTTTATCACTAGAGTACTTCAGCCATACTCAGGCCCAGCGCCCGCCTGGCACGCGAGGCGGGTTCAGTTATAATCTTTCGTGAAAAGGATTGGAGGCCGTATGCGCTTTTCGAACACGATTGTCCTCATCACCGGTGGGAACCGCGGTATCGGGCTGGCCACCGCGCATCTGTTTGCGAATGAAGGAGCCCGGGTCGTTTTGTTTGCCCGCGACGCAAAAGCCGGGGCATTTGCCGCCGAGAGCCTCCCTGCCGGACACTTTGTCGCCGGAGACGTAACCCGCGCCGCTGACTGCCAGCGCGCGGTGGACGAAGCCCTGCGCCTGTCTGGCAGACTCGACATCCTGGTCAACTGCGCCGGAATCATCCATCGCAACCGGACGGTGGAACAGACCAGCGAAGCCGAATGGGACGAGACCTTTAACATCAACGTCAAGGGCACATTCCTGATGTGCAAATTTGCCTTGCCCTCCCTGCGCGAAAGCCGGGGCTGTATCGTCAATGTTTCGTCGTATGTGGGCTTGGTGGGGTTTGCGGGCGCTTCGGCCTATGCTGCTTCAAAAGCGGCCATCATTAACCTGACACGCTCGATGGCGCTCGACCATGCCCGCGAGGGCATCCGTGTCAACGCAGTCTGTCCTGGCAGCGTCGAAACCGAGATGATCCACGCCGCCTGGCAGCAGTTCGGGGATGTGGATGAAGCCCAGCGCCTGTGGGCCGAGAAACATCCGCTCGGGCGAATCGCCACGCCCGAAGAAGTGGCCAGCGCCATCCTGTTCCTGTCCAGCGCCGAGGCCAGTTTCATCACCGGCGCCGCCCTGCCCGTGGATGGGGGGCTTACGGCTGGATAAAGCCCCCGGCCCGATTCATTTTCCCTTGTAGGCCGAGACCTTGATTTCCACGTTCAATTGGTCGGCCACCTCGTCCAGGTTGGCCTGCCAGTCTTTCTGTGACAGGTGGGGCGGGACAAGTACCACGGTGTTCATCGAAAAGAACAGCGTCCCGCTCATCGGTGCGGGCACGATGCCTGTGTCCATCGACTCGATGCTGATCCCGTGTTGGGTCAGATAATGCGCCACCTGGTGGACGATGCCCTCCTGGTCTGCGCCATGTACTTCAATCTGGTATGGCTGCCAGCCCGCGTATTTCAGTTCATAGCTCGACTCGGTCTGTTTGGTCGACACCTGGAACCCCTGTTCGCGCAGGTTCGTTAGACCCTGTTCGAGATTCCCAAACTGGTCTTCTCCAATCGAGATGAGCATCAGCATGGTAAATTCGCCTCCCAGCCTGGCCATGCGGCTGGTTTCCACATTCCCGTCAACTTTGACCAGGATTTCAGTGACCGAATCGACAATGCCCACCCGGTCTGGGCCGGTCAGCGTGAGGACAATCTTCTTGAGCATGGAATCATCCTTTCCAAAATTGCTGAATGTTATTCTGGATAATTCAAGCCTTCAAGAAAAGTATAACATTTAATCCCCCGGCTGAATTAAAAACCGGGTGGAAAAATCTCCACCCGGTTTTTTCGTATGCAAGCCGGTCGAGCAGCCCTGGCTGTGCTTTCAGGGATGCCTTGATTACTTCCCCACCGGCGCGAAAGCCCTCATTGCCTCGTCTCCATACAATTTGCGGTGGACAACACTCAAGGCGCGCACTTGCTCATAGGCATGGTAGGATGAGCGCACCAACGGGTTCGATTCGACCCATTTAAAACCAATCGAATAGCCGTATTCGCGCAGTTCGGTGAATTCTTCCATCGTATAGTAGCGCGTGATCGGGTAGTGTTTTTTGCTTGGCTGTAAGTACTGGCCGATGGTCAGAATGTCCACACCCCAACTGCGCTGGTCGCGCATGACAGCCTTGACTTCTTCAAGCTCCTCACCGATACCAACCATGAGGCCGCTCTTCGTCAGCACCTCAGGGTCGAGTTTTTTGGCATTCGTCAACGTGGAGGCAGCCCAGTCGTAGTTATCCTGCGGCTGGATTTGCTTAAACAGGCGCGGGACGGTTTCGACGTTATGATTCAAAATCTCAGGGCGGGCTTCCATGACGATTTTCAGGGCTTCGATGGAACCCTTGAAATCGGGAATCAGCACCTCCACAGAGCAGCCCGGCTGCAATTCACGAATGCGGCGGATAACCATCGCAAAAATCGGCGCACCGCCATCCCGGCGCTCATCGCGGTTGACGGAGGTGATGACCGCATGTTTCAATTTCATCGACTTGACCGCCTGCGCTACACGTTCCGGCTCCAACCAGTCCATCGCGTTGGGCTTGCCGTGTTTGATATCACAGAAAACGCAGGAGCGCGTGCAGACGTCGCCCAACATCAGGAAGGTGGCGGTGCCGGAGCCCCAGCACTCGCCCATGTTCGGGCACATGGCCTCTTCGCAGACAGTGTGGAGCGACTTGGTGCGCATCAGGGCATGGATTTGTTCATAGGTTTCGCCAGATGGCGCGCGGACTTTGATCCATTCCGGGCGGCGCAGGGGCGTAGCCTGCATTTGTTCGGGAGAGAGACGGTCACGGGTGGGGGTCGCGGGCATGATTTATCCTGAAGATCTGCCACGCAGCCTTTACGCATGCGTGGTGTGGGCTTAATAGTTTTTATCAAAAAACTTTAGTAAATTCGATTTTAGCTGTTGCCATCTTGAAAGTCAAGCTTTGTGATTTTGGTGCGTAATCCTTCGACCTCTCAAAACATTTTCTAACCAGATTGGAGCAAACCGCAAAAAGAGCCGGGATTCCCCGGCTCCAGGTTCCTTACGGGCAATTCAGGTTTGCCGGGCCAAAATATTGGTGGTTGGGTTTGTCGATGTATAACTGAACTGATCGACCGCCTCCACCAAAAGTCCAGATATGGGTAATGGTCTGTGACCCGGCGCTGTCGAAGGATAACGAGCCGCTGTTTGTGGGGCCGGTTGTCCCATCGCTGCGAATCCAAGTGTAGGTTACCGTCCCCGGTTTATTGGCGGTGATGGTTGCCGTAATCGTATAAGTCATGGATGTGCAAGCGCCGCTGCGGGCCACATTAAATCCCACGCTGGTGACGGCAAATTTCCCCTCGCCGCTGTCAGGTGTCCCGGCGCTGGTTCCGCTCCCCACCCTGATTTCCACATAGAAGGATTTTCCATTGGAGCCGCCCGCCACAGGGATGCGCGCGCCGGAGGCATTGGTCAACCCCCAGAAACCGCGATAAGTGCCGTCAGCGCTGGGCGCTTGCAGGTTGACCGAGACATCAACCGACCCGCCGGGGGCCACCGTTCCAGAGAGCGGGACGCTGGCTGCGCCGCCCATGGCGGTACCCGAGTCGAAGACCAGGGCGTAGGCTGAATTCCAGGTGCAGGTACCGATATTTTTCAACCGCCAGGTTTTTACAAAAGTGGCGCCGCCACTGAAGGGGGTTCCATCAGGGATGGTGACATCGGTGACAAACTGCGCAGCGTCGCAGGCGGTAGTGGGCGCTGCCACCGGTGCAGATGTGGCGACAGGCGGGATAACCGGCTCGGGCGTATTGGTCGATTCTACCGGTGAACTGGTTGGCGGGGCAATCGTTGGGGGCGGGTTGGTGGGGTTCAGCAGCGCCCCCTGGGTAAGCTGGGCTACCACGGTTTCAGCGGCAGCTGTGAAAACGGCGTTGGGATTGGCCTGTTCGGTCGGCTGGGCCGAGGGCAGATTGCAGGCGCTGATTGCCAGCGCCACCGCAATCAGTACAGATAAAATCCGGTAGAGTTTCATCGCTCTAAAATTCTCCTTTGCGCCAAATTTTACTGGGTCTCCAGGATTTTCCGCAGGGTCTTAACACAGAGATTCCCAAAGAGCCATTTTACTCCCTTTCCAAATCCAGATGCATTGCGGTATCTTCTCAAAATTTCAAGGCTAAAGCCTCCCTGTTTTTTTAGAAGCTACAAAGGGGCATTAAAAAGCCGGGGTCGAGACCCCGGCCGGTGAAATTATTGTTGGCAAGTATGGTGGAACTTCACCCGAGCAAAAGTGCGTGGGATGGGCCCCAGGATTTCAATCGCCACCCAGCGGTCAATGTTCTGAATAGCCCCGTTGTGGAGGCTCCAGGTGAAATAAACCGTTTTCGACCCTGCTTCGGTAAACTTTAAAATGCCGCCTTGTAATGGGTCTCCATCCCAAGGGACCCGTAGCCATTGATACTCAATTTCGCCAGGGCCATTGGCAGTAATTGTAGCGCTAAAATTGTAAACAGCCCCATCAGAGCCGCAACCTTTTTGCGGCTTGCGAGTCCAGTCGTAAACGACATTGTCAACCCCAAAGTAACGGTCTTTCTTGCTAGTCACCTGTATTTTTACAAATAGTGACTGGTTAGAACCGGCGATTACCATGTGCCCGCCGTAAGGTGTGGCGATATGCCAATAGCCATAGTAAATTCCCTCGGTTGTTGGCGCTGTCAGGTCAATGGAAATATCATACGTATTCCCCGGATAGACTGTTTTGGTAAGGGGGAATTTCGTCACTGAGCCCATTGGATCGCCCTGGTTGAGTTCCAGGGCATAAGTTGGATCCCAAACGCAGTTACCGTCATTTCGTACGCGCCAAGTTTTGGTAAATTTGGTTCCGGGCGTGATGAGCATCCCATCGGGGATGGAGACGTCGCCTAAAAACGTCAGGGAATAACAGGGTTTTCCGTTGGGAGTGGGAGTGGGCAAACCAGGCGCAGTCGTTAAAGTGGGCGGATATCCCAGCGTGGAAGTGGCCTCTGGCGTTGGGGTTTCCGCAGGCGGCAGGGGGGTTTCTGTGGCTTGCAAAACGGCTTGCAGGGTGAAGCGCGCCTCCACCGTTTGGGCGGCAGCTGTCGAAATGGCCGCCGCATCAGGGGTGGGCAGGGTCTCCCCGCCGCAGGCGCTTAAAAACAATGCCAACGCGGTGAGAGTGGATGTCAAAACATAGAAGGGTTGTTTCATTCTTTTTCCTTTCGTTGAACACCAATCATTATAACAAAAAGCGGAGACCTGCTTGGAGGTCTCCGCTTTTTGCGCCTCAAGGCAACGGCTAAGGACCAAGTGTCACAATAATAATTGGGAACAGAATCTTTGGGGTTGGGGTGGCTGTCTTGAGCGGCAATGGAATGATCGGAAATGGATTGAGTGTCGCCAATACCAAGGGGGTAGCTGTGGCCGTTGGCGCGGGTGGGACAGTTTTGATATCGACAAAGAAAGAGTTCCCCTGAAACCCTGAAATGACCGGTAGGATCACGCCCGCTGGGTTGCGCAGCTTCCAGTAACCGCGATAAGAGCCTGCCGCTGCCGGAGCTTTCAAGTTGACAGAAAGATCCACAGTCTGGCCGGGTGCCACCGTTCCACTCAAAGCTTGCGTTGCCGGGCCGCTCATCGCGTCACCATTATCAAAAATAACCTGGTATCCACTGGTCCAAGTGCAGACTCCTGTGTTTTTTAAACGCCAGGTCTTGGTGAAATCCTGGTTGGGTTGGAACTGTGAGCCATCTGGTATCGTGACATCTGTGACATATTGCGCCATGTCGCAGATGGAGGTGGGGGTTGGGCTGGCCTCTGGAGTGAACGTAGCTGTTGAGGCAGGCGGGGTAGCGCTGGGTTGGGATGTCCAGGTGGCAGAAGGTGTCAGTAAAAAATCCGAGGTCAGCCTGGCCTCGAGGGTTTGCGCAGCCAGAGACATGACGGCCTCAGGATCATCCTGTTTCGCTTGTGGCAAATTGCATGCCGCCAGGATCAAGGCGCTTACCAGTAACAATACAAACAGACGGTTATTTCTAAGCATAGGTTTCTCCTTATTCAATAAGGATATTTTACATCTTTTTTATCTATTATCAAGTCCTTTTGATTTCACTTCCATGGTTAAATTCAGCTCTTCGGGAATCTGTGGTTCGCCCATTAAAATTTAAAGGGCAGGTTTGACCCTGCCCCGATTAGCTCAGCAAATGTGATTTCAGGCTTTTTCCGGGCTAACCCCAGCCATCCATAGGCCAAGTTGTTCGCGAGTGACCGTTTTGGCATCCACGGTGGTGACGATCTCGCCACGGTACATGACCGCAATGCGGTCCGAAAGGGCCATGATCTCGTCCAACTCGGCGGAAATCAGCAGGACGGCCACACCCCGGTCGCGCATGAGGATAATTTCCTTGTGGATGTATTCAATGGAGCCAACATCCAGGCCGCGCGTGGGCTGGTTGGCAATGACAAGTTTGACGGGGCGGCTGAGTTCGCGCGCCACGATCACCTTTTGCTGGTTACCACCCGAGAGTTTGCCCGCCGCCACATAGGGAGATGGCGTGCGCACATCATATTCCTTGATGAGTTCACGGGCATTTGTGTCAATAGCGGTCTGTTGAAGAACCCCTCGCACACTAAATGGCGATTTGTAATAATCGCACAAAATCATGTTATCGGCGATGGTATAGGTCATGACCAAACCGTGTTTTTGGCGGTCTTCAGGGATGTGTGCCAGCCCGGTTTCAGTGAACAGGCGTGGGGTCTGGCCGGTCACATCCTTGCCCGCCAGGCTGATCTTACCGCCTTCAGCTTTCCGCAGACCGGTCAGCGCCTCGGCCAGTTCGGTCTGGCCATTGCCTTGCACCCCGGCAATGCCCAAAACTTCCCCGGCGCGCACCGCGAACGAAACGCCACGCACAGTTTCCAGGTCGCGCTGGTCGCGCACATGCAGCTTCTCAACCTTGAGCACCTCTTCCGTAGGCTTGGCAGCTTCTTTATCCACCGTCAAAATGACTTCGCGGCCCACCATCATGGTGGCAAGTTGCTGTTCGGTTGTCTCTGAAGGTTTGGCCGTTCCAACCACTTTGCCGCCACGCATCACGGTGATGCGGTCTGCCACAGCCAGCACTTCCTTAAGTTTATGGGTGATGAAAATAATCGAAACGCCGCGCTGGGTCAGTTCATGCACAATGCGGAACAGGTCTTCAGCCTCCTGGGGAGTGAGTACGGCTGTCGGCTCATCGAGAATCAGGATATTCGCCTTGCGGTAAAGCGCTTTGACGATTTCCACGCGTTGCTGCACGCCCACCGGCAGATCACCGATAATGGCTTCAGGGTCAATTTCAAAGCCGTACTGGTCTGAAAGAGTAGCCACTTTTTGGGCCACTTCCTTGCGGTCCAGCTTGGTGAGTGCCGAGTCGCTTTGGACAGCCCGGTGATCGGTCTCTGCGCCGAGCATGATGTTCTCGGTGACAGAAAAGACCGGGATCAGCATGAAATGTTGGTGAACCATACCGATCCCACGATGGATGGCGTCTTTGGGGGATGTAAGGATCAGCGGTTCCCCATTGACTTTGATTTCACCCGCATCAGCCTTGTACAACCCGTAAAGGATATTCATCAGCGTCGATTTCCCGGCGCCGTTTTCACCTAGCAGGGCATGGACTTCCCCCTGGCGCAGGTCAAAATCCACATGATCATTGGCGAGTACGCCAGGAAATTGTTTGGTGATACCTTTTGCTTCAAGGACGATGTTTTGATTGTCTGCCATGTTGTCTCTCCTACTTTTCGTACGGCTGGCCATCAGCGGCGGGAGCAGTGGTTTTGCCAATGATTCCGGTCAGGATGATCATGGTCAGAATATAAGGAATCTGGCCGACAGCATAAGCATTCTGGAAAAATGCCCATTCTGGCGGGATCAGCGTGCGGAAGTATTGCAGGTTGATCTGCAAAGCCTGTGAAGCGCCAAAGACCAAGGAAGCTGCCCAGGCGCCAAAAGGAGTCCAGTTGCCAAAGATCATCGCAGCCAGCGAGATAAAACCGCGCCCGTTGGTCATCAATGGTTCAAACGAGGGGACTGATTCGAGCGTAAAATAAGCGCCGCCCAGCCCGGCCAGCATCCCGCCGATGACAACGTTCGCATACCTCATCCAGTACACGTTGATGCCCATGGTGTCAGCCGCCCTGGGGTGTTCACCCACGGCTCGCGTGCGCAGGCCCCAGCGGGTGTTGAACAACACGTAATGGCTAATCACCACCAAGGCCACCGCCGCAATCGTGATTGGTTTCTGGTCGAAAATCTTACCAAGAGCATTGGCAGTGACAAGACAGCCGGGAGTGCTGCCAAACAGCCCACAAACGCCTTCAATGGCTTCCTTGATCGGCAAATGGATGATGGGCAAGACCCCTGGCGCATGTGGCACCTGGCCCTGGAAGATACTGCTCTTGTCAAAAAACAACTGCCGGTTCAGGAACCCGGTCACACCAACGGCCAGGATGTTGATGACCGTCCCGCCAATAATCTGGTCGACTTTGTATGTGATCGACAGCACCGCGAGGAGCAAGGCAAACAACCCCCCGGCGAGAATGGCCGAAATGACGCCTACAATCAGGCTGGGCCAGATGGAAAACTTAAAAATTGAGCTCATGTAAATCGAGGCCAGCCAGCCAAAAAAAGCTGCCGAAAGCATCATGCCTTCGATGCCAATGTTGACTACACCTGAGCGTTCGCAAAACATGCCAGAGAGTGCGCCCAGGGTCAGCGGCGTGGCGACAGCGATGGTGGTTGCCATCATGCTGCCAATGATCAAAATGGGCGCTTCCTGCGACATGCCGACGATCACGACCGTACCGAACAACAGCGCGATGATCACTGCAATAAAACCAAAACGACGCCAGTCCATAGTTTCCTCCTACCCGCCCCAGCCGCGCGTCAGGACGACTTTGTCGCCCTTCTGGCGAATGCGATAGATATAACGAACAATGGCGTCTGCTGCGACAAAGAGCAGAATCAGCGCCTGGATGACCGAGATGATATCCACGGGGATTTGCGTCAGGAACTGCATCCGGGTTGCCCCGTTTCGCATGGCCGCAAATAAAATCGAGGCCAGCACCACCCCCAGCGGATGAGTCTTGCCCAGCAGGGCAATTGCAATCGCTTCGAAACCGTAACCTACCGAAAAACCCAACTCGTGCCGGTAATTCAGGGCGGTGACTTCAATGGTACCGGCCAACCCGGCCAGCATGCCTGAGAGCGCCATGGTCAGGGTCATGATGCGTTTGTAATTGATGCCCGCATATTTGGCCGCATCAGGATTTAAGCCCACCGTGCGAATCTCGAAACCCAAGGTTGTCTTCCACAACAGCCACCAGATCAGGAAGGCCACCACCAGCGCCAGGATGAAACCCCAGTGAATGCGCAGCCCATCAAAAAGGACAGGGATACGCGCTCCCGCGGCTATTTCAGGCGTGCGGGCAATCACATTCAACGGGTTCTTATCTTTCATTGGGCCATTCAGCAAAAAGCTGACCATATTGAGCGCAATATAGTTCATCATAATGGTATTGATGACTTCATGCGCGCCGGTATAGGCTTTCAAGGCACCCGGAATGGCACCCCAGAGCAAGCCGAATAAAAGCCCCGCCAGAATTACCAGGGGAAGATGGATAATCATGGGCAATTCGATTCCCAGCATCTCTGGTAAGGCGTAGCCCACCCAGGCCGAAGCCACCGCGCCCAGCGCCAATTGTCCCTCAGCCCCGATATTGAAGAGGCCGCCCTTGAAAGCCAGCGCCACTGCCAACCCGGCAAAAATGTAGGGTGAGGCCCAAACGGCTGTCTCACTGAGCGCCTTGACCGAACCAAACGAACCTTCAAAAAGCCCGGCGTACGCGGCAAATGGATTTCCACCGACCGCAGCAATCACAATGCCGCCGATGACAATTGCGGTCATCACTGCCAGGAGCGGCACAAGCATCGCATCTTTTGCGGCCTGGAGCGTGTCTTTCAGAATTGTGCGGATGTCTTTTTTCTGCATCGCGATAATCCTTCCATGTAAAGATGGCTATTCCCTGTATTATAAAACAGAAAAGGGAAAGAGATTTCTCTCTTTCCCTTTGCAAAGTTATTCTGGAAGCTTACGGCTTGACAGGAGGAACATTGGTCTTGATCGAGCCATCGATCAGGCCCTTGGCAATTTCTTCCATCTTGGCCTTGACTTCAGCCGGAACCTTGCTGTCCAGATCATGGAACGGGGCATAGCCGGCGGTACCAAAGTAGTTGCCACTCGGGAACTTGCCGTCCTTGGCCATCTTGGTCAGGTCGAAGACGCCTGGGGTGATGAGCTTCATGGCGCTGGAGAGCAGCATCTTCTGGGCTTCGGGCAGGGTGTAGTACTGGTCGCTATCGACACCAATGGCATAGACGCCCTTCTGGGCAGCCGCGATGACAGCGCCGTTACCGGTCTTGCCGCCGGCGCCGAAGACCACATCCACGCCCTTATCGATCATCGAGTTGGCGGTAGTGGCGCCCCATTCGGGGTCAGAGAAGGTCTTGTCGAAGCCGACATCGTTGTGATAAACAACGGTGACTTCCACAGCCGGGTCTATGTACGCGGCGCCGGCTTTGTAGCCTTCACCAAAGCGCCAGACGGGCGGGACAGCGTCGGTGCCGCAGATGGCGCCGAGCTTCTTGGAGGTGGTCATCTGGGCAGCCAGGGCACCCACCAGGAAACCAGCATTGTCTTCGGGGAAGTTCAGGCCAGCCAGATTGGCGGGGGAGGGGACGCTGGGATCCTGGAACTGGTCAACACCGATGAACTTGGTGTTCGGGAATGCGGCCGCGGCCTTGGCAGTGGCTTCACCCAGGGCAAAACCAACGGTCACGACAACATCGTAGCCGGCGTCGCCGAAGGTGGCGATGTTCTTGTCATAATCCTTCGCGTCGGTGGTTTCGATGTACTGGACTTTGGCGCCGAGGTCTTTTTCAGCCAGCTTGACACCTTCCCAGGCGGATTGGTTGAAGGACTTGTCGTCAATCTTGCCGACATCCGTCACCACACCCACGCAGAAGACATCAGCGCTCTTGCAGTCGGCTGTCGCCGAACCGCAGGCCGGGAGCAACATGGCGGCCACGAGCAATAAAACCAAAACAGCATAGATTTTCTTCATGGTTCTTCTCCTCTTACATGAAAGATTTTTGGGTCGTGACAAATGCCACGATCTTTAAACGAGAGTATACAGCTACTTTATTCTTTGCGCAAGCATTAATCGAGGTTGTCTGACATTCTCATTGTTCGCAAACTCGCTCGAAGAACCCCGCTTTTTGTGTGCCGCAGGCCATGCCACCACGCACAAAACCGGAAACTCTGTAAGCATTCGTGAAAGGCTAATTTGATCTTTTGCACAAGTGCGATTCCGGGTTTTGGCGAACCGTCCCGAAGGTTAGCGCTAACGGCGAGAATCGCATAGAAAAAGCCCTCGGGATGCTTATGCAAGAGGTTTATTCTATTGGCTGTCAGCAGTGCTGGCCTCGCCGCGCTTGACGCCCAGCATCAGCAAAAGCGCGATGATCATAAAGACCGGCGCTACCAGCATGATGGAGTTGTAGTTGTTGCCGGTAAACTGGATCAGCATGCCGTTCACATTTGGGCCAGCGATGGCGGAAAGCGTGGAAAACAGATAATACAGCCCTGTGAATGTGCCAATGCGCGCCGGGGTGGTCATATCCACCACCATGGGCAGGGAATTGATGTTGATCAACGACCAAGATACGCCTGCCGCCATCAGGAACAGGCTGACAACCGGAATTGTGCCCAGTATCGGGGCTTTGCCGAGCACAGTGGTCAGCGTGGCGGGCGGGAGGATGTACATCCCGGCCAGCAGGGAAGCCATCAAGAGGATGCCAATCGAAATTGTTACCCGGCGGCCAATCCGTGAGCCGATAAAACCTGCCAGCAGGGCAAATAACACGAAAAATAAAGAGAGATGACCAAGCAGGCGCGAGCCGTCCGCTTCATTCAGCCCCAGGTAGTTTTTGGCGTACAGGGTAAAGAAGGCTTCGATAGCGGTATAACCCAAAAACCAGAAGAAAATCGCCGTCAGCAGGCGCAAGGCGCTTTTATCGTTATCTGCCAGCACTTCCCTCAGACTTTCGAGCATGCCGGGTTGTTTCTCGCGTTCGCCAAACTCTTTAGGTTCTTTGATGAAGGCAAAGACCAACAGGGCGGCGATAATGACCAGCGCGGAACCCATCCAAAAGGGGAAGGCCGGGCTGATTTTATAAAGCGCACTGCCGCCCAAAAAGGAGATGATCGCGCCAATGCCTCCCATAAAATTGATGATGCCGTTGGCCTGTGAGCGATATTCCGAAGGCGTAATATCGGGCATGAGCGCCACCACCGGCGTGCGCCACATGGCCATGCTGAGCAGCAGTGTACTGGTACAGGCCACAAAGAGCGGCAGGATAGCCGCAACCGGGATGAGGCCAAAGGCCAGTGCCCCCAGAGGCGCACCGATTAAGATGAACGGCATCCGACGCCCAATGGGGGTTCGCAACTGGTCAGACCAGGCCCCAACGGGCGGTTGGATGAACAGCGCGGCGATGTTATCCAGCGTCATAAAAAATCCGATCATAATGGGCGCCAGATGGAATTTTTCTGCCAGGAAAATTGGGACGAAGGCGTTATAGACTCCCCAAATGACACTGACACCGAAAAAGCCAAAGCCGAGCAGGAAAATCTTGCCGTAGTTGAATTTCATGGATACTCCTGTATGCTGCGGTATGTTTGCAAAGAAGGACAAGTTCAAGCCTTTATTCAGTTTTCATCTTTTTTGATGGCTTCAAGAATTTTTTTATCGTCTTTGGTCAGTTGCAGATTTTCAAGCATTTCGGGGCGCCGCTTCAAGGTTCGCCGCAGCGATTGCTCACGCCGCCATTTGTCGATTTTGCCGTGGTCGCCGGAGAGCAGAGTTTCAGGCACGCCCCAGCCGCGGAATTCCGGCGGGCGGGTGTAGTGGGGGTATTCGAGCAGACCCGAAGCGTGCGAATCATCCATGGCTCCATCCGGGTCGCCCAAAACGCCGGGGAGCAGGCGCGAGATGGCGTCGATCAGGATCAATGCAGGCAACTCGCCGCCAGTCAACACATAATCGCCGATGGAAATTTCATCGGTCACGAGGTGCTCGCGGATGCGTTCATCGATCCCTTCATAGCGGCCACACAGCAGGGCAATCTGCGGCTGGCTGGCAAGCTCGAGCGCGATTTTTTGGTTAAAAACCCGTCCCTGCGGCGTAAGCAGGATGACCGGGCAGGCCGGGGGCGCGCCAAGCACATCTTCAACGGCTTCAAAGATGGGCTCCGGTTTCATCACCATGCCGCCCCCGCCGCCGTAAGGCGTATCGTCGGTGGTGTGGTGCCTGTCATGGGTATAGTTGCGAATGTTGTGGACGTGAAATTCAAGCAGTCCACGTTCAGCGGCTTTTTGCAGGATGCTGGCCTGCAGGTATGGGGAAAAAGTGTCTGGCAGGAGGGTGAAAATGTCAAAACGCATGGTTTTATTCTAGCCGAAAACGCTGCGGCGTGACAAGTACCAAACATCGGTTTGCTCAATCGGTAACTTGGCAAAGAAGCTTCCCAGTGTTATATTCATTCCGGCTCTGCTCCTACTGGTGGTTTTGGTCGTCACAACCTAAATTTATCACGCTCGGCAGAGCTTTTTCTTTTCGGAAAACTTGTGATTAATCATCAGGGGATATATATTGACCCGGCGGGCTTGAACAGGTATGATGAACCCTGCCTCAGGTTGGTCGGACGGTCGCGGTGTCGCTTGTCGATGTCGAGGAAAGTCCGCACTCCATAGAGCGCGGCGCCGGGGAAACCCCGGGGTGGAGCAATCTGCCGGACAGGGCCACAGAAAACAGACAGCCCCTTTGGGGTCATGGTGAAAAGGTGGTGTAAGAGACCACCGGCGTGCGCAGCAATGTGCGCGGCCTGGTAACCCCCGCCGGGAGCAAGGTCAAGCAGGGATGAGAGACTGCTCGTCTCAGTGAGTCCCGGGTAGACCGCACAGATAGATGACCGTCCAGGCGCCTCGGCGCTGGACAGAATGCGGCTTATAGACCGGCCTGAGGAGATTTCCATTTCTTGCCGTAAGACAACAGCACATACGCCCCCTGAATGGGGCGTATGTGCTTTAAATGATCCCCGCGTCACAAGGAGGCACCTTCGGCTGGACAGGATTGCGCAATCAGGGTAAGATTTATCTTGTATACAAATTTAATCTTACCAGGAGTTATCTTATGCCCACCCCACCTGAAGGAAAACGCTTTTATGGTTCGGTCACCGTCAGCGACCGCGGACAGATTGTCATCCCGGCTGAGGCGCGGCGCGACTTCGGCATCGAGGTCGGCGAGAAATTGCTGGTCTTTGGCGATTTGGAGCAGGGGCTGGCGCTGGTCAGGGCCTCGACGCTGATGGCCAAAATGCCCGGCATTATGGACGTGCTCCAGTCGGCGGAGAATGAGGACGAGGAAAATAAATAGGACATGTCATTCCCGAAGGGCATCGGGACGATGTGCGAGCGAGCGTCTTGAGCGGAGGCGCGTTCTGTGCGCCGTAGTCGAAAGACAGCGAGCGACACTTGCGCTGGCGCGCAGTGCCAGTGAGCAATCTCCCATTAAACGGGAAAAGCACAGCGAACGGCATTTTCTGCTTAACTGGAGATTGCTTCGCCACACCGTCCTGCGTTCGGTGCAGGGAAGAGCGGCTCGCAATGACATGAACCAAAAGTGAGAAAAAATGAACGACAGAATCCGTAAATTGATTGGCGGTCAAATCCTGCCGAATGTGGGCGCGGCCCTGTTTGCGATGTCCTTCATCGCCTTTGGGGGTGTGCAAAATATCGTTGGGAAAGTGCTGTTGAGTTTCGTCTTTGGGACGCTGGGCTATTTCGCCTTCTCCTGGCTCGGGCCGCAAATCATGCGGCTGGAAAAGCATCTCACACGCGGGCGACCGGGGAAAACGGTCTACCCGTTCGGCAAGTTGCCGCGCGAGGCGGAAAATTCGGCGGGCGGCAAGGGCCGGGCGCTGGCGCGGCTGTACCAGGGCGGGTTCCCGGTGCCGGACGGCTGCGTGCTGCTGCCCGAAGCCTTCGCCGGGGAGGCGTTGACCGCCGAGGCCTGGGAACTGCTCAAGGGCCAGTTGGCGCGGCTGCGGGGCGGGAAAATGCTTCCGCTGGCAGTGCGCTCCTCGGCGCTGGGCGAGGATTCGGCCCAGGCGTCTTTTGCCGGGGAATTCGAGAGCGTGTTAAACGTTCAGTCGGACGAGGAAATCCGCGAGGCGGTTCGGGTGGTACGTTTATCCCGCCATGCGGCGCGGGTGCAGGCCTACAGCCAGGCGCAAGGTCTGCGCGGCGCGGAACACGATGTCGCCATCGTCATCCAAAAAATGATCCAGGCTGATTTTTCGGGCGTTCTGTTCACCGCCGACCCGCTGACCGGGAACCTGATGCAAATGACGGGCAATTTCGTGGCCGGGCTGGGCGACAAACTGGTCTCCGGGCAGGTTTCAGCGGCGGAGTTTACCTTCGCGCGGCCGGAGGGCGTATACACCGGCCCGGCGGAACTGAGCCGGGCGGCCAAAAGCCTGCACCGCGAGGCGCATGAAATCGAGCACGAACTCGGCTGCCCGCAGGACATCGAATGGGCGCTGGCGGGCGGGAAGGTGTTCATTTTGCAAGCGCGCCCGATCACGACCCTGAACCCGTACAACCCCGTCACCGCCGAGTGGAACGATAGCCTGAAGGGCAACTTCCTGTGGTCGGCCACGAATTTGATGGAGGCCCAGCCCGAGGTGCTGACGCCCTTCACCGCCTCGCTGCGCCCCTACCTGGACAGCATCGGCGGCCCGGCGCTGACCGTCAAGGGCTACCCGCTGAATGGGATTATCGGCGGGCGCTTCTACTCGAACATCAGCGTGCAGGTTTCGGCCTTTGTGCGCGCTTTCAAGGGCGACGCGCACCGCGCCTACCGCGAACTGGCCGGTTGGTGGGGTCAGGTGCCAGACGAGATGGACATCCCGCTGCTGCCGCTGACCAAACAGGAGTGGGAGCGCGAGATGCTGCCGTATCTCATCCGCAGTACCCTGCAATTTGCCGGTTACCGCCGCAAGCAGAAGGTGTTCCTGGCCCGCAACCGGCAGTTCTGCGCCGATTTACGGGCACGGATTGGGCAGGTGCAGGCCGGGGCGGAACTGGCGGCGCTCTGGCACAAGGAAATTTCCGTGGCCTACCGCGACGCGGTTTTCCACATCGTGGCGGCCTCGTCGGATGCGCAGGTGCGGCTGGAAGCGGATTTGCGCAAACTGGTCGGGGCCGAGGATGCCAACGCCCTGCTCTCGAACCTGGGTGGGTTATCATCCACGCGATTGGAGAGCCTGGGGCCGCTGGCCGGGCTGGGGCTGGTGCTGAATGGAAAGATGGGCCGCGAAGCATATCTGGAAGCCTACGGCCACCGCGGCGAGAACGAGGGCGAGACCGCCTGGCCGCGCCCGATGGAGGACCCCGCCTGGCTCGACCGTCAACTGGAGGCCTGGGCCAAAAACCCGGTCGACATCGACTCCATGCTGGCCCGTCAGCGCGCCGCCTACAAAGCCGCCTGGGAACGTTTGGTCCGGCATCAGCCGAAAAAAGTTGGACAGATGCGTTATCGTCTCAAACAGGCCGCCAAAGGCGCGCAAACGCGCGAAATCGTGCGCTCGGAAGCGACGCGCGGCATGGCCGTTATCCGCGCCTGGGCCTTGCGCGCTGGCGAATTGCTCGATCTTGGTGATGATATTTTCTATCTGACCCTCGACGAGGTGCTGGCGGCGCTGGAAGGGAATTCTGCGGCTTTTGAGTTGATACCCACCCGCAAGGAAGTTCACGCCCGCTACCGCGCTCTGCCGCCCTATCCGACCCTGATCTGCGGTCGCTTCGATCCGTTTGCCTGGGCCGCTGACCCCAACCGCCGCAGCGACTTTTATGACTCGCGCGCCCAAACCAGCCCGCTCGTCGCACCTGATGAAAACATCATCCAGGGCGCAGCCGGGGCGCTGGGTGTGGTTGAGGGCACTGTCCGCAAACTGGAACACCTGG
>DHVZ01000081.1 GCA_002412925.1 Anaerolineales bacterium UBA5195 | reverse complement strand
ACCTGTTTGAACTCTAAACTCAAGTTGCTAATGATTCCCGACGAATTAAGGATTGATGCGGTGGGGATAACGAAAGTCTATTCCGCGACACGCACCAGTTTATACCCCAGACCGCGCATGGTGATTAGCAGTTGCGGGGCGTTCGGGTCGAGTTCGATTTTGGTGCGCAGGCGGCGCACCAGGTTTTCGATCTGGTAATCGTAGATGCCGGTCTGGTATTCGGCCCAGACGGCGCGGCCAATCTCGTCTTTGGAGCAGACTTTCCCCCGGTTCTCGTATAAATATCCCAGCAGGGCGAACTCTTTGGGCGAAAGCGTCACCAACTGGCGGTTCAAACGGACTTCCCCGGCAGCCAGGTTGAGGTCCAGCTCGGGGAAGGGGGTTTCGCGGGTGGTGGTTTCGGGGTCATGAAAAACGAAGGTGACTTCGCCAATCCCAATTTTATCGCCGTCACGCAAGGAAATCTTGCCCTGGAGGCGCTCGCCATTTAAATACGTCCCATTGGTGCTGTTTTTGTCTTCGATGGAAGTTCGCCGCCCTTCGCGCAGGAGGAGGGCGTGTTCGCGCGAGGCGCGCTTGGTAACCAGGACAATCTCGTTTTCCACATCCCGGCCGAGGCGGGTGAG
This sequence comes from Anaerolineales bacterium UBA5195, assembly GCA_002412925.1. Lineage (GTDB taxonomy): Bacteria > Chloroflexota > Anaerolineae > Anaerolineales > Villigracilaceae > UBA5195. The sequence goes on along the minus strand of DHVZ01000081.1, from coordinate 98,494 downwards.
GCCTGGTTCCAGGACATGCTCTTTACCAGCCGGGTCGACCAGGTAAGGGGATAATTCGTTGGTCATGCGGGCGCTCCTGCCAGGAAATTTCTGTGCGTAGTCAGTCGTTCACGAAACACCTTTGAGAAGCCCAAAACCGGAAATTCTTTCGATTTTCGTGAAGCACTGATAGTATAGCATGTCACAAATCAAACCGGCTTAAGCAATCTCCCCGCTCCGAGAGGGTCCAGAAGCGGGGAAGTTTTCTTTAACCTGGCCGGGATTCAGATCACAGCCTGGGTAACTGTGACAGTGATTTCCTGGAGCAGTTCCTGGATCGCTGCGCGATAATCAAGGACGTGCGGCGCGTTGAGATGGGCGCGGAAAGCTGCGATGTTTTCCCAGCGCTCGATGACGGTGATCCGGTTTGGATCAAGGCGCTGGGTCGCCAACCCGAGATCGAGATCCAGGGAGGGCTGGTATTGGAGGCAGCCTTTTTCTGTCAACACCTGGGAGGTAAAGGGGCGGTAAATTTCCAGCGCTTCGGCCATTTTTCCGGGCTTGATCAGGACGGTGGCGATCACGTGAATCATAGAAACGGGTCCTTTTTTACGATAATAATCCTTTTTGCGCGGCAACAGCGATGGCCCCAGCGCGTGAGTCGACGCCAAATTTCTGGTAAATGCTGGCCAGGTGCGCTTTGACCGTGCGCTCGGTGATGCTGAGTTTGACGGCGATTTCCTTGCTGCGTTCGCCGCGGGCAACGGCGGCCAGGACTTCTTTTTCGCGCTGGGTCAGGTTGAATGCGTCTGTGGCTGAAGCCCGGGGGCCGACTTTGGCGAGCAGGCGCGTCATAACCTCGGGGTTGAGCAGGGTTTCCCCGCGCGCCGCGGCGCGGATCGCAGCGAACAATGCGCCCCGATCAGTATCCTTGAGCAGGAAGCCCCTGGCCCCGGCGCGCAGGCCGCGCAGCATCAGGTCATCTTCGTTGAAGGTGGTCAGGATGACGACGGCAATCTCAGGCTGGGTCTGGCGCAGTTTTTCGATGGCGGTAATCCCGTCCATGCCAGGCATGCGCAAGTCCATCAGGACCACCTCGGGATGCAGGTCGGCGCACAGGCGCAGGGCTTCAGCCCCGTCAGCGGCTTCGCCAACCAGTTCAAGGCCGTCCTCGGTTTCGAGGATCAGGCGCAGTCCCTGGCGGATGATCAGGTGGTCGTCGGCGATCAAAATTCGGGTCATGGAGATTCGATCTTGGAAGTCAGCTGCGGGAGAGGCAGTTCGATCGTCAGGATTGTACCTTTTTGTAGCGCGGTGTCGAGGGTGAAGGTCCCACCGGCTAAACGGACACGTTCGCGGATGCCAAGAATGCCGTAATGCCCGGAGGGAATGCCTTCCGGGTCGAATCCGATTCCATTGTCTTGGATGGCGACTGTCAGCGTTTGATCTTTGACGGTGAGGCTGACCGAGGCCTGGCTGGCCCGGGCGTGGCGGGCGATGTTGGTGAGCGCCTCGCTGACAGCGCGGAGGAGAGTCTCTTTAACGGCTTCCGGGAGGGGGGGAGCCTGGTCCGCGTGGAAGATGCAAGGGAGGCCGGTGGCGGCCTCGAAACGGGTGGCTTCGAGGCGCAGGGCCTCTCCCAATTCTCCTAAATCATTTTCGCGCAGGTTGCTGATGACACGCCGGGCATCTGCGAGGGCGGCGCGGGCGCGCTGCATGGCTTCTGCGATAATCGCGCGGGCTTTTTCGGGGCGCTGGTGGTCGAGTTGGGCGTCGGCGGCTTCAAGCTGGAGGATTAGCCCGGCCAGCCCCTGTGAAAGCGTATCGTGGAGTTCGCGCGCCATGCGCTGGCGCTCGTTGGCAATGCTCAGGTCTTCGACGCGGGCGGCGTAATCGGAAAGCTGACGGTTGACGGCTTCGAGTTCGTCAGCCAGCGCCTGGGCTTTTTCGCGGGCATCGGCCTGACGCATGTAGAGCGTGACGTACAATCCAACAAACAGGGCAATGGGGATCACAGTGAATCCCCAGAACAGGGCAGCGCTCAAACCGGAATTGGTGAAGATGATAAAGTTGAGCACCAAAAGGCCCAGGAAGTAGAAGTTGGAAAGCGCGCTCCAGCGATTAAGCCCCAAAAAGCCAATCGTCTCACCGATCAGGGCCATGTAAAGCCCGAAAATCATCCCAGTGTTGTTGGAGAGATGAGTGATGGCAAAGGCCAGCAAGCCCTGCCCGAGGATGTACCAAACCTGGCGGGCTGGTTTTTCGATAATGCGGACGACCATCCAGTGGAGCAGCAGGTGGACAAGCATGAGAACGGTAAAGAGGGCTGCCAGCCAGAACTGGCGCAGGGCCGGGTTTTGAACGAGCGAAAAGATGTACATCCCGACCAGGACCAGCGTCATGAAAATGAAAAAGATGCGGTAATCCTGGTCGATATTCAGGCGGGTGTTGGGTTTGGCGTTCATCGTAATTCGATTGTATCGCAGATGGGGTTTGGTGACATTGTCTGCGCGGACAATGTACGAAAGGACAGTCTCCAAACTATCCGGGTGGACGATGTGGGGTTTCCCTGGAAAAGCTAAACTGTGGATTGTAAGTAAGGGCACGGCGAAAGATGTGTGGATGAGCTTGACTGAGAGAATCCGCCGTGCCCTTACAATGACGCATTTCATAATTTATCAAGGAGAATAAAAATGACAATAGTTACTTCTACTTCCAAAAACATGTTTCAAGCCGGGTTGAAGCCGCTGGGCACCCTGGCGCGCCTGATTGGCGCTGTGGTGGTGATGATCATCGCTTTCATGGTCAGTTCCATGGTCTCTGGCGCCGATATGGCTGTGAAGTTGAGTGCCGCAGAAGCCCAGCTGAGCGGGCAGGTTCTGCTGCTGGTCTCGGCGGTCAACGCGCTGCTGCTCTCATACCTGGCCTGGCGCTCACGCTGGCATGGCTGGAAGCTGGCCGGGGCGCTCTTCCTGGTGCAGTTTGGCATCGAGACTTTCATGCCACAAATCGAAACAATCGTCTTCAATAGCGCACTGCAATTGTCTGCCAGCCAGATTTTTACGATCTTTGCGACTGGTTTTGTGCGCGCCCTGGTTTTTGCGCCGCTGGCGGTCTGGATCCTGGGCAAGACCCGCAAGGACGCGGCGGCGGATGAGCCAAATACCCGCCTGAGATTCTCCCGCTCTGGCTGGATTCGGCGCCTGAGCCTGCTCGGCGTGCTCTATGTGATCGTCTACTTCCTGTTCGGGTATTTCGTGGCCTGGCAGTCGGCGGATTTGCGGGAGTTCTACAGCGGTTCGCGGGAAATCCTGCCCTTTTTCACCCACATGGCTGGGGTCTTGGCGACTGACCCTCTGTTGATGCTGATCCAGTTTGTGCGTGGTTTGATCTGGGTTGGGTTGGGCCTCCCGATCATGCGGATGTTCAAGGGCGGGAAGCTGGAAACCGGTTTCGCTGTAGCGCTGGCCCTGAGTGTCCTGCTCTCCGACTTCATCCTCTTCCCGAACCCGTACATGCCCGAAGTTGTCCGCATGGCGCACTTTACCGAGTTGTGGTCGTCGATGGCAGTTTTCGGTGCTCTGACTGGCTGGGTTTTGCTGAAAGAATAAACTAAACATAGTCAGGGTGCGGCAAACTTTGCCGCGCCCTGACACAAAGATGGAGAAACCAGATGAACAAAAATTTTCCAACCCTGCTCAATCTATTGGTTAAAACCAGCGTTGTCCATACCATCACCTACTTTCTGATGGGGGTACTGGCTTACATCTTTCTGGGCTATACCGAAAGGTTTGCCCAACCCTATATGCTGGGCTGGATGCGGCAAACATCCGACCCGATTGTGATGGCCGGGCCGATGTTCCAACCGCTGCGCGGCATCATTTTTGCCCTGGCGTTCTACCCCTTGCGGGAAATCGTCTTTGGAAAAAAGAACGGCTGGCTGATCCTGTGGTGGGAAATGGTGGCGCTGGGAATTTTCTCCACCTTTGGACCGACACCGGGGTCTGTGGAAGGGTTGATTTACACCCTCATCCCAGTCTCGGACCAACTGGTCGGCTGGTTGGAGGTGATTCCGCAGGCCTTGCTCCTGGCGCTGGGGCTGCATTATTGGGTCAATCACCCACAGCAGAAGTGGCTCAACTGGGTGCTTGGAATTGGATTTGTGCTGGTGATACTGCTTCCAGGGCTGGGCCTGTTACTGGGATAGCAGGTATGTCAGCCGCCAGTGTTCTTTCTGAACAGATTGAAAGCAATTCCGCCCTTTCCCCTCAAAGCATGACGTTTGTCCGAACAACTTAAGACGGCTGACCCTCAACCCTGATAAGTACACATGATAGAATTTAGCTACAATTTAATAACCAGAGTTCCTGCCGTCCGCGTGGATTGGCGGTCTGAAGGGTTACACACGATAAGGAGACTGTTTTATGGAACCAATTCGTATCCTTCAGTGGGGCCTGGGCGCCATGGGTGGTGGTATGGCTCGTCTGATGCTCGAGAAATCGGGTCTCAAGCTTGTCGCCGCCGTCGATGGTCGGCCAGATTACGTCGGCAAAGATTTGGGGGAAGTGCTCGGCGTCGGCAAACAATTAGGCGTCACCGTCACAAATAAGCCCGAAGAGGTCCTCAAAAAAGAAAATGTGGATCTGGTTGTCATCGCCACGACTTCGTGGACGAAGGATCAGATGCCTGACCTGCGGAAAATCATCACTGCAGGAATCAACTGCATTTCGATCGCCGAAGAAATGGCCGATCCGGAGGCTCAAAGCCCCGAACTGGCCAAGGAAATCGATGAACTCGCCAAGAAGCACGGCGTTTCGGTATTGGGAACCGGCGTCAACCCCGGCTTTGTGCTCGACCTGCTGGTGGTGACGCTCTCAGGTGTCTGCCACTCCGTTGAGCGGATCGAAGCCTCGCGCGTCAACGACTTGAGTCCCTACGGCCCGACCGTCATGCGCACCCAGGGCGTGGGGACCACCCCCGAAGCCTTCGCCGCCGGTGTGGCGGATGGCTCAATCGTCGGGCATGTTGGCTTCCCTGAATCGATCCACATGATCAGCGAGGCCCTTGGCCTGGGCGTGAATCGGATCGTCGAAACCCGCGAACCGATCATCAGCAATGTTTACCGCGAAACCCCGCATGTCAAAGTCCAGCCGGGGATGGTGGCAGGCTGCCGCCATATCGGGATCGGCTACCGGGGCGATAAAGAAGTTGTCAAGCTGGTGCATCCCCAGCAGATTCATCCGCACCTCGAAGGCCAGGACACTGGCGATTACATCAACATCTACGGCAAGCCCGAAATCCATATGGCGAACAAGCCCGAAATCGCGGGCGGGATTGCCACGATGGGCGTGACCGTTAATATGATTCCGCACGTTGTGGCTGCCACCCCTGGCATGAAACGGATGATCGACTTACCCACTCCTGCCGCGTTGATGGGCGAGAGCGCCTATTCCCGCCGCGTCTAGTCAAAATTGACGCCGGAGAGTCCCGTAGAACTCTCAGATTGAGGCCGGAAACGCTTGTCGCTTTCGGCCTTTGGGATTTCACGGACGAGGGTTGAGTAGGCGATGCTCTTTCGCCGTACACCTGCACTTGCAGCGCAGGTGCAAGTGTCGAAACCCGATGCCGTGGGTCTCGATACAGACGCCAAAGTGCGGCGTCTTACTCGACCAGCGGCTTTTTGAAAAAGGTGAAACCATGAACAAAATCGCCAAAGGAACCTGGGTGGAGATCGAGCAAGTCGTTCTCAAACCCGAAGAACGCGCCCCGACCCTGCCCGAAGACACCCGCCAGACGCCCTACCTGCTGCGCGTCTCCGGTTTTTTGCAGGCCGAGGCCGAAATGGGACAGGAAGTGACCATCCGCACCATCATTGGGCGCGAACTGACCGGCACGCTGAAGACGGAGCTTCCAAGTTATTCCCACAGCTTTGGGACAACTGTCCCAGAACTGCTAACGATTGGAACGGAGGCGGAACAATGACCCGCGACATGTCCTACGCGGCGGTCACCGCCCGCAAAAACGAGATCATGAAGGCCTCGCTGGGGATCGATTTCTCCGCTTTCATCACCAGCCCGATCGCCTTCGACTATGAACGGATGATGCGCGAAACTGGCTATACCCATGCGGACATTGTCCGCATCCAGGGCGAGACCAAGGTCGGCAATACGCCGCTTTATGAATTGCGCAACATTACTGAAGCGGTGCGCAAGATCGCCGGGCCGGGCAAAGGCGCGCGGATTTTCGTCAAGGACGAGGCTGCCAACGCTTCGGGCAGCTTCAAAGCCCGCCGGGCCTCGATCAGCGCCTATGAAGCCGCCAAAAAGGGCTATAAAGGCATAATCGCCGCGACGAGCGGCAACTACGGGGCGGCAGTCGCCTCGCAAGCCGCCCAGCGCGGGCTGAAGTGCATCATCGTTCAGGAAGTCTTCGACAGCCGCTTTGTGGGCCAGCCCGAAATCGTCGAAAAAAGCCGCGCCTGTGAAGCCTACGGCGCGGAAGTGCTGAAACTCTCGGTTGGCCCGGAACTGTTCTACATGCTGCTGCGCACGCTGGAAGAGACCGGCTTTTTCAATGCCAGCCTGTACACGCCCTTTGGTATCCGCGGCGTGGAAACGCTGGGGACTGAAATCGTCGAACAGGTCCGCGCCCGCTGCGGCCAAAACCCGGACGCAGTCGTCATCACCCACGCGGGCGGCGGCAACCTGACCGGAACCGCGCGCGGACTGCAGGCCGCCGGAGCAACCGACACGCGCATCGTGGCCTGCTCGGTGGACTTGAGCGGCCTGCACATGGCCTCCGATAAGGACTTCAACCGCAAATCCTTCACTACCGGGCATACCGGTTTCGGCGTGCCCTTCGCCACCTGGCCCGACCGGGTGGATGTGCCGCGCAACGCGGCCCGCTCCCTGCGCTACATGGACGAGTACCAGCTTGTGACCCAGGGCGAAGTTTTCTATGTCACCGAACTGCTGACCAAGCTGGAAGGTCTGGAACGCGGCCCGGCGGGCAACACCAGTCTGACCGCTGCCGTGACCCTCGCCCGTCAACTGGACCGCGACCAGATTGTGGTCGTCCAGGAGACCGAGTACACCGGCGCGGGCAAGCATCACAACCGCCAGTTGTCCTTCGCCCGCGAGAACGGCATCGAAGTGCGGCGCGGCGACCCGCAGGACAACGTTCCCGGCAAAGCCATCGTCATCCCCGAGCGGCTCGACCAGGTTTGGGGCAAAGTCCAGGATATGGAAAAGCTTCGCCAGTCATACCTGAAGAACGCCGTCAAGGCTTTGCCTGTGGAACAGTGGACCGACACCGATTATGCTTTCCTGGCCGCGGATTTGAAGATGTCTGTGGATTGGGTGAAGGAAAATGTGGCTGAATTGAAATAAGCCCCCATCCCCCGCCTTCCCCCAAATCTGAGAACCGATTTAGGGGAAGGGGCTTTTCTCTAATGTGGAGACTACTATGACTAACGAACGTATCACCCGGTTCGAGCAGCGCCGGGAAGAACTGAAAAAGATGAGCGACGCCGAACTGAAGGCGCGCTTCTGGCAATTGTGCGACCAGGCCATCGCCCCAATTGTTGACCTGGCGAAGAAGCACACCTCCCCATCCATCGAACGCTCTGTTCTGCTGCGCATGGGCATCGACAGCATTTCCTCGCATGGCGTGGTGAATCATATCTATGAAGCCGGTTTGCTGGGCAAAGGCGCGGGACATGTTGTCCTGAAGCTGGCCCAGAAAAACGGCACCGATGTCCGCACCGCCGCGGCGGCCATCCTTGAAAACAAGGATGTTCTGAACGGATTATTCTAAACATTTCATGTCCTTGCGAGGGTTGAGTGCCGCGTAGCGGCGTATCGAAACCCGAAGCAATCCCCCGTTAAAAGGGACACACTGACTTTCAGGAGATTGCTTCGCTCGCCTTGGTCTCGATACGCCTCGAAAAGCACGGGGCTACTCGACCAGCGGTTCGCTCGTAATGACATCGGATGAAAGAGGAAACAACAATGACCATGCAACTCGAGCCCAACAAGAAACTCGATCTCGAAGAAATCATGCAGGATTTGGAACATTACCACCCGCGCCGCAAAGGCTGGGTCTGGCGCGATGTCCCCGCCGAAGGCGTGGATATGGGGCCGTTCCACTTCCGCGATATGTCCAAACCGCTCAAAAACAGCCTCGGTTTGCCCGCTTCCAAATATTTCGACCACATCGATCCCCAGCCATCCTGCGTCGTTACCACCGAAATTGCCTCCGGGCGCTTCGAAGATGACATCCGCCGGATGAGAATGGCCGCCTGGCACGGCGCTGACCACCTGATGGTCATCCGCACCACCGGTCAGAGTCACATCGATGGCCTGATGGAAGGCACGCCCGAAGGCACCGGCGGCGTCCCGATCACCCGCAAGCAGATCCGCGCCAGCCGCAAGGCCTGCGACTTGATCGAAGACGAAGTTGGCCGCCCGATCAACTTCCACAGCTACGTTTCCGGCGTGGCCGGGCCTGAAGTGGCCGTGCTGTTTGCCGAGGAAGGCATCAACGGCGCGCACCAGGACCCGCAGTACAATGTGCTCTATCGCAACGTCAACATGTACCGCTCGTTTGTGGATGCCGCTGAGGCCAAGAAGGTCATGGCCGGGGCCGGGATTTTCCAAATCGACGGCGCGCACAACGCCAATGCCACTGCCAAAGCCGGTTGGCTGGTCATGCCCGAGCTGATGGTCCAGCATGGCCTGAACTGCTCCTTCTCGGTCGCTGCCGGGATGGTCAAAGACCTGATCGGCCTCTCCACCGTTCCACCGGATGCGCCCCCCGCGCCCAAACTCTGGTACGACCTGCCCTACGCCGTGGCCCTGCGCGACTTTTTCTCTGAATACAAGATGCGCGCCCAGCAGAACACGCGCTACATCGAAGCCGATATCGAGGAAGCCGTCCGCACCCACACGATTGACACGCTGATCTCGATGTTGACCAGCGCTGACATCCAGAGCACGATCACCCCCGACGAGGGCCGCAACGTCCCCTGGCATTACAACAACATCCGCGGCGTCCAGACCGTCAAACAGACCTGGGCCGCGCTGGATGGCATCAAAGAACTGCTGACGTTGAACCAGGCAGGCCCGCTGGGTGAGATGGTCCGTGACATCAAGGAACGCGCCGTGGCCTTTTTGGAAGAAGTCATCGAAGTTGGCGGATATTTCGCGGCGGTGGAGAAGGGCTTTTTCGTCGATTCGGCCAAGTACCCCGAACGCAATGGCGATGGGATTGCCCGCGATGGCAAGGGCGGGGTCGGCGCTGATTCGCTGATCGAGCGCGACGGCGATTACATGGCCCCAGTCTGCGACCACTTTGGCAATAACTACCTGCCTGCTGGTTTGACGAAGCCCTGCGACCCGATTGATGGCTGCACCCTTTGCAAACCGGAAAAAATCGTCTACATCGACGAGCTTGACCCCGCTGATTCGGCGGATGCCCGTCTCGAAAAGACCCTGCCCTACCGCAAGGGTGGCCTGATCCGCCCCGAAGCGGAATGGGCGGGCGATGGCACTATGCTGCTGCAATTTGTCGTTACCGAAGCCGAAGATATCGCCCGCGAAGCCGCCCTCGAAATGGCCCGCAAGATGGGGCTGGACGATCCGCAGGTCATCAATCTGATGGTACTGCAACAGGCCGAAGGCTGTTTTGTCGAGGTCAAGGGCAAGGTCAAGTTTGACATCAAAAAAGCCGACCTGAAGATTCCGCCCAAAGAAATCATGCTCCCCGAAGACGAGATTCGCGCCGCCATCAAACAGCTCGGCGTGAAAGTCGTGGCCGGGACGGTGGGCGAGGATGAACACAGCGTTGGAATGCGCGAAATTCTCGACATCAAGCACGGCGGTATCGAGAAATATGGCGTGAAATACCACTACCTGGGCACCTCCGTCCCGCTCGGCAAACTGGTGGACGCCGCCATTGAAACCGGCGCGCAGGCCATCCTGATTTCGACCATCATCAGCCACAACGATGTCCACCGCACACAGATGCGTAAACTAGCCGAACTCTGCCAGGAAAAGGGCATCCGCGACAACATCATTCTCATCGCTGGCGGGACGCAAGTCACCCGCGAGATGGCCGCCGAAACCGGCCTGGATGCCACCTTCGGGCGCGGCACCAAAGGCATCCAGGTGGTGGATGCGATGGTGAAAATTCTCAAATCTCGCGGCGTCGTTTAAGAGCGATTCAGCCACAGATTACGCAGATTTTAAATTCACCCCAGAGACACGGAGAACACAGAGAATCTTAAAAAACTCCGTGAACTCTGTGCCTTTGTGGTGATAGGTTTTTTCTGTGAAATCGGCGAAATCTGTGGATAAAGGTTTTGCTGTGACGTATTTAATCGAAATCCTGACCATCGAGGTCGGTTCCACCATCACCAAAATCAACGGCTTCCGGCGTCTGCCCGCAGGCGGATTTGAGCATCTCGCCCAGGGTTTTGCGCCGACCAGCGTCAGTCAGGGCGATGTAGGCCTCGGCGTGAACGAAGCCATCGCGAACCTAAAAGCGGCTTACGGTCAGCCCCTCGGCCAGCCTGAGACTTTTGTCAACAGTTCGGCGGCGGGCGGGTTACGGATGACCGTGCATGGTCTCACTTACAGCATGACCGCCCGGGCCGCGCGCGAAGCGGCCCTCGGGGCGGGCGGCATCGTCAAAATGGTGACCGCTGGTGGGTTGGGCGAGTACGATCTGGATGAAATCCGCGAGATTAACCCCAACATCATCCTGCTGGCCGGTGGTGTGGATTTTGGTGAAAAAGAGATCGTCCTGCGCAACGCTCAAAAACTGGCCGAACTGAAATTGTCCGTACCGGTGCTCTACGCTGGGAATTCGGCCATCCGCAAGCCGATCCTGAAGATTTTCGAGCAGGCGGGTATCGAAACCCTGCTGGCCGATAACGTTTTCCCCGATGTGGATGTGCTTAATATCGAGCCGCTGCGCAAACTCATCCACGAAGTTTTCAACCGGCACATTATCCACGCCCCCGGCATGTCAAGGTTGGCTCAATTGACCCAGTGGGGCATTTTGCCCACTCCGGGCGCCGTTTTGCGCGGCGCGGAGTTGTTCGCCGAAGAACTGGGCGACTGCCTGGTTTTTGATGTGGGTGGCGCGACCACCGACCTTCACAGCGTTACCGCTGGCAGCCTGGAATGGGCCGCGCGTACCATCGAACCCGAACCGCACGCCAAACGCACCGTTGAAGGCGATTTGGGCGTTTTTGTCAACGCGCATAACATTATTGAAATGGAAGGTGATTCGACTTGGGCCGCCCGTTTAAGTGATTTGGAAGCCATGCCCAACACCGAGCGCCAGAAGGAATTGACCCGCTGGCTGTGCGCCCGCGCTGTCGAGACCGGGATCAAGCGCCACGCCGGGGTGGTGACCGACCTGTACACGCCGACCGGCAAGAAACAAATCGTCAAAGGCAAAGACTTGACGGCGGTCAAGTGGGTGGTCGGCACCGGCGGGGCGCTGACTCGCGTGGAGGGCGGCGAAGCCATCCTGCGCGGCATCTGCACCGGGGCGGGCAAATATCTGCTCCCCTCGCCCGAAGCCCAAATCCTGATGGACAAAGACTACCGTTTCTCGGCCCTCGGCACCCTGGCGCAGGCCTACTCGGAGGATGTCAGAGCCACTTTCCGCCGCTGGGTGGAAACGGAAAAATAAATTCGCTATGTCATTGCGAGGAGCGTTCTCCCCCGGCGAAGCAATCCCATCTAAGTGGGAGACCGCCACGCTCACAAAAACCGCTCGCTCGCGGTGACATCTGGAGCAACTATGTACACCCGTACCCCTCGACTTGAAATCTATCCCGACCGCATCGAAGAAAATGCCCGGGCGGTCATCCAACTCTGTCACAACCATGGTGCGCAGGTCGCCTGCGTCACCAAGGTGATGAGCGCCCACCCGGCCATCCTCCATGCTTTGCAAGCGGGTGGCGCGGATATGATCGCCGATTCGCGTATTCTCAATCTGCAAACTGTTTCCAATGTTGGGCTTGAAATGCCGCTGATGCTCTTGCGCATCCCGGCTCCCAGCCGCGCCGTGGATGTGGTGCGCTGCTGCGATATTTCGCTCAATTCATCCATTTACACCATTGTCAAACTATCAGAAGCTGCCCAAATGCTGAACGTTGAGCACAAAGTTATCATCATGATCGACGTGGGTGATCTGCGCGAAGGCGTCTGGCCCGACCATGCCGTCGAAGTTGTCCGCAGCACGGCCAACCTGCCCAATATCGAAGTGATTGGCCTGGGCTGCAACCTGGCCTGTTACGGCGGCGTCATCCCCACGACCGAAAATATGCAAGTACTGATTGAGGTCCGTGACCGCTGTCGCAAGGCTACCGGTCTGCCGCTCGATCTTCTCTCTGGCGGCAACAGTTCCAGCCTGCCCCTGCTCGCCAGCGGCGGGATGCCCAAGGAGATCAACCACTTCCGGATTGGTGAATCCATTACCCTTGGGCGCAACGTGCTGGATCGCACTCCCTGGCCGGGCACCCGTCAGGACACGATGCGGGTTGTGGCGGAAATTGTGGAAGTGGAGTACAAACCCTCCATTCCGATTGGCAATCGCGGGCAGGACGCCTTCGGCGGCTTCACCGATTTCGTCGATCGCGGCATCCGCAAACGCGCGATTTGTAACATTGGCCGCCAGGATGTGGTCATCGACAGCATCGAACCTGATGACCCCGGCATCCTCGTCCTGGGTGGGAGCAGCGACCATCTCGTTTTGGATGTCGAGGATGCCCGCACCGCCATCAACGTCGGCGACGAAGTCGTCTTTTATCCCGGCTACGGTGCATTATTGGCCGCGACTACTTCTCCATACGTTCAGAAAGTCGTTATTAAAGGCTGATTAGACCAGTGTGTCGCACCAGCGCTTATCGGAGTTTGCCATGCTCTACCAGACCCATGCCCGAGTCCACCTTGCCAACATCCGCTTCAACCTCGAAGGCATCCGCCAAGCTGTTGGACAAAATTGCAAAATCCTGATCGCTGTCAAAGCCAATGGCTATGGACATGGCGCTGTTGAAGTCTCACGCCTGGCTGAAAAGACCGGCGTGGACTGGCTGGGAGTGGCGACCGTGCCGGAAGGCCTCCAATTGCGCCAGGCGGGTATCAAATTACCTATCCTGAAATTCAGCCCGGCCTTTTCCGAAGAGCTCCCGGCGGCGTTAAGCGGCGGGCTTACCTTAGCCGTTTGCTCCCGCGAAAATGTGGACGACCTCCAGGCCGTTTGCCGTGCCGGAGACCTGGCCGCCAACGTCCACCTGAAAATTGACACCGGGATGGGACGGGTGGGCGTCAGTCCTGAGGAGGCCCCCTCGCTTGCGGCTTACATCGAAAACGAGTGCCCGAACGTGTACCTGACAGGCCTTTTTACGCACTTCCCCGTCAGCGACGAAGCCGACCCAATTTACACCCAGGGGCAGATCGAGCGTTTCAAAACTACCGTGGATGCTATCCATGCCGCCCTTGGCCGTAAAGTGGAACTCGTTCACGCCTCCAACTCTGGCGCGGTCCTCGGACATGAACCTGCCTGGTTCGACATGGTCCGCCCCGGGATCATGATCTACGGCTTTTACCCCGATGGGGGCACCCCGCGCACGATTGAGCTGAGGCCCGGCCTGAGCCTCGTGACCCGCGTCTCTTTCCTGAAAAAAGTAGCGGCAGGCACCTCCATCGGCTATGGCCGCACCTGGATCGCCCCGGAAGAGACCTGGATTGCGACCATCCCGGCTGGTTATGCGGACGGCTTCAACCGCCTGTTCTCAAACCAGGGCCGCGTGCTGATCAACGGAAAATCCTACCCCATTGTTGGCCGCGTTTGTATGGATCAGAGCATGGTTAACCTTGGCCCCGAAACCGAGGTCAAAGTTGGCGATGAAGTTGTGCTGATCGGCAGGAGCGGCAACGAAGAAATCACCTGCTACGAATGGGCCGAGAAACTCGAAACGATTACCTATGAAGTGACCTGCCAAATCAACAGCCGGGTTCAACGTATCTACGATCCTTGTTAGCTCAAAATAGTTGGTTGCCTCAAACAAACAGGGTGCGAAGATTCGTGACCTGTTGGGCGCATTTGGCGACTGAGACTGAAGATCGAGAAAGAACATTATCAGCGCTGGGAGGAAAATAAAAAATCATCTTCCGGAACAGCCAGGCAAGATGGCTGCAGGCTGTTCCGGAATAGTCGAGCTCAGGTTTGATGGTTATGGCGCAATCTGCCCGATGCAGAAATAGGCGAACCAGTTTTCCGATACTCCTGTGATTGGGGAGGCTTCATAGCGCGGACAAAAGGTACGGAAAATGCTCATACCATCCGTGTAGGCAGTAAAGTTGCGAAAACGTTCCACCCCGAAAACATCCGTGACAGTTCCCAGGTTTTCGCGGCTTCCGACCCTGCCTGCCAGGAAATCAGCATGAATGCTGACACGCAGGGATTCATCTCCCAGGAGTCTAAACTCCTGCGAGTCGTTGGATGAACAGCTGTTCAAGTTCATATTCCCCTGGTGCCAAAAATGGTTGTAACCATAGGCGAAAGTTTCCGTGGAATTCAGGGTGCTGGTCCGGGACGATTCCAAAACAGTGTGAGCTGCGGTTCCGCTGAGAACCTCGGCTGTGATAAAGATGCGCGCGGTGCTGCCCAACCCATGATAGTGTGGAATATAGGCGCTACAGTCCGGCCACATGCGGAATCGGTAAGCGGCGATAGAGAAGGAGTTGTTCCCGGTGTCTGATTCTGGGATGGTGGCATCAGGGTTGACCGTGACGGTGTAGCCAGCTGCCAGCCTGCTGCGTGATGATTCGGTCACGCCTGGAAGGTCAAACACGCGTGTCTCGCGAGGGGCCAGGGTGACTCCGGTATCGGTATCTTCCAGGTAGGCCAGGCTGCCATCTGGTAAATAGGCCTTCAGGCTCAATGCTCGATTCGTGACTGGGCCGTCGCCGATATTTTGAACGGTGACAAGAATCCGCCTGGTCGGTGATTCGAATTGAACATTGGTGATTGTCAAGTCGGGCCGCTGTGGGCAGATTGGCCCATGATACAACGCGCCGGAGCGCTCATATTCTTCAGGAACTTCGTTGTCCGGGTCGATCACGATACAGGCATCGAAGGGCGCGCCAACGCGCATTTCTGGCTTTTCCAGCACCCTGCGCTCGCCGGCTTCCAGGGCAAACCGCGGCCAGGTATAAACGCCGAGCGAGGCGCCATCACGGGTGCGTAGTTCCACCTTCAGGTCGCGCCAGGGCCAGGTGGCCGTGCCGGTATTGCGGACATGGATACGTATTGCGCCTGTGCCTTCATCGATGACAAGTTCCTCGACCTGGATCCATGGAAGCGGTTCCCATCCGGCAGTTCCCGTGCCGACGGGGTTGCCAAAGGCCGGACCCCAGCGAACCCTCAAGGTGCAGCGACCGTCATCCGAAGTAATCCCTTCTTCATGGACCTGGTCAAAGAGGGTGTCGTGGTCGTAATAAATCACAGATTGTCCCTCGCAGATCAAGTCGTGACAACCGGGATCGTCAGAATCATGACAACGGCCTGAGTCCTCGTCTGAAATGTGAAAACCATACTCGAAAGTTCCACCGGGCGGCATATCTACAATCGTGGAGGTGATGCCACTGAAACGCCAACCACGATCGGCAGACATTTCGCCCAGATCGTAAACTGTATTGTGACGCAGCCCGTTTGGCATATCGAGCCCATAACCAAGATCGCCGCCATCAAAAGTGATTTGCTGTTCGTTGGCGAAAAAGTTTCCATAGGCGGGGCCGACATCCCCATGACGGTCTTCGTAGCGTCCATCGCCGCCCAGATCATGCGTCTCCAGTGTCAGGAACTCGATCTGGATCTCGCGGGTGCAATCCACCGCGCGCTGTCCCAAAGCGACCTCGCCCGGATAAGATTCCGGCCCATCGGGGAAGCCCAAACGATAAGCGCTGACCCCAAAGGTGTAGAGACTTCCGCAGGGAGGGTTGAACCACTCGTAAGGCAGGCCGCTCTCGCGCGAATCGGCGGGTTCGATCCATTGCAGGTTGCCGTTCAGGTAAATGCGGAAACCGTCGATGGGCTCCTCCTCCGGTCGCGGCAAGTAATCCCAGCGCAGGGAGTTGCGCCGGTCATCCAGGCGGACGTTGTTGGGGCTGGTCATATTAGGATCGATCCATTTTGGTTCACCGCGCGCCTCGTGCTCAAGGGGAATGACGCGATAGCCCACCGTATAGGAACCTTCTGCTCCAGTCGCGTTTACACGGCGCACAATCCCATCCCATTGGTCGGGGGGAATTTCCATTTTGAGCCGCCCAAGTTCGAGCGCTTCGGTCCCGCCGCTGGTAATTCCCACACACGAAATTTCAAATGGAATGGGCAGGTTTTCGGGCCAGAAAAAGGCAGGGACATCCTCGCCTGAAAGATACTCACCTGCATCCCAGCTTGCGCCCCCGGCGCCCGCGCCGCTGTAAGGGGAAAATGAATCGTCGGTGGTCTGGTCTCCGTCGAAGTCTGGATACCAGGCCGGGGTACTCCCCGCCAGCCCAACATAGCAGTGCAGCCCCTCGTAGGAGGTTGTAGTCTGCAGTGAAATCACTTCGAGACGCAAACCGGTTGGTTCGCCGGGATCCGGCGCCGGGTTGAAATTTTCGAAAATTCCAAAAAACAGGTTGAGAAAACTGAGGGAAGCGGGTGGCTCCGCCTCCGGGGCTGGCGCTTCGCTGCCGCCTGCGGGAGGCGCGCCGCTTTCAACCGGAGGCTCTCCGCCTTCAGGTACGACCACCTCAGAACCTGGCACCGGGTCAGAAGGGCCGAGGCCGGGATTTAGCGCGCCAATTTCTTCAGGCGTGGAGCCATGCTGCGTGGCAATTGTTTCCAGGGTTTCACCCTCTTGAACCCGGTGCGTGGGCAGGCTGCCATCCTCAACGGTTGTGAGCGCAATGGATGATTGCCCGTTGACGCCGTTTGCAGAAATGGCGCGGACAACCAGCGTGTGGCTGCCGGGGTTTAGCGGCGTCCAGTTTGCAGAAAGCGTCAATAATTTGGTTTGCGCACCGTTTTGCACGCTTTTCTCGGCAACCAGCGTATCGTTAGCCCAAAGCTCCATCCGCACAATCCCTGACTGCGAGCGTGCCGTGGCATGAACATTCACCATCGCTCCTGTTTTGAATTCATCCCGATTTAAGGGGCTGTGGATCAAAACCAGCGGTCTGGAATTCAAGGCGCGGGCCCGCCCGGGGAAGGAATACAACCCAGCCGCCAGGAGACACAAACTTGCCAGGATTAGTACCCCTACGACAGCGCATGAACGATAGTTTTTCATCTGATCCTCCATAAAAAATCGAGTGCTGGTTTTGAAAAACACTCCGACCGCCGTCCCTTGCGAAACATCCCAAGGGACGGCGCCAAGAAGGTAAGTGAGGTTATTGGTCAGTATTTTTCATCTTCTGCTTTTTCTCTTGAGACCGGATCAATTGAGCGTCACCGCGAAGGTCGAGAGCGCAGACCAATTACTGTAGTTGCCGGCCCCATCCTGGGCGCGCACCATCCAGCGGTAGCGGCCGCCGCATTGGACATTGACAGTCACCTGTTTGCCGCTAATCGGGCCATAGCCACCGGCAGATTTCCATTGCCCCGGTTTCACTTCCATCTCGAGTTTGACGTAATAGCCGGAGATGCCGCTGGGGTCGCTGACTGGCAGCCAGGCCAGGGTTTGTGTCGATCGGCAGGAAAGTTCCAGCCCATTGGCGGGCACAACAGGGCTCGGTGCGGGCGGCGGAGTGGTGTCTGATGAGGACGGAGGCTGATCTGGCGGGGGAGCCACTTCGGTCAGACAGAATCCGGTCACGTTAATGTTTGCCGTACGGCGTTCCTCGGTCCCATCCGCTTTGATTACCTTCAAAGTATAAAGCTCACTCTTACATAAACAATCTTTATAAGAGCCATCGAAAGGTTGGTCGACCCCGCCGAAAATCACCCTTTGCGCGTTCTCAACATGCCAGCGCAAAGTCGTACATGCGCCAGCCTTGATCTCAGGCGGAACAGCCTCGAACTGGATGACCGGAGCCAGGGATAAAGCTGTCGGGGTGGGGGTTGGTGTCAGCGTTACAACCGGGGTCGGTGTCCCGCAGATCCGCGCCTCGGCAAAGGCATTGTTGGATTCGCTGCTCTCGGCAATTGCGCTGGCCGAATCGAGGTTGATGCCGATATAGTGCATGTCAACGAACTGGTAGACAAAAATTGCCTCTGCACTGGCCCCCGGCGGGAGACCTCCCGCCACCGTGACGGTCTGCTGCGATACGCCATCGAAAGCAAATTGGATCGCGAAATTGCCCGGCACTGCCTCGGCGCCGGCATTGGTATAAACGACACGGGTATTACAGAAAGGAATGGTGTCTTTATAACCAGCTACAATCGCTTCGACGCTGGTTATTGCCAGGTCAGGCAGACCCCCAGCCCTTTCGCCAAAAACAACGCGGGCGGAATCCGGGGAGCTGGATACGCCGCCCCTGTCCAAAGCCACAGCCTGAATGGTATATTCGCCGAGCGCCGGGGGAGTCCATTCAGTGTGGAAAACTGCCAGGTTGCCCTCCATCGGGGGATCGTTGACGGTGGTCAGTAGCGCGCCGTTGATCCAGATTTCGACGCGGCTGACGCCTCCCGCTGCTGCGGCATGCCCCTCGATTTTGATCGCCCGTACCTCGGGGAAGGTCAACCCATCCAACGGCACATCAATCCAGACGGATGTGCCTCCACCAGGTGCGCCTCCACAGGCGCTAAAAAACAAACTACCCAGCATCAGGATGCTCAACAATTCAAACCATTGTCGTGATTTCATGGCATGTCTCCTTGCAAAGCGTAGGTTAATCATCAGGCTTCTCTATCCATTTTCTGACAACCTCCAGATCCAAATCGTCTTTAGCAATAAAAGCTTCTGCCCCGATTTCTTCGGCTGATTTTTGGAGCAGCCGGGCGCTATCGTGGTGTGCGCTCACCAGGATGACCCGCAGATTCCCGGCCAGGGCCTTGAGTTTGGGTACGCCGGCTACCCCGCTCTCGCCCGGCAGCATTACATCGACGATGGCGATGTCCGGTTTCAGCTCCTGGACCAACTCTTTTGCGGCGGGGATATCGCCCGCCTCACCGACAACAGTGAACCCGGCATGGGATAACAATTGCCGCAAGTGACGGCGAAAAGCAGGTTGGTCATCGATGATCAGGATACGAGTCATAGGCTCACGGGCGGTTCGCAACGAAATGGATGGATTCCAGTCATATCGTAGCAAAGAGCCTGCCCCAAGTCATCGAGGCGAAGTACCGTTTCAGTACCATCTTTATTAAACAAAAAACCGGTACCACAGTACCGGTTTTCATGGAATCATCCCATGCCAAGCAGCATTACGGTTCTGGTAACACTTCCAGCAGGATGACTGCCTGGTTTGGACCCAGGCTGACATTTATGACCGGCAAATAATCCACCATCCAGGCTGAGACATTGCCGTCCGCGGGGACAACCCCGCCGCCATACGGGAAGGCCTGATAATAGGTTTTCTGAAAAACCACTTCTTGCAATTTGGTAGATGGATTGACCAGTACCAGTCCATGGCTATAAGTCCGGGCATACAGCCCCCAATCTGAGCGCCAGAGAGAACTGATGGAGGCTGGGAGGCCCCCCAGAGGGGTTCCGATCGGAATCTTGTACTCGGGAAACCACTCCGGCTCCGCGGATAATTCGAGATTAAGATAAGTGTGGCGTCCCTTGACCAGCAGGTAACTTCCAAGCAAGAACTGGCGGTCTTCAACATTCTCCTGGTTTACGTATTGTTGGAGCAAGACGATTTTGTCCAGGTTGACCAGGCTCAAGATGCGATCCATTTGTAACTGCCAGTCTCCATCTTGCGCCAGAAAATACTCCCCAGAAGCCCATCTGCCAAAGCCCTCAACCATCAGACCATCAGCGCCAGAATAGTCAGTCATATCCCGGCCATTGACCCACTCCCCGGCATTCGGAATGAAATGGTAAGCGGCCAAATCCCCACTTTGTCCGAAATCAATGAAAGCCTCGATTTGGGATGACCAGTTTCTTTCAAAAGCCTGGTCCAGTCCTGGTAGCTCTGGATCGAACTTGTCACCGCCATAATAATTGGGAGGAAATAAGCTGTCTACGAAAATCCCATCTGCCGCGTTGGCGCGCAGTTGGCGCAAAACCTCGCCAGCCCAGTATTCTCTCCAGGAGATATTACTGAGATCCATCAGATACCACCCCCAGTCACAAAAGAGGACGCGCTGTCCATCCAATTTAAAAAACCACTCATCTGGCGGGTTTTCCGGATACTCGCGCACCCATTTTTCTCCCTCGATCACTTCCAGCCATGTTCCGCCGGGTTCACAATTTTCGCTAATATTTTGATACCCCAAACCCGGCCCCAGGCGATAATTCAGGATGATGAAGTTTGGGTTATGAGCACGGAAGCGACGGGCGTCCGAAGCAAAAACCTTTTGCGTGCCGATATAGTGGGTGGCAGCAAACTCAAATTGGGCCTCGCTCATTTCCCAGACAGCCAATTGGTCATTAAAAATATGGATATTTTCCAGCGTCTCGGGAAAGGCGCGAATGGTCAGTGGTAAATCGGGTGTCCTGGCTGCCAACGGTGTGGTCAAGACAACCCCCAAGGCTGGTTTCGGCGGCAGCCTGGTAAAAGAAATCCAGAGCACAGAAAACAAGAGAGTAAAAATTAAGAGCGAAATCCCCGCAAAACCCCATTTCGCTTTGCGCGATAAAGGTTCCAGGCCAGGACTGCCTGAGCGCAACGCTGAAGGCGCTCCAAACTTTGTCTTTGTCATTGCGGCTCCCCGGCGGTGTGCCAACGGACAGAGACGGTCGTCCCAGTTCCAGGTGCTGACTTCAGTGACCATTCCCCGCCAATCAGCCCGATCCGCTCTCTCATGCCAACCAGGCCAAAGTGACTTTGCGCTGTCAACCCGTGCAAAGTATCGGGGGTGCTAAACCCTTTGCCATCATCCTCAATGGTCATGACCAGGAAGGTTTTTTCCCTGGTCAGGGATATATTTACATGCCGGGCTTTGGCATGTTTGCCAATATTTGCCAGGGCCTCCTGGGCCACCCGATAGAGATTGACGGCCACTTCTCCAGGCAAGGAACGCAAAGGGGCATCTGGAGACAGGTTGAGGTGTGTCTCGATTGCATTTTGATCCGCCCATTCTGTGACCAGGGCGCGCAAGGCAGCCCCCAAACCCAGGGTATCGAGCATGGGGGGACGTAATTCAGCGCAAACCTGGCGCAATTCGGATGAAAGCTGGCGGACTTCGGCGCGCATTTCTGTCAGGGACTCTCTTGCGGAAAGATTGAGGTCGTTTGCATTCAAAAGTAACCCCAGTTGAATGTTTAAACCGATTAAAGATTGGATGGGACTGTCATGCAAATCACGCGCCAAACGCGCCCGTTCTTCTTCACGGGAACGCAATAATTGGTGCTGGGTCTGAGCGAGCGCTTCCCGGCTGGCGCGAATCTCATCCAATTGGCTGCGCAACGTTTCAATCATGAAAGCATTATTCAACGCGATTTCAGCTTGCTGGGCCAGGGTATGCAGAATGCGTTGATCTGCCTCAGACAAATCGTCGCCATCTTGGTGCAAGCCGACCGTCCATTGAGCCGGAAGTTCTGTTTGAAACTTAAAACGAAAGCGGGGTTGGGCTGGCGGCAGAGCAGGGAAAGTGGAATTTGAATTACCGATCCACAGGTGGGAACCACTTAGGCGCATCAAATCGGAAACCTGGTTGACAAGCACTTTGGAAATTTTCTCACGGGTGCTGCTCCGGGCCAGGGCGTCACTGACCAGCTCAACTACAGCCGGGTAATCGTACCAACCTCCATAGAAAAAATGATCTACCAACTTTTGCGCGCGCGTCCGCATCCAATCGAAGGTCCAGCCAACCCATAACGTCAAGCCGAAAATAAAAGCCAATTGAATGAAGAAGTCATCTGGGAGGTACTGATATAAAAATAAATAGGGTCCCAGGTAAACCATGAAAATTCCGAGTGACAGGATCACGTAAACCAGTGTTCGATTGATCAAACGGTCAATGCCAAACAGGTTGTAGCGCAAGGTCGCGTAAAGATAACTAAAAGGAGCAATCATCAAAAACAAACCCGCTGCCCACTCAGGCAGCATGTAAGGAGAATCAAGCGCCCTGGGCAGCAAGTAAAGCAGAATAGGCGGGATGCCAGCCAGCAGCGTCCCAGAAACGATGATCCGCGAACGACGGCGCTCATCGGGAGTGGCTCGATATTGATAGACATAAAACATGCAAGCCAGCGCTACTGCGACAACCAGGCTAAAAAAGAAAACACTTACTTGCCTCCCCACCTGATTTTCCAGCAGCCAGACCCCGAGAACAACCGGCACGAAACCATAAAGCAGGCTCAAGCCCAAAAGTCGCTGGCGGGGAGTGCCAAGTTTGACAGGAAAAGTGATTGTGTAATGAAAAAACAGGGGAGCGGTCAAATTCAGACCGGCAATACTCAAAAAGAGCAGCTTGCCTGGCGGGCTCCAGGGGTCTTGGAAAGACAGCGGAAACAGGATCGTCATCGCAATGGTCTGGGATAGTAAAAACAGCAAGCGAATCTCGGGGTTCCAAAACCGGCGTACAAACAACAACGTTCCAATTCCCCAAAAAGCCAGCACAATAACGATTGCGCTGGCCAAAGACAGGTAATTAAGTTGGAAAACGCGCACCGCTGGCAGCGCCAGAGAAAATTGTTCTCCTCTTCGTTCGACTTTTAAGACGTGAGTCCGCCCGATTTGGGGCGCATACCAAAGCCCAAAAGGGATATCATCCACTGTCAAGATGACATCCCCTGTCTCAAGACCGGCGGCTTCAGCCTGACCACCCGATACAATGCTATGTACGGTGGAAGCACCGGGGCTATCCAGATAAAAGTCCAGCGTCGGGGAATGCCACTGAAGGTAGAGATCGTATCCCACAAAAACAGGCACAAACAAGATTAATAACCCAAGGATACCCCCCCCCATAGAATTCCAAACGCCCTTTTCGGGAATCATCAGGTCTGTTCTCTCGATTAAGTTACCTGCGCCAATCTGTGGCGAAGCGCATATAAGACCGCCTCTGTCCGTGAGGTAACCCCCAATTTGCCGTAAATATTGCTGATGTGATTTTGGATCGTGCGTTTTGTCAGCGTCAATCTCTCAGCAATGGCCGTATTATCAAGCCCTTCGGCCAGCAAACAAAGTATTTCGAGTTCGCGCGGGGTGAGATTTTCCGAGGTTGTCGCGGCGAAAGTTTCTTGCGCCATCTTCGTTTGCTGCCTGACAACCCGCCGAACAACCTGGCTGGCAACGGTTGGACTCAGCCAGCTTTTTCCTCCAGCTACGGCCCGGACTGCATTGGCAAGCGTCTCAAGGGCTTCATCTTTCAGGACATAACCAATCGCGCCATTTTCCAGCAATTCAAAGATTAATTGAGAATCATCGTGTGCCGTCAGGATGAGAATTGCCGTAGGCGAGTTTTGGGTTCGTAACTGGCGGGTGACATCAATCCCACTCTTGTCGGGCAGATGAATATCCAACACCAGCACATCTGGAGCGTGCTCTGCAACCAGTTGGAGCGCCTCGCATCCACTCCCGCCTTCGGCTACCACGGCAATATCGTCGGAAGCTGCCAGGATTGTCCGCAGACCCGCGCGGACAATTGGATGATCGTCTACAATCGCGACAGTGATCATAAGCGCTTCTTTCCAAATTGCAAAACTCTTGAATGACAGTACTATTGTAGCGTAAAAAAGAGTGCTTGGGAAAGCGGGTTCGTTAGTTTCTTTTACATTTTTGCGCTGGCAAGCATCTCTGCGCAAGCCAGGGCATACTCGCCACCGGTATCGTCATCGGTCAGATCCCACCAGGCCGAGAGCAGCACATGACACAGCCCCCAATCGCGGATGCGCTCGCGTGGGAAACCCAGCCGTTCGCTCAGGATCGCGATCCGCCGCTCGGTCTGGCGCACAGCCCCCGGCAGGTAGGGCAGATCGGGAATCGGGTTGGTTAGCAGCGGGCCGCATTCATATTCCGGCGGGCCGATGACTCCCTTGGGGTCAATCGCCAGCCAGCCACGCTCGGATGAGAGAATGTTGAAATGGTGGAAATCGCCGTGGATTAAACAAGGCGGGCTGGAGTGAGTAAATAATTCGGGAAGCAGCGCCTCAACCTGTTCGACCAGCGTTTTTGGGAAAGGCCCCGTCCCGCCCTCGTAACGGGATCGCAGTTTCGACAGTTCACCGAACCATTCTGACAGTTGGATCAGCGGCAATCCCTGCGGTGGGAGACGCCAGAGACGGGTCATCACCTCGCAGGCGATTTCGGTCCGCTTGGTGTCATCGCCCAGGCTGACGAGCATTTCGCCGGGTTTGAGCCGCTCCAGCACGAACATGTACTTCTCATCGTCGGATTCCAGCACGCGGACAGCGCCGTCGCCGCCGAAATGGAGCAGGGCGGTCAACTCGCTGATGAACTCGCGGTTGGGTACGCCGATTTTGAGCACCACGTCCGTCCCATCGGCGCGTTTCGCGGCGCAGACGTAGTTGTATGAGAGCAGCAGCGGTTCGCCGAGAGTTAAGTCCCATTTTTCGGCGGCTTCCACCAGCAGCGATGGTAAATCCACGAGCCATTGCTCGCCTTCTGGGCCGAACGCGTTGCAGATGTTATGGATGAAATTGGAGGGGAGGTTCATCATATGGATTTCTCGCTGAGCGAAGCGAGCCGATGGGCGAGCACAGTCGAAGCGCCATTTACTGAGAAACCGTCTTTCGACTGCGCCGGGTCTCGGTACGACCGGAAAAACACCGGTCTACTCGATCGCCGGCTCCGCTCAGGGCGAATGATGCATAGGATGCACACGCTCGTACTCAAAGTTTGAATCATCATTTTCACGCGCAAAACCAGCCGAGGTCAGGGTGGCGTCCATTTCTGGAGTCAGGCGCGCATTGATGACAATTTTGTCAAAACCATCTTGGTGGGCAGAGCGGCGGGCGTCCAGCAGCAGGGCTGGCAGGTTAGTGCTTTCACAGGCAGCCAGGGCAATCGCCGGGCAGGGCGGCCGATATTCATCGTTCTTCCACAGGCAGAGCAGCCCCTGCCTGCCCCGCCACCAGAGTACGCGGCCAGTCTCCCAACTGAGCAGTTCCCGCAGGTTGGTCTCGTTGGGCGTGACGGCTTGCCAGGTAATGTCCATCGTTTCTCCACTGATGGACTGGCTGCTGGCCTGCCGGGCAAAATCAACCGCGGATGGGATTTCATCCGCCTTAACCGGGGTAAAAGCCTCCAGCGGCTCGGCCAGTGGGGCAGCGGTATACATCCCGCGCGTCTGTGTATGGATAAACCCCCGGCGTTCGCACAGGTGCTGGACTTTGACACGTTTGGCATTTGTCCACAGCCGTACCTTCCCATCCCCGTGCGCCAGCCACCAGTCAACGAGATATTCGTGCAACTGCGTGCCAATGCGCTGGCCCTGGTAAGCCGGGTCAACCCGAAAGCCTTCGAACCACCACTGCCCGGGCGCCGTGTGGACGATGCGGACAATTCCCACAGCCTTTCCGGCATACTCGGCGGTGAACAGGATTCCTTTCGGGTCGCCGCGCCACTCGTCCCAAACGAAAGGGATGTAGTCTTGCCCGCCCCAGATCCGTTTGCAGAATTCGAGGATGGCTGGGGTGTCGGCGGGCAGGGTCGGGCGGATGACAACGTGGGGTTGGGTGAAGGTTGGGTTCATGGGAAAAATTTTGAGACCGTAGGAGCACGGCGGGAAATTTATGGATGATCTCATCCGTCAAAATCTGCCGTGTCCCTACCATCAATCGGGGAAAATTTTCTGCATCGCCTCGGGGCAATACTTTGCCACCATCGCGCTCGATAGGCCATTTTCCTTGCAAATCTCGGCGTACAAATCCACCGATGGGCGGCGGATGCGCGCCTGGGTTTCCACGTCCAGTCCCCACAGGCCGAAGCGCTGAGTCCAGCCGCGTTCCCACTCAAAGTTGTCGACCAGCGACCAGTGGAAGTAACCCTTAATCGGCCAGTTGTAGTTAACCGCCCGCCAGATTTGCTGCACGTGTTGGGCCAGGTAACGCGGACGCATTTTGTCGTCCGCGTCTTCCACACCATTTTCGGTGATCAGGATCGGCAGGTTGGGGTACAGCCTGGAAATCCACTTGAGCGAGTCAAACAGGCCGGTTGGAATGTTGGCGATAAAATTCGTGCCGCTGAAATCCGAATCGGCGGGGTAGTAGCGCCTGCCGAACAGTTCCTTGGGGTTGGTCAGGTCAAATTTAACGGTATCCACCGAATAGTAGTTCAGCCCAAAGAAATCCTGCGTGCCTTTGGCTTCAGGGACGCGGAAATTCCCGAGCGGGGTTTTCATCACCCCGTTTGAAATACCGGTCGGAAAGGCTGCATTCAGCCCGTTATACTGAAGATTGCGCATCAGCCTATCGAGCGGAGACCAGGGGTGGGCGGCCTTCATCGGGCGGTAGTGCCAGGCATAGCCCACCCGCGCTTCCGGCTGGATTTCATGGATGGCCCGGTAAGCGGCGGCGTGCGCCTTGAGCATATTGGCGATGACAACCATTGCCAACTTCATGTCATGTTTTCCGGGCGGGAAGTCGCCGGTCACATAGCCGCTCAGGGCATAGATGTTCGGTTCGTTGATTGTGCACCACAGACTGGCATATTCCTTGAGCGCTTCCACCACTCTGCGGACAAATTTTTCAAATAGAGGAACGACCGCTTCGGTTTCCCAGCCTTGCCCTGAGCCTGTCGAATGGGCGCCTTTTTCAGCCAGCCAGAGCGGGTCCGAGAAGTGGTGCAGGGTCACCATTGGTGTGATCCCGCGTTCAAGCATGCCGCGCAGCATGGCGCGGTAACGCTCCAGCGCGGATTCGTCCCATTTATCCGGCTCGGGCTGGATGCGGCTCCACTCGACCGAGAAACGGTGCGCGTTCTGGCCGGTTTCCGCGGCGCGATCCAGGTCTTCCTTCCAGCGTCCGCCCCACCAGTCGCAGGCCAGGTTCGATTGATGACTGGTATGCCCGGCCTGTTCCCATTTCCACCAGTTGTTGTTCGTGTTGTTGCCTTCCACCTGATGCGCGGCGGTGGCGGTCCCCCACAGGAACCCGCGCGGGAAGTGGATGGTTGCTTCGGCCATGTTGTTTTCTCCATTTTGTGATGGTCGAGGGTGCGTCGCACCAGTTCGGGGAAAGAATCCGCTAAATGGGCAGGTTTTTCGTTTGCGAAGTAACTGCGCCTTTCAGTTGAAAAAGTCCCATTTAACCTGGTGCGACGCACTCTTCTTCGGTCGTCCTTACTTATTCCGCGCCATGGATGCCAAGTACAGCACAATCGACCCGGCCACAGCGGCATTCAGCGACTCGATTTTCCCGTGCATCGGGAGTTTCAACATGAAATCGCATTTTTGCCGGACCAACGGGCGGATGCCTTCCCCCTCCGAGCCGACAACGACTGCCAGCGCGCCATCCAATCTCACCTGATCCGGGGTCTGTGAACGCGAGTCTTCGTCCAACCCGACGACCCATGCGCCTGCCTCCTTGAGTCTTTCGATGGCCTGCACCAGGTTTGACTGTGCCACCAGCAAATGCTCCGACGCGCCTGACGAGGCGTTGACAACCGCCGGGGTCACTTCCACCGTGCGCGCCAGTGGCAGGATAATGCCATGCACGCCGACGGCTTCGGCGGTGCGCAGCAGCGTGCCGAAGTTCTGCGGGTCTTGCAGGGTATCGAGCAGCAGCACAAACAGCGGCTCGTTTTTGGCTTTCGCGTTGTCGAGAATATCCGAAACATCCATGTACGGATAATGCCCGGCTTCGAGCACCACGCCCTGGTGCTGAGGGTTCAGGCTGTCCAGCCGCTGGCGCGGGACGCGTTCCACGGGTACTTTGCATTCCTTGGCCAGTTCGAAAATCGCAGCCATGTGGCCTTTTTCCTGGATTTTATCCGCCACCAGCAGGCGGATGGGCTGACGGCGCCTGGCGCGCAGGGTTTCATAAACGGCATTGCGGGAATAAATGATTTCTTTCATGGGGTGATTTTACCTGATTTCTCCGCACTCACTTCACACTCACTTCACAATTGGACTCTATACTGCATTTAGATTTCAGAAGAAATCAACATTCAAAAAGGAGCACAAAATGTTCAAAAATGTCGGTTTTAGAATTTTGGCCGGTCTCGTCCTGTTGGCCGCCATCGCCGGGGTTGCGTTCTTCGCCTTCAATGCTGGCATAATGCGCGGCGTCATACCCCCGCTGGTGGCCGCATCCTGATCAAGGTTAGGCTAGTGATTGCCAGACACCTCACCACCGCCCACGGAGGGACGATCAGTATCGAAAGCTCCCCTGGTCAGGGAACGACCATCCGTATTTCACTGCTGCTTGAGAAATAAAACTTCCGGGATTTTGGTCTCGGAAGTTTTATTTTAGACGGAAACTCTAGAACTCAATCATTCGCCCTAAAATCGACCACGCAGACTTTTTCCAGGTTTTCATCCAGATATTTTCTGCAGAAGGTCTGGTGAGCAGGATGGGGCAGGTAAGTGTCGCGGCCTGTTTCATCGGCAAAGGTCACGATAAAACAGTGAGTATATCCTTCGTTCAGGTTTTCAGGGCTCGAATTCCGTCCCCATTCAAAATCCTTTACAAAGGGGAGTTCGGCGCACATGGCGCGGAAGGCGGATTCGATTGATTCCACTTTCTCGTTGCCAACCTGTTCATAGAATTTAAACAACACCACATGGCGATAAACATCGCTTCGCTCACTCATTTCATCATTCTCCCGAAACACGTCTTGTTTGAGTATCTCGACTATAGTATCATAGCGCCTCGGGTTTGGTGAACCGGAAACATGTGGAAGTCGGGATTTTAACCCGGCTGGTTCAATCTGAGGCTGGTATTTTTTAAAATAGTAGTAAATCAAGGAGCAACGACATCATGGAAAATTTTGAATTTTGCAATCCGACCAAGATCATCTTTGGCCGGGGTACTGAAGAAAAGGCCGGCGCTGAAGTGGCGGCTTACAGTCAGAAGATCCTGCTGCATTTTGGAGGCGGCAGCATCAAAGCTTCGGGTTTGTATGATCGGGTGACCGCTTCGCTCAAGAAGGCAGGAGTCGATTGGGTGGAACTGGGTGGGGTCCAGCCAAACCCGCGCCTGAGCCTGGTTTATGAAGGGATCAAACTTTGCAAGGAACACCAGCTTGGCTTCATCCTGGCCGTCGGCGGTGGAAGTGTGATTGATTCTGCCAAGGCGATTGCCATGGGTGCGGTCATCGATGGCGATATTTGGGATTTTTATCTCGGCAAAGGTGTGCCCACCGAAGCCCTGCCGATTGGAACGGTTCTGACCATCCCGGCTGCAGGCAGCGAGGCCAGTACCGGAACCGTCATCACCAACGAAGCTGGCTGGCTTAAACGGGCGGTCAATTCAGATTTGATCTATCCACGCTTTTCGATCCTCAATCCTGAATTGGCATTTTCCCTGCCCAAGTTCCAGGTGGCCTGCGGGGTTGCTGACATCATGGCGCATCTGATGGAACGTTATTTTACCAATGTCAGCCATGTGGCTTTTACTGACCGCCTGCTTGAAGCGACCATGAAGACCTTAATCGACCAGGGTCCCCTGGTCTTGAGCAATCCCCAGGATTACGATGCCTGGGCCGAACTGATGTGGGCCGGGACGATCGCGCACAATAACCTGCTCAATACCGGGCGGATTGGCGACTGGGCCTCGCATGATATTGAACATGAGATCAGCGGGATTTACGATGTCGCCCACGGCGCCGGGCTGGCGGTGGTTTTCCCGGCCTGGATGAAGTATGTGCTGAAGCATGACCTGAACCGTTTTGTTCAATGGTCCGTGCGAGTCTGGAATGTGGAAATGGATGTTTTCAACCCTGAAGCAGTGGCCCGCAGCGGCATCCAGAAAATGGAATCTTTTTTCCATTCCATCGGACTGGGTACAAAACTGGCCGATTTGGGTATCAAAGATAATCGCATCGATGAAATGGCGGACAAATGCACAGGCGGGGACACCCGCACTGTTGGGAATTTTGTCAAGCTCGACCGTGAAGCCGTCAGGGAAATCCTATTGTTGGCTGAGTAATCGCGAACAGAGCCAATGAATAAATAAAAACTTCCGAGTCAATCGACCCGGAAGTTTCTTTATCCCTGGATTTGATAGACCCCAGCGCAAGTTGAAACCTGTCTGTAAGCCACTTCCAAACCGGCTTTTTGCAGCGCTATCAGGGCTTCATCGACCAGCCAGAAGCATTCTTCTTCCCAATCGGGGATATCGCGGCTGAAGGTTTTTTTGGTTGCCAGCGAAGGAAATGACAGGTCGCCGATGACGAGTCTGCCGCCCGGGACCAGCCGCTGGCTGACGAGTTCGCGGCACAGACTGACTTTTTTCTCCAATTCGAAGTGATGGAAAACGTAAGCCGAGACAATCCCAGCGAAGCGCCGGTTGAATTCGGATGGCCAGGCGGCGGCGCGCAGGTCGTGAAGCGCAAAGTGGGCCTGGGGCAGCTTCTGGCGGGCTTTTTCGAGCATCAGCGGGGAGAAATCGGTACACCAGAGTTCGCAGCCCAACTGGTCGAAAAGCATGGCCAGGTTGGCGGTGCCTGTCCCCAGGTCAAGAATGACTTGGCCGGGCTGCGGCTTGGTTAGCTCGACGATGGTTTGCAGAACCTGGTCATAGCCCGCAAAAGGGAAATCAGGATATGCGTGCGTGGACTGGTCGTAATTCTCAGCCCAGGCGTCAAAATCGGATGGAGGAAAGGGGTCATTGGGAAGCATGGGGTGATTTTACCTGCATTACCAAGCAACAAGTTGCCAGACTACGAATACCGCCAGGCCGCACCGTCTTTTCCATCTTCAACGGTCACGCCCAGTTCCTTCAGTCGGTCACGGATCAGGTCGGAGAGCGGCCACTGTTTCTGCTTGCGGGCCTCAGCGCGGACTTCGAGCAGCAGGTTGATGAATTTCTCGGCGCCTTCTGAACCGGTCTTTTCGGCCAGCCGCAGGCCAAAGACGCCAGCCAGATCGCGCAGGGCCTCTTGGGCGGGATTGAGCTGCTCGGGGCTGGCGCCTGCATCTCGGGCGGTGTTGATCGCGCGCACCAGGTCAAAGAGCGATCCAAGCGCACCCGCCGTGTTGAAATCGTCATCCATCGCGGCGACAAAGGCTTCACGGGTGGACGTGGTTTGTTTCTCCAAGGCGGATAAAGCCTCTGGGCTGGCATCCGCTGTTTTGGCAGAGGCAGGTCGCAGGGCCGATTTGATCCGCTCCAAGCCTTTTTCGGCGGCATCCAGTGTCTCTTCGTTGAACATCAGCGGGGCGCGGTAGGAACCGTTCAGGACGAGCATGCGCATCACGTCTCCGTCGCGCTTCGACAAAAATTCCTTGATGCTGATGATATTGCCCAGTGATTTGGACATTTTCTCGCCGCCAAGCTGTAACATGCCGTTGTGCATCCAGTAACGCGAGAATTGTTTGCCGGTATAGGCCTCGCTCTGCGCGATTTCGTTTTCGTGGTGCGGAAAGATCAGGTCGTTCCCGCCGCCGTGGATGTCGATCTGCTCGCCGAGAATGGCCAGGTTCATGGCCGAGCACTCGATGTGCCAGCCGGGGCGGCCTTTGCCCCAGGGAGAATCCCAGGCTGGTTCGCCGGGCTTAGCGGCCTTCCAGAGCGCGAAGTCCATCGGGTGTTGTTTGAGTTCCTCGACTTCGATCCGCGAACCAGCCTGCATGTCATCCAGCTTGCGGCCTGAAAGTTTGCCGTAATCATCATCTTTGCTGACACGGAAGTAAACGTCCCCGTTGCCAGGGGCATAGGCAAAGTCTTTTTCGCCCAGTTCACTGATCATTTTGATGATTTCACGCATGGTCTGGGTGGCGCGTGGGTTGACGGTGGCAGGCAGGATGTTCAGATCGCTCAGGTTCTGGCGGTAATCGTTGATATAGCGCTCGGCCAGTTGGAGGGGGTCTTCGCCCAACTGGTTGGCGCGGTTGATGATTTTGTCATCCACGTCCGTGAAGTTCATGACGTGCTTGACGGTGTAGCCTTTATATTCAAGGTAGCGGCGGATAATGTCGAAGACTAGCGCCGACATGGCATGCCCAACGTGCGCGTCGTTATAAACGGTCACGCCGCAGACATACATCTTGACCAGGCCGGGTTCGAGCGTCTGGAAGTCTTCTTTTTTGCGGGTGAGGGTATTGTAGATACGAAGCATAATTTCTCTCCTGATTCCAGTATCAGTGTTTTACGAAAGATGGGAGAATGGTCTTCTTTATGAAGTTTATGATCTACCGAGAATTATAAACCAGTCGGTCACGTTTTATTCGTGGCTTGCCACGATTGGGGATAAGAAAGGAGCGCAGTTCATCATGAACCGCGCCCTTTCTGCTCACTGGTTACTGAACACTGATTACTAATCTTCCGGTTTGGCAAAGATCATCCGGCCTGCGGCGGTTTGAAGGACTTTGGTAACGGTAATGGCTTTCGTTTGGCCGATAAACTTGTTGCCGCCTTCCACCACAACCATGGTGCCGTCATCCATATAGCCCACACCCTGGTTCGATTCCTTGCCTTCCTGGATAATGGCGATGCCCATCGTCTCACCTGGCAAAACCACTGATTTGACAGCATTTGCCAGTTCATTGACATTCAGGATGACCACTCCTTGCAACTCCGCAACGCGGTTAAGGTTGAAGTCATTGGTGAGAATGGGACATTTCAACTGGCGGGCCAGGATTACCAGCTTGTCGTCCACCTCGCGGACACCTTCCACATCTATATCGCTGATGCGGACGCTGACAGCAGAGACCTTTTGCAGTTCAGAGAGAACTTCCATGCCGCGACGTCCACGCTGGCGGCGCAGGCTGTCAGCCGAGTCGGCGATATATTGCAGTTCGTTGAGCACAAAACGGGGGATGAGCAGCGTTCCGGGCAGGAAACCCGTCTTGGCGATGTCGGCGACACGTCCATCGATGATGACGCTGGTATCGAGTAAGATTGTCCGCGATCCTTGTCCCCAGGCAGCGTTGGGCGCTGAAACGCTCTCGCCGCCGCGGTTTGCCACTGCCCCGATTAAATTCATCAAATCTGACTGGCGCGTCACAAACAAGGCCACACCAAAGTACCCAAATAATAGGACAGAGAGGAAAGGCAGGACATTGCCGAATGGTTCCGGCAGCATTGAGAGCGGGAAAGTCAGCAGGGCTGCGACCAGCAAGCCGGTCACCAACCCGGCCAATCCGGCCAGCAGGTTCTCTGCTGAAACACGCACAAGCAGCCGGCGGATTCCGCGTACCGGGAAAGTTGTAAAATACGGTGTGGCTATCAGGCCAAACAAGGCGCCAACGGTGCTCATCCCCAGCGTATATGGAATAATTTGTTCGAGATCATTTGTGCGGCCAAACCAAAACCCCCAGTAACCGCCCAGTAAAGCAAAGACAATCATGCCAACAATACGAAAAACGAAATCATAACTCATAATAACTCCTTAAAATAAATGCAAATAATTACATTATGATGATAGCATGTCCGCCCAAAAGCGTCAATTACAGCGCGTTGCTTCTTTTAAACTTCTAATATTGCAGGCAGGCTGTATAATTGCCCTACTTAACGGTATCCAGAATTGAGGTATCTATGGCTCTTGACCGATTCGGACGTAAGATTCATTATCTGCGCATTTCCCTGACCGATCACTGCAACTTGCGTTGTATTTACTGCATGTCAGAAGACCAGGTCTTCCGCCCCAGCGCAGATTTGCTGCAAGATGACGAAATCCTGAAACTGGCGCGCCTGTTTGCCAGGCTTGGTTTTGATAAAATTCGGCTGACCGGCGGGGAGCCGACAGTTCGCGCCAATATCGTGGAGCTTGTGCGCGGAATTTCATCCATACCGGGAATCCATTCCCTTTCGATGACGACCAATGGAGTCTTGCTCCCGCGGCTGGCAAAACCGTTAAAAGAGGCGGGGCTCCAGCGGGTGAATATCTCCATTGATACCCTCGACCCTGAAAAATTCCGCCGTTTAACACGCTGGGGCAAACTCGAGGATGTCTGGAAGGGTATCCTCGCCGCAGAAGAAACTGGCATGGCACCGGTTAAGCTCAATGCGGTCGTCGTCAAAGGTTACAACGAGGAGGATGTCATTGATTTAGCCGCGCTGACCATTGAGCGTTCCTGGCAGGTGCGTTTTATCGAAATGATGCCTTTTGCCGAGGCAACCGATGTGCAAACCCAGCAAATCATTACAGCCGCTCAAATCCAGGAGAAAATCGAATCAGAGTTTGGGCCGCTTGAAACTACAGGCAAATTTGATGGGGAAGCGCGCATCTACCGCGTTCGCGGCGGTCAAGGTGAACTGGGCTTCATCTCATCGGTAACCATGCCGTTCTGTTCGGCCTGTACCCGCGCCCGCCTGACTGCCGATGGGGTCTTGCGCATGTGCCTGCTCCGCGAAAAAGAAATCGACCTGCTGACGCCGATGCGGACTGGCGCCAGTGAAGACGACCTGCGGACCCTGATTCTGGAAGGGATTTGGGACAAGCCTTGGGGGCATGGTCTCGAAGAAGGGCTGATCCCACTTAACCGGGCGATGAATGAGATTGGTGGCTGAACCGAGATGAGTATCCGTGCAATCTTTTACGATTTGGATGGCACCTTGCGCATGAATTTGCCCAATGGCTGGCACGCATTTGCTGATTTTGCCCAGGAGTTCGGTCTGCACAGCAGCCCCGAAGACCGGCTGCGGATTGCCCGCTGGGAACATTATTATTTTGCCGAATCCCCCGAAATTCGCTCAGACCGGATTTCTTTTACAGACAGCCCCTCTTTTTGGGAAAATTACAGCCGCCGCCAGCTTGCAGTGCTTGGCGCGGCACCCGAACAGTCTGCCGAACTTGCTCCCAAGCTCAACCAGCGTATGACTGAGGAATACCGGCCACGGGATATTATTCCGGATGATCTTGTCGAAACATTGGCCAGGCTCAGGGAACAGGGTTATTTACTGGGGGTCTTATCCAACCGCTCTGAGTCATTCTCCGGTTATCTTGCCGAGCGCGGCCTGGGCGAATTTTTTAGCCTGGCAATCTTTGCGGGTGAAGCCGGGATGTATAAGCCCGAGCCGGGCGTCTTCCATTACCTGCTGGAAAAAGCCGGGGTCTTGGCGGAAGAATCCGTCTATGTTGGCGATAACTATTTCGCCGATGTGGTGGGCGCAAGAGGGGCGGGGATGAATCCGGTTTTGCTGGATGTCAACAACCTGTTCGACGCGCCCGGCTGCCCGGTGATCCAGTCACACCGCCAGATTATTGAATTGCTCGAGCGGAGGGATTTATGGCCTGGGAACGGAAAGTAAGCCGCACTGTGCGTGTGCGCAATGAGCAGACCGTGGGCCAACTGGCCCGCCTGCTGATGGCTATTTCAGATGCCGGTGGCGCGGTGGGTGATATTAATATGCTTACCGAAACCTCGATGCATGTCGTCCGCGACATCACGATTTATGCTGATGAACTTGGGCAGTTGGAAGCCATCCTTGAAGCGATGCGAACCAATGAAGGCACCGTGGTTATGGATGTGCGCGACGAAATCCTGGAACTGCACCAGAAGGGTAAAATCGCCATCCGTTCACGCTACCCGATCGATTCCCTGGCCACCCTGCGTAAAGTCTACACCCCTGGTGTAGCAGAAGTCTGCCTTAAAATTGCCAAAGATGCTTCTCTGGCGCGTTTGTACACCTCCACCAGCCATATGGTCGCCATCGTCACGGATGGAACGGCAGTGCTTGGCCTGGGTGACATTGGCCCTTTGGCGGGTATGCCCGTCATGGAAGGCAAGGCCATGTTAATGGAAACCCTGGTCGGGTTGTCGGGAATTCCGATCCTGCTCAATACCAAGGATGTTGACCTGATCGTTGAGACAGTAGCCACCATTGCGCCAACGTTTGCCGCCATTCAACTGGAAGATATTTCTGCTCCGCGCTGCTTTGAAATCGAGGAGCGCCTGCAAAAACGGCTGGATATCCCGGTCATGCACGATGACCAGCATGGCACAGCTGTTGTCACGACTGCTGCGTTGATCGTAGCCTCGCGTCAGACGGACATATACCTTTCGGGCGCCAAAATCGGGCAGATTGGCCTGGGAGCAGCGGGCCTGGGCACGGCGAACATGCTCATGCGGCTGACGGGCAATCCTGTTTGGGGCGCGGATATCAACCCTGAAGCGCTCAAACGGCTTGAAGCCTCTGGCGGGCGGGCCTCCAACCTGGGCGAGATCATGGCAAATTGCGATATTATCATTTCGACAACGGGTGTTTCTGGTCTGATCAAGCCGGAGATGGTGCGCAAGGGTCAGATCATCCTGGCGCTATCCAATCCCAACCCGGAGATCGATCCTGAAGTGGCGCTGGCCCAGGGGGCCGCTTTTGCCGCTGATGGAAAATCGGTCAATAACGTGCTGGGTTTCCCTGGTATTTTCCGCGGCGCAGTGGATGCCAATGCTCCACGGATAACCCACGAAATGCTGCTTGCCGCGGCGCAGACGATTGTCGATATGACCCAGCCCGGCGAACTGGTTCCCAATGCGCTGGATAAAAAAGTCCACCACGCGGTGGCGCGCGCGGTGGCGCAAAAAGCCATTGCGCAGGGCATTGCCCGCGCCGATTATGTCCCTTACGCAGAAGAATAGAGAATCAAAAACCGGGCCTCGCCAGTGAGGCCCGGTTTGCTCTTAATTGTGGTTTCCGTTGGCTTTGACCAGTTCGCGCAGCAACAACCCCAGCCGGGTCGATCCCTCGCGGATGACCTCTGGCGAGGAATATGAGAAGTTGAGCCGCATGGTGTTATGACCGCCGCCATTGGCGTGGAAGGCAAAACCAGGCACAAAGGCGACTTTTTTGTCAATTGCCAGTTTGAGGATTTCGGCCGTGTCCATTCCTTTTGGCAGCATTCCCCACAGGAACATGCCGCCTTGTGGCTTGGTCCAACTTGTACCCGCAGGCCAGATTTCTTCCATGGTCTCCAGCATCACGTCGCGGCGTTCCTTGTATGTGGCGCGGATAATTTTGACATGTTCATCCAGGAAACCGCCCTTGCCAACTTCGTAGGCCACGATCTGATTGAATGTGGCTGTATGCAAGTCTGCGGCTTGTTTGGTATTCACCAGTTTTTTGATGACCTGTTCGGGTGCAACAACCCAGGCCAGGCGAATGCCGGGTGCAAGGATTTTGGAGAAGGTGCTCAAGTAAATGACGTTGCCAGTGTAGGTGCCGTCGTCGCCACGGAATTGGCTGTCGAGATAGACCAGCGACGGCAGGTGTTCGCCTTCGTAGCGCAGTTGCCCATAGGGATCGTCTTCGACAATCGGAACGCCGTACTTGTCAGCCAGTTCAACAATTCTTTGACGGCGTTCAAGGCTCAAGGTGGAGCCGCTCGGGTTTTGGAAATTTGGCAGGACGTAGATAAATTTGGGGCCAATCCGCAGGGCCTTTTCCAGTTCGTCCACAATCATGCCGTTCTCATCCATTGGAACGGAAATATACTGGGCGCCATAGGCATTCCAGGCTTGCAACGCACCCAGGTAAGTGGGAGATTCGACCACGATGTAATCGCCGCGGTTGATGAAAACCCGTCCGATGAAATCCAGTGCCTGCTGTGAGCCGGAAGTGATCAAGATGTTTTCTGGTTTCACACTGACGCTGTAACGGCCGGTGTGGCGCGCGATCATTTCGCGCAGAGGCGCGTAGCCTTCGGTGGTGCCATATTGCAGGGCCTGCGCGCCGAAATTATCCAGCACAAAGTTGCAGGCTTCTCTGAATTCTTTCAGCGGGAAGACTTCCGGGGCTGGCAGCCCGCCGCCGAAAGAGATGATATCCGGCTGCTGGGTCAATTTCAGCAGTTCGCGGATAACCGAACTTCCCATCTTTTGCATGCGATGGGCATAACGATATTCCCAAGGTGTTTGCATTCTTTCTCCTTAAGAGATTGGTTTGGTTCTCCCCTTTGGGACGCACGGGGAGCAGGAAGTTGGGATAAAAAAAGCCTGATAGGTGTGCGTAACACCCATCAGGCGCTGCTGATCTCAGAGTAAAAAAATGTCAAAATGGACTAAAAGAAAATCCTTAGATAGCATAACCTTATTATCAACCATTTTGGGGATTCTATGCAATGTGTTATTGGACAGATTCTTGTCACTATTTTGCCGAATCGGCAGTATGACAATTTTCCCGATTAATCGAGCCTGGTTGTTATGCTTGCCTGCGTTCATCGTTGTGAAATTCTTATTCGGCTGTCACGCAAAAAACATGACAGCCGTTTTTGCTTAAATCGCTATAATTATAGTGAGGTTGATTTATCATCTTTCACTTTCTATTTTCCCAGGAGAACTGCATGTCCAAGATTGACTGGATCGCCCAGGAACTTGACGGCCTGAAGCAGGCCGGGCTGTATAACCGCATCCGCACGATTGGCTCACCGCAGGGCGCATGGCTGGTGGTGGATGGCAAGCAAGTGCTCAATTTCTGCTCGAACAATTACCTCGGGCTGGCCAACCATCCCGATATTGTTGCCGCGGCCAAGAAAAGCCTCGACGAAATGGGGATTGGCCCCGGTGCGGTCCGTTCCATCGCCGGGACGATGACCCTGCACGTCGAACTGGAAAAGCGCCTGGCGGCTTTCAAAGGCGTTGAAGCGGCGATCACCTTCCAGAGCGGATTTACCGCCAACCTGGCGACCATCCCGGCGCTGGTGGGCAAGGAAGATGTGATTTTCTCCGACCGCCTGAACCATGCCTCGATCATTGATGGCTGCCGCCTTTCGGGGGCGAAAATCGTCGCTTATGAACACAACGACCCCAAGTCGCTGGAAGAACAGATCAAGGCCAACCAGGGCCAGTTCCGCCGGGCACTGATTGTGACGGACGGTGTCTTCAGCATGGACGGTGACATCGCCCCGCTCCCCGAGATTTATGAAGTGGCCAAGAAGTATGAGATCCTGCTGATGGTGGATGACGCCCACGGCGAAGGCGTGCTCGGCAACGGCGGGCGCGGCATCGTCGATCATTTCGGTCTGCACGGAAAAGTGGATGTGGAAGTGGGCACCATGTCGAAGGCCTTTGGCGTGATGGGCGGCGTGGTGGCCGGGAATGCCGTCATCATCGAATGGCTGCGCCAGCGCGGACGGCCTTTCCTATTCTCCTCGGCCATGACCGTGCCCGATGCGGCGGCCTGCCTGGCGGCCATCGACCTGCTTGAAGACTCGACCCAACTGGTCGATAAGCTCTGGAGTAACGCGAAATACTTCAAGACCGAAATGAAGACCCTCGGCTTCAATACCGGTGTCAGTGAGACCCCCATTACCCCGGTCATGCTCGGTGAAGCGCCGCTCGCCCAGCAGTTTAGTCGCGAATTGTTCGAAGCTGGCGTCTTTGCCATGGCGCTGGGCTTTCCGACCGTGCCGCAGGGTAAGGCCAGGATCCGCGTGATGATCTCTGCTGCGCACTCTACGAATGACCTCGATCAGGGCTTGGAAGCCTTCAGAACAGTGGGCAAGAAGCTCGGTGTCATTTAGCGTTCAGTATCAGTTTTTGGTGTTCAGCG
The DNA here is from genome assembly GCA_002412925.1 of Anaerolineales bacterium UBA5195. Taxonomy (GTDB): domain Bacteria; phylum Chloroflexota; class Anaerolineae; order Anaerolineales; family Villigracilaceae; genus UBA5195. The sequence goes on along the minus strand of DHVZ01000081.1, from coordinate 58,785 downwards.
GGCAGGTAGAGGTCAAAAGCCTCTGCCGCCCTTTTGTTTGCGCTGCCGCAAAGACAAAACCTATAAAAAGCTTACAATAGGAGTGAAATCCAAAAGGAGAAACACTCATGTCTGTTGCCCCAAAAGCTGAAGTACTACAAATTGCCGAAATGGCCACCTATCAAGACGGCTCGGTCGTCAGCCGTCAGATTACCAAAGTGGAGGCAGGGAACGTCACCCTGTTTGCCTTCGATGCCGGGCAGGAACTAAGCGAGCACACCGCCCCCTTTGACGCGCTGGTCCACGTGCTGGATGGGGAGGCCGAGGTTTATATTTCCGGTCAGCCATTCCGTCTCAAGGCTGGCGAGGCCATCATCATGCCCGCAGACCAGCCACATGCGGTCAAAGCGCCGAATAAGTTCAAAATGCTGTTGACCATGATCCGATCCTGAAAGAAACTCCCGCCAATTTTGGCGGGAGTTTCTTTCAGGGATTTTGGGAAATCTGCATGGTTAGAGCCCGCAAAACAACGGGCCAGCAGGGAAATCCTGGAGAGCCTTTCTTGATGGGGCTGTTTTTAGTGAAAAATTATTCCCCGGTCTCGAAAGAAATCAGAGATCGATTTCCGCAGCGGATTGAAAACCCCGGTATGAGCCATCATCAAACCGGCAATGGTCTGCATAATCATAAAAATGGACAGATCCCCCAGGATGTAAATCCCATTCTCTTTATTTGGGAAGAACACGTATCGGACCAGCATCATCCACAGTTGGAATAATCCCACCAGGAAAATCGGGATCGAGAACGGGCGCAAATCATGTTCTTCCGGGAGCAGGTGAAGCCCAAATAACGCCAGCAACACGCCCAATAAGATGAAGTTATACGCCAGGAGGTTGGGGAGATGATATCCCTGGGTAAACAGCTTCTGGATTACTTTGATATAAAGCACCAGTGCTCCGGTCAATGTAAACCAGGAATAGTAACGCACGATTAACGGAAAAACCAGGTTGTTATAGGCGCGAATACTGAGGATGCTGAAGATCCAACCGACCGAATATGCCAGTCCAATCGGAATCATCCCCACAAGTGCCATCTCCAAATTATTCATTAGACCATTGTCAAGCACTTTCCAAATCAACCAGACGCCCCCGCCCATAGAAAGGGTTAGCGCCGCAAAGCCCACCAGCATGGTTGCCTGGCTCAAGAAACTTCGTTCAGAGTCGGGAGATCTTACCAGGAGGGGTTTTTCGATAAACGGAGGGGTTACTCCATTTCCGTTCTCAGTATTCATGAAATCTCCAATCTGCAACGGCATTGAAACGATTTTACCACTCCTGTATATCATTTTTCCGGGTGCATGTCGCGCGGTTGTTTCAGGGTTGAGTCAACTTGTATCGATATTGTTACAGTCTTCATCATTTTCCGTGACACTTGCACCGCGCTGCACTCCCCAGCACCGCCCGCTGGGGCAGGTGGGTTTTCTCTGCAAACTCAGCGGTTAAATCTTGTTCAACTTGTCCGGGTTAGGGTTTTCCCACGAGAATTCCCAAAGAACCTCGTTTTTGCATTCCAACCGGATTCTGTAAATAAGTTATAATTTTCTTATTCGATATGTTCAAGGGAATCATATGACACCCTTAAAAAATTCGGTGAAGGAACGCAAAACCATCGGGGCATTTGTTTCACGTGTCGGGCGAGCGTGGAGCCTGGAATTTATGGCTGGCATCACTGCGGCAGCCGAAGAACATGATCTCAATTTGATCTGCTTTGTGGGCGGGAAACCAACTCCCATCATTACCCCTGGACATATCCAATCATCCTATGGCTTATACGATTTGGCCCGCACAGAACAACTGGCGGGTATTATTGTTTCCAATGACCTGGGTTATGAAATCAGTGCCAACGAAGCAAAACAATTCATAGAAAATTACTCTCACATTCCCATTGTTGCCAACGCCTTGCAAGTGGATGGGGTGCCCAACCTGATCGGTGACAACCTGGGTGGCATGCGGGCAGCCATTGGTCACTTGATCGATGAGCATGGCTATAAAAAGATCGCTTTTATCCGCGGTCCCCAGCACCAGGTGGAAGCCGAGCAGCGCCTGTTGGCTTACAAACAGGAACTCAAAGCGCACAACCTCAAGGTTGATGAAAACCTGATTATCCAGGGCGATTTCAGCCCTGAAAGCGGGCGGGCGGCCATTCGTACCCTGCTCGACCAACGCAAAGCAAAATTCGAGGCTGTGGTAGCTGCCAACGACCGGATGGCTATTGGCGCATTCGAAGCCATGCAGATGCGCGGCATTCCTGTGCCGGGGAAAGTGGCTTTGATTGGTTTTGACGATGTCCGCGAGGCGCGCGCTATGGGTGTGCCGTTGACAACGGTGCACCAGTCTTTTCATGAGATGGGCAAACAGGCTGTGGAATTGCTCCTGCGCCGTATCGATGGGGAAAATTTACCGGAAAATATTGTTATGCCGACCCACCTCGTTATCCGTTGGTCGTGCGGTTGTATGCCAGATAGCGTCAAGAGAATAATTGTTGAAAAGGCCGAGGTGGCCCGCACCAGCCAGCTTGAAAACAAACGTGATGTTGCAATCCGTGAGTTGCTGAATGCGGCTGAAATGCCGGAAGCCTCACCACATGCACCGGCCTTTAAAGAGGCGTGTGGGCAAGCCTGGGATGTGTTGCTTGAGAGCTTGCGGAAAAAGGGGAAAGAACAGGTTTTTATCAACAGTATCGAGGCCCTGATTTCGTCGCTTTTGCCCCATACCGAAGATGCGGCTACCTGGCACAATGTGATTTCCGTCTTGCGTAAGCATGTTTTGGCGGGCGTCCGTGACCAGGATATGAATCTGCACGTGGAAAACCTGTTCCAGCAAGCGCGTATGTTGACGGGCGAATTTTCCCAGCGCATCCAGGCTTTGCGCCGCCTGGAATTGGAGCGGCAGGAAGAGATTTTGCAGGGTTTCAGTTTTTCCATGGCCCCGGCCATGAGTGTCGATGAAATTGGTATTGCGGTCGACCGGCATTTCCCAGGCTTGGGCATCGAACGATTGTATGTCATGTTTTATGCGGATGTGGCCACGCCCCAATCGACCCTGGTGCCGCCATCAGAAAATTATCGCCTTTTGATCCAGTATGATGGCGCGGGTTTCCAGACCCCTGTCGATCAGCCCAAATGGGCCACCGGTCATCTGATCCCGCGTGGAAAAACTCCTGAAGACCGGCGCTACACCGCCATCGTCATGCCACTGACAATTGCGCAGAATCGTTTCGGTTTTTTGTGGATCGAAATGAATTCGTTGGATTGGGAAGTGTACATGCGGGTGCGCAACCTGATCAGCAGCGTGCTCTTGCGCGCCATGTTGGTCGAACAGCGTATGCTGGCGCAGAAGCAAGTTGAACGGCTGCTCGAAGAGTCGAAATTGCGTGAAGTGGAACTTGCCATTGCCAAGGAAATTGCTGAAAAAACGGCGCTTGAAAATGCCACACTCTACACCAGCGAGCAGGAACGCCGCAAGGAAGCCGAGTCGCTTTCCAAAGCCGCGCGGAATTTATCGACACTATTGAAAATGGAAGAGGTTCCGCAGCAAATCCTGTTGCAGCTTACCCAAGTGCTGCCTTATGAACGCGGCGCATTGCTGATGGAAGACCTGGATGGGACCACGCATGTTTTGGCGCACAATGGCTTCCCCACAGACCCACGCGCAGATGACCTGCGCATCCAGATCGATAGCGGCGGCGTGTATGACCAGATTGCCCGCAGCGGGGAACCTGTCGTTATCGAGGATGTCACCCAATCAAGCAGTTGGCAGCAGTTGGACTGGCTGCCCATCAATCATTCCTGGATTGGTGTGCCGCTCTTCTCGAAAAACAAAGTCATTGGCATGTTGTCGCTCACCCGCAAGGAGATTGGCGCTTTTACACGCGATGACCTTCTCTTGGTAACTACCTATGCCATGCAAGCGGCTATCGCGCTCGAAAATGCGCGCCTGTATGACGAACAAACGCGCTTCACCGAGTTGATGGAACGCATGGTTTCCCAGCGCGTGGAAGAACTCAACAATGCCTATACCACCCTCGAAAAACTCGATAAAAACAAAACCTCCTTCATCCAGGTATCGGCGCACGAATTACGCACGCCCATCACGGTCATGAAAGGTTACCTGGGTATGCTCAAGAGCAACCCCGCCATTCAGGAAAATGATTCTCTTGACCAGGCCGTGGATGGTGTGCTCAAAGGAACCGACCGCCTGCACCAGATTGTCAATTCGATGCTTGATGTGGCCCGCCTGGAAGGGCAAACTGTCGAGCCCCGCCTAGAAACCACGATCGTTGGGCTGATCCTGCAACTTGTCCAAAAAGAATACAAGAGTGACCTGGTTGAACGCAACATCAAACTGGTTGTCGAAGAAGGCACTGGCAGCCTGCCTCCGATCCTGGCAGACCCGCAGCTCCTTCAGAAAGCGCTGGATGCCATCTTCGTCAACGCCATCAAATTTACCCCCGATGGCGGGACCATCACCACCGGCGGGCAGGTGGTGACCGATGAGCGCTTGGGAGCGTGTGTTGAAATTTATGTCCGTGATACCGGGATTGGCATCGATCCGGTCAATCAGCGCATCATCTTCGAAAAATTATTCCAGTTAGGGAAGGTGGAACTGCATTCTTCTGGGCGTACAAAATTCAAAGGCGGCGGCCCAGGGTTGGGGCTGGCTATCGCTGCGGGGATCGTCAAAGCCCATAACGGGAAAATTTGGGCTGAAAGCCCGGGCTATGACGAGGAAAAACTCCCGGGCAGCACCTTTTTCATTCGCCTGCCGCTGTCGAAAGAAACGAAACAGGGCGATTAATACCGGACGGAGGGCAGTTTGCCCTCCGTTTTGATTCCGTTTAAGCGCCTGCCTCGCCTGTTGGCCGGTGTTTAACATCCCGCAGCTTTTGTTGCCGTTTAAATGGACAACTCTCCCTGGATGACGGTCACCGCCGGGCCGCCAACTTTGACTGTTTGGATATCGTTCCTTGCCCCGATCACTTCCACCTGGGCCTGGCCGGGGCGCGCCATCCAATGTCCCTGCTCGGCGATGAAGCTTGGCTGTTCAATCAGCCCGTAGTGCCACAGGTAAGCCGCCATGCCGCCCGTTGCCGAGCCGGTGAAGGGATCTTCCTGCGTATCCGGCGGGACGCCAAAATGGCGGGCAAAGGTTGCGCCGTTACCCACCCCGCCCAGACAGAACAGGTGTGGACTGAAAAAGTCCCCGCTTTCGCGCAAGTTGAGATACTTTTTTATCTCCAGGTGCGCTCGCTGAAGCGCCAGATGGCTCTTTAACGGGATCATGAGCTGGGGCGTGCCAGTGCTGACGGTTTGGATCAAGGCTCCGGGTAGTCCGTCGGCAATGGTCAGCCCAAAAGCCGGTAAAACTTCTTCGGGGGCATACGTCCGCAAAAACTGCGGCTTGCGCTGGCTCATCACAACCCGTTCAACTTTGCCGTTCAGGGCGAAAATTTCCACATCGATTGGCCCATCACGCAGTTCCAGTGGGATTTTTCGGTAGTCGGTCACCTGCAAACGCCCGGTATCGACCAGTGCGAAAACGGTGGCGATCGTGGGATGTCCTGCCAGCGGGATTTCCTCGGCCGGGGTGAAGTAGCGCGCGCAGAAATCGCCATCGGCCTTTTGCCAGACGAAGGCGGTTTCAGAGAGATTCATTTCCCGGGCAATTGCCAGGCAGGTATTGTCATCGAGATTAGGGCAATCAAAAACAATGGCGCACGGGTTGCCACCCAGCGGGCGCGTGGTAAAAGCATCGACTTGCATAAAAGGGAAGGTGAGCATTTTATTCCTCGAAGGTCAATAGGTTGTCATCTGGCATTGGCGCTCCCGCGCCGACCCAGACGGACGTTTTTTGGGGCTTCATCTGGCAGATGAGATAGGCTTTGACATCCTGGTTGGAATAGGCCGACTCTCCGCCCAGGCGCGATTGCAACATCCAGAAGACAAGCGGCAGGGCAGCCTCAGATTTCTGGATGACACGCATGAATCGGGCAGTGCGCGCATAGCGTGCTCCATTCCAGGCGCGGCTTTCGGCGCTGGCCTGCTCCTGTGCGCCGATTGGCAGGGACGGGTTGCTCAAAACATTCGTTTGGAACAGGGTACTGCCGGGGCTGTCTTCCAACGCAGCCGCGGTTACCATGTGATTGGCGTATTCAATTTTTTCGACGCTGACCCGCCCATCGTTTTTAAACACTGCCGTCAGCGAGTACCCGCCCTGGAAGGGACCCAGGCACTTTGCCAGTGCTTCGCGCGTGGTTTGCGTTCCAAGATACAATCCTACCCAGGCCAGCGTATTGGGCAGGATGGCATCGTTGGAATCAATGGGCCTGATATGCAGGGTATCAACAGCCTGGACAAAGTTGCCACCCTGCCAGGCGAAAGTCGGGCCAGGCAGCAGGTCGGGATAAATGAAGCTGGTGGCAACCTGCCCGCCGTGCGTGCGAAAGCTGAACAGACGCAGTTGGTCAAAACGCTGGCCAGGGGATTCCTCCACGTCTTCTTCAACGTGCCACAGGATGACGGAGCCGTCCCGTTCGCGGTAGACACCGGTCTGGCAGCCAGTTTCGTCTTCTTGCAGGAACATCGCCAGGTCTGTGGCACTGACGGACAAGCCATCCACTGCTGGGAGTAGAAACGCATGACAGTGACCTGCCAGTTGAGCCCCCTCCGCCCAGGCTGAAAGGCTGGTGAGATATGCGCCAATGGCCAGTTTGACGATTTCATCCAGGTCAGGACTTTGTAGTTTGTTCTCCAGCGCCCTTCGATAACGCCGCGCCTGGCGGATTTGCGCCGTGACCCGCTTTACGCTGCCCAATTCATCCAGCCGTTTTGCCAGGGTTTTGTGGATTTGCGCGTGCGCCTGCTGCCCGAGCAGCCGGTGGGCGTTGATCGTGTCAACGTGGGAGCAGTCCAGATGGGTGATCGGTCCCAGGTATTTTTTGAACTCCATGAGACAGTCTGCGTTTTTGCTTGCCATAGTGGAATTATAAGAGATAAAGCCGCATGAAAGCCAGCCCTGTGATCATCACAAGGCTGGCTTTCATGCTCAGTCGTTCATGAAACAGCTTAAAGAAGCCCGATTCGGAAATTCTCCCAACTGCCTTTAAGTCCTGAGGCTGCGTTTCGTTTACGGCAGGCTGCCAGTTTTTGTCTGGCCGGTTGGGCAGGGTCAGGTTTTGATGTTCTTAAGCAGGATGACTACCGTGACAAGGTTAGCCAAAGCCAGTGTTGGAAAAACTCCTAACTCGACCGGGCTGACCGGCACACCCACCCGCGCCATATTGAGCCCCATCAGGCTGACAGCGATTGCCAGGGTCAGGAATTTCAGCAGCCCCACCGATGCCAGCAGGTAGCCCCAGGCGCTGCGGCGCAGGAGCAGGCTGCCTGAGAGCACGCAGAGCGGAACGACGATGCCCAGGTCCATGACCTGGATGAACAGGCTGGTGGTGTTTTCCAGCGCCGGGATAGCGCCCGGCGCAAAAGTCGCGGCGACACGTCCCAGCCAGGCCAGCGAAAGGAAGGCGGCGGCCAGGAAGAGCAGTCCGGCAATCCAACCACGCGGCAGTTTCTCAGAGAAATGTTGCGGGAGCGTTTTCAAATCAAAGGTCATCATGCTCAAGATGAAGGCAAACAGACTCAGGCTGAACAAGGCCACATAGATCAGGAAGAGCTGGTTGTAAGCCGCGCCAAAGCACATCGTGATGTAGGTGTACAGGATAAAAGCCAGGGTGCCGGTCAGCATCAGCCGCCCACGCAGGGAGCCGCGCAGGGTCAGCCAGAACGAAATTGCCAGCAGGGGCAGGCCAAGCACCAGTGTGACCAGATCGTTGGCTTGCGCCTGGGCAGCGGCACTGACTGTATCCCAGTAATACAAACCTCGGGCGTTGATAATCACTTGCTCGCCACGGAAATTGGTCAGTTGGTAGGGTTGGCCTTCGCCCGGCCAAAGGCCAGCGACAACGGCGACGAGGGTCAAAACAAAAATCAGAGGGATAAGCCATTTGAGAGCAGTGTTCATCGGAATTTCCTTTTTGGTGGGAGACTTCGGAAGTCTATTGTAACGGTTACTCTTTGCGTACCCACCCCGATTTCATCGAGATGACTTTATCTGCGCTGATGATTAGCGTGCTCTTCCACACCCAGGTCTTGACCCAGATTGCGCCGGGATTTGGCTGGTAGCCTTCCAGGGGGAGAATCTCCATTTCGATGGTATCTCCGTGTCTTTGGAGGTGATATTCTCCGGCGACAATTCCAAGAACCTCATCAGCTCCGGCAGAGAAACGCCCGTTTAGCGCGCTACCATCCTTCAAACCGGGCAGGTCCGGGATTGGCGGCGAGAATTCAAAGCTGACGTGATGTTTGTCATCGAATCCGATTATCTGGCGAATTTCATAATGCCCGGAATTTTCCACAAGCTCGTAGCGTGTCTGACCATCCTGATACGTCAATTGCTGCCCAGGCTGCAGGGGCGATAAGTTCTCAGCGTAGGGTTTGTTCCAGCAGCCCAGAATCGGGTCGGTGGTATAGCGGCTCAAATAGACAAATTCCAAATTGACCGGGATGGGGATTTGTTCCGGTGTTCGCACCTCCCCTCCGATTTTGATCGTGATTTCGGAGCCCGAACGAGGCACGAAATTCATGCCTTTCATGAAAAAAAATGGAAAGTAGTCAAACTTGACTGCGGTGCTGCCTCCAATCGGAGCCAGGATGCCCTTCGACCCTTTCGCGCGGGAGGCTTCTTTAACCTGGAATTCTACAGACTTGCCTTCGCGGTCTTTCATCTTGAGTCCGGCATCCAGGCCAGAGGTTGTTACCTCGAAGTGATATTCCATCTCTGGGATAATGGAGGCGGCCTCTGGTTGCGCTTCATCTGCAAAAACTGCATGGGTGTAGTAGAAATCGGCCAGCCCCTCCTTGCGATAGAGGATCACTCTTGCACCCTGCCCACGGCGGTCATCGAAAATTTGTAATTCGATACAATCATATTCAGGGTCATCCGCAAAATTGACCAACATCAGCCTGTCCATCGGAGCAATGGAAACATTAAGGGGCGAATACAATAGTCCCGTAGCTGGATGAGCATATATATCGGCTGGATTGCTATGCTTTCCTAAATATTTTTTCTGGTCTACCACCGAATCCTTTGTGGTGATCAATAAATACCGGGAGAGAATGAAGGCCAGAATACCGACCAGCGCAACGACAACCAACAGGATGATAAGTGTTTTCATTGGTTTTTGCTCCAGGGTTTACGCAAAAATCGCCGGAGCCCAGTTACGGATTTTGTCCCAATCGCGCTGATCGGCCTCGACAGCCTTGACCATGCCAGCGATGAATTTATCCAGAAAAGACAGGCGCGCGAAATCCATTTTACCGGCAAAATAAACTTCCTCGGCCTGGTTGAGCAGTGGGCGGACAATATCCAGGTAGGCGGTGCGGGTATTGCGGCTCGCTTCATCATCGCCGGTGTTGAGCAGGTGGACGGTAAACAGGGCAACGGGCATCTTGTTGAGCGCCTGCTGGTTGGTTTTGACAAAATCCACGGCTTCAGGCAGCCAACTGCCCATGCGGACGGCGCTGCCCATCAGAACAGCCTGGTAGTTGGCAAGCTTTGGTTTTTCATTGACAGGTTTGACATCCACGGCAAAGCCGCGTTTGTTGAGAGATTCGCCAATGGCGGCGGCCACTTCCACTGTGGAACCGGCGCGGGTGGCGTAAGTGACGAGAATTCTGTTGTTCATGACATTATCCTTTGCATAACTGAGTTCAGGGGTTTCAAATTCGGGGGTGCGGGTGGCCGCGTAACCCAGCCCGGAGCAGGTGAGAGCCGAAGCGCCCAGAGTGACCCCGGCAACTTTGAGAAAGTCACGGCGAGAGAAGGGTTGTTTTTTCATTTTTTCACCTTATTTTTGAAAGCGGAAAAGTAGTTCCAGGTAAAGAAATAAGCCAGCAGGCAGATCGCGGTGAAAGCAAGCGTTGCGCCTTGCGTGGTTAATTTTCCGAGATACCAATCATAATAATCGGCGATCAGGAAACCGGTCATCAGGGCAATCGCCTTGACGAGAAAGATTCCGGAGATGACAGTTCCCCAGGGGCGGCGCTGCCAGAGCCAGATCCCGGTCAGGATGGCGAGGGGCGCGACCAGGGACATGTCCAGCACCATGAAAGGTGTGCCCCCGGCCTGGATTCCGTTGGGGATCCGCGATAGGATGATCGGGAGTTCAATCACATACAAAATCAAACCGGTGAAGATGAGAAAACCGGCTGTCACCCTGCGCAGGGGCAGCGTGGCTGCATAGTCTGCCAGCGCGGTGACATTCAGGCGGGTAAGCTGCATGACAGTCGCAAAACAACCCAGACCAAAAATGAGCATGTAAACCGGGAACAAAACCGTATACAAGCGGTCAAAAGCATAAGTAGCGTAGGCGTAAGTCAGGTAGGCCACCAGGGAGACCCAAACCAGCGAGGCCGTTGGGTTGCCTCGGCGTGTTGCGAAGACGCAAATCGCCAGGATCGGAACACAGAGCAGCGAGACACAATCGGCGGTGATCGTGCCGGTTGCATATCGAGGGTCCACAATCCCGCGGTAAAAACCAGGCACGAAGACGCCGGTTCCGGCCGCCACCAGCACGAGTAAACCAATCAGAGCGGTCGACCATATCTCCATTCGGTATGGGTGGGCGATTTCATTTTGGGCAGGCATTGGTTTTTCTCCTTACGCTGTGTTTTTATTGAACAGTGTTTACTCTTGGATAAAAAAAGATCTATTTGCGGGTAAATACTTCCTTGACCATATTCAAGACCTCGACACTGGCGGTCTCGAACTCATCGGCGCATTTGTTCATCGTGGTTAGTTTGAGCATTGAAATCCCGTGAACCGTAAACCAACTTAACAGCGCCAGGTGGAAAGGGGCGTAGCCGGGGGGGAGTTGGAATTCACCGGCGGCGACGATCGATTCAACAAACTGTAAAAAACCGATAAAATTGGGCGTCTGCTTGAACTCTTCGAGGTTTTTCGGTCCATCCTCGACCGTGCTCATGATCAGCAGGTAGTATTCCGGGTATTTGGTGGCAAAGTCAATGTAGCCGCGCCCGGATTGGACAAAGATTTCGGGCAGGGACATGCCGGGGGAAATCTCGGATGGGTGAGCTTCCAGCATTTCCCAGGCTTCCTGGCGCAGCGCTGCGATGATTTCTTCTTTGTTGGCAAAATACTTGTAAAGCGCCGCCGGAGAATAATCCACCCGGTTGGCCAGGGTGCGCATTGAAATCGCCTGGACACCTTCCGTCAGGAGAATCTGCCGGGCGGTATCCAGGATTTTTTGCTTGGTCAGGTCGTGACGACGATTACGGGGTGAAATTTCCATTGTTGGTTTGTAAACAGCGTTTACTTATTTTACGATGTTTTTGCAGTTTGTCAAGGATTTTGGGCATTTTGTGGCTAAAATAGAGCATGTTGTTTATTCCCCGCTTCGCGGATAAAAGGAGGCTGTGATGACAATCTACTCCACCCAACCTGCCCTGGATTTTTCCCTGGTCGATCTGGCCGACCTGTTCACCCGTTCCTTTGCCGGGTACTTCATGCCGGTCAATATGACCGTTCCCGCCCTGGTCGGGGTGCTGCGCCGTGACGGTGCAGACTTGTCTGCGAGCCGGGTACTCTTGGCTGATGGTGCGCCGTCCGGTTTCGGGTTGATCGCCCGCCGGGGCTGGACCAGCCGCCTGGGCGCGATGGGGATCGTCGAAACCCTGCGCGGAAAAGGCGCAGGCGCTTACCTGATGGCGGAACTGATCCGCGAGGCGCGCGAACGCGGCGAGCATGGCATGGTGCTGGAAGTGATTGAGCAAAACGTCAACGCCATCGCCTTGTATGAGAAATACGGTTTCAAGAAGGTGCGCCGTTTGGTGGGTCTCTCGCTGGCTAACCCGCCTGCCGCCGAAGCCACCCCGCTGGCAGAACTGGACCTCCGCGCGGTGGCGAACCTGGTTGGCCAGTTTGGCCTGCCCGACCTGCCCTGGCAAATGGCCGGGGAGACGGTTGCCACCCTGACGCCGCCCGCCCGCGCTTACAAGCTGGACTCGGCCTACGCCGTCATCACCAACCCGGAGGTGGAACGTGTCTCCTTCTGGACGATCCTGGTCGAGCCGCAGGTTCGCCGCCAGGGACAGGCCACCCGCTTGATCCAGGCGGTGATAGCCGCCCACCCCGGCAAAACCTGGCATGTCCCGGCCATTTTCCCCGAGGAAACAGTTGGCCCGTTTGCCAGGCTGAGTTTCCAGCGCGAGGAAATCTCGCAGTTCCAGATGAGTTTGGACTTACACTGAGATAAAAAACAACCCCGCGAATTTCGCGGGGTTGTGGGTTTAAAACTCAACTTCCATTCCATCCCGGCCAGGCTCAGTGGCTGGAAAAATTTTTCGCGCAGCGGGCAGGTCGGCTTCGATGGGCCAACCCATGGGGTTGAAGTGAATCAGGATCAGACGTTTGGCACCCGCCTGCGCTGCTACTCGCGCCACAGCCGAGGTGGAACTGTGGTTGATGGTCCGCTCCAGCCTGGATTTATTATCTGGTAGGTTGCAATCGTGTAGGAGCAGGTCGACCCCGGCGATTTTGTCAAGGTAAGCGGCCTCCGGGCTGGCAATCGTGTCCGTGACATAAGCGAGCGAGTGACCGGGCCAATCCAGGCGGAAACCAATCTCCTCCCGGGCGGGATCAAAGGCAAAATAAGTGAGCTTTCCACCGCCTGGTAGGGACTCGGTGGCTTCCAATAAGCACCAATCCAGAGGAAACGAAAATTGGGGTTTGAGTTTCGGCAGCATCTCAGCGGTGACATGAATGCGTGTCTGGTTCAGCAACTCGTTCGCCCGCCTGGAAAGATCGTTGAGGCTGGCTTCATTCACCGGCCCAGCGGATTCATCCGCCAGTTTTTTGAAATAACTGCCAAACAGGTAGTGCAGGCCAGTGGTATGGTCGCCGTGGGTGTGGCTCAGATAAACCTCCAACGGGGCGGCAGATTGCATGTGACGAGACAGACGATAGAGCCCGGTTCCGCCGTCGAGCAAAAGGTTGTGCTCGGGCAGAAAATAGCAGGCGGTTTGAGCTTCGTCCGTGGGTACAAATCCGCCGGTTCCCAGCAGGATCAGTTTCATTTATCGTCCCCTGCTTCTGAATGACAAAGTCAGTCGCTCACTTGACCCCATGCCACTCTCCACCGTTAAAGTCCGCAAAAAACGACTCGCGGTTGCCCGGTTCCTGGATCGCCTCGCCCGCTTTTTGCGCTTTTTCGATAAACCTGAGCGCCTCGGCTTTTTCACCACTGACCGCATAAGCCCGCGCGATGGCTTCATAGGCAAAGGCAAAATCAGAAGCTTCCATTTCCCCCGCGTTGTTTTGGAGCAACTCGTAGCAAAGCTGGGCGTGTTTTAGCGCCTGCACTCCATCACCCAGCACGGCGTGGATGCGTGAGATGAGCCATTCCCCGCGCTGCTGGCGGATCGCGGTTCCCGTTGCGCGCCAGTGCGCCAGGGAAGCGTGAGCATAGTCCAACATACGCACATCATCAAAGCGGGAACGCTCCCGCTTTTCAAGCAAATCCCAGGTTTGGCGCTGGAAATCCATCGCAAAATAATAATGCGCCTGGGCCACTGTATAAGTTTTCTCTTCCGACATCCTCGCCTCCGCAAAATGAAACCTGGGCAAGACCCACCTCGCCCAGGTTAGGTTTGCCTAGATATGGATTGCGCTGCCCAGCGCGCCATGCGCCGCTTCCATCAGCGCTTCGGAGATGGTCGGGTGCGCGTGGACATTGCGGGCAATTTCTTCGGGAGTCAACTCCAGCATGTGCGCCAGGGTTAGCTCGGGGAGCAGTTCGGTCACTTCCGGGCCGATCATGTGCGCGCCCAAAATCTCACCATACTTCTCATCCACCACCAGCTTGACCCAGCCAGCGTAATCACCCAGTCCAAGCGCCTTGCCGTTGGCCTGGAAGGGGAAACGCCCGATCTTGACGCTGTAGCCGCGTTCCTTCGCCTGCGCCTCGGTCAGGCCAAACGAGGCAATCTGCGGCTGGCAGTAGGTGGCGCGCGGCATCATCTCGTAATCGAGCGTGACCGTCTCGTGTCCGGCGATATTCTCGGCGCAAACAATCCCCATCGCCGAACCGACGTGCGCCAGCATCAGTTTGCCGGTCACATCGCCAATCGCCCAAATGCCCGGCATGTTGGTGGCCATCTTTTCGTCGATTTCGACAAAGCCGCGTTCTGAAAGCTTGACGCCGACTTCTTCCAGGCCGAGTCCTTTGGAATTGGGGCGGAAGCCGATCGCCACGAGGGCCTGTTCCGCTTCGAGGACTTTGGTTTCCCCGCCAGCGGAGACCGTGACTTGCACACCCGTTTCCGTGGTCTCGACCGCCTCGACTTTGTGCTCAACGAGCGTTTTAATCCCGCGCTTCTTGAAGGCCTTCTCCAGTTCCGCGCTGACTTCTTCATCCTCCAGCGGCACGATCCGCGGCAGCATCTCGACAATGGTTACTTCCACGCCATAGGAGTTCCAGACCGTTGAAAACTCCACGCCAATTGCGCCCGAACCGATGACCACCACGGATTTGGGCAGTTTCTCCTGCAAAATCGCTTCCTGGTAGGTGACAACTTTCTCGCCGTCCACTTTCCACGCGCCTGGGACGGCAGAGGAGGCGCCGGTGGCGAAGATGATGTTTTTGGCGCTGAGTTCTGTCAGTTTGCCGTCTTTATCGGTCACGGTAACCGCAGTCGGGGAAGTCAGTTTGGCAGCTCCCATATAGACGGTAATCCCGTTTTTCTTCATCAAAAAGCCCACACCCTTGACCAGTCGATCCGAAACCTGACGGCTGCGTTTGACGGCCACGCCAAAATCGAGCTTCAGGTTTTCAAACGAAAAGCCAAACTCTTTGCCGCGTTCGCGCAGGGTATGGGCGATTTCAGCATTCCGCAGCAACGCCTTCGAAGGGATGCAGCCCACGTTCAAGCAGACGCCGCCCAGCCATTGCTTGTCGACGATGGCGGTTTTTAAGCCTAATTGCGCGGCGCGGATGGCGGCCACATACCCGCCCGGCCCGGCGCCGATCACAACCACATCATATTGTTCAGACATGTAAATCTCCTGGAGATGAACGGTTTCTTGTTTTGATGCTTAACCTGGCAAATAGTTGCCGAAATCGGACAGAACTTCCCTATTTTACTACGCCCTCAACAGGATTTTCTGCCCGTGATAAACTTGTCCGGCTGGAGTCATTCTTCGATGAAAAAAACAACAAACTTTTATCAGGTTCTTCAGATTTTCCTCGGTCTGGTGGTCATCGAGGGGGTAATCGCCAATATTATCTATTTTCAATCCCCATCTGAAGCCCAAAATGTTTTTTTGTGGGGATACTCATTCCAACGCTTGGCTCTTGGGGTCTTTTCCAGCCTGCTCCTGGTAGTTTTTATTGGGTTTTTCGTTCTCTCCTTTACTGCGCGCGAATTTCTTAAAAGTTATCTTCAAAAGCTGGTCGACAGCCTTGGCTCACCCATGCGCCGCATCCTCGTTCTTTTGCCGCTGGCGATCATCCTTGCGCTGGACTTAAGCATTAATTTGGTGTACGCCTTTCCCGCGTTATTAAAGCTGGGTGCTTTTATTACTGTGAAAAGAAGCCTGCTCCAGCAAACCGGGATGGTGCAAATCTGGGGCTTCCTTATCCCCATTCAGTTATGGGCTTTTCTCTTTCTATTCAAATTTCTGATCTTTTGCCTGATGTTTGGCGGGCAGGGACAAACAGGGCAGAGCAAACTTTCGTTGACGGGTCGGTTGCTCAGCCTCTTTGGAACTGCCACTGCCACAGTTTTGGTTTTGTCTCTACTTTGGGACTTGATATTTAAGAGTATTACTTCTGTGGCGCTCACAGGACCTGCGGGTAAAATGTTAGTCTTGTCCATTTGGTTTTTGATTTGGTTTACCTTTGATAAAAAAGATGCGAACTGGACAACCCGGTATGTCGAATTCTTTGTCAGTCTGAGTATCTGGCTGGTCACCTTCCTGGTTGCGGCCCAGGTGGCTCAATGGATGGATTCACTAAATACGCCTTTCAAGAATTACTGGAACTGGCTGGCTGAGGCTTTTTTACAGGGGCGTTTGTATTTAATCGATCCCCCCTCAACTGGCGATATGACCCTTTACAACGGTAAATGGTATGTGCCTATTCCCCCTTTGCCCGCTTTTCTCTTGGTGCCCTTCATCGCTATTTGGGGCGTAGAAGGTTTCAACACGACGCTGCTCTCCCTGGCGCTTTATTCGACAACTTCGGTGCTCTTATATCTGACACTTGAAGAGCTCTCCTCCAGAAGCTGGATTAAGCTTTCCCGCGAGGGGATCGTTTGGCTGGTGGTTTTATTCTCGTTTGGAACGGTCCAGTTATGGCTGTCGGTTTCCAGCGTGGTCTGGTATTTTAGCCAGATTTGCACGATCCTGTTTGTGGCGATGGCGTTTTTCCTGGTTGTTAAGCGTTTCCCGGCCTGGCTCACAGGGTTGGCCCTCGCCCTGGCGCTTTTAGGCCGCCCGAACGTCTTCGTCCTCTGGCCGGCCCTGGTCTTGATCACGCTGCAATTACAACTCGACCTGGACGGAAAATTTTCGTGGAAGCGCTTATTGACTTGGTCAGCCTGGTCTGCAATCCCGGTTTTCCTCTCGGCGGGTTTCCTGCTCTACTATAACCTTCTGCGTTTTGGGGATTTTCTTGATTTTGGATATGTCAACATCAATGGTTCGGCTCGCGTAGTCAGACTGGTTCAGGAATATGGGATGTTCAACCCCTATTTTATTCCCACTAATCTTCACGCCATGTTCCTGGCCCTGCCAGAAATGAAAGCCAAATGCGATTATTTTTTTCCGCGAGGGAGCGGCCTGAGTTTGATAGCCACCACTCCGGCCTTCCTGTACGCCTTGCGGAGATATAAATTTTCCTGGTGGCTGCTCGGCTGTTGGACTGGCATCCTGCTATCAATTGCGCTTTTGCTCACGTACCACAATACGGGCTCGGTTCAAATCGCTTACCGTTATGTGCTCGACTTTATCATCCCGCTGGTCCTGGTGATTGCCTTCACCGCCGGTGAACGAATTTCCATTCCGCTAAAGGTGCTGATTATATTGAGCATCATGATAAACTATTATGCCGTTGTCTCCTGGTATCATGGTCCTTGCTAAGTGCCGGGTAACTCTTTGGGACAGCTCTTGAATTTGCCCTGCGATTTCGCCTTGAGCAATCGCAGGAGGCCTTTTTAAGCGCAAGAAGCTGTCATCAGGAAGATGGGGAAGGTTTTTTCAAGGCCATCGATTTGTTTCCTGGCGTAAAAGGCGGTTGCAAAGCGCACCTCTCCAAACCCGGCGGCTTCGACCTGACGCTGGAGCGACTCACGATCGAAACCGTCGTGGCCATCGAAATCGGGGGTGTCCTGATGGAAGGAACCGTCCTCCTTGTCCAGGTCGGCGAGGCAGAGCCAGCCGCCGGGGATGGTCAGGGCATGGCACTGGCGCAGGATCTGGTCGGTGTCGGGGATGTGGTGCAGGGTCATCAGCGAGTAGATCACGTCGAAACGGGAGGCGGGCAGCGGGTCGGAGGCCAGGTCGAGTCGCAGCGGGTGCATGTTCCCCACCCCGGCGGCTTTGATTTTCTCGGCCAGAACATCCAACATGCCCTGTGACGTATCCGCCAGCGTAATCGAAGCGAAATCTGGCTGCAGGGCAAAACTCAACAGCCCGGTGCCGCAGCCCAGTTCGAGGGCGGTCATTCCCGGTCGCAGCGGAAGGGTTTCGCGGATGGCCTTCGCCACCGTTTTGGCGCGTTCCACCCGCATCGGATTGGCGTCCCAGTCTTTGGCGCGTTCGTCGAAATAAGTTGTCATACCCCTATTCTAACCCCAGTTCTCCAGCGTTTCCTTGACCTTGGCCAGAAACCAATCTGCGGAAGCGCCGTCCAGGATGCGATGGTCGAACACGAAGGATAGGTAAACCATCGGACGGATGGCAATGGAGTCGTTGCCGAACGAATCGGTGACAACCACCGCCCGTTTTTGCAGCGCGCCGACACCCAGGATGCCGCACTGCGGCTGGTTGATGATCGGCATGGCAAAGAGCGAGCCGCTGACTCCGTGGTTGGTCAACGTGAACGTGCCGCCCCGGACTTCATCCGGCTGGAGTTTTTTGGCGCGGGCGCGGGCGGCCAGATCGTTGATGGCGCGCGCTGCCCCCAGCAGGGACAAGCCATCCGCGCTTTTGATGACTGGGACAATCAGCCCCTCCTCGCCGAGCGAAGCGGCCATGCCCAGGTTGATGGCTGAATGGACGATGACACCCTCATCCGACCAGGACGAATTTACCAGCGGATAAGCTTTCAACCCGGCCACAATCGCGGCCATGAAATAAGCCGTGAAGGTCAGTTTGGCGCCGTCACGTTCGAACGTCGCTTTGTTAGCCGCGCGGTGCGCTGCCACCCGTGACAGATCGACTTCCATGACGGTCAGGACATGCGGCGAGGTGTGCTTGGACTCAACCATGTGCGCCGCGATTGATTTGCGCATGGTGGTGTGCTTGATTAAGGTATCAGGTGTTTTGGTGTCAGGTATCAGGTGAGTTGAAGGAGCGACCGTGGACGATGGACGGTGGACCGAGGCGGGAGGCGCTGCCACGGTCTGTGGTCCACGGTCTGTCGTCCGCTTTTCGACAAACGCCAGGACATCATTTTTCGTAATCCGCCCTCCCAGGCCGGTGCCTGTGATCTGCTGCAAATCCACGCCCTGCTCGGCGGCGATTTTGACCACGACCGGGGAGATGAAACCGAGATCTTTAGCAGTCGAAGGTTGAAAGTCGAATGTCTTTCCATCGACCGACTTTTGACCCTTCGACAAGCTCAGGGTAGGCATTTCGACTTTTGACGGCTGTTCTTTTGCCATCTCACTACTATTTACTGATAACTGTTCACTGATTACTGATTCACCCACCTGCCCGATGACCGCCAGCAGTTCGCCTACCTTCGCCACTACACCTTCTTCCAGCAATACTTGCAGCAGAACGCCCGAAACCGGGGCAGGGATTTCGGTATCAACCTTATCGGTGTTGACTTCGAGCAGCGGCTCCAACTCGTTGACCGCATCGCCCACGGCTTTGAGCCATTTCGTGACGGTCACTTCTTCGACGCCTTCACCCAGGCGGGGGACGAGTACGTTGGTGGGCATGATTCCTCCGGAAAAGTAATCAGTGAGCAGTGATCAGTTATCAGAATCGATGAAGTATTCAGCGGATTCTTCACGGAGGCTTTGGGGCAATTCTCCGCAGAACAGGTCGGCTTTGGAGATCATTCCAGCCAACATGCGCCCAATTTCCTGGCACTTTTCAATCAGCTCGCGTCCTTGATTTTCGGTAATGTAGCCACAGTCAAATGCAACACCGATCCAATGCTGCGTTTCCTGCTGTTCGCCGTCAGAGTCAGTCAATTTACTGACGAAATGCTTTTCATAACGCCGTTTTGCCCAGGCTTCGGCGATTTGCGCGCCAACTGAGCGCGAAGACCGTCGAACCTGATCGGTTAAAGAGTACATTTCCTCTTTCGGAAAAGTTTTTGTTAGCTGAAAAATCTCTTTTGAGAGTTTTCGGGATTTCTGGTAAACCAATAAATCCCGAAAACTTTGCACATGATCTAACGCACTCATTCATCCTCCATCAAAACTGATCACTGATGACTGACCACTGATTACTTGAACTTCGGATACTTCCCCGGCTCAACTTCGTGCATCATCACATAGACCGCATCGAAAATCGTCTCGGCGTTCGGCTTGGACCAGTAATCGCCATCGGAACCATAAGCGGGGCGGTGGGCGGCGCCGGTCAGGGTCCTGGGGGCAGAATCGAGGTGGAAATACCCGCCTTGTTTTTCGAGCACTTCCTGGAACAGGTAGGCGCTCGCGCCGCCGGGGACGTCTTCATCGACGAACAGGATCCGGTTGGTCTTTTTGAGCGACTCGACAATTTTTCCGTGCAAGTCAAAGGGCAGCAGGCTTTGGACATCGATGACTTCAGCCTCGATCCCCACTTTCGACAGTTTCTCAGCCGCGTCGAGTGCGATCCGGCAGCAGGCGCCATAGGTGACAACTGTCACGTCCGTTCCGGGACGCAGGATTTCGGGTACGCCCAACGGCAGGCTGAACTCACCAACATTATCTGGCAGGCGCTCTTTCTGGCGATAGCCATTCAGCACTTCGATGACGATGGCCGGTTCGTCAGCCTGGAACAGGGTGTTGTAAAAACCGGCGGCGCGGGTCATATCGCGTGGGACGAGCAGGTAAAGGCCACGCACCAATCCCATAATCCCGGCCATGGGTGAGCCGGAATGCCAGATGCCCTCCAGCCGGTGGCCGCGCGTGCGGATGATGACCGGGGCCTTCTGTCCGCCAGCGGTGCGCCAGTGCAGGTTCGAGAGGTCGTCGCTGATGATTTGCAGCGCATACAGCAGGTAATCGAGATATTGGATTTCGGCAATCGGGCGCAGTCCGCGCATGGCCATCCCAATCGCCTGCCCTAAAATCGTCGCCTCGCGGATGCCGGTATCGCTGACGCGCAGTGGGCCGTACTTCTCCTGCATTCCGCGAAAACCCTGGTTGACATCGCCCAGTTGGCCAACGTCCTCGCCGAAGGCGATCAGGCGCGGGTCGCGCGTGAAAGCTGCGTCGAAACAGGCGTTGAGCACTTCGAAACCCATCAGGGTGGGAGCGCTGGGTGAATAGATCGGGGCGATTTCTTTTACCTTGAGCGCCGCGCCGGTTTGCAAGTGCGAACCGTAGCGCTGCTGGTTGACCGCCTCGTCAGCCTGCTTCCAAGCTTTGAGTTTTTCCACGGCCGGCAACGGGTCGTCGCGCAGCGCGCGTAAGGCCTCGTGAACGGCGACATGCATGTCGCGCCGGATCGGGCTGGGGAGCGCAAAAAGTCCATTCCGAATCCGCACCAACTCAGCCTGATGTTTGCTAACCGGCACCAGCGCATCCATAATTTCAAGGAGGTGCTTGCGCTCGGCCAGGATGGGCGTCAGGTAGGCCTCCCAGGCAGCCTTGCGGATGTTCTCCACCGTTTCACGGTCGTGGGCTTCCCAAGCAGCCAGTTCCTTTTCGGTGGACAGGTCGCTGGCGAGAAGCCACTCGCGCATTTTTTTCAGGCAGTCGAATTCCTGTTCCCAGGCCAGGCGCTCGGGGGATTTGTAGCGCTCGTGCGAGCCGGAAGTGCTGTGCCCCTGCGGCTGGGTGCCCTCGGTGACATGCACCAGGGCCGGGATGTGGTATAAACGCGCGGTCTCGGCGGCGGCGAAATAGGTCTCGACCAGCGCCGGGTAGTCCCAGGCGCGGACGGAGTACAGGTCGAAGCCGCGCTCGGCCATTTCGGCGGGCTGCTCGGCGTCGCGCTCGAAACCCTTCAGGATCGAACCGATGTTTTCCTTGACCATCTGGAACTGGTTGGGGACCGAGATACCGTAGCCGTCGTCGTAAATGGTCAGGATGGCCGGGGATTTCAAGACGCCAATGGCGTTGACCGACTCCCAGAACAGTCCCTCGGAGGTGGAGGCGTTGCCGATCGTCGCCCAGGTGACTTCGTCGCCGTGACGGGAGAACTGCGTCTGCCCGGCAAGTTCCGGGAGCTGACGGTAGAGCCGCGAGGCGTAGGCCAGCCCCACCGCGCGCGGCATCTGCGCCGCCGTGGGGGAGACATCCGCCGCGATGTTGTACATCTCGGTCTGGTTGCGCCAGGAGCCATCCGGGGCGATGTAACGCGAGGCGAAGTGACCGTTCATGGCGCGCCCGGCGGTGGCGGGCTCGTGGTTTACATCAGCATGGGCGTAGAGTTGGGCAAAATAAGCCTGGAGACTCGTCACCCCCAGCATGAACATCCAGGTCTGGTCGCGGTAATAACCGGAACGCCAGTCGCCTTTGCGGAAGGCGCGTCCGATGGCGAGTTGGGCCACTTCCTTGCCATCTCCGAAAATCCCGAATTTGGCCTTGCCGCTCAAGACTTCGCGGCGGCCAATCACGGATGCCTGGCGCGATTGGTAGGCCAGGCGGTAATCCTTGATAATCTCGTGGGGTGCAAGGGGCAGATTAACAGAACCCTTTTTCTTGGGCATCGCGCCTCCGGCAAATTGGGCAAATCCACTCTGATTATACCGAATCGCGAAATAAAAAGGACAGTGATTTCTCACTGCCCAAAATGGTGATTATCAGATATTGATTCGCGCTGTTACAAAATCAGGAGGTTGGCGTTGGTTCCAGTACAGGAAGGTCTGTTGCCGTTGAAGTCGGCACGCGCGTATCGGTCGGGATGGGTGTGTTTGTCTCGGTGGGTGAAGATGTCGGGCTGGGGGTCAAGCTGGGAATCCGTGTGGCAGTTGGCAGGGGAGTGCCAACCGGCAGTGAAAACGTCCCCGCGCTTTCCAAATCCAGGGTGAAATTCGAGACCCAGCCATACTCAAATTCGCGGAAGCGCGCATCAGGCTGCCGGGGAGCGATCATAAACCAGGTGCTGTCTTCGTTCCTCGCGCTGAACAGGAGGCAGTCATCCCCTTTCAAGGGGTTAGATAAATATCCGAAGGCTTTCCCCGGCCCAGTGCGCACCAGGGTGGTGAAATCCGTTCGGATGCAAAGCTCCACCCTGAGAACGGCTTCCCTGGTTGAAGATGGCGTCATTGTAATTTCTGGCAGGGATGTCTCGGTGGAGGTCAGGGAGGGCGTGAGCGTGGGCGTAGCTGGTTGAGTGGCAGTCAGCTCGCGGGTGGGTGTCACCGTCCAGCTTGGCGATGGGCTGGCAGTGGAAGTCGGGGTTGGAATGACCGGGGTGAAAGACTTGAAAACAAAGAATGACAAAATAAACAGCGCCAAAACCAACCCGGCCAGGATGACACGCTCGAACCTGACCAGGCTGGGCGGCAAGGGCAGCAGCCTCTTTTTCGGCAGTGTTGTCGCAACAACCGGCTCACCAGTATACTCAAGGTCGGCAAGTAACCGATTAAAACTGGTCACAGGGTCTGAAACGGTGAAATCGAGATAATTAATGTTGGCCAGCGCAAAAGGCACACTGCACGGCCGGACCATGAGCGGGATGACCTTCCGGCGCAGGTTCAGGGCATGCAGGTATTCTCGCTCGACCCACTGGGAAGCAACCGCATCGGGCGAGAGCAGGATGATGAAATACCGGCTGGCTTCGATCGCCGCCGGGATCGTGCGGACCCACTCGTCGCCGCTCTTCAGGTCAGAAATATCCCACCAGACCTTGAAACCAGCTTTCTCCAGATCACCCGACAGTTGGCGGGCAAATTCGATGTCCTTGCGCGAATAACTGATAAAAACGCGTTGCATGGCAACCCCAATCTATCGTTGACTGCCTGGGTATGTCATAAAATCATACTACGGCTTGAAGGAACCTGCAACAGCTTGATGAATTTCCTCTAAAACTGTAGGATAATGGTTTCCATGAAACTCGCCACCCTGTGTTATCTCAAGCAAAACGGGGAAACGTTGATGCTCCACCGCATAAAAAAAACCAATGATCTCCACGCAGGCAAGTGGAACGGGTTGGGGGGCAAACTGGAGCCGGGAGAATCGCCCGAGCAGTGTGTCATCCGCGAAGTGCGCGAGGAGGCCGGGCTGGAGATTTCTCCTCTGCGCTATCACGGGTTGTTGATTTTTGCTGATTTTGCGGGGGAGGATTGGTTCGTCTGGGTTTTCACCGCAGACACGTTCAGGGGCGATTTAACCGAATCGAGCGAAGGCGACTTGAAGTGGATTCCAGACGAGGAGCTCACCTCCTTAAATTTGTGGCCGTCTGACCACATTTTCTTGCCCTGGCTGGAAACAGGTAAAATCTTCTCGGCGCGTTTCCAATACCACGGGGATGAGATGTTCGGTTACGAAGTTGCCTTTTACTAACTGAAACGACTATTGATCCCCTTCCCCTTCACTTCTGCCATCGACAGCCCCGGCCTGGCGAACTTCCAAGACCTCACCGTGGTAATTGACAATCACCTTGAATCCGATCATGCCCAGGTAGGCGCGCAGATCTTCGGGAATCCCGACTTCAAAGAGTGCCTCAAATTGTTTGTCGATGTTTTTGAGCTGGGTCTGGATCATGGCCTTGCTGAAGGGGTCTTCAGCGCCAATCATCTTCGCGGCCTGCTCACTCAGGAAACCCTCGTTGCCCTGGATGAGCTTTTTCATCTCATTCAAGACAACGAGGTCGATCTGCTCTGCCGGGACAAACCGGTTAAACCCGGCATCGTTGATGATGTAGGCCGGGTCCTTACCGATCAAGCTCACTCCCAAGGGATGGTCGAATTCGTCGAAGACCAAGCCTGCAAAAAGCGCCTGCCGTGGCATTACTGCTGGCGTCCTTCAACAATGGCCAACAAAATCGCAGCGGCCAGTCCCAGTCGTTTGTCAAGGCGGTGGGCAGTATCCATGCTGAAATCAATGTCCATTTCATAACGGAATAAATTGAAGCGTTGTTTTAAGTCGGCAACCCGCTGGTCGTTCATCGTCAGGTCATAATTCTGGGGCAGCCAGGAACCAGCGATGAGTCTTCGCAGCATGGCCAGACCCATATTGTCTTCAAACAAAGCGCCAATCACCTGATCATTGACATCGAGCACTTCCCACTCATCTCGCAGGATCGATTTCAAGCCCTTGCGGCGCAGTGCGCCCACTTTTTCACCGTTGGCGCTATCGACAACATCATAAGCGGCAGAAAAATCGATGATCTGGCGCGCCTTGATTGCCAGCACTTCCTGGGTTTTCTGTTCATCTGCGAAAATCCGGACATCTTCGCGCAGTTTGAACATTTTTTGTTCACTGAACAAGACTAGTTCGCTTTGCGGGTTATAGAAACGCAATTTCCCTGTCAACGCAAAGACCTGGCGCTTGAGCAAATACTGGTTGAACTGAAAAGCGTGATGCATGAGAGTCTCTCCTTGGGTAGGCGAACAAAAAGGGGTGCTAAAAAGCCGCCAGCGCGTTTGTCGTTTGAGCCGCGGCTAATAGTGAATATTGATCAGCGTTCCAACAGACGAGAAATTATAGACCCATTCAGAATCAGGGATGGTGAGATTGACACAGCCATGACTCATCGGGGTGCCAAAATTGCTGTGCCAATAGGTTCCGTGAATAGCGTAACCCTTGTAGAAAAACATGGTAAATGGCACATTCGGCAGGTAATAACCTGGCCCTGACATATCCTTATAACGGTATTTGATATAAACGCGGTACTGGCCGGTCACAGTTGGGTATTGCCAGGTGCCGGTTGAAACGATAAAAGAATTAACCAGGGTATTGCCCTCATAGGCATAGACCCGTTGATTGGTTAGATCCACATCAATCCAGCGTTCACCGGAGGCTGCGGCAGTGGTGTTAGTTCCAGCTGTGCCTGGTTTGGGGGTTGGCAGAATGTAGGCTGTCGGAACAGGCGCGGCGGTATCGGTGGGCAGCGGCGTTGGGGAGGGACCTTCATCCAAAGCCACTTCGGCAGTCGCTGTTGGTGAATCCGTCGGAAGGAGTGTCTCGGTGCGGAACAGCGGTTGAGTCTGCGTGGGCGGAACCACGGTGGGCATCAGGGTCTTGGTTGGCAACGGTGTTTCGCTGGGGAGGGGCAGCTCAGTGGCGGTTGGCGGAAGTAATAACCCGGGCACCTCAACGGGCAAAGGGGTGGGCGTTGGTAAAGCTGCCGCTTCAAGCGCTGCCGCCGAAGCAGTCGGCTTGACAACCTTTACTTCCGCCCAGGCCGGGCCGCGTTCCTGGCCGGTAAACACATTGCTATTGATCAACGCCGCAGCCGACGTGGTGTTAAGCAACACTAAAAATAAGACAGCGACCAGTACAAAACAACCAACAATCAGCAAGGGAATGGTCAGGGTGGAGTATCTTCGGGCGCTGACCGCCTTTTCACTTTGAATGGTTTTTGGCAAAACAGGCGGCCTGGAGGCTGGAACAGGTTTGCGGGGCGAGGTTTTGGGTTCCAAAACGGCCGCAGGCGCCACTGGAAAGGGTTTTTCCATCTCTGGAGTTGCGGCAACAGGCTCAGGAACTGCCTCGCCGGGATTTTCTGCTTCAGGTATCACCGCCGCTGCCGGTTCAGGGAGCGTGACAACCGGCTCTTCTGCGACCGGGGCCGTTGTCGGTATTTCGGCAGCCGCTTGACTGACCGCGGCCTGTTTTTCCAACTCTTGCTGCAAGCGCTTCTGCGCCCAGAGCATGCCTTTCTGTGCGCGCTCACTTTGCGGGTTGATTTCCAGGGCCCTTTGCAAATATGCAACGCTTGCGTGCGGCGATGCCAAGGCCGCCATGACCAACCAGACTTCTTCCAATTCGGGAGCGCTCTGGGCAGCCTGCGCGGCTAACTGGCGGGCAGTTGGAACCTCCCCCTGCTTCATGGCTTGTTGGGCCTGTTCGATCAACTTAAAGGCGGCGATTTGATTCGGTTCCATGCAGATACCTTTAGTGGTGATAAATTTGCCTCTATGGTGCAGGGGTTGGAGCAATATTTTCGTTATTCACAAAACATAAAATCCCGTTTGCCACACCCGTTGCAATCAGGTCAGTCTGGTTTGTCAGGATATCGTAATCCAGTTTCATGAAGCCGGTTTCGATGATTCCTGCCGTGGTGCCTGGGTCGATTTCACTGAATGCGTGATACAGGCTCATGTCATTGGTGACGCTATTGTGCAGCGGCAAACCGGTGGTGCGCTGGTAACGATCTCGCAGACAGCCTGCCAGGCGATTGGCCAGGTTTGAATCTCTTGAGCTCATGGCCGAGGCAACTTTAAAACCGGTTGCCTGGTCATTGATATATTTACAAGAATCATTATGGATGGAAACCAAAACTGCCGCATGATAACTGGCAAGGCGTGTGTCGAATTCCTGCAGCAGGTCGGTTTCAAAACCCAGGGCAGATAATTTCTGTTGGACAAGGGTCGCAATCCTGAGATTCACGTCGGCCTCAGTGGTGCCATTCTCGCAAACCGTCCCTGAATCATTTCCCCAGTGGCCCGCCACAATTCCTATTCTGATCAGTGGACGAGGTGTGGCGCCTGGTACGGCAACAGAATTGGGCTGGGCCGTCAGCAAGACCGCCAGTTGTTCGCTGAGTCCGCCAGACAGGGCGTTTGGAGTCAGGGATACAAATAGCGTGGCAACCAAAATTGCCACCATGATTGTTTGTTGTAATACCCGGGGCGACCTGGGTTTTCGACGTGGTTCCATGCTGGCAACTGGCCGGGAAGAAGGGGGCTGTGAGGGAGTTTCCATACAGGTACATTATATACTACCTTAAAAAGTTTCTACATGGCAGATTTCGGAGAGGAATTGTCTGCAATCATTTTGGGCTTATTCCAGCGGGAACAACACCTGAATCGGCGGTTTCAACATTTTCCAAAGCCTGCGTCGATATTTGTCTTGACGGAGCATCCCGTGGGCAGTATCATGAAAATAATCATTGGAGATCACAATGCCGACCAAAGCAGATTTGTTCCGCAAGGCCATGCGCTTCTGGGCCACCGGCGTTACGATTGTCACCGCCGAATATGAAGGTATCCAGCAAGGCATGACGGTCAGTTCGTTCACCTCCGTATCGCTAAGCCCACCGCAGGTGCTCATCTCCCTGGCGCAGGGTGCCCGCACACATGACCTGATCACACGTTCCTGCAATTTCGGCATCACCATCCTTGATGCCAGCCAGCAAGAGATTTGTGATTGCTTTGCCGGGCGCGTCCCCGATGACATGGATCGTCTCGAAGGCTTGGAAACCATCACCCTGGTTAGCGGTGTGCCTCTGCTAAAACAGGGTTTGGCCCATCTGGATTGTCATGTGGTGACCATCGTTGGCTCCGGCACGCACACGATTTTCATTGCCGAAGTATTATCCACCCAATCCGGCGAAGCTGGCGAACCGTTGTTGTATTTCAACCGCGGTTACCAGAAAATCCAAAAACCATAAGACCATTTGCAACTACAGGAGGGGCAAATGAGTGAAAAACTGACGGCGGATGAAAAACAGACTCTCCTGCGCCTGGCGAGGGAAGCCCTCGAATGCGGGGTGCGCGGCCAAAGCCTTCCAGCGCTGGGCCCGACCCAACTGACGCCTTTGCTGCGGGCCGAAGGAGCGGCCTTCGTCACCCTGACGGTGCGCGGCCAATTGCGCGGCTGCATTGGCGCGCTCCAACCTTACCAGCCGCTGGCTGAGGATGTGCGTGAACATGCCATCGCGGCTGGGTTGCAGGATTACCGCTTCCCACCCGTCAGGCCCGAGGAACTGCCCCGCATCCGCATCGAGGTTTCACGCCTGACCCTGCCCCAGCCGTTGGCCTATATCGATGCCGAGAACTTGCTCGCCAAACTGCGTCCCGGTATCGACGGCGTCATCCTGCGCGACGGTTCCCGCCGGGCGACCTTCCTGCCCCAGGTCTGGGAGCAAATCCCCGATAAGGAAGAATTCCTCGGTCACCTGTGCGCCAAGATGGGAGCCGTCTCCAATTTGTGGCGGCAAAAGCACCTCGAGGCGCAAGTTTATCAGGTGGAAGAGTTCCACGAATAAGCTCAACCCTTTACAATGCTTTATCATCAGTTTACGAAACAACTTAAAGAAGCCCGATTTTCCCAACTTTCGTGAAGTAATTTTTATCATTACAGACTGGAGAAAAACGCAATGAATTACCGTCATCTGGGCCGTTGCGGCCTGCAAGTCAGCGAGCTTTCGCTCGGGTCGTGGGTTACGTTTTCAACACAGGTGGATGTCGATGCGGCGGTGGAGTGCATGGCCGCCGCCTACGATGCGGGTGTCAATTTCTTCGATAATGCCGAAGTCTATGCTGGTGGCAAATCCGAAGAAGTCATGGGGGCGGCGCTGAAAAAGCTTGGCTGGCGGCGCTCCAGCTACGTCATTTCCACCAAGTTTTATTGGGGATTGAATGACGGGGTCAACGAGAAAAACACGCTTAACCGCAAACGTCTCTTCGAGGCCATGGATGGCTCGCTCAAGCGTTTCGACATGGAGTATATTGATCTGGTCTTCTGCCATCGCGCCGACCCAACCACTCCCATCGAAGAAACTGTCTGGGCGATGCACAATCTCATCGAGCGTGGCAAGGCGCTCTACTGGGGCACATCCGAATGGTCGGCAGCGGAAATTGTCGCTGCGATCGAGATTGCCAACCGCCATCACTTGCACAAGCCGGTCATGGAACAGCCGCAGTACAATATGCTCGTCCGTGAACGTTTCGAGAAAGAATACGCCCGCCTGTTCAAAGACTATGGCTATGGCGCTACGACCTGGTCGCCGCTGGCTTCTGGCGTGCTGACCGGAAAATACAACGATGGCATCCCCTCCGACAGCCGTGGCGCGCTCCCCGATTATGAATGGCTGCTGCCGCGCCTGACGGACGCCGAGCGGTTAGCCAAAGTGAAAGCGCTTCAGGGTATTGCCAACAATCTCAATTGCACGATGGCCCAACTGGCGATTGCCTGGTGCCTGAAGAACCCCAACGTCAGCACCGTCATTACCGGCGCAAGCCGCGTTTCACAGATCCATGAGAACATGAAGTCGCTGGAAATTGTCGAAAAATTGACCTCCGAAGTATTGGAAAAGATCGAGGCCGTGCTCCAGAATAAACCTGGCGAAGAATGATGCGAAACGCCGCTGGCGATGAAACCAGCGGCGTTTTCTTATCGAGATGTACGAGCTACTCTTTGACTCTTTTGATAAACCCTGGCGTATTCAGCCCACGCTCCAGCAGGTAAGTGAAATAAGCCTGCATGAGCGTCTCGACTTCCTTCTGGATTTCCGGCGCGACCCTTGCCCTGGAGGCCTCGTTGTAATTGCTGCGCTGGAAATGTCTCATATATTTGAGCGTTTCCACCGAGACATTCCACAACCTTGGCAGGCCGTTCCCACATTTCGGGCAGATGACGCCTCCCACCGCAGGGGAAAAGTACTGGTCAACCGGCTCGATGGCGGCCTGGCAGTTGGCGCATTCAAAAAGTTGGGGACGAAAGCCGAGAAAATCCAGCAGGCGCATTTCGTAATAGCGCACAACGGCCCAGGTCTCGGCGGTGCTGCACAGGCGGGCGAGCGTATCCGTCAGCAGGCGGAATAACGACAGGTTACCGCCATCCTGTTCATAGGTGAAACGGTCGAGCAGTTCCATTACGTAGGAAGCGTAACCGGTCAAGACAAGCGACTCGCGCAGGGGCAGGTAAGGGTCGAGCGTTTCCACCTGGGTCACGATTGGGATGTCACGGCTTTTGGCAAGCTGCAAGGTGATGTGCGTAAATGGTTCGAGATGCCCGGCCTTGCGTGAGCGGATTTTGCGCGCGCCCTTGGCAATTGCGCGTAATTTGCCTTGTTCGCGTGTATAAAGCGTCAGAAGACGATCGGCTTCACCCCAATTGGCATGGCGCAAGACAACAGCTTCGACGCGAAAGGAACGCAGTTGGTCGGGCATAAGTTCGTTTATGGAATGGAGTGCCGGAGAATCACTGGCTGCTCGACCCTCAACTTTGCTTAACTTATCGCATGTTCTTCGGCGTGGTGGATGACAACGCCGTACAACCAGCGCCTGGCGCGTTTGTTCTGCATCTGTTCAGCTGCCATGCCCGAAACCAGTGAGACCAATTTCTGGCGCACCGCTTCATAATGAGACAGCATTTCAGCCTCGGAGAATGCTTTGAAGTGCTCAATCGCTTCGGCATTGAAAACATCGAAGTCGTATTCGCGGCGCGGACGTTCGCGGCCTGCGAGGGCGGCATCTGCAATTGCGTAAGCCTCCTCCCACCAGCCAACGATGTGTGAAAGCAAGGCATGGGCGCTCGGATAACCCTGTTTCTCAAGGAAAGCAGCCTTGTTTTCGGCCGACAAAGCCTCGATCCCAGCCGGATAGTCTTTCCAGGCAGACAAGGCCTCGAGCAGCATTTCTTTGGTGACTTCGATTTCTTCGGACATGCTCAGCTCCGGACAGCATTAATAAAATCGGCCAGCAGGCCATAGGCCGTGGTGTGTGGGCCCGGGTCGGTTTCGATCAGGGTCAGGTCGCCCAGGGAATCGGTGCGGAACTCGACGATGGAGGTCGTCCCTTCCACGCTGTAGAAAGGCGAGCTCATCGGGACCAGTTCGGGGGAGACTTTGCCTTTGACGGTCTTGCCCTCCCGCGCGGCGGTGCAGATCAGCTTATAGCGTTTGCCCTCCGCCTTGGCAGCGGCGATCATTTCTGCGCTAATTTCGCGAATCCCGGTGCGGTCGATCTCCGCCGGTTTAACGGGAATGTTCATCAGCACGGTCGAGAGGGCTGCGATCTTGATGGCGGCGTCCCAGCCGTCCACATCACCGGAGGGGTCGGTTTCAGCGATGCCAATTTTCTGGGCATATTTGACGGCTTCATCGAAGGATTCGCCGTTTTCCATGCGCGAGAGGATCAGGTTGGTGGTGGAGTTGAGAATGGCGCGGAAGGAGAGCAACTTTGCCGCCGGGAGCGAATCGCGGAAGAGGGAGAAAATCGGCGCGCCGTCCATGACAGTGGACTCATGGTAGAACTGCCGCCCTTTGGATTTGGCCAACGCCTTCAACGCATGCCAGGCATGCACCACCGGGCCTTTGTTGGCGGTCGCCACATGCATGCCCAATTCCAGCGCGGTGCGAATATGGTCAACCGCAGGCTGGCCGGTGGCGTAATTGACCGGACTGTTCTCGAACAAGACGTCAGCGCCGGATTTTTTGATGAAATCGATGGAATCGCTGCTGGGGACAGTGCTAAACTGTTCGAGCGCCTGGCCTGCCTTGACGGCTTCCAGCACCTTGGTCAGGTCCAGCCCGGCTGGGTGGATGGCGCGTCCCCTGGAACCAGTGGCGATTCCCACAACGCTGAAGGTGATCTCGTAAGTCTCCTTCAGTTCGGCCTGCTTGCGCAGCAAGAGTTCCCCCAGGCAGCGGCCAACGTTTCCAAAACCAAGCAGTGCAAGTTTGTAGTGCATAAGTTCTCCTGAAGTTGAGGGTCGAGTAGCCGATGCTTTTTCGGCATATCGAGACCCGGAATTACTGGTTTCGATACGGGCGAAAGAACATCGCCCTACTCAACCAGCCCAGCTCATTTATTTCTCACAACGGTGGATACGGAAATGCCCGGCGGTCTGGGGGCGGCTGTGGAAAAACAGCCGCAGCCACCAGAAGCTCGGCGCGCCGGGCGAGGGCGGCGACCTCGTCAGCATTGAGATACTGCCGCAGATCAGCGATCAGGGCTGTGGGGAGAGCCGTCATACCCTGCAGGGCAGATAAATACTCCGGGGAGATTGGTTCCCCGGCGAAATCCCAGATCACCGTGCGCAGTTTGTCATCCACATTAAAACACAGGCCGTGGTCGATGGCGCGCAAACGCCGGGCGCCTTTTTCGAAAAAAACGTGACTACCCTTCCGGTCGGCGTTGTTGGTCAGATGGTCAAACAAGACAACAGGACGTAGTTTTTGCTTGTCTGCTGACTTAAAGTTGAAATAGTGATAATTGGGGTTGTATTCGATAAACTGTTGAAGTGAGCCGGGGCCGTAGGGGCCGTCTTCGCGGAAAACGGTGTAGGGAACCAGCCCCCAGCCGAGCGCCTGGCTGACGTGAAAGGCCGCCACCTCCCGCCCCGCCAGCGTGTTCTCGGGAAAATCCCAGAGCGGCTGCTCCCCTTTTTGGGGTTTATACACAGCGGCGATTTCCTGCCCCTCGTGTATGACGGTGACGAGAAAGGTGTAATTGGACCCGAGGGTGAACTGCCCCTTGAGTTCCAGTTGGCCGTTCGCGAAAGCGTGTTGCAGGAATTCGTCATTCATACGGATATACTTTAGACCCTAAAGGTTTATGCCTTTAGGGTCTTTTTCTTTTGGGTTAGTGTCTGTGACCATTCTTTTTGGGACAAAAATGGCCTTCCGGCTCCATCGGTTGACCGCATTGCGGACAGGTGGGCCGCCCGCGCTGGACAACTTCTACGCCCCAGCGGGCCAGCGCGCGCGCCTGTGCGCGGGTGCACCAGAAGCGGATGATGGCGGCTTCCTCGGGATCGTCGCCATCCAACAGGATCTCGCGGGTGACAATCACAATCAGGTCGCGGTCCTTGTCATAACCCAGTCCAATTTCGCCTGCCCGAAAAACCGGTTCAAGCGGCTGATTGATGCGCATCTGTTCATCGAAAAATTCAGCCGAGGCTTCGGGCAGGTCGGGGTTTTGCTGGGAAAGGTTCGCTAGAAATTGTTCGATGCCCACCGAGAGCGACTGGAGCTGGACCTTTTCAATAACAACTGTCACTGTGCGGGCAGTCTGGAAGGCCTGTAGATAAAAAACGCGCTGGCCGGGCGCACCAATGGCATCAGCGGTTATGTGTTCGCAAGGGTCAACATCGATTTCGAAACGGGGCATCCTGGTTTCCTAGTCGCTACTTCAAAGGTAGTATACCAGAAAATAGATTGTAAGGTCTCAAGGCTTGTAACGCTTTCAAAACCATAGGATAATTTGATTGGTACGGGGTGTCACAATCGCCATGGATGGTAATAGGGTATCTTTTTCTTTCTTTTTCGACCATGTTAAATTAAGCCATCGGCAGCGCTGGTATTTTTTGGCTGGGATGGCATTTATTATTCTTGTTAACTGGCCGCGCGCGGTCGATCTTTTTCCCACGGGTGTTTTATTTCTTGTTGCAGCAGGGGTGGCCTTCTTCTTTTCGTGGGGATATCAGCGGATCGAAAAATCTTCAGCGCCGTTGGATGTGCGCAATCATTGGCTCAAACGGATTGCCACCGGGCAGACCTTGTTGGACTTGTTGCTGATCACCGCTGCAATCCATATTACCGGCGGGCCAGCCAGCCCCGTGCCATTGATGTATCTTATCTGTATGGGGACGATTTCTACTTATTTCCCGCCACGAAAGCTGATCTCCCTCAACCTGGTTGCCATCCTGCTGTATGCTGGCCTGATGCACAGTTATGCAATTGATCTGATCTTCCCCGCTGAGACAATTTTTCCGAGTGCCTTGATCGTCACCAAGGCGTTAATCGATGATTTACAGTTATTCTATTTCTGCGCGATGATATTGAATGGCGCCTTGATTGCGGCCCACTCCCAGAAAGTGCAGATGGATTGGCAGGCTGTTGATTGCCAGAATTCCTATCTCGATCGTTTGCATGGCCTGACAAAACTTGGTCTTGAACACATGGATTTATCCGAATTGCACAAAACCCTGGCAACCGAAATCAAACAGGTGTTTGGCGCAGATATGATTTACATTACTAACTGGGACATGGAGATTGGGCAAGTGCGTGATAGCACAAGGCCCCTGAAAGAGTATCGTTTCGCAAGCCTGGCCTCCTCGAAATATGAAATGAGCATGACTCGGGCGGTTTGGTGGGCTGGAAAACCGCTCGTGGCTGAAGATGTATTTTGCAGCCCATACCTTTCGTATAAGAGCGCTCAGGAGTATCCGGCAAAATCCTTGCTGGGATTGCCCATCTATGGGTTGCCCGATCGCCGTTTTCTTGGCGCATTACTGGTGGGCTACAATACCCGGCATACTTTTAGTCCCGCAGAAATCACGCGCGCCTGGCAGGTGGCGGATGTAGCCGCTCTGTTGATTTCGCGCACACGTTTGTACACTGAGACCCAACGCCGCGCCAGTCTGTTGGAGCAAATGGCCGAACAGGTTTCGCGCCTGACTTCAGATTTGCAGCAAACGACACTCTTACCGGCGATTGTCGAATCGGCGCGCAATTTGCTCAAAGCCGAACGCGCTGCCTTGCACATGTATGAAGAACCAAACCAGAAGATGCGCTGTGAGTATTCAGTGGGGCTGTCAACTAAGTATCTGGAACACATGGCTACCCACTTTGACGTATCGCCAGAAGGGTTGGTGCTGCATGACCAGAGCTATGTCCTTATCCCCGATGTCCATCGCGATTCTCGTACCAGCCCCATCCAGGGCTTGATTGCCCAGGAAAAATTCAGAGCCTATGCTGTCTTTGCGTTGACAGCCCCGGATGGATCAATCGGCGCGCTCTCGTTATATTGGGATCACCCTCATGCCATTTCGTCGGAAGAGGTCTCTGTTGGCTGCCTGTTTGCCCAGCGCGCCGGAACATTGGTACACAATGTGCGCCTGTACGAGCAGATCTCGATCGCGTCACTCACCGATGTGCTGACCAGCCTGCCCAACCGCCGTTATATCGACCAGCGCCTGGCTGAAGAACGCCAGCGTTCAGACCGCTACGGACATCCGTATGCTTTATTGATGCTTGATCTGGATGGTTTCAAGGCCATCAACGATTGCTTTGGTCATCCGATTGGGGATAGTGTGCTCCAGCAAGTTGCAGAGTCTCTCCAGCGTGTGCTGCGCTCCACCGATGTGTTGACCCGTTACGGGGGTGACGAATTTGCTGTCATCCTTCCTGAAACCAAACTGGAGGAGGCTACCATCGTGGCGGAAAAGCTAAAAACTGCCCTGGCTTTGACCAAACTGCACCTGCCTCACAACACGCAACGCTATGTCTCAGCTTGCATGGGTGTTGCCATGTATCCGCTCGACGCAAACAGTTCCGAGGACTTGATCCGGGTGGCGGATGAACGTTTGTACGATGCCAAGCGCAAGGGGAGCGGAGTTGTTGTCAATGGCATTTAACAACAGGTCCAGGTGCTTTCGGACTGATTGCTTGATGAACAACCAGGGGCAGCCAATTGGCTGCCCCTGGTTGTTCATCGGTTCTTTTTACCCATCCCGCCTGACTGTAAAGCTGTCAAAATCCCTGGCGACCACTGCGCCCGGAAAAACGGACTGGGCTTCGGCCACCACATCTTTTTCGCGGTAACGGCGCGAGATGTGAGTCAGGATCAACTGTTTTACACCGGCTTTGATAGCCAGTTCTGCCGCGCCCCTGGCGGTCATGTGCGAAAACTGGCGCGCCATGTCGGCTTCTTCATCCAGGTAGGTGGACTCAATTACCAGCGCATCCGCGCCCTGGGCGTACGGCAGCAAATCTTCGGTGCGGCCGGTGTCGCCAACCACCATCAGTTTGGTGCCTCGCTGGAGCGGGCCGAGCACGTCTTCAGGGGAGACGAGGTTCCCGTTTTCCAAAGTAATGGACTGACCTTCCACGAGCAGCCGCCGCTCCGGGCCAAAAGGCACGCCCAATTCCGTCGCCTTCTCTGGCAGAAATGGGCGGCGCGCCTTTTCCTCGAACAGATAGCCAAGGCAATCGGGTCCGCGATGGGTGACCGGGAAAGCCGTAACGGTGAAATCAGCGGTCTCGAACAGCACGCCCGGGCCAATTTCACGGAAATGCAGCCTCATCGGCGGGTTGGCGCCGCGCAAAACAACCTCGTTGATCAATATGCGGACACGCTCCAGGGCGCTTTTCCCACCGAATATTTCGAGTTCTTCAATTGCTTCCCAACGCATGAAGGTAGACATCAACCCGCCCAATCCCAGGATATGGTCGAGGTGGCCATGAGTCAGCAAGATGCGTGTGAGCTGTTTGAAACCAATCCCAGACTGCAAAATTTGACGCTGGGTACCTTCGCCGCAGTCGATCAGGAACCGATATTCGTCGTGTTTCACAATTTGCGCCGACAGGCCGCGTTTGGCTGAAGGCGCAGAAGCAGAAGTGCCTAAAAAGAGAATTTCGAACAAGCGGTTTCCTTCCGGGTGCGGGATAACGAGCTGTCCCTAAACAAGAGAGCCTGAGTATTTTACCGCAAAAAGATACTCTCCCAGTTGGGTCTCTAGGATTTTT
Organism: Anaerolineales bacterium UBA5195; assembly: GCA_002412925.1. GTDB lineage: Bacteria > Chloroflexota > Anaerolineae > Anaerolineales > Villigracilaceae > UBA5195. The sequence goes on along the minus strand of DHVZ01000081.1, from coordinate 21,922 downwards.
CGTGATAAGCCCATCGGGGCAGGCGGGAAAATCCTAGAACTCTGAGAGGAAAGGGCGTTAGCCCGATGAAGCAGTCTCCCCACTATCAGGGGATTGCTTCGCGGCCAAGCGGTGCCCTGGGCCGGTCGAAGGAGCGCCGCTCGCAACGACACGCACACTTTTAATAGATGAGCCAGAGGGTTTTAGGATTTTTTCCCCGGGAGATTCCCAAAGAGCCAAAGGAAATGCTATAATGAAAATGTGTTCTAATTTCACTCAGCTGATAACCTATGCCAATCAAACTCCCTTTCGGTAAAAAGCGCTCGAAACCTGCTTCCAGGGGCAGGGTCGTCGCTAAAAAGGCGCCTGCCAAACCGGCAGGAAAAGTGCCCGGCCCGGCGGCCAGGAAACCGTCCGCTGGCAGGAAGATTACGCCATCCTCGCCGCCTCCGCTCTTCAACCTATCCCCCGAACGCCAATTGGATGTGCTGGGAGTCTCCCTGGCCCTGGGCGGACTGGTGATTGCCCTGGCCCTGTTCTCAGTCAGCCGTAGTTCTGTCATGGGAACGCTACTTGGCGCGCTGGATTTTCTATTCGGGTATGGCGCATATCTTTTGCCCATCGCCCTGATCGGGTTTGGTGTCTGGCTGGTCTTGCGTAAAATCGAGCGCATCCCGCCCGTTTCCATCGAACGCGTCTTGGGCTTGCTCCTGCTCCTGTTTCTCGTCCAGACCGTTTTGCACGGCTTCACCGGTTACGGTGGTTGGGTCGGCAGCCAATTCTATGACATGCTCACCATCCCGTTCGACATCGGAGGCGCCATTGTCATGATGCTGGCCTGGCTGTTGATTGCCCTGATCATGGCTTTTGATGTCTCTGTCCCTGAATTGCTGGCGAATTTGAAGCCTGTGTTCGACGCTTTGGGAAAACTTGGGACGATGACATTTGCCCGACTCCAGGATCGCATCAGCAGGACAGATTCCCCGGAGCCTGTTCCCACCGATGACGGTTTTACCCCGCTGAATACCGCTCTCGTTATCCCGGCAGAACCGATTATGCCTCCGGTGGGAGTTGAGATTGGTGTCCCGGTGACGATCAATTTGAAACAGGTGGCCTGGGTTCTGCCCCATCCCAAAGAGATTCTGGAAACCGGTAACGCGCCATCCGTCAACGAGGAATTTGTTGAAGGCCGCGCCCGGCTGATCGAAGAGACCCTGGCCTCCTTTGGCGCACCTGCGCAGGTGGTGGAAATAAACCGCGGGCCGGCCATCACCCAGTTTGGCGTCGAGCCGCTCTTCGTCGAAACACGCAACGGGCGCACGCGCGTGCGCGTCAGCAAGATTGTTTCCCTGTCTGATGACCTGGCCCTGGCGCTGGCTGCACCACGCATCCGTATCCAGGCTCCGGTGCCGGGGCGCAGCTATCTGGGCATCGAAGTGCCCAACAGCGAGATGACTCTTGTCACCCTGCGCGAAATCCTCGAAATGGACAGTTTTGCCCGCAGCCGAAAAATGCTCTCGTTCGCCCTTGGGCGCGATGTTTCCGGCCATCCGATTGGCGCGGACCTGACCGGGATGCCGCACCTGCTCATTGCCGGGACGACCGGCTCCGGAAAATCGGTCTGCGTTAATACGATCCTGACCTGTCTGCTGCTCTACAATACTCCCGACGATATCCGTATGGTGTTGGTGGACCCCAAACGCGTGGAATTGACCAACTATAACGGGATACCCCATTTATTGGCCCCGGTCGTGGTCGAGATGGAACGCGTACTCGGCGCGCTGCAATGGATGACGCGTGAAATGGACCGCCGCTACCATACCTTCGCGCAGGTTGGCGCCCGCAATATCGCGGATTATAACGCGCGCATGAAAGCCCAGGGACAGAAAAAACTACCCTACCTGGTGATCGTCATCGATGAGTTGGCCGACTTGATGATGATTGCGCCAGATGAAACGGAACGCACGATCACACGCCTGGCCCAGTTGGCGCGCGCTACCGGTATCCACATGGTGCTGGCTACCCAGCGCCCCTCGGTCGACGTGGTGACTGGCCTGATCAAGGCCAACTTCCCGGCGCGGATTGCCTTTGCGGTCTCATCCAATACTGACAGCCGCGTGATTCTTGACCAGCCTGGCGCCGAACGCCTGCTGGGGCGCGGCGACATGCTTTACCAGGCGCCGGACGCTCCCGCACCGGTTCGCCTGCAGGGTGTCTTTGTCTCGGACCATGAAATCCATAGGTTGGTGGATTTCTGGCGCAACCAGAATACGCAGGCCGTGCCGATTTCTCCGGGCGGTCCGGTGGATGGTGTGCCATCGAATCTGCCGTTGAAACAAACGTCTCTGTTTGGTGAAGACATCACCGCCACCGTCGAGCAAGGCGACCATATGCTGTCGGAAGCGGTTGATCTTGTGCGCCGCGAAGGACGCGCTTCGGTCTCGATGCTGCAACGCAAACTGCGCATCGGCTATACCCGCGCGGCACGTTTGATTGATACAATGGAAGAGAGAAAGATTGTCGGTCCCCCGCAGGATGCCACCGGCGTCCGCCCGGTGCTGGATTATGGCCCGGCGGCACCGCCCAAAGAAGATTGATTGTTATTTGTAGGGGCGAGCCATCGGCTCGCCCCTACAAATACGTGTTTAATCGAGGTATAACCCGCCGGTTTGTTCCATCCAATCGGCGATTTTTTCCACCGCGGCGGGGATGTCGTTATCGGAGATGTCCAGTTCCAGCGTGGGCAGGGTTGATTCGGCCACGAGGCGCTTCATCAGGATCTGCTCGGCCACGAAATGGGATAAATCATCGTACTGGCGCGGGTTGCCCGAGACTTTGAGCCGCTCCTCGCGCGCGGCGGCAAAAGACTCGGGAGAACGATTTAAAAAGACGAGGCGAAAACCAACCGCGTTGAGACGGTCTTCGATCCAGCGAAAATCATAATCCTTGCCATATATCTGCAACTGGCAGGCGCGCGTGGAAATGTGGAAACGGTCGACAATCCACGAATAGTAACGTTGAAGTTCGAACAGCCGCAGCCAGGTGTGGTAGGTTTCCATTGCCAGGGCTTCTTCCTGCGGCTCGAAGTTGATCAGCCCGCGCCCCCAAGGGAAATTGGTGAAGGCGCACCACTCGCCGGAGACCAGCGGGGAATGGTAGCGGTATCTGCGCGGTCCCACGATGCGCGGATGCTCGTTGAGCGCGAAAGCGATGTCGGTTTTGAAGGTCAGGCGGGTGCCTTCGAGAATGATTTTGGGGACGAGTTTCTTGCCCATGCAGGCTCCAATCAGGTTTGGGCTGGTGATTTGACAGACGCATTATGCCACAAGCGCAGGCTCTTTGGAAATCTCCGCGGTAAGACCCTGCATTTTGGGGTATGAGCGTGCNNGCACGCTCATACCCCAAAATGCAGCACTCTTCACCCCATACCCTGTAAACCCATTAGGGCAAGCGCCCATTGGGGCAGGCGGGAAAACCCTGGAAACCCTTGTGCTTAAGTTATTGAATAACTTACCCGCCAGACCTGAGACGAAGCTGGAATCAATACCAAAAGGGACACTGTGAGTAGTGTCCCTTTTGGAGCAAAGATGCAGCATCCCGCTGGCACTCACCAGTTTGCCGAAATCCTATCCGCTTCCGCTCTCCTGCCCCGAAGTCTTGCGGGGGGTAGTGTAGTTACGCAGCGCGTTGAAGCCGACCAGTACCTTGCGCTCCTCGTCCCAAAGACGATAACCGAGCGATTTCAGGCTTCTCGGGATGGTCAACGGCTGGATTTGGAGCAAGGGATTCTCTTTGTATGCCACCGGCAATTTATAATTTGGGATTTTCGGGCCAAGATGGTGAATGTGGTGGTAACCGATATTGCCGGTGAACCAATTTAGAATCCCGGGGAGTTTGTAGAATGAACTACCATTGATAGCGGCCGTGAAAAATTCCCATTTGTCATGGTGCTCCCAGTAGGTCCCGTCAAAGTTGTGCTGGACGTAAAAAAGCCAAACACCTGCCGATGTGGCGATCAGCAAAATTGGCACTTCCACCAGCAAAAAGGTCTGCCAGCTGACCAGCCCCATGAGCGAAACAACCACCGCCGCCAGCGAGACATTCGTCCACAGCACGCTGGTGCGCTCGCGTTTGCCCGCGCTGGCCGTGGGGAAACGTTGCAGTACGACAAAGTCAATAAACGAGCCGACCGTGAACAGGATCAGTGGGTTGCGCAGGATGCGATAACCAACTTTTTTATACCAGGGTAGGGCAATGTATTCCTGCACTGTCAGCGTTGGCACGTCGCCGGTGCCGCGCCGGTCCAGATCGCCAGCGGTGGCGTGATGGATGGAATGATCACGTTTCCACTGGTAAAAAGGTGTCAAGACGAGGATTCCCAACAGATTGCCAACGATCTCATTGGCGCGGTGATCCTTGAAAAATGAGCCGTGGCAGCAATCGTGGAAGATGATAAACATCCGCACCATGAAACCAGCGGTGGGAATGGATAGTAAAAGCGTTAACCAGTAACCGACTTGCAGGCTGAAGACCATCAGCGCCCACAGGAGGATAAACGGGACCGCCGAATTGATGATCTGCCAGATACTTCGCCAGGTGTCGGGTACGGCGTATTTGGCAATCACCGATTGCCAGCGGATGGGGGAAATGCTCTGGGTCATAAAAGCTCCTTATACAGAAACAGCGGCAGCTTAATTGTACGGCAAACCGACCTTCTTTATCCTTATAGTTTCCTGAGCAAATCACCCAACGAAAGGTCAGCCAGGGATTGAAGGCGCAGCGTTTCCCCTTCGAATTTCATGTGACGCGTGATCGGATTGGGGACCGCAATGACGCGAATCCCGGCCTGGCGGGCGGCCAGCACGCCGTTGGCAGAGTCCTCGAAGATGACGGCTTCGTCCGCGCCGAGGTGGAGCGCGCCCAGGGCGGCGAGGAAAAGGTCCGGGTGGGGTTTGACATTAACGACATCTTCTTTGCAGATAATCACGTCGAAATAATGGAACAGGCCGAGGCGTTTGAGATGTCCATCCACCCAGGCATGCGGAGAACTGGAGGCCACGGCCAATTTCAAACCCCGCGCCTTGCCCTCGCGGAGGTAAGCCTCGACCCCCGGAAGCAGCGGGTTTTGCTCGATTAATTCCAACCGATGCCGGTTTACTTTCTTCCAGAAAGTCTCCGCATCCAGGGGTTCTCCCATCAAATCCTGTAAATGGGACACCGGTTCGAATTCGTGGTTATACTGCGATCCAACAACCAGTCCATAGGTTTCAACGGGCAAGCTCTGCCCGTACTCGGTATAGACCTGGTTCAGGGCCTCATATTCGGGCGTTTCAGTGTCGAGCACCAACCCATCGAAATCAAAAATCAACGCTTTTAACATAGGGTCTGATTTTACCAACCTTATTGGGTTGTATAGTTGCCAAATTGGGTGCATAATTGGATTGTTTCCACAGACTTATGGCCCTGGGCAGAAAGCAAGAGATGGTGAACCGATGAAAATTGCCAATAATCGACTCGTTCTCGATAACAATGTGCCAGTCAAATTCGTCACATCGCCAAACCATGGCGGCGCGCTTCAGGAAAAAGCCTTTGTTATCATGCACTTTACTGCCGGATCAAGCCTTTCATCTGCGGTGGGCTGGCTGGCTGACCCGGCCAGCAAAGTGTCATCCCATCTTGTCATCGGGCGCAGTGGTGAGGTGGTCCAACTGCTCTCTTTTGACACGATCGGCTGGCATGCCGGTATCAGCGCATGGGAAAAATATACCAACCTGAATTCTTTCTCTGTGGGGATCGAGCTTGACAATGCTGGAATGATGAAACGCGTTGGCAACCAGTGGATTTCGTCGTTTGGGAAAGCTTATCCAGACTCAGATGTGATTAAAGCCGAGCACAAATCCACGCCGGGGGTGGTCTATGGTTGGCATAAATTTACCGACATCCAATTAAAAACTGCGGCAGAAGCGGTGGCGGCGCTGATCAAGGCTTACGGTTTCCGCGAAATCCTCGGGCACGATGATATCGCGCCCAAACGAAAGTGGGACCCGGGTCCGGCTTTCCCGATGGAACAGTTCCGCCTTGAGGTGGCGGCTTTGGTCAACGCGGATGGTTCATCCCCCACTCCTGCGCCCACCCCAACTCCGACACCTACGCCTGTGCCCATTCCCACCCCAACCCCGACACCTACTCCTGCTCCAGACGGGAATACGCCAATGCGCTATAAGGTTGAAAACCTCGATACCGGTCAATCTGCTGAATATACATCAAGCACAGCTTTCAAACCTGTGGTCTTGCTGCCTGTGCCGTACGTTTCACAATTGGGGGCAGGGGCAGAGGCGCATCGCAACGATTGCGGCGCGGCCTCAGCCGTGATGCTCTTGCAAGCCTATCTTAAAATCCAGATGACGCCTGATGAATTTTATACAAAATTTGCTTTGTCTGGCGACCCATACTTGACAGTGACCCAATTGCGCAATGCGATGAGCAGTCTTGGTCTGTTGACAGATTTCCGCGCCACGCTTTCGGTGCAAGATCTTTTCGTTGCGCTGGCGGCTGGCAAGCCGTCGATCGTGTTGCTACGCTACAAGGTGCTGCACGATGCGGGCCTGACCGAGAAATCGTTTGAAGGGCCGCACTTCGCAGTGGCAGTAGGCATGGATATCAAAAATATCTATCTGCACGACCCGCTCTACACAGACCCGGCTGTTGGGAACGCGCGCCCGTATCCATTAAATGTTTTCTGGCAGGCATGGAAAGAAGTGGCTACCAATCCATTCCCAAACCCTGAACGAAGCGCAATTATTCCCAGCAACGGCCTTGGCTTTGGGCTGTCGCGCAAAGTCCGCGTTACGATAACCACCCTGAACGTCCGTTATGGACCCAATCCCGGGCATCCGGTTGTTGGAACGCTGAAAAAAGATCAAATTGTCGATATCTACCGCGAGCTGAATGGATGGGGCGAACTGGGGGAAAACAAGTGGATTTTGCTGTCTTACACAGTTCGGGTTTAGCGACAGGCAAGATCAGCAGCTCAGAAATTAAATCCTTGTACAAAAAGCGAGGAATCAGGCTTGCAAATTGGCAGGTTGTGCAAGGGCGGGAACGACGACCACTTCACGTAACTTCAACGCCGTAGTGGTCCATTGACGACTTTTATTTCATGCGCTTCAGCCAACTTCTCGGCATTCTCTCGAATGCGTTCTCGCAAGGGTTCCGCAAATTTTGCATAATCAAAGATACGTATTCCCTGTTGGTACAGATAATGAGTCATCCCCTAGGCATAACAACCCGGCGCACCATCCAGTTCTTGAGCAAAACGTTCTGAAAGCAGTTTGTCCATTGTTCAACTCCGTCTTTTCAGGCAGGTAAACAATCTAATCGCAAATCTGTCCAAGCGGAAAGAATTAATTCTATGCTTTCTCGTGCTCAAATATTTTTCAGGGAAAGTCGCCACTTCTTCTTGATGAAGCTTTATGCTTACCTCGTTTTCAAGTCTTTGACTTGTGCAGGGTGCCTTCGCGTCTCGTCCTGTTGAACAACTTTTCCTCCTTGTTTTCCTGTTTGGTTCCGGCTTGTCCGGGTTGGGTGTTCAATAATATTTTTACGTCTGCCAATGCTTGTTCAGCCGACTTGAAATGTACGCCGTGCATCCCGAGCGCTTCGCAGGCAACAATGTTTTTCTCGACATCGTCGACAAAGACCGCTTCGCTGGCCTGGACACCCAATTTTTCGAGCGCGTGCTGGTAGATGCGCGCATCGGGTTTGGCCACACCAATTTCGGCTGAGATGGTCATGTACTCGAAAGCGTCGTCAAATTTCTGGCTGACGATCCACGGACGCAGGCCATCCCAGGCGTTGCTGATCAGGCCGGTTTTGTGCGTTTTGCGTAGAGAGCGCAGTAAATTGACGATATCCAGGTCCACCGCATCGCCGCCGAAAAAGGTGTCGCGCAAACGGGGCATCTCGCTTTCCGGGCGCTTCAGGCGGCGGGTCACGTCCAACCAATGCTCGATTTCGGTGATTTTACCGATTGAGGCCATAGCCGCGGTCTCGCACTCAAAGACGAACTTGTCCATCTCGGCGTAAGTCATGCCGAACTCGGCGGCCAGGCGGGTGCGCGAGGTTTCATCCTCGGTGCGGACGATGACACCACCCAGGTCAAAGTAGAGGGCTTTAATGAGCATGGAATGTCTCCGATAAAGGTGTGGTTCTCGGAGGGGCGACCCACTGGGTCGCCCCTCCGAGGTTAAATTTACCCCGGTTTGATGTAATCGAGATAACTGTTGACAGCCTTAAAACCGACCGATTCGTAGAGACGGATGGCGGGCCAATTTTCGAGGCCGGTGGAGACGCAGGCACGCTCCATCCCATAGGCCTGCATCCGGTGCAGGCATTCGAGCAGGGCGGGGCGCATCAGTCCCTGGCGGCGATAGGCCGGGAGTGTGCCAACCTCGCCCAGGTCGCCAATCCGATTGAGCGGGTCGAGCCAGCCCGTCACTGCGGCGGCGAAAACGCCCTCGGGCGCAACTGTCACGATGTCCAGGTCGCGCTGGTAGCCGGGCATCCGCATAAAGTGGGCGTAATCCTCATCACTGACGTCCCCAACCGTCCACGGCTGCCAGACCGCGCGGTGGGCAGCGGCGCGCAGGGGTGCTTCCATTTCAGCCACTTCTCGCACCTGGAATCCAACAGGAACCATCAGGGCAGGAATTGGCTTGTTCAGCGAGCGCAGCATGTTGACTTCGGAAAAATCGCCGCGCAGGCGAAAGCCGTTTTCTTCCAGGAAGGCCAGGCGTTGGGCGTCATCCTGGTGGGCGCCGGAAACCAGCGGGCCGCCCCATCCTTCGGGGTCGCGCTGGCGGAGTTCGGCCACGCGCGCCTCGGCCCAAGCCAGCGCTTCTGCTTCGATGCCGTTCCAGGCATAGTCCGGAAAAACCTGGACATCGAAGGTTGGGTCCTCGCCCAACATGGCGTAACCGACCAGTTGATTGTCAACCTCCCACAAACGGACGTGTTCTTGCGGATTCAGGTGAAACACCACCATCATGAAGTTGAATTGCATCAAGCCGACGTGGGCGTAATGCCAATCGTTGGTTTTTGAGCGGGCTGCCATGAGCATGGCCCGCATCGCCATGAAATCTGCTTCAGTTTCGTAAAGCCGGGAGGTCAGCGCGTGTGCAGACGCGCTGCGAGAAAAATTTGAAGCCATGGTTTGTCTCCAAGTTTGCTTATACTTTGACGAGGGCTGCACCCCATCCGCAGGGCTAACCCTCGAGCATTTTCTTGGTCACCGGGTTGAGTTCGAAGGCCTTTTTGGCCAATTTGGTTGAGCGGCGACACTTTGGGCAATGCGCATCGTAATGCGCGCGGGCATCCTTTTTCAGGATTTCAACTGCCTCGGCAACCTGTTCATTGGTCAGGGCAAAGGGCATGGAGCAAAATGAGCATTTGATTTGCATAAGATTCTCCTTGTTTTTCGATCTCTGTAGGGGTACGGCGGAGGTCTGGCAGATTATTTTGCCTGTTACAACCCGCCGTGCCCCTACGAGTTTACCCTAAAACTCCCCAGCTTTATCCGCCATACGGACAATCCGCGGGTTGAACTTTTCTATCGGCTGGGGATGTGCTAAAGAGCAATATTTTGCAACGGCAGAAGAAAGTATACGCCTTGCTGGTTGGCTCCGTGAACTTCTGGCTGGGCTGCGAACCCCAGGGAGAGCTTAATGTGATGGTTTGCCTGACGCCCATAGCTGCTGTAGGATGCCACCTGATAACAGCCAAGTTCCCTGGCGCGCCAGATGGTCTGTCTCTGCAACGCTGTGCCAATGCCTTGACTTCTGGCATCCTGGCGCACAGCAAAAGCATGAATTTTGGCTTCGGTCAGTTGAACGCCATCCAGGCGCAAGGCCGGGCACTTGACTTCCGGCCCAATCGGCTGAACTGCAAACCGGATAAAGCCAACAACTTCACTTACCTGAAGTGCAACCAACAAATATGACTGGTGCATACGATAACATTCCCCGAACACAAAAGGGGCTTGTTCGGGAGAGACTGTTTCAAGACAGTCTACAAACTCGTGCCAACGTGGATGTGTTTCATCCCATTCTTCAATCAAGAATTCTGGTCTCATGTTTTAACATCCACAAGTATCTACCATTTTCCTAAAATTCCCCAGATTCATCCGCCATGCGGACGAGGCGCGGGCTGAATTTGCCCAGCACTTCGATGAGATCCTGCTGGGCGGCGATGACCTGTTCAATCGGTTTGTAGGCCTGGGGCGACTCGTCCATTCCGCCGCCCAACAGGGTCACGCCGCGCTCTTTGAGATAGACGTCCCGCATGGATTTGCTGATCGAGTTGAGCGCTGCCTTGCGGCTCATCAAGCGTCCCGCGCCGTGCGAAGCCGATTCGAGCGACTCGCTCGTCCCTTTGCCTCGTACCAGGTAACCAGGATCGCCCATCGAGCCGGGGATGACTCCCAGGATGCCCTTCCCCGCCGGGGTCGCGCCCTTGCGATGGACAATCACCCTCCGGCCATCAGGCAGGGTCTGTTCCCAGGCGAAGTTGTGATGATTTTCGACCACGGCGGCTTCCTTCAGCCCGACGGCTTCGGCCACGCGCCGGTGGATGATGGCATGATTGGCCGAGGCGAAGCGCCCGGCAAGTTCCATCGATAGCCAGTATTCCTGGCCCGCTTCTGAATCCAGTGAGAGCCAGGCCAGGTGGCGGATAGATTTATCCAGTTCGGGGTGTTTCTCCATCGCCAGTTTGCTGTAACGGTCGGCAATCTTAAAGCCAACGCTGCGCGACCCGCTGTGGGAGAGCAGGGCCAGGTATTCGCCGGGTTTTAATCCGAGGATCGGTTCAGACAGCTGGAAAGCGCCCCATTCAACGAAGTGATTGCCGGTGCCGCTCGTGCCCAACTGGCGCGCGGCGTTGTCCTGCAAGCTCTCCAGCAGGCGGGTGGCTTCCCAGGCCTGGTCATCCAAAACGGCGTGTTCAGGCCGCCGGGAACCCTTCCACTGTGCGCCCAGGCCAAAGGCGGTCTGTTCCCAAAGGGCGTTTTCAAATAGCCCGGGCTTTTGACCGAGCAGGTAGGGCGAAACCTCGTAGATGGACAGGCGCATCCGGCAGGCAATATCCACGCCAACGGCATAGGGGATGACCGCGTTTTCGGTGGCGAGCACGCCGCCGATTGGCAGGCCGTAACCGAGGTGGGCATCGGGCATCAGCGCCCCGGCGACGCTGACCGGCAGGCGCATGGCATTGTCCATCTGGGCCAGGGACCCGTTGTCAATCGCCTCCCGGCCCCAGATCGGATACGGCAGAGGCGACTCGCGCAATTCGGTTGGCAGCTCCTCAGTTTTGACTGTCAGACGCAGGCACTCCCGTGCCAGGTCAGCCAGCCACGGCTCGGCCAGGTATGGCCCCGGATTCAGCCGGACGGCCTCCAGGCGCGCCAAAATCAGCTCGCGATCGAGGCCCGTTTCGGCCAGTTCCGCTGCGGCCTGTTTGGCCAGGCCGATGATTTTGCCATCCGGCCAGCCGTTGCGTTTGAGAATTTTGCCAGTAATGATGTCCATTGTTGCACCGTCGCCCGGTTTACCTGTTACCCGGTTTTTTCATTTAACTCGAGCAAATCCCATTTGTTTCCATACAGGTCGGCGAACACGACCACTGTTCCATAAGGTTCATGCCGCGGCTGTTCCAAAAAGTGGACCCCGGTGGCCTGCATGGCATGATAGTCGCGCCAGAAGTCGTCAGTGTGGAGAAAAAGGAATACCCGTCCGCCGGATTGGTGGCCGATGGCCTGCTCCTGCCCAGGCGAGGCGGCCTGGGCCAGGAGCAGACTGGTTTCTGTTGAACCCGGAGGGGCAATGCGCACCCAGCGTTTGCCCTCACCCAAATCCGTATCCTCGAGTAAGTTGAAGCCCAGTTTTTGGGTGTAGAACGCGATGGCTTCGTCGTAAGCACGCACAAGCAGAGCCAGAGAACCAATTTTTTGTCTCACCACTTTTATTCTACTCTTCCAACTCGCGCCCGGGACGATATTCCTTTTCGTAGCAGACGTATTCAGTCTCCACGTACATCCCGGCCCGCTCATAGAGCCGGGTCGCGCCAGTTGGATTGGAAGCATCCACGCCCAGGCCGATGACCTTTTCGCCGCGTTTATAGAATTCGCCGAACGAATGGAGTAAAAGTGCCATGCCCAGGCCCTGCTTGCGCCACGGGCGGCGGACGCCCAGGCTCCAGACCCAGCCCATGCCGCTCCGCTGGCGGCAGATGGAGACACCCGCAATTTCAGCCCCCTCCCAGGCCACGAACCATAAATCGGGATAGTAGCGGTCTGGAGCCTGGCGGTTCTCTTTCCAGTCATCAAAAGACGGCTTGAGATGGCCCCAATGATCGGCGAAGGCTTCCTCGATGGCTTCGTAAACCGGGTAGAGATGTTCAGCCTCGATAAAAGGTCGAATTTCTACACCTTGCGGGAACTGCGGGGTGGGCGGCGGGGCGTCGAATTTTATCCGCATCGACCAGGTGAAGCGCATCGGCTTGAAACCTTCGCTTTCGTGCAAGGCGCGGCCTTTTTCGTTGCCAATCGTCATATAATTGCGGAGGTAGACCCGCAAATCGAGTTCAGCCTGGGCCATTTCGACTCGAGCGCGTGCATCCAGGGCATGCAGCAACGCGGTGCCGACGCCCAGACCCTTAAACTGCGGATGGACGTAACCATCGCCTTGCAGGCTGGCGTGGCCGGGGCGGGCGAAAAACTCCTCGTAGCCGACCACTTTGCCGGTTGGGTCGGTCACGACCCAGACATCGGTCTCAAGGTCGAAGTTCGCTTTCCATTCCGATTTGATTTCCGAGGCCGGGACAGCGTCATCCGGGTCGCCATCGGCTTCACAGACAGCGCGGATTAAGTCAGCCACGGCTTCCAGGTCATTCCAGGTGGCGTTGCGCAGGGTAAAACCAGGGGGGAGGGTGTGGTTGGTGATGTTCACAGCATTGCTCCTGATAAATTGCATTTTTGACCCCCTCCCGGCCTTCGCAAAAATCATGCGAAGCGCGTCCCCCAAAATCCAGTTGCGGGATTTTGGGGGACGGGAAATGGGGGATGAGGGTGATTAGATCGTCTGCGTGCTGATTTCCTTGCCTGCGCGCAGTTCCTTTTCATAGTTATCATACTGCCGGGCGGCGTGCATCCCGGCGCGCTCGTAGATTTTCAGGGCGCCGGTCAGGCTGTCGGCGTCCACGCCCAGGGCGGCGCCTTTCTTGCCTCGCCGGTAAAACGCGGCAAAGGAAGTCTTGAGCAGGGCATTGGCGATTCCACGTTTGCGCCATTCGCGGCGGACGCCCAATTCGTTGACGAAGCCATTTTCGGCGTTTTCGTAATCCTCGGCGCGGCAGATGCTGATGCCGACCATCTCGTCGCCGTCCATGGCCACGAACCACAGATTGGGATCATAGATTGGGTCGCCCAGAAAATGATGACGGAAACTGGTCAGTTCATCCTCGAAGGGGCGTTCCACAAAACCATAATGGTCGCGGAATGATTCGATCATCGTACGCACGACTGCTTCCAGTTCGGTCTCCGGGTTGTACGGGCGGATGATGATACCTTCCACCAGCGGCAGGACTACGGGCGGGCCGTCGAAGGTTGTTTCCATGCGGTAGAACGAGCGGTCGTACTTGAATCCGCGCGATTCGACCAGCGCCTTGAAGCGTGTGTTCTGCGCTGGGAAACCGGTGCGCGGTGCGAAGCGGATTCCGTCGGGGACGCGTTCCACAGCCTGGGCGACGCGTGCCTCGGCCCACTCGAGCAGGGCGGCAGCGACGCCGCTTTTGGCATAATCGGGATGAACGCAGAACCAAATCCAGGGGTGGACGGGCGGGTTGCCGGTATCCCAGACTTCAAGCGCACCAACCAGCGTTCCATCCGGCGCGAAGGCCATCCGGGTGCTTTTTTGCATATCGAACTTGGGGTCCTGCCAGTCGTTGCGAATCAGCTCCGGGTCGAGTACATCCATTGCGCCAAACAGGTGCATGGCGCTGGCATTGACCAGTTCAAAGACCAGTTTGTAGTCATCCAGCGTACCAGGGCGGAGGGTGAATCCGTCGGGCAGTTGGGCGGTTGGGTCGAGGGTGATTTCGGGGTTCATGTTGTTTTTCTCTTTCTGCTATTGAAGCTTTTTTTCCATCGAGAACATCCCGGGTGATTGGACATAACCGAATTTGCGGTCGATGGCAATCATCGGGGCATTTCTTGAATTGTGATTTGTGCGCACGATGTCCACTTTCAACACGGCGTGGGCATAGCGCAAGGCCAGGACTTTGACTGCCTGCGCCAGTTTGCGCCCGCGATAGCGTTGGTCGACACCGGTGTGCAGGTTGTAGGCGTAGTCAGTCCCTTCGAAGCGGGTGATGGCGCTCAGCGCGGCCCACTCGCCGGTGGCGGTGTCGATGACCACCATCTGCCCGGCGGGTTTGTACCAATCGGCCAGACAGACTTTTTCGCGGAAATCCTCGAAAGACAGCCAGGATGGCTGTCCGTCGGAGCCGAGGGTTTCCATCGAGGTCATTTCATTGAGCGCATACAACTTGTGCTGGGCATCCTCGGTGTTCCCCAGGGCCTCCATCGAGGTAAACTGGAATCCCTCGCCCTTCAGCCGGGCGATGATTTCGTCGTAGGGGCGGTCATCGAAAGCCTTCAAATCCAGTAACATCCCCAGTGAATGCGAGCGTTCGTTGAAACCGCAAGCATCCGTAAAGGCCTGGAATTCCGGGCAGGTGTCGCGGATATCTACCCGCAGCGTTTGAACCTGTGCCTGGCGGGCAGCCTGTTCCACATCTTCGTACAACTGGCGGCCAACGCCTTGTCCGCGCCGCTCTGGCTTGACGATGACGTAAAAATAGGCCTGACTTGCATCGAAGCGGCTGCGGGTTGCCCAGTTGAAGCCCAGTAGATGACCTTGCTCGTCTTCGGCGATCATCAGGCGGGTAATCCGCTTTTTGTGGGCTTCGTAATCTGCTTTGAGAGCTGGTTCTGTGGTTGGCTCATCCTGTTCGAGGGTGAATAAATCTGCCAGTTGCCCAAAGTCGCGTTCCAACACGGCTGGGCGTAAAGTAATCGTGGTCATCATCTTACTCCTATCGGAGTCCAACGTTTCCAGACGTTGGACTCCGGCGTGTTAATTGAGTTGCTCAATGGCCTTCTCGTACACGTCGTACTGAAGGTCAGCGTTTTCGGGCAGATGCAGGGCGCCGGTCACTTTTTTGACCTCCTGGCGCATCTGTTCATCCATCTGGACCGAGTGCCAGCCGAGATGTTCGCAGAGTTCGTGCGCTCTTGGCACCGGCAAGCTGCTGAAACGCGGCGCGGCACGCAAATCAGTGGGGATGCGTTCCAACTCCAGGCAAACGCGCGCTTCGCCCCAACGCAGCAGGGCGCTGCCAATGCCACGGCCTTCGAAATCAGGATGCACACAGCCCCATAACCAGGGGTGGCTGCCGCTTATCCAGACTTCAATGTAGCCGACGAGCATCTCGCGCAGGTCAAAGACCATGCGGACGTCCATGGCGGGGTTGAAGTGGGCTGCCTGCCATTCGCGCCGGAAATCATCGACGCGGAAGCTGGTATTGCCGAAATTCTTCATCTGTCGTTGGTTGAGCAGGTAGACAACTGCGGGAACATCGTTCATGTCTGCGCCGCGGAAGGTGTATCCGCTCGGTAAATATCGCGTTGGAGAGTGGTGAAAGAGTGCCATGGCGGCCTCCAGAACATACAAAAAAGGAACAGGGCGAAACCAGAGCCCCTCCCCGGTTTACGGGTCAGGTATCTCTGCTGGTGGGTCGATTTTGAGATTCAGCCGCACCGAATTGGACAAGAGTGTTGAAACGAAATCCGTCAATGCGCGAGGCAGTTGCGGAATAGGTTTTTTTGTATATTGAGCAAGGTTCATCATCTTAAAACTCCTTATGAATTCAATTTATGCTTCAGACCGGGTTTCTTTGTCTTCTGCCGGACGGTCGATCTTGAACTTGAGCCAGACCGGGATAATAGACAAGAGTGAAACAATGGCCGTGATTGCGAACGGAAACTGAGGGCTGATGTTCTCCCAAAGCCAGCCGCCAATTAATGGAGCCGGGAGCGAGACCAATCCCAGGCTGGTGCTGAACAATCCGAAGGCGGTTCCGCGCAGGTGGGCCGGGACGGCCTTGCTGATCAGCGACTGGTAGGCCGGGGCGACCAAGCCAACCCCGGTTCCGGCAATGGCCCAACCGCTGGCGTAAACCCAGAAAGGACTGGCAGGCGGCAGGATGGCGATCATGCCAAGCGCGATGAAATGCAGGAAAAACCCTGCCGCGATTCCCAGCCGTTCGCCAACCTTATCTGAAAGCCAGCCGCCAGGGATCATGAACAGCATCATGAACAGGCCAAAAATGCCGTTACTCCAGCCAATTTGCTCGAAGTTCATCCGAGCCACCTGCTCCATGAACAGACCCATGAAGTTGAACGAGATCGCGAAAGAAATATCGCGCACACCGTCTGTCAGCAGAATCCAGGTGATGACCCCGCCTGACAGAACCAGCCCGAACATCGCGCCCAAGTTCGATTTCAAACCGGCAAAGGTCAACGGTGTGGCTGTCTGTGCCCCGCGTTCTCCAGCGGGATGTCCCTGCGCAGCGCGGCGTGCCATTCCCAAGCGGATGATGGTCGCTGCAAGATAGAGGGCGGCAGAAACAATTAGCATGGTTTTGAAGTTAAAGTTCTGGACAATCCAACCGCCAATCGGCGGGCCAAGCACGGAAACAATTCCAAACAAGGTTTGTGTGATCCCAAAGACCCGCGCGCGGTTGTGTTCTGACGAGTTTTCGGCGATGAAGGCATCGAAACTCGGTCCCACCAGCGACCTTGCCACCGCGCCAACACTACTCGAAAGCAGCACCCAGCCCCAAGATGTTGAGAACACCAGAATAATCTGCGCCACTGTCCCAAAGACACTGCCAATCGCAATCGCCTTGAGCCGTCCGAGCGAGTCGGAGATCCAACCGCCCAGGATTTGCAAAACCAGCGGCGCCAGGCTCGCCAGCGTGAAAAACAGACCTATCTGGCCGATTGTCGCGCCGAGTTCCTTAAGATAAAGAGACTCAAGCGGCCCGTACATGTTCCCGCCCAGGTTGGCCAGGATCATGGCGACCATGAAGAGCAGCAGGAGCGGTGTCAGCAGGGATGGGTTCTTTTCGGTGGTCGTTTCCATTCTTTTTTCCTGGACTCCAAAATCTGGAAATTTTAGAGCGGTAATTTTCGAATTTGCGCTGTCCAATATCAGGAGATATTAGACTCCAATCCATATTCCGCGCCGAACTGCTTCAACCAATCCTCGCGCAGTACACCCATAAAGAGCACATCCGCGCGCTGCCCATCACGTAAGATCATCTCACGCACCTGACCCTCATAGCGGAATCCGGCTTTTTCATAGGACTTGACTCCGCGCGGGTTATAGTCGAAGACATCCAATGAGACCCGGTGCAAGCCCAGTTCCACGAAAGCGAAGCGCAAGACCAGCTTCATTGCGTCTGTGCCATAGCCTTTGCCCCAGTACTCCCGTTCACCGATTCCGATGCCTACAAAGGTATCGCCATGCGGGGTCGCGCCGCTCAAATCCACGAAACCAATCATTTTGTCATCTTCCAGCGCGCGGATGCCAAACAGCCACATCTCTGGCGGGTCTTTTTCCAGTTCCTTTTCGAGCCACTCCTTCACCCGCTTCGGCGAATACAACTGCATGGGAGCCAGGTCAAGAAGACGGGCATACTCACTATCATGACACCAGCGCGAAAAATGTTCGGCGTAGGTTTCGGGGTTTTCGGCGCTCAGGCGCACCATTTTTCCGCGGAAAATGTCGTTATTCATGATTCACACTCCATTCAGAATGCAGCAGGCCAAAGTGCAGGCTGTCCCAGCGGCGACCATCGCGCAAAATCACCTCGCGGCGGCGCACTTCTTCGCTGAAACCGAACCTCTTCACAAACTCGATTCCTTTGAGGTTGTACTCTGGCAGGATGACTGTCAAACGATTCAGATTCAACTCGTCGAACGCCAGCCGCTCAAAGAGTCGGAGCGCGTCTGCCCCGTAACCTTTGTTCTGTTCCGTTGGGCCGATTGCCAGTTGAAGGTTCCCAATCTGCGAGGGCCACACAATCCAATAGATTTTGCCCCACCCGACAAGTTTCTCCTCTTCCAGCGGGCGAATGTGGAAATAGAATGAGTTGTGACCTTCATCCATTTCCTTCTCCGTCTTTTCCAGCCGCTTCTTGATTTGCTCGGTGGCCAATGGCCGGGCCGGGGTCTCATTCAGCATCCGTGCCAGCGTGGCATCTTGCGACCATTCTGCCAGCGTTTCGGGGTCCTTCTCCATTTCAATCCTCGTCAGGCGGACGAGTTTGCCATTGTATAAAGAGGTTGCGATGTCCATCATTTCCTTGTCTTTCCCCTCTCCTGGATTCGCTCTTTGAATTCGGGGAGGCCGGGAGGGGGCTGGAATAAAAAACGGCCACGGGCTTTTCGCCCATGGCCGCCTTGGATGTCTTCAAGACAAATAAAAAGGCCACGGGCGGGTGCGCCGTGGCCGGTATTTACGAAACTTCGCGTAACTTACCTGGAAGCAGGCGCACTCCGAGAATCAACAGCCACACCACCGCTGGAAACGGCGATGCAAACGAGATTCTTGATGCTGGTGTAAGACTGTGCCATAAGACGTGCGCCTCCTTTCGTAAGGATTAATTTCAGGTGAGAAGTTTACCATGCAGGTTTTTGTCCGTCAAGGGAAGATTAAGGCCTTGTTCACGGCTTTCTTAAAGTCGACAGGTGAGTTCCAGAGCGGATGGCGGCTTTGCGCTCCCGGTCTTTGAAACATCATTTAGTGACCAGGTCGTTGACGCCTTTTATACAGCGGATTGTGATTGGATTAATGCGCACATGGGAAGTGAGTTCACCTTTTCCGGCTGGCGAGCGGGAGGCAGCGCGCTACCTCCCGCGGCAGCTGCTGATCAATTGCGAACCGTTTACTTCGACAGCGGCAGCCATCCCTATGTTCCAACTGAATGCAGACACCACCGCTTTTCTTGGTGGGGTGGAACCGCTCAGTTTGTGGGGGTCGGATGCGATTATTACCGGCGCGCTCTACCTGACTGGGCTGGGCAACAAACAATGCTCAGGACGAAGCGCTTCTCATTCTGGTCATCTATGATGATGGCACCCTGTATATTTTTGGCCTGTTGAGCGCCGTTGGCAGATTTGCAGCTTATCCTGCCTAGCAATAAAGCGTTGTATTCAACGGCAAATTAGAGGGAAATCCCGATGTTTTCTGATTATCTTAATCCTTTATCAACCAGAATTAAATGATTCAACCATAAAGAAAGAAGCCAGTATTTTGGAAGGCATAAAAGTTGCCTGCCGATGAACAGCAGTGTTGGGGAAAATGAAATACTGAATCAGAGATGACCGGTGCGTTGTTCAAAACGCCGGGGATCTCTGATTTACGAAGACGGCGAGAAAGCATCTCGACCCACGTTTAGAACAGCTTCATGATGGCCTGCTGGGCCCAGTCGAATAATGGAGCCGGGAACAGGCTGACGACGACTGTCATGACCGCCGTCGCGCCGATGGTTAATTCCAGCCACCATTCGCGCTCAACCTGCGGGTTGCCTTCACGCATGAACATGTTGACCACCACGCGCAGGTAGTAGAAGGCGGAAATGAGCGAAGTCACGACGCCGACAACCGCCAGCCAAACCAGTCCGCCTTCAAGGGCGGCGCGAAATAGGTAAATTTTGCCGACCAAGCCGAGTGTGGGCGGCAGGCCGGTCAGTGAGAGCATGAAGACGGTCATGGCCGCGCCTAACAACGGATATTTCTTTCCCAGCCCGGCATAATCGGCAATTTGGAGTCCTTGATCCTCGGCTTTTTCGAGCGCAATCACGACACCCCACGAACCAAACGAGGCCAGGGTATAGGCGACGAGATAGAACAAGGCCGCCGCAATTGAGATCGCGCGCAGGTTCTCATTCCCGGCGGGGGCGAAGGCCATCAGGATGTACCCGGCCTGGGCAATGCTGGAGTAGGCCAGCATGCGCTTGATGTCGGTTTGGGCAATGGCGATGAGGTTGCCGAGAATCATGGTCAGCGCGGCGAGAATCGCCATCACCGGGGACAGGTCTGCCGCGAGAGTGGGGAAGGCCATTCCGAAGACGCGCAGCAGGCCCGCGACCCCGGCGGCCTTCGCGCCTGCCGCCATGAAAGCTGTCACCGAGGTTGGCGCGCCCTGATACACGTCGGGAGTCCACATGTGGAAGGGGACGGCAGCCACTTTGAAGCCGAACCCGACCAGGATGAGTCCCGCCCCGGCCAACAGGAGCGGCAGGTTGGCCGCGCCGGAGGAGGAGACCGCAAAAATGGACGCCAGCGCGGTGGAGCCGGTTGCGCCAAAAACGAGCGCGATTCCATAGACCACGAATCCACTGGCGAATGCGCCGAGTAGAAAATATTTAACGCCCGCCTCCTCGGATTCGAGTTTGGGATAAGCAAAAGCTGACATCACATAGAGCGGGAAGGAGAGCAGCTCCAGCGCCAGGAAAACTACAATCAGGTTGGTGGCCTGCGCCATCAGCAGCATGCCGACCACACTGAACAGCATCAGGGGATAGTATTCGCCGCGCTCGATGTTCATGCGGTGGTTGTAACCATAGGAGAGGGCGATCCCCAGCAGGCCGGTTAGCAGGAACAGGACGTTCAGGAAGGTGGAAAAGCCATCCCGCACAATCATCCCGCCAAAACCGGGGGCAGGTTCAGAGCCAGATTGCGCCAGGGTGATGCCCATCGTCAGCGCCAATCCCAAGGCGGCCAGCAGGGCCGTCCATCCCTTGCGCTCACGCGGCAGGAACAAATCCGCGAGTAACAGCAGGCTGGCCCAGGCAGTCAAGACCGTGATGGGGAGGATGGTGGAAAAATCGGTTTGGGTCATAAGTTCACACTTCTCATCTCCCGGTAGGGAGAAGGCCGGGGTGAGGGAGTTTTATTGCGCTGCCATCAGGATGGCCTGGAACGGGGCGAGTAATTTTTCGATTGAGGGTGCCATCAGGCTGAAAAACGGCGCGGGGTAGAGACCAATCCAAAAGATAAAGACCAAAATTGGCAGCAGGGTGAGGATTTCGCGCCAGTTCAAATCCTTGAGTTCATGGTGTTTGGTAATTTCGCCCGCCGGGCCGAGAAACATTTTCTGGAACATGGACAGAATGTAAATTGCGGCCAGGATGACGCCAATCGCCGAGAGACCCGCCAGCCAGAAGCCGCCGCCTTCCGCAAATGCGCCTCCCTGCATGCCCGCGCCAAATGCGCCGAGCAGGATGGTGAACTCGCCGACAAAGCCATTCAGGCCAGGCAGACCCATCGAAGAGAGTGAGACAATCAGCATCAGCGTGCCGAAAATCGGGGTAATTTTCCACAAGCCGCCGTAGACGGCCATCTCGCGGGTGTGAGTCTGTTCGTAAATCATGCCGACCAGCAAGAACAACGCGCCCGTGCTTAAGCCGTGATTGATCATCTGCAAAATCGCGCCTGCCAGGCCCTGGGCGTTGAGCGCAAACAGGCCGAGCATCACAAACCCGAGGTGGCTGACCGAAGAGTACGCGACCAACTTCTTGACATCTTTCTGCGCAAAGGAGACCGCCGCGCCGTAGAGAATTCCAATCACCGCCAGCCAGCCAATCACCGGTGCCGCCTGAACACTGGCTTCGGGGAAGAGCGGCAGGTTGAAGCGCAGGAAGCCGTAGGTCCCCATCTTCAGCAGGACGCCCGCCAGGATGACGGAACCGGCTGTGGGCGCCTCGACATGCGCATCCGGCAGCCAGGAGTGCAGCGGCCACATCGGAACCTTGATGGCGA
>DHVZ01000044.1 GCA_002412925.1 Anaerolineales bacterium UBA5195 | reverse complement strand
ATCACCGGTAAAAGACCGTTCTTCAAGGCATTATTGCGGAAAATATCGGCGAAGGAGGTGCTGATAACGGCGCGGAATCCGAAGCCGGTTAGCGCCCAGGGCGCATGCTCGCGGGACGAACCGCACCCAAAGTTGTCTCCCGCCAAAAGGACCTGGCAGCCGGCTGATTCCGGCTTGTTGAGCACAAAGTCGGACTTGGGCGAACCGTCAGCGTTATAGCGCCAGTCGGCGAATAAATTATTTCCCATGCCGAGTTTGTCGGTGGCCTTCAAAAAGCGGGCCGGGATGATCTGGTCGGTGTCGATATCGTTGGCTGGCAGCGAAACGACACGCGAGGTAAGCTGGGTGAATTGAGCCATACTATTCCTTATCATGTCATTGCGAGGAGCGATAGCGACGAAGCAATCTCCTGAAGGTTTGAATAAGCCCGTTTAATGGGATATTTCTATTGCCAGGGGATTGCCACGCCGTCGGAAGAGCGCCGGCGGCTCGCAATGACATCGTTAATTAAGTGTTCGCGCGTCGGTAACCTGTCCGGTGACGGCGGTTGCGGCGGCGGTTAGTGGCGAAGCCAAAAAGGTGCGCCCGCCTTTGCCCTGGCGGCCTTCGAAGTTGCGGTTGCTGGTGCTGACGGCGTACTGGCCGGGTTCGAGCTGGTCACCATTCATCGCAATACACATACTGCATCCGGCCTCGCGCCATTCGGCGCCGGCATCTTTGAAGATTTGATCGAGCCCTTCGGCTTCGGCCTGGCGCTTGACCATTCCGGAGCCTGGCACGACCAGCACACGCAGACCATCGGCAACTTTCTTGCCTTTTAGGTAGGCCGCTGCCTGGCGCAGGTCGGAAATGCGCGAGTTGGTACACGAGCCGATGAAGACAACATCCACTTTTTTGCCGAGCAGGCTTTCACCGGGATATAAGCCCATGTAGGTCAGCGCTTTGCGCAGGGCCAGGCGCATATTCTCATCGTCGAAGTGGTCCGGGTCCGGTACGCGGCCTGTGATCGACATGCCCATGCCGGGATTGGTGCCATAGGTGATCATTGGCTCCAGTTCATCGGCGTTGATGGTGACCGTCTTGTCGTAAACGGCGCCTTCGTCGCTGGGTAGGCTTTTCCATGTGGCGACGGCTTTGTCCCAGTCTGCGCCTTGGGGGGCGAATTCGCGGCCTTTGAGATATTCAAAAGTCGTTTCATCAGGAGCGATCAGCCCGGCGCGCGCGCCGCCTTCGATCGACATGTTGCAGATCGTCATGCGTTCTTCCATGCTCAAGTTGCGGATGGCTTCGCCGGTGTATTCGAAAACGTGGCCCGTTCCGCCGCCGATGCCGATTTTGGCGATCAAGGCCAGGATGATATCTTTGGCGGTCACGCCTGCCTTGAGTTTGCCGGTCACGCGCACTTCGTAGGTTTTGGGTTGGCGCTGGAGCAGGCACTGCGTTGCCAGGACGTGCTCGACCTCGCTGGTGCCGATGCCAAACGCCAGCGCGCCAAAGGCGCCATGTGTGGCCGTGTGGCTGTCGCCGCAGACGATGGTCATGCCGGGCTGGGTAAAGCCCAGTTCCGGCCCGATGACGTGTACGATGCCCTGTTTGTCGTTACCCATGCCATACAACGGGATGCCGAACTCGGCGCAGTTGTCGGTCAACTGCTGCAGTTGGGATTTCGCCGCCATATCGGCGTAAGCGAGGCGCCCAAACGGGTCGGACGGGTTATCGGTGCGGGTCGGAATCCCGTGATCCATGGTGGCGACCGTCTTGAGCGGCTGGCGGACTTTCAGTCCACGGGTCCGCAAACCGGTAAAGGCCTGCGGCGAGGTCACTTCGTGGACGAGGTGCAAGTCCACATACAGCACTGCCGGTGATTCGGGTTCCTGGGCAACGATATGCTTCTCCCAGATTTTTTGAAATAATGTTTTTGGCATGAATCTATCCCAGTTCCGAGAGATTCCAGCCGCCGGGCATCGTGCGCAGGCTTTCGATGTGTTCGATAAACCATTCGGCGTGCGGGTCGGTGGTGTTTGGTTTGTTGGCGCGCGCCGGAGAGACTGGCGTCAGTTCGGAAAGGTCCCATCCGCCGGGGATGGTGCGAGGTTCGTATTCATCAAAGCTGATTTCTTCAGGTGCGTTCATGGTGGTTCTCCTGGGGGGTAGATGAGTGGAGAATAGAGAATAGTTATTCGATATTCGTTATTCGTTATTCGAGAGTAGAGATTCGGTTTGGAGATAATCGATTTTCGAGTATCGAGTTCCGAATATCGATTATCTAATTTCTAATTACGCCTTTTCCTCATACGTCGAGAGCAGCAATTTGTTCAGCGCTGAAAGATAGGCCTTGGCGCTGGCAACGATGATGTCGGTATCTGCGCCGTAACCGCCAAAGGTGCGATGGCGGACATTTTCGGTCTGCGGAGATGTGCGGGTGGATGTGTTGCCATTCTCTGCTTGCAAACGGACCGTCACTTCGCCCAGCGCGTCGATGCCCTCGGTCACAGCGTGAACGTTGAACTCCAGTAGCTTGTTTTTGGCATGCACGACCTGATCGATGGCCTTGTAAATGGCGTCCACCGGGCCGGTACCGACCGCGGGCTGAACGTAGATTTCGCCATCCGGGCCGCGCAGGCGCACGGTGGCGGTGGGCAGGCCCATCGTGCCGCAGGCCACTTGCAGGCCGTCCAGGCTGTAGACTTCATTGGCCTGGTAAACCTGGTCTTCAACCAACGCTTCCAGGTCGGCATCCGTGATGGTCTTTTTCTTGTCCGCCAGTTCCTTGAAACGATCAAAAATCACGCCCAGGTCTTCGGGGCTGAACTCGTAGCCCATTTCTTGCAAGTGGACTTTGAGCGCGTGTCGTCCGGAATGTTTGCCCAGTACCAGCTTCGAGCGGCTCAGGCCGACCGTTTCGGGCAGCATGATCTCGTAGGTCTGGTGGTTTTTGAGCATGCCGTCCTGGTGGATGCCGGCTTCGTGGGCAAACGCGTTCGCGCCCACGATGGCCTTGTTGGGCTGGACGCTCATGCCGGTATAGTTGCTGACGAGTTTGCTGACGCGTGTGATCTGGGTGCTGTCGATGCCGGTCGTGCAGTTGTAGGTGTGCGGACGGGTCTTGAGCGCCATCACAATTTCTTCCATGGCGGTGTTTCCGGCGCGTTCGCCGATGCCGTTGATGGTCACTTCGGCCTGGCGCGCCCCGGCCTGGATTCCGGCCAGAGTGTTGGCTGTCGCCAACCCCAGATCGTTGTGGCAATGCACCGAAACGGTGATACCGTCGTGCATGCCGGGGGTGTGCTTGATGATTCCGTCGATCAACGCGCCGAACTCTTCTGGCGTCGTATAGCCAACGGTATCCGGGATGTTGAGGGTGGTTGCCCCGGCGC
>DHVZ01000053.1 GCA_002412925.1 Anaerolineales bacterium UBA5195 | reverse complement strand
TCGGTCAAATTTCTGCTTCGCCATGCTTCCTCTCCTTTTGGATGAGATCAAATTGAGGATTATTTCAGCAACTGAGCCCTCAATGGGATTTGAACCCATGACCCCAGTCTTACCAAGACTGTGCTCTACCGACTGAGCTATGAGGGCTTGTCTTGCTGCCCGGATAAGACCGGGAGGTGGGCAGTGAAGGATTCGAACCTCCGAAGGCGTCTGCCAGCTGATTTACAGTCAGCCCCCTTTGGCCACTTGGGTAACTGCCCATTATTCACTTAAGTCATTGCTGACTCGAGTTCGAGGTCATCGCTGGCCTCGAACGCCAACCAACAATGGAGCCGACGACGAGAATCGAACTCGTAACCGCCCGCTTACAAGGCGGGTGCTCTCCCGATTGAGCTACGTCGGCGGGTTTTTTACTCCCGCGTTAAGCGCGGGAATTATACCAAAGGCTTCCCGCGTCTACAAGGTTACGGGACAAAATTATCAGCCTGAGCTCCGCCCTTTTGACGGAATGCAGGCTGAAATGGTAGCCCGAGCGAAGACGGAGTCTATCAGGATTTCGCCCGGGCGTCAAGCCTGGCATGTTATAATTCGCACAATCAATGGGTCTCCAGGAGTTCACCATAAATACGGAGTCTTACCACGGTGAGGCCCAAAGAACCAATTAAATTCCCAGGGAGAGCAGGATGGTTAAAATCGAGGTCGTCTACTGCGCAGTCTGACATTACACTGACCGGACCGTGGGTCTGGCGAGTGAATTGTTGAAGAAATTCGAACCGCAAATCGAAACCCTGACGCTCCTGCCCTCCGATGGGGGCCGGTTCGAAGTGAGCGTAAACGGGAAACTGGTCTACTCCAAACTCCAGACTGGGAGACACGCCGAAGCAGGCGAAATCGCCGGGCTGGTGGAAAAACTATTAAGGTAGCGAGGCAGCATGGCAAAGAAAGGCCGCGTTTTTTCAGGCGCCCGTCCCACCGGACGCCAACACCTGGGGAATTACCTGGGCGCCATCAAGAATTATGTCGCTTTACAGAATGAATACGAGTGCGTCTATTGCATCGTGGATGTGCATGCCCTGACGACCGTGGAAACCACCAAAGAGCTGGTCGAAAACACCTATGACATGGCCCTCGACTGGCTGGCGGCGGGCATCCGCCCTGAAGAGACGATCATGTTCGTGCAAAGCCACGTACCACAGGTGATGGAACTGCACACGTATCTGTCGATGGTGACACCCTGGGGCAAGCTGACCGACCTGCCGACTTTCAAAGAGAAGGTCAGGCAGCAGGAAAGCAATGTCAACTATGGGCTGGTCGGCTACCCGGTGCTGATGACAGCGGATATTGTGCTGTACAAATCTGACCTGGTGCCGGTAGGCGTGGACCAGGCCCCCCATATTGAATTTGCGCGCGAAACGGTGCGTTCGTTCAATTATCGGTACAACACGAATGTGCTGATCGAGCCACAGATGAAAAACACCGAGATCCCCAAGGTGCTGGGAATCGACGGTGTGCAGAAGATGGGCAAGAGCCTCAACAACCATATCGAGCTGGCTTCCACGCCCGATGAGACCCGCCAACGGGTGATGCAAATGGTGACCGACCCACAGCGAATGCGACGCAATGATCCCGGCAACCCGGATATCTGCAACGTCTTCTCGATGCACAAGATTTTCACGCCCAAAGAGGCTGTGGAAATGACCAATGTGGAATGCCGCCGGGCCGGAATTGGCTGTGTGGACTGCAAAAAACGCCTGGCCGAGAACCTTAACAAAAACCTGGAGCCGTTCCGCGCAAAACGGGCTGAAATCGGTCAAAACCCGAACACAGTCTGGGATGTGCTGCACGATGGGGACAGGCGCGCGCGCATGATTGCCGAAGAGACGATGGTGGCCGTGCGCGAGGCGATGCAATTACCGAAGTAAACCCAATCAACCACAACACGGAATACGGAATACGCGACAGGTATTTCGTATTCCGTGCCGTTTTAAGGATGCTGGAAATGCGAGCACTTCTTCAACGAGTAAAGTACGCTAAAGTAAGCGTAATTGATCAGATCACAGCTGAAATCAACCGGGGATTGGTCATCCTGCTAGGTGTGGGGCCTGCTGACAGCGAGGCGCAGGCAGCCTTCCTGGCTGAGAAAATCGCCAATTTGCGGATTTTCGAAGATAGTGAAGGGAAAATGAATCTTTCGCTGGCCGAGGTGCAGGGCGAGGCAATCGTCGTTTCGCAGTTTACGCTCTACGCCGATGCCCGCAAGGGGCGGCGCCCATCCTTTACCGAGGCAGCCCTGCCCGACCTGGCTCGTCCGCTGGTGGATCGATTTGCCGAGTTGCTGCGCGCGCAGGGAATTCCCACCGGACAGGGCGTTTTTGGCGCAGAGATGCTGGTGGAAATCCACAATGACGGGCCTGTGACCATCTGGCTGGAGAAATAACCCTTTGCAACGGTGCCAGGGCAATGAGTGGAGGCATCCGGCTGGTTGGTGGGAAAAATGGCAGGGTCAGAATCGCAAATATGCGGTTAAAATCAAAGCATGGCAATCCCATCCCCAGAAACCCGCTTGGAAATGGCCAACCGCGCGCTGGAAGCCTATAAAATCCAACCGGTGACGGTTGCATTTCTCCAGCACAGCGAGAACCTGACCTTTAAAGTGGACACCGGCAGGGGCTCCTACCTGCTGCGCTTGCATGAACCCATTACCTCCGCCTTTGGAGACCATGGCGCCAATGTGCTGGCGGTAAATTCGGAAATGCTCTGGCTGGAGGCGTTGCGCCGCGCCAGGTTTCCCGTCCCCACGCCTGTGAAGACTTTTGACAAAGATTATGTCGCCCATGTGGATGGGGTCAATGTGACCCTCCTGAAATGGCAAGAAGGTGAATTGCTGACCCGCGAACAGGAAAGCGAGGCAACGGCCGCCCAGATTGGCACTCTGGTAGGACGCCTGCACCAGCAAGCCACCCAGTGGAAACAGCCCAAGGGTTTTACGCGCCCCCGGCGCGACGCCCGGTATTTCGAGAATGCCATGCTGTCGCTCTGGCCGGCAGTGGAGGATGGGCGCATCTCGGCGCAGGATTACAAGGCTCTGCAAACAGCGGTCACCTGGCTGACAGGGGAAATCCGCAACCTGAGCCAGACACGCGCCACATCAGGGCTGCTGCATGGCGACCTGCACCGGGGGAATTTTTTGCTGCATCGTGGAAAAATCCGCCTGATCGACTTTTCGATGTCGTCATTTGGGCATTTTGCCTATGACCTGGGGACCTGCCTCTCGAATGTGCGTCCTGCCTACCACCCGGTCTTTTTAGAGCACTACCAGCGCTATTTCCCGCTGCCCAACGGCTACGAACGCTTGATCGAAGCCTACTTCCTGGGGAGTTGCGTGGCGACTTTTTCGCTTTGGATATCGGACGCTGATTCACAAGAAACACTGGTTCAGCGCGTGCCTTTGATCGCCCGCGAATACGCCTCGCGCTTCAACAATGATGAGCTTTTCTGGTTTGTTTGACGCAAAAATTGGTCAAATATCAGCCTTGACGGCCGCTGATTTCACTGATATAGTTTCACTTGTAGGATGCAAGTAAGTTTTCGTTAGGAAGATGTAGACGACGGCTCAAAGCATTGCCTTTGAGCCGCTTTTTGTTAACCGCCCGAAGACATTACTGTGCACCACAACTTTCCACCCTTTTTGTTGTTTTGCTCAGGAGGCAAAAAATGTCTGAACGTGTTCAAGGTACGGTCAAGTGGTTCAACGGTAGCAAGGGCTACGGCTTCATCTCCCGCGAAGGCGGCCCAGATGTCTTCGTCCACTTCTCCGCTATCCAGGGCGATGGTTTCCGCAATCTCGAAGAAGGCCAGCGCGTTGAATTTACGGTCGAAAAAGGCCCTAAGGGTCTGCAGGCCGCCAACGTCAAAGCTATCTAGTTAGCCTGACTGTATAAGCCAAACCCCGTCGTGAGATGGGGTTTTTTGTTGTCTTTATCCTCTCAACCAGCCGTTTTTCCACAAAACCGTATCGACCTGCACCGCCGATGCGCCTGCCTCGAGCATGGCGCTGGCATTTTCCTGGCTATAGACGCCGCCTCCGCCGATGACAGGCAGACCAAGCTTGACCGCGCTGCGAACCAGTTCCAAAGATTGGGGGAAAAGCGAGGGTCCAAACAGCCGCCCGGTAATCATTGCATCTCCCTTCGGTAAAGCGCCGCGTGGCGCGGCAAGACTGACAGCCGCCGCGCCCAACTGGATGACACGCGGCCCAAGAGTCAGCACCTGCTCAAAGGGCAGGTTCACAATCAGCGGGAGTTCTCCCAGCGACATTTCGACCGCCATCAGGATAATGTCCGTGGCCAAGAGTGGGGCAAAACCGAGTTCGATGGCGGCAATATTTTCAAGCCCTTCGAGTGAGCGAACCATGCGGGCGGTTTCCTCGGGGCGGTCGGCCATCAAGTTGACAATGACCGGCAAAGCGGTGTCAGCCCAATGGCGGGCGTATTTTTTCAGGGCGGCAGAAAGACCCGGATTGGGCAATCCGTTGTGGAAGAGAAATCCGCCGGGATATTCGATCAACTCCGGGGCTTTGGCAGGCAGCCGGGGCCGCAGGCTGATCGGATTGGTCACAAAAGCGCCAAAATCTCCCCACTTGACAGCGGCGCGAGCATCGGGAGCAAAACCGAGAGTCCCGGCAGCGTTCATCAGGGGGCTGCGAAACGTCAAGTCGCGCTTGAAAATCGGAGTGGGATTAGATTCCAGGAAGTCCATGGTTTTTGAGTCGAAAGGTTTGTTATCCGTAATTTCGATGTTTATCGACGAGGAAAATGAAAATAGACAGAGAGGAGGTCTGAAAAATCGGCTGTGGTCTGCTGGCGCAAAATGTTGAAAAAATCATCCGCCGTGGCGCGCCGAGAAGTCATTTGGGAGGCGTAAGCACGCAGGAAAACAAAAAAAGCCTCATCACCCAGCCGCCTGCGCAGGCTCTCCATGAATTTTGCGCCGTTCAGATAAACGGCCTGGCGGTAGGCCTCATAATAGGGCGCATCTGTGACAGGCATGTCGACCCAGCCTATTGGGGAATAACGCTCGATCCGATAATCCCACCACCAGTTGAGCAAATCGGGATGCGCCGTTTCATAATAAATGCGTTCCGAATAAGCCGCAAGGGACTCATCCAGCCAGGGTTCGAGCATTTGGTCGTTCCCCACGCGTTCGAACCACCACTGGTGGGCAGTTTCGTGCGCCGAGATGATGGTCAGGTAGTTTTTGGGCGTACCGTCATAACGATTGTAGTAGCCCTGCCCCAGCCAGTAAAAGGCGGAGGCTTCCATGCCGTCCGCGAAATCGCCCTGGACGGCACGGAGCGTGGGGTGTGGAGGCGGCCCGAAGCGGTCGTTGAAAATTTGCAGGGCTTGCGCACTAACGGCGAGCACGGCCTGCCCCGCGGGCTGGTTTTCGGGAAAAAAATAGCTCGAAACCGTCATGCCAGCAACAACTTGTGAAGCCACCTGGAAATTGGGACTGGCCGAGATGGCAAAGCTGCGTCCATGTTCGAGGCGATAACGCCGGGTGGACGGGTCTGACGCAGGCTGTTCCACACCGCTGGCAGCGATGACAGGGATGGCATTCGAGTCGGGGAAATGCAGGGTCACATCGAAATCGGCAACCTCGTAAGCCAGGTATTCACCAAAGAGCGTGGGAGGGGGCAGCAGCCAACCCTGGCCCGGCTCATATGGGACAATAAATGGGTACCAGTCGATCAGGTTGATCTGGCGGGGGCTATAACCATAGACTTGCGGACGTCCCTGCTGAAGCTCACTGGCCGCAATCGGCGGAAGGGAAAGATCGTATCTGAGGGACAAAGTCACCACCCCGTCTGGCGCAAGCGGCTGGAAAAGCGGAATGGTCAGGCGCTCACCAGAAAGCGTATGAGCGGTCGAGTCGGCGCCATCCACGCGCAAGCTGGTGAGCATAAACAGCGGCCAATCGTTGGGAAGAACTGCCAGCACCAGTTCGGGCAGGTTCCCACCGGTCTGGTTGGGGTAAACAATCGTTTCTTCAACGCGCAAGTAGTGAGTGGCGTAATCCATCCACACATCGAGTTTGTATTGTGGGTAAGGCAGCAAGGTCGGCGCCGAAAGCGGGGCAGGGAAAGTGGCGGCTGGCAAGGGAGAACGAGTCGGCACAGATACGGACAGAGTAGCCGGGATCGGCGTCGGCACAGACGAGGGCAGAGACTCAGCGCAGGCAGAAAACTGGATGGCGCTGAAGATCATCCAAGCAGACAGAAAAAGCAGCCTGGCGGCCACCCCATCTGGCGGAAAACAGGCTGCAGATCCGAAAACAGGCTTCCCAGCGCGATCCATGAAATCCTTTTACCCGCCGCTGACTGGAATAGTCGCTACATCGCGCACCAGAGGGTGGTCGCCCAAAAAGCCGACATGGTGTTTGTTGAAAATAATCGTATTGGCACGCACAGTAATCTGCGGGGCTGGGGTATACACAAACATGGCGCTGGTCATTGGGATAAAGTCTTCGGCGCGCGCCACGAACCCCCGGCGCAAATCGAGCCGTTCGGACATGAAAACCCTGCCGCGCAGCTCATAATTGGGAAGTAAAACAGTGATTTCATAACTCTGACCAGCCGTCTTGCGGAAAAGGCTCTTATGGGTCACGTCGCTATCCATGGGTATGGCAGCCATCAAAAAACTTTTTTCCAGGCGCAGGTCGGGGACCGGCGTAGGCGGAGTCTTGCCAGCAGAGATCATGCAGAACAATTGCGCTTTTGTGATGAAAAGCGCAGTTTCGTTTTTCCTATTTAGAACGTCGCTTAATCGTTCGCCGGATGTATCGACAAATCCACGGACCATATGATTCGGGGTAAAGAACTGGGCTTCAATCGCCATTCATCTCTCCGCATTCAGTTAATCATTACCAAATTGGGGCATTACCTGTAAACAATTTTTTATTTCGAGGGATTCGGCGGTTTTTCAGCCACATTGAACGGGTTTTCCGCTGGGGTATGTTCACCGATTAAGATCATCCTATTTTTATTGAAAACAATAGCGCTTCTCCAAGCAGTCACAGCAGGATAGAGAGAGTAAATGGCTGTAGCTTCAGTCAATGGAATAAAGTCATCCGGGCGTGAAAGAAGAATGCGGCGGATTTCCAATTTTTCAGTTAAATGGATGGAACCAATCAATTCAAAATTTGGCAGGATCACAGCTACTTGGAAAATCTGTCGGAACGATCTACGGTAGATGCTCTTGGTAGTCATATCTCGATCCATCGGATACGCGAACAGGATGGAATGTTTTTCCATCCGTGTTTCAGGCATTCGGATGGGCGGTGACTTGCCCATGCCAAGCAAACGGCCAATCTGGACATCCCGGATCAAGACAGTCGTATCGTTTTTTAGGTTCAAAAAATCGCTTAATCTTTCTTGAGGCGTATCGACAAATCCTCGAATCACGTGGTCGAAAGTATAAAATTCTGCTTCGATATACATAAAAAATATCCTTTCGGTATATTTTTTAACGGCAAACCTGGCACAAATGATAAAATGATTATACAGCTTTTTTAGCACTACCCAAACTCAACAGTGTTGAAATACTACAAATCTTGAAAAATTCTCATCATCTTATTCCAGCACAGGCAGGTTTTTCATATGACTGATTTCACCGCGTACCAATCCCCGTTTACTTGGCGCTACGGCTCATCTAAAATGCGCAGCCTGTGGTCTGAAGACCACAAGCGCCGGCTTTGGCGGCAAATCTGGGTGGCGCTGGCCGAAGTGCAGAGCGGCTACGAGCTGGTGCGCCCCGAACAAGCCGCCGACCTGCGCAAACACATGGAGGAAATCGACCTGCCGCGCGCGCTGGAGATCGAATCCGAAATCCAGCACGATTTGATGGCCGAAGTACGAACTTTTGCCGAGCAGGCCACACTGGGCGGCGGAATTATCCATTTTGGGGCAACCTCAATGGATGTGGAGGACAACGCCGACGCACTGCGTCTGCGCCAGGGCCTGGAGCTAACCCTCGAAGCGCTGCGCGGCCTGCTCCGCACCCTGGGTCTGCTGATCGATAAATATGCCGATACCCCGTTGATCGCGTTCACGCACCTCCAACCCGCCGAGCCGTCCACGCTGGGCTACCGGCTGGCGCAGTACGCGCAGGATTTACTGGAAGACTACCAAAGGATTAAAGAAGAAAGAGGCAAGATTCGGGGAAAAGGTTTCAAAGGCGCAGTCGGGACCGGCGCTTCTTACGCCGAACTAATCGGCGTGAGTGAACTGGCCAACTTCGAGCGCCAACTGAGTGAAAAGCTCGTCCTGCCATTTTACCCGGTCGCCACGCAGACTTACCCGCGCAAACAGGATTACAGCGTACTGGCCGCCCTGGCCGGGCTGGGGCAGTCACTCTACAAAATGGCCTTCGACCTGCGCCTGCTGCAATCCCCACCGATTGGGGAATTGAGCGAGCCGTTTGGCAGCAAACAGGTTGGCTCCTCGGCAATGCCATTCAAGCGCAATCCGATCCGCGCCGAGAAAATCGACTCGCTCGGGCGCTACCTGGCGCAGCTTCCGCGTGTGGCCTGGGATAACGCCGCCCATTCCCTGCTCGAACGGACCCTGGACGACTCGGCCAACCGCCGGACGATCCTGCCCGAAGCCTTCCTGGCGGCTGACGAAATGCTCAAAACAGCCCAGGGCATCCTCTCCGGCCTGAGAGTCGACGAACACGCCCTGGCGCGGAATCTGGCCGTCTACGGGCCATTTGCGGCCACTGAAAGGGTGCTGATGGCGGCCGTCAAAGCGGGGGCCAGTCGCCAGGAGATGCATGAGGTGATCCGCGAACAATCCATGCAGGCCTGGGAAACTGTCCGAGGCGGCGAGGTCAATCCGCTGGCAGAGAACCTGGCAGAAGACCCAGAAATCCTGAAGTTTTTGTCTGTTGAACAGGTACGGGAGTTGATGGATTACGAATCCCATCTGGGGGATGCGCCGGTGAGGGCGAGGAAATTGGTAGAGATGGCGGAGAGAGAAATGAGAAATGAGTAACAAGTAAAGAATAATGCGAAAGCAAGGGTAGAGTGCACAACGAAAAACCGGGGGCATTCCGCCCCCGGTTTTTGTCCTTGGTCAGGATAGGATTAATCGCGTGGTTGCACGAGCGAGTCGTTATCTGGCCTGTCTGAAACCAGCGGCAGGAGGCTGAGCAAGACAAACAGACCCACCAGGGCAGAAACGAGAATCACAAGAAACAGGGACATGACAACCTCCTTTCAAGAGAGAAAAATGGATGACCGAGTAAGCGGCGGGTTTCGATACGGACAGCGTCCTACTCAGTGCAGCTGTATCGAGACCATATTGATATAACGTAAAAGTCGGCGTTTTGGTTCCATCTTTCTTACTTAATCAAACACCCAATTTCGCTTTTTGTTCCTTACAGGAGGTTGACACGCACCTTACAGAATCATTACACGCAGATTGACGGGCTTTCCTCTACTTTCTGCTCCAGACTCAGTTCGCACCAGATCATTGAACACCTCACACAAAACCAACCCGACCAACAGGTTACTTCTGGGGCAGCGGGATGCCCTGCGGTACATCTCCGCATGGATTGGGGTAGACCGTCAACGTATAAGTGACGGCGGTGTCCCCGGTATCCTCGCTCCGATACCCTTCCAGCGGGTCGCGAAATCTCTGGCCGCATCCCAGTGCCTTGACAGCCGCTTGAAGATCAGGGTACTCATGAACCAAGCCGCGCTGGCCAAAGAAATCATTCTGGCCGACATCATCCTGGTCAGCAAAAACCGTGCCCACAGTTATTTTAATTTTTGTCTCGGGAATGGTAACAATGAATTTGTCGGGGTTTTGAATCCCGTACCCATACCCAAGTTGCGAAAAGGTATAAGGAGACCCCTCCTTAGTGCATTGTATCGGTTGCAGATACATGACGAAACCAATATTAAAGGCATGTGCATAACTGCCTCCTCCAGTACCGAAAAATTTTTGCTGCATGTCGTAATTCCCCCGTAGAGTAAGAATGTGAAAGAATTCAAGTTCATCGCAGGGCCCATCAGATATTCCATCGCCTGTCCACGGGATATCGAGCGTCTCGAACTTCACCACGGCATAGGCCTGGCAGGGGGGCAGGTCATACTCAAATGGGAGGCTGAGCATGGAGCGCGTGGTCCCTGAGACAGCCGCCACCTGCCAGCGGACCGGCTTGCCACAACCGGCCGGGGGCACCACCGGGGTGGAGCGCGCCTGGGGGTCGGGTACTGATTTGTATGGCTTGCCATCCAGGTAAATATCAAAACCAGTGATCTGCCCCTTGAAGCCAGTGGAGGGCTGCCATTCCCAGCTCAGAAAGACGCCCGAACAACTGAAGCCCGGGCAGCGGGTTCCTGCCTCCTGTACATTGTAAGGCGGCGGCAGGAGTGGGTCGGGGAATTTGTCGTACGCCAGCGCTCCACTTACTTTCACTAGCCCCGAGGCTGAGATTGACAGGCCAATTTTATAAGCGCCGCCATCTAATTCCTGTCTTGCGCCATTCCAGGCCTGAATCGGGAATGTTCCGCTGAAGGTTCCCAGTTTGACCAGCGCGTTGCCTGCCCAACCCCAACACTCGCCGCTGACCTCCAACGACTGATCGCCAGGAATGGGAATGCTGAAGGTCTGCGGCACGGCGGAAAAATTCCCCTGACCGCCCTGAATTGGGATAAAGTTCCCATCTTGTTCCGGTATACGCGTCTCGAGCGCGCCCTCCAGCGAGATGTAGCAATAGGCCTGGTTATAATTCCCGCCCACGCTCAGATCCAGCAGTTCCACCCGTAAATGAGTTGGTAAGGATGCCGGGCAGGTGGCATCCACCTCGATCACAGCAATATTGCTCTGTTGTCCGCCGATGAGGTTGAAGGCCTCCACCCAAAACATAAGCGCCCCGGTTGCCGGAGCGGAGAACTTATACCAGGTTTGCCCCCCCTTGGAGGGTTGGAGGGTGCCAATAAGATGGGCTGGTAAATTCGCCCCCTTCATCCAGAGGTTATATCCGTTCTCATTGGTGGAGTTATCATTCCAAGCCAGTGTCACTTTACAATCTATCACCTGCGCTTGCAGGCTGCTTGGGGCGGCCGGAGGTTTCAATTCCAAGACCGTCAGACCCCAGCCTGGCAGCTCCGCCGGGTCAAGTGGGAGCGTGGCAGGATTGATAGCCGGAAAGTTGGCGGGCGGTGGTAAAGGTTGGGTTGGTTGGGCTGGCGACGGCTCGTTTTCCGCAGGTTTTGGCACGGCAATGATTGCGCCTGGCGCGGGTGGTTGACCGCCCAGCGCAGGGTTGAGCCTCTGTAAAGTTGCCTCATCCGTGTGATAAGCGGCGGCCAGACCCGCCAGGCCTTCGCCTTCCGGAAGCGGCACAAGCAGTCGAACATCCTGCAGCTTGGAAATTCCGACAACGACAAGCGGTTCGCTTTGCCCAATCACGCCCAGGCGATTAACAACGCGCACCGTCAGGACATGCACACCCTCGGATGGCATAAAAAGATAAGCGTGAAGAAATGGGGACAGCTCGCCATCGGCGACAGCCTCTTGTTTCTCCTGCAATTCGCCATCCAGCCAGACCTCCACTCGTTGGATCGGCGCTTCGGGTGTATCGAAAATTTTGGCGACGACAGGCAGGAGACTGCCAACCGGGACGATAATTCCATCCTGCGGTTCGGTAATCTGGACGATGGGCGGCAGGTATTCCGTCTGCGCCTGCTCCTGCTGTTGGCGGAACAGCCACCCTCCGAGCAGGGTCAGGGCGATCAGTAAAATCAGCGCGAACAAAGCCGCTGTCAGATACAGGCAACCACGGTTAGATCCCATCTTCATATCCTTTGATTTATCCCGGGCAGGCCACCGCCTGCACTTCGATTGGCGCGCTGGTGGCGGTGGTGCCGGTATTATCCTGCGCCTGGACGAAAATCGAGAAAGTTCCGGCCTCGCCGAAGGGGCCGAGGTTGACCTGATAGTAGTCGTTGCCAACCGGCGACATATCGAACTCACCCACTCCCGAAACGCGGGCAATTACACGGGCAATCCCACCGGAATCGGTAACGCGGGCGCGGATGAGCGTCGTGGGCGGGGTGCCGCCGCATTGGGTTTGCACACTGACGAGAGTTGGGTTGGCGCTCAAGTTGGAGATTTCAGGTGGGGTGAGATCCGCCGGAGTAACGGTGACAGGCAGCGGCGGGGCAGAGATAACCGGCAGGACTTGCCAATTTCCGCTGGCCATGCCGACGCTGGCGGAAACCCAGCATTGTCCACGGCCCGAGGGCTTTTTCACCCAAAGCCAGGCGTTATCCTGATCGCGTCCTTCGATAACAACCGAAACCCCCTGCATCAGGATATCCGCAGAGTCATAGGCTGTGCCCGGACCCAGACGACAGTTGGCGTTCTGGAGCAAGGTGAAGCTGGGCGCTGGAGGTGTGGCGGTGGTTGAAGCGGCAAGGCAAAACTTCCAGACAGCGGAGGGCGGTCCCTTGACATCTGGCACGTAGGCGTGTGCCCGCCAGTAGTAACACTGACCGGCTGGCAGCGGCCACTCACGGCTGGTTTCGTTGTAATCCAACGTGCCAAAACCCAGGCTGGTGTCAGAGAAAGAGACGTCGCTCGAAATATCGACGGTGTAACTGGAGGGATGACAGGCAGTATCCGGATAAGACCAGGTTAGCAATGGTTCTCCGGTCACGGCTGCGCCATCCGCGGGAGAAAGGAGCAGCGGCGCGATCAAGCTCCCGGCTGCGCACTGCCCTGAAACCGGCAACGACGCCGCTGTCGGCGTAGGTGTGCCGCCGCTGATTGTAATTTGGACGCTGGGCATGGTACGCGCATTGGTATTGCCCAGGCTATCGATGGCGCGGGCGCTGAGCCGGTACAAGCCAGGCCCGGGCGGCATCCATTCGAGGCTGGCTTCCTCCAAACGCGCTCCCCCGGTTGGCAGGCTGCCGATCAGGTTATCGAAAACCAGGAACTCGATCATCGTGACCCCATCGGCATCGGCTGCATGCGCCTGGAGGATAAGCGGCGCGAACGGGAGGCTTGCGCCATCCAACGGACGGTCAATCCAGGCCATCGGGCCGGCGCCTCCACTACTTGGCAGGCTGCAGCCAGACAGGATCAGGATCAACAAGACTGCGGCATAGACATTGTTCATACTTCCCTCCAAAAAAATTATACAACTATGCCGGGCTTCCAGTACCTACCCACCAGTACTGGAGGTTTTACCAATTGCTGACAATGTAAAGTTTAGGGGTATTGGTTCAACCAATCCTCCGGCAATTGGATAAGGTACATTTCTACTTCACCCGTTCCACTCCTGCCCCAATTGGAGGTAAACAGGAGGCGCGTGAAATCGCGGTTGAGGCTGGCCTGCGGTTCGGCCCAGTAATCATGCTCCATGTTTTCATCGACAAGCGACCGGGTCTGCGCGAAGCGAATAACGCGCCCGTTCGGCTTAAGTTCGATGGCAAAGATGCCATCATCCATCCAGGTGTAGGAGGCGGGATCGCCATCGTAGGTGGAGATCAGCGCCCAACCCGGCGCGTGCGAAGCACGCCCTGAAATATGCAACCCAATTGGCGTGTGACTAAAATCAATCGGCCAGAGCGGGGTGACTACGCCACTTTCCAAATCGAGCAGAGAGATGTGGTCGGTGTCAATATCCTGATAGACCAGCACTTCGCGCCCCTGCGCATCGAGCGCAGTGTCGGAGTGACCGATCAGGCGCAGGAGACCGCGTCCGTTTTTCAGGTTGCGGTCGTAGACCATCAACCCGCAGGGATGCGTTTCGGTACCCAGTTGACCGGGATCACAATATTGATCGAGATAAGCCAGGAAGTAATCGCCGAGGGGACTGATGGTGACGCTGTCGATCTCGCGGGCTTCGTCAGGCCAGCTGCGCATGTCGAGAGTTGCAACCACGCGGTCGGACGGCAGGTCATAGACGATGAACGCGCTGGTCAGCCAGTTTTCATCTTCGGCCATCAGGCCCCAGGTTTTGCCATCGAAGGAGGGACTACCCTCGTAGCGTGTCCAAACTGCGGAGAGAGTTTGTCCCGGAAAATCGAGGGCGAAGTTGTGAACGATGGTTTTCTCCCCGCTCTGGAGGTGATACGCCATCAGGCGTGTTTCTTCTGAGTAGTAGATAATCTTTGGATCGTCCGCCGACCAGCGTGGTTCAACGGGGCCGCTGAAGGGAAGTTGTCCAAGCGGCTGGAGTGAGCGCGCATCGTAGAGATACCAGGTCGCTTCGAGGCCGAGGACGAGGAGGCGCGTTTCGTCTGCGTTGAAGGACTGGACACGCGAGTACTCATTTTTTAATCCCGCTGAAGAATCCCCCTCCGCGAGATCGGCATTGCGGTCTGTGACGCGGAGAAGACAGGTTCCAAAGACCGGATCGCGGAACGGGACTCGGGCTCGAGGTTCAGAAAGCTGAGGGGGTTGGAAGACGGTGAAGTTGGTAATAAATGCCGGGGCTTCATCCAGACAAGCCAGCGCAGGAAACCCAGCTGATAAAACCGGCGCAGGCACTGGCGTATCGGATGCAAGCGCGCCGCTGCAAGCCATCAGCGCACCCAAAACAATCCAAACGAATAACCGCGCCGCGGTTTTCATCTTATCCGCCACCTGTGAACAATTGACCTGGCTCCAGCATGGACAATTTCCAATCACATAGTAGCAAATAACCCGTTGCGATGTCAATGAGGCAAAGTACCTGTGCTTGATTGATCTGTCAGAAATTTGAGACCTGCTGATGCAGTCTTCCGTATGCCTATTTAAGAAAACCATCAAACGCTTACCGGAAATCTCAAAAAAGCAGGGTTATCTGCCTCATTTCGAGTAGAAAACTTCCAAAATGACCCGGCACTTTACGGTGGTTGCGGCACTCGTTACAATAAGGGCAGCTGATTTCCTTGATAGTCAATTTTCAAAATTCAAAGGATCAGCCTCGCCCAGGATACCGCGCACCAAACCCTCGATAGGAGTTACCAAATGGCAAAATTGACCGGCCTGCTGGCCTTACTCTGCCTGCTGTTCACCATTTTCTGGCTCATCTTCCTGATCGCTGATATGGCATCTGCTGGTCCGCTGGAAACCTTCGCGCAGGTGTCCGCCCACGCTGCGCGGTTGAACTGGCTGTATTATGCCACCTACTACAACGCCGCACTGGTGACGTTAAGCGCGGTGGCTTTCATGTCTGCGCTGTATGCCTGGCTCAAGCCTGCCGCGCCGGATTGGACCGTCATCGGGTTGGTTTTCGTGCCCATTTACGGCGCGCTTAACCTGGTGGTCTATCTCTCGCAAGTAACACTCGTCCCCAGGCTGTTTGCCCTGCGCGCCGACCCGCGCTACGTGGACGGGGTTGACCTGCTGCTGCGCCTGACCCTGCAAGCCTGGCCCATTTCGACGCTGGCCTTTTTCAACGGCCTGGCATACGCCATTCTGGGGATTCCATCGATCTTGTTTGGCATTCTCTTATGGAAGCACCCCGGCGCGCCGCGTTGGGGCGGGGTGCTGTTGGCACTCAACGGTGTAGCCTGCATCCTGGGCATGATTGGCTTCCTGACCGATAACCCCTTGCTCGGCCAGGGCGCGTTGGTAGGCGGCATCTGCTTCCTGCTGGCTTTATTTCCCCTCAGTTGGTCTTTTTTACAGAAAAATAATGCAAACCGTCACCCCCACCATTAACGATTTATCCCTTTTAAAGGGTTTCGGGCAGGTTTTCTCCCAGGGCCGCTAACTGCTTTGGCATCATCAACCATTCCAGCGTCGCGCACCGCTCATGTAAAAGATTTTCAGTACGCAGGTGGCAGATGCCGCCTTTTTTTAGATTAATCGAGAGAGCGGCATCCCCAGCCACCAGCAGGCTAATCAGCGCACTCAGATTAGGTTCGTGCCCAACCATTGCCAGATTGCCGAACTGGAGGTATTTTTCGTTAATTTCCCCGATTATCTGAACAGGGAAGCCCATCGGGACAAGATTCTCGCTGGTAATGAGCTGCTCTTTTTCCATTTTCAGTACCTTGAGTAAGATACGCGCCGTATCCAATGCCCGAAGATAAGGGCTGGCGAGAATCAGATCAAAATGGATATCCAACGCTTTCAGGCCATGCGCAATCTTGATCATTTTGGCAGAGCCCTCATCGGTCAGCGGGCGCTGGCTATCTGCTTCGCAACCTGGGGCGTCTGGGGAAACAGCAATCGCATGACGAATGAGGTACAGATTCATATCGTGTCCTCCCACGGAAAAAGCCGATCTGACGCCGGGCGCCAAAAGCGATCAAACTGCTGCGCATTTTCGAGATATGCCTTCAGGGTTTCGGCCAGGCGGCGCTGATAATACGCACGCACCAAGATGGGATCAAAATTTTTGTCTTTGCCCGCAAATTTTCCCAAGGCCCGCAGAAAAACCTCCAGATCCTGAATGTCACCCATCAGGGATTGGTATGCATGCATTTCCCCCAGATTTTTTTGCGGAAAACCCGGCAAAAGCAGATATATCAATTCAACCATGTAGCGGAACTTTTTAAAGGCTATCCGCATATGATGGACACTGGCCAGCAAGGTCGGGTCGATCAACCCGTAACGCTGTGTGACCGTTAGAAAGGCCTCATCCACCGTTGTCAGCAAGCGCGTCGTCAAATCCTGGCTAAAAGCGGCTTCCAGCAAACCGGTGCGGACTTTTTTGACGCTGGCGGCGATTGCGTTGACTTTTAAGCCGCGCACGTCACGCTCGGCAGCTTTGAGCAGGCGTTTTTCGCGTTTCCGGAGGATTTTTTGCAGGCAGGCAAGATCAGGTAGGGATTCGATGGTTTTAGAAATTTCCGCCAGCATCACTTGCGTATCCCGCAGTTCATCCAGGCTGTCGAGCTGCTCTTTGAAGGCGCGGCGTAAATCTTTCAGACGCGGTTGAGATGTCACGGCGCGCAAGAGCTCGATCAGTGCCAGCATCCGGCGGGTGGCAACCCGTAGCTCATGGACAGCCTGCTCGGAAAATTCATCCTTGCAGCGTTTGCGCTCAGCCCGATATTTTTCGTAGCGTTGGTCAAGGGCGGTTAATAAGAGTTCCTGTCCGGTCATCGCCTATCCAATCTCCTGTTTAGCGCCATGAATATTCTGAAAAACCTCAGAAACCCTACTCTTATTTTACTGCTTCGTGATGATCTGGCAAATACAACCCGGCAAGAACTGGGGGAAAAGCGAATCCTGCTTACATGATTCACTCTGTACTTCTGATAAGACCTCCCCCAAGTGGCGGAGGGAGACACTCCCCAAACGATTGATGCGGTTTGAGAGTATTTATTATAGAATAAGTTTAGACCTATTCAAGGCAGAAGAGGTCTTGCCTGATTTGTTAGATATGCTTCGGGCTTCGCCTCAACCTATTGCCGCTCTTGACAACCACTAATTCACAACTGCTTTCTGGCAGTCTCGAAGAATGGTCC
Source organism: Anaerolineales bacterium UBA5195 (assembly GCA_002412925.1). Taxonomy (GTDB): domain Bacteria; phylum Chloroflexota; class Anaerolineae; order Anaerolineales; family Villigracilaceae; genus UBA5195. Next base: position 144,743 of record DHVZ01000053.1, on the reverse strand, counting down.
CAACGCTTGTATGGGATCGAAGGGATGACCCATGTTCGATCCTATTCTCGTTCCGCTGGATGGTTCTCAACTGGCCGAATGTGTTTTGCCTCACGTTGTCGCCATCGCCCGTACTTTTGACACAGAAATTACGCTGCTGCGGATGCTGGAAAAAAAACAGGCTGGCACTTCAGCGCAACTGTTTGATTTGCTTAACTGGCAAATCAATAAAACCAGGGCAGCACTCTATCTGGAAAAGATCAAGACTCACTTTCAAGAATCAGGCTTGCGAGCACGGACGAGCGTCCTGGAAGGTTTGGAAGCGGAAGGGATCACAGAATTCGCCCAAAACCAGGGCATAAAACTGATCATTTTGAGCAGCCATGGACGAAATGGCCTAACTCAATGGGGCATCAGCAATATCACGCAAAAAATCATCTTAAGCGCGCCAACTTCGCTGCTCATCGTTCGGGCACACCAACCCGGGGCTTACCCGGGAGAATTGGCAGAAACCCCGGTTTACCAGCGCATCCTGGTGCCGTTGGACGGTTCCCAACGCGCAGAAAATGTTTTACCCATCATCACACAATTAGCGCGTTTTCATCACTCTCAGATTCATCTGGTGCAAATCGTGCAAACCCCAGAAATGGCCCGCCAGATGCCCCCGGCTCGTGAAGATATCGATCTATCCAATCGCCTTGTCGCGCGGAATCGAGAAGAAGCCGCCCGTTATCTCGAACAGGTAAAGCTGCGTTCGTACCTGGAGGGCATACCTGTCCAAACTCATCTCATGACCAGTGACAATGCAGCGGTTGCATTACATCAATTGGCGGAGCAGGAGCAGATCGATCTGGTCACACTGAGCGCGCATGGTTATTCGGGGATACATCAATGGCCGTATGGCAGCATGGTCAATAATTTCATCCTGTATGGCAAAGTATCTCTGCTGATTGTGCAGGATTTGCCCGCCAAACAAGAACCGCCATTCCCTGCATCATCAGCAGGGGAACGCGCAGAGCGTTAACCGATGCAGATTGCCCCGCCGGTCACGCCATCAGAACCCGCCAACTCAGATTCCGATCGTCGGCTGAGCGAATTTGCGCACCGCCTGGCGGAGACACACACAGTTGAAACATCCCGTTCCCAAAAAACTGGCCTTTTGAATGACCTGAAAAAATGGGAACTGGCTTTGCGTAAGGCCAATGCGCTCTTCAAGAGCATGCCAGCCAAAGATGCGCCGGTTTCACGCGCAGGCGAATGGATGCTGGATAATTTTTACATCGTCAAGCAGACCTTCCGTCAGATTGAAGAAGACCTGCCGGGCAGTTTTCTCAACGAATTACCCAAGTTGGACGGGAAATCGGGACTACCTCGAATTTTTACGCTGGCGCGCGAATGGGTTGGATACTGCCAGAGCCAGATCGACCTGACTCAAACCGCCGCTTTTGTGCAGGATTATCAACAGGTGACCCCCCTGACGATTGGAGAATTGTGGGCACTGCCGATCATGCTCCGCATCGGGATTTTGGAGCGGCTGGTATCGGCTGTTGCCAACCTGACCGGGATGGAGGCGCCAAAAACCATCGGTCAGTTCGCTTCCCCACTGCTGGCCAACGAAACGATTGTCGCCAACTGCTTTCTCAGCCTGCGTTTGCTCTCCGCCACAGATTGGAAAGATTTCTTTGAGCAGACCAGCCGGGTCGAGCAGATTTTGCGCGATGATCCTGCGGATGTTTACGCAAATATGGATTTCGAGACCCGCAATAGTTATCGCAGTATCATCGAGGAATTGGCGCGCCACTCACCTTTCAGCGCCCCGTCCGGGCACCGTTCCAACGCTCTGACGGGAAACCAGGGCTACGCCGAGGAACAGGTCGCGTTCGCCGCAGTTGAATTCGCCCGCAGCAAAGCCAACAAGGCCCCAGGGCGAGAAGCGCACATCGGCTTTTATCTGCGCGATGCGGGGCGTGCGACTCTCGAAGCCAGTCTGCATTACCAGCCAGGATTAAGTATCCGTATCCACCGTGCGTTGCTGGCCTCCCCCACCGCCACTTATCTGGGGAGTATCGCCATCTTTTCAGCGCTGTTTGTTTTGGGGCTGCTCACTTATGCCACGCTGGCGGGCGGCTCACTCATCCAACTTATCCTGGTTGGCTTGCTTGGCGCTGGATTGGCCGTTGAAGCCGCCATCACACTCGTGCATTGGAATGTAACCCATCGGGTCAAGCCACAAAGCCTGCCGCGGATGGATTTTTCGGAGGGCCTCCCGCCGGGCAACCGCACCATGGTGGTTGTTCCGACCCTCTTGGAAAGCGCCGGTGAACTCAACCATCTCCTGCAAGAACTGGAACTTTATTATCTCTCCAACCCAGATCCACAACTGACCTACGCCCTGTTGACCGATTTTGGGGATGCCCCGGCAGAGGACATGCCGGAAGATGAAGAACTACTGGCGCTGGCCAGCGCTGGCGTCGAAAATCTCAATCACAAGTATACAAAAACAGCCCCCTTTTATTTGTTCCACCGGCAGCGGCAGTGGAATCCGTCCGAAGGGGTTTGGATGGGCTGGGAGCGTAAACGCGGCAAGCTGGCGGATTTCAATCGCTTGCTGCTCAACCTCGGAGGAACCGCCTACACCACTCAGGTCGGGCAGATGGAAATTTTGGCTGACATCAAATATATCATCACTTTGGATGCGGATACCTCCCTGCCGCAGGGCAGCGCCAACCGGCTGATTGCCACCCTGGCGCACCCGCTTAACCAGGCTGAATTTTCCCCGGATGGGCGCACGGTGGTTGCCGGTTATACCGTGTTGCAGCCGCGCGTGGCCATCAAACCGACCAGCGCCAATCGTTCGCTTTTTTCGCAAATCTTTGCCGGGAACGCCGGGTTTGACCTGTACTCGTTCGCCGTCTCGGATGTTTACCAGGATTTATTTGGCGAAGGCAGTTATGTTGGCAAAGGGATTTATGATGTCGCGGCTTTCGAGCGCAGCCTGGCAGGCCAGGTGCTTCAGAATACCTTGCTCAGTCACGACCTGTTTGAAGGGATTTATGGACGCGCGGCGCTGGTCACGGACATCGTCCTGTACGAGGAGTATCCGTCGCGCTATCTGGTTTATGCCCGCCGCCTGCGGCGCTGGATTCGCGGGGATTGGCAGTTACTGCCCTGGTTGTTGCCCATCGTCCGCACCGAAACCGGGCTGGCCCCCAACCGTCTATCAACGATCAATCTCTGGAAAGTTTTCGATAACTTGCGGCGCAGCCTGCTGCCACCCACTTTGCTGGCGCTGCTCGCTGCGGGCTGGCTGGTTCTGCCCGGCTCACCCCTGGTCTGGACTCTGTTAGTCTTGCTGCCGGCCGCCCTGCCCATTGCGGCGCAAACCTTGGAACAAGGCAAACACAATCATGGGCGGCTGACTCTCAAACAAATTCTCAAACCAACCTGGCTCCCGCTCACCCGCTGGATACTGGCCATTCTGTTTCTACCCTACGAAGCGCTGCTGATGCTGGGCGCCATCCGCACCACGCTGGCCCGCCTGCTGATTGCACGTAAAAGGATGTTGCAATGGACAACCGCGGCCAATGCGGCGCGTTCTATTGGATTGAAACCAAATTTCGAAACCTGGTTCGAAATGGTGGGGAGCCTGATATTTACCGTTTTTCTGGGAATTTCCATTGTCCTTTTTAACCCCGCTGCACTCTGGGTGGCGCTGCCTGTGCTGGCTGCCTGGCTGATCGCCCCACAAATCGCCTACCTGATCAGCCAGCCGGTGACCCACACCACCACGCCGTTAACGGAGCCACAGCGCAGGCAGGTCCTCCGCCTGGCGCGCCGCACCTGGGCCTTTTTTGAGCAGTTTGCCGGGCCGAATGACCATTGGCTGCCCCCCGACCATTTTCAAGAGTCGCCTCGCGGCAGTGTGGCGCACTATACCACGCCGACCAACATCGGTCTGTTCCTGGTATCAACGTTGTCGGCCTATGATTTGGGCTACCTGGGGCTGCTCGAACTGGCCGTCCGTTTGCGCTCCACCTTTGAAACCCTGGAGAAATTGGAACATTACCGCGGACACCTGCTGAACTGGTACGACTCGCAGGCGCTGACAGCCCTCCCGCCGCGCTACATTTCAACCGTGGATAGCGGCAACCTGGCAGCCTGCCTGATCACGCTCCGGCAGGGTTGTCTGGCTCTCACGGATGCGCCGGTGCTGGGAAAGCAGTGGCAGGGCTTACTTGTCATTCTCGATCTGCTCTCTGAAATCCTGCAAACCATCGAGAAAAACAACCCCGAGACCGAATCGTTTGAAGTCGAACTAACCAGCATTTACGAGCGCGTCAGCGCCATCCAGAACCAGCCGGCAGAGTGGATCGAGACTCTCACCTGGCTCTCACGTGAAGGCTGGGCCAGGGTTTCCCATCGGCTGCTGGAACTGCTCGAGAGTCATCCCAATCTTCATTCCGAAGCCCTGACCGACCTGCAACTTTATCTCGATTTGCTGCACCACCAACTGCAAGACATGCAGCGCAGCCTGGACTTGTTCGCGCCCTGGCTCAACCGATTGGACGAGCCGCTGCTGCAAACCCCCGCCGGGCAAGCATTTCACGCCAGCCTGCCAGCCGAACCACCTACGCTGGGAGCCGCAGCCGCAGTGTATGAGCAAATCCAAATCGCCTTGAAGGATTTTCAGGCGCAGGATGAAAACGCGCGTGAATGGTGTCAAAAATTGGAATCTGATTTATCGTCGGCGCAAATGGCGGTCAGGCCCCTCTTGATTGGTTTTCGAGACCTGGCAGGGCAGGCCAACGCTGCTGTGACCGGCATGGATTTCCGCTTTTTATTCAGTCAGCGCCGCCAGGTTTTTCACATCGGCTACAACGTCAGCACTGAACAGCTCGACCCGAGTTACTATGATTTGCTGGCCTCCGAAGCCCGGATTGCGAGCCTGATTGCGATTGCCAAGGGCGATGTGCCGCAAAGTCACTGGCAGCACCTGGGGCGGCCGGTGACAGAAGTCAACGGCAAACAGGTGTTACTCTCCTGGAGCGGCACGATGTTCGAATATCTCATGCCGACTCTGTTTGCCAGAAACTACGCCGGGACATTTCTCTCGGAGAGCTGCTATGCCGCGCTCGAGGCACAAGTGATTTATGGAAAAGAACAAAAAGTACCCTGGGGCATTTCGGAGTCAGGCTACTACGCCTTTGACCTCAATCTGAACTATCAGTACAGGGCTTTTGGCGTGCCCGATTTAGGCTACAAGCGTGACCTGCCCGAGGACTTAGTCGTCACACCCTACGCATCGCTATTGGGGCTTTCGCTGCAACCGCAGGCCGTACTGAAGAACATGGCTCACCTGGAGCAACTGAACCTGCTCGGGCGTTTTGGTTTTTACGAGGCGCTCGATTACACCAAAACACGCTTACCCGTCAGCCAGACACATGCCACTGTGCAATCTTACATGGCGCACCACCAGGGTATGATCCTGTTGGCGGCCTGTAACTATCTATCGGATGACATCATGATCCAGCGTTTTCACGCCGATGAGCACATCCAGAGCGTGGAGCTGCTCCTCCAGGAAAAGATCCCGCAAAACCCGCCGATTGAATATCCTCATCCTGATGAACCGGCGGATCTGCCCGAAGGGATCCGCGCGGTCAACAGCGCCCCCTGGCGTGTGCCGGTCGACAGCCCCATTCCGCAGGCGCAGCTCCTTTCACAGGGTGATACCAGCCTGATGATTACCAACGCCGGGGGCGGATTCAGCCAGTGGCGCGAATTTGCGCTGACGCGCTGGCAAGCCGACACGACCCTTGACTCGTGGGGCACATGGATCTATGTGCAAGACCGCGAAAGCGGAGCGCTCTGGTCGGCCACCTGCCAGCCGATGGGAGTTATAACGGAACAACAGGAAGTCTTGTTTTATCCGCACAAGGTGGAGTTCCCGCGCTCGGAGAATGGGATTACCCTGCGCACCGGGGTCACCATCAGCCCGGAAGGCGTCGAAATCCGGCGGGTGAACCTCCTGAACGACAGCGACCGCCCGCGGCGGCTGAGATTGACCAGCTACGGCGAAGTGGTCCTGGCAGAACAGGCTGCTGACCGGCGACATCCGGCGTTCAATAAACTGTTCATCGAGAGCGAGTACCTCCCCAGGGAGAACGCGCTCCTGTTTCAACGCCGCCCACGCTCGGCGGATGAAAAACCCGTTGTGCTGATCCATGCATTGGTAATCGAAGCCGGACGAAAAGTGACCGGCGAATACGAAAGCGACCGCGCCAAATTTTTGGGCCGTTCACAAACGCCGCGCACGCCACAGGCCTTGCAACGCGGTCGCCATCTCTCTGGCACAGTTGGAGGCACGCTCGACCCGATCTTTTCGCTGGCGCAGCAAATTGACCTGAATCCACATGCCAAAACCAGGGTCACCTTCCTGACCCTGGCGGCACCCTCCCGCGCCGAAGCGCTGGAAAAACTCTCGCATTACCAGACCGGGCAGGCCATCCACCGCGCCTTCGGTGAGGCCCGCGATGCCAGCGAGCGCGAACTGCTCGAACTGGGCCTGAACGGCTATACAGTCGAAAATATCCAACGCCTATTATCGGCCCTGCTTTACCCTGTCGGCTCATTGCGTCCCGCGCCGCATTTGCTGGCGCAAAACGAGAAGGGACAATCAGGGCTATGGGCCTTTGGCATCTCTGGTGATGATCCCATTTTGCTGGTGCGCATCCGCAATGGTGAAGCGCCCCTGCTGACCGAAGCCCTGCAAGCCTTCACCTACTGGCGCGCGCACCACGTCACAGTCAACCTGGTGATTCTGAACGATCAGGATACCGGCTATGCCCTTGACCTGCACAACAACATCCAGCGCCAGATCCGCAGCCTGGGCGCCGAAGGTGCACTGAACCAGCGCAACGGCATTTTCGTGCTACGCGCCGACCAGCTTCAACCGGCCGATAAAATCCTGCTGCAAACGGTGGCAGGTGTCGTTTTGGACGAAAAGAGTGGGACACTGGCTGAACACGCCCTGCGTTTAACCGTCCCCGCCACCCGGCTGCCAAAATTCACCCCGGCCCTGACCCCACCTCGTGACCCCGAACCAACGCCCCCCATTCAACTTCCGGGAGATTTATTGATGGAGAACGGCCTCGGCGGATTCAGCCAAGATGGGAAGGAATACGTTATCCACCTCGGGCCGGGTCAGTGCACCCCGCACCCCTGGATCAACGTGATCGCCAACCCGCAGTTTGGCTTCCTCGTCTCCGAGGCGGGCTCCGGCCCCACCTGGGCCGGGAACAGCGGCGAGAACCGCCTGACCCCCTGGCGCAACGACCCGGTGACCGACCTGCCGGGCGAAGCCGTCTACCTGCGCGACGAGGAAACCGGGCTGGTCTGGAGTCCCACGCCCATGCCTGCCGGGGCGGAAACAACGCATCTCATCCGGCATGGGGCTGGTTATTCGATTATCGAGAGCCAGAGTCACGGCCTGAACCAGAACTTATGCCTTTTCGCCGCGCCGGATGCACCGGTCAAAATTGCGCGCCTGCGCCTGCAAAACCTGTGGAACCGTCCACGTCGGATCACCGTCACCTACTATGCCGAATGGGTGCTGGGCACAACCCGCAACACGCAGCAAGCCCACATCCTGCCCGAATTCAACGCCGATAGACATGCCCTGTTCGCCAGCAACCGCTTCAGCACTGAATTCGGCGAACGCGTGGCATTCCTGGCAGCCAATAAAAAACCACATGGCGTGACCGCCGACCGAACGGAGTTCCTGGGACGCCTGGGTAGTCTGCGCGCGCCGGCAGCCCTCAATCGGATTGGATTGGCCAGCACCGTGAATGCCGGGCTGGACCCCTGTGCCGCCCTCCAACTGCATGTGGACCTGGCGCCCGGCGCATCAGATGAGGTCTTCTTCTTGATCGGCGAAGGCGCCAGCCGGGCAGAAAGCCTGGCGCTGATCGGGCAGATCCAGGTCGAGGGGCAGGTTGAAGCCACCTGGCAGGCTGTCCAGCAGCAGTGGGACAAAATTCTGAACACTGTGACCGTTGAAACGCCCGACCCCGGCCTGGATCTGATGCTCAACCGCTGGCTGCTCTACCAAACTCTCGCCTGCCGCTTGTGGGGACGGACCGCACTTTATCAATCCAGCGGGGCGTTTGGGTTCCGCGACCAACTCCAGGATGTGCTCGCGCTGCTGCATGTCCGCCCGGACCTGGCCCGCGCACAGATTTTGGAAGCGGCCCGGCACCAATTCGAGGCGGGTGATGTGCTCCACTGGTGGAATCCACCGGCGGGGCGCGGGGTGCGCACCCGTTTTTCGGATGATCTGCTCTGGCTGCCGTTTGTCACCGCCGAGTACATGACCGCCACCGGCGACGCGTCTATATTAAATGAGACCATTCCGTTCCTGAAAGGCGAAACACTCAAACCCGCTGAAATGGAGCGTTACGCTCAATATGAAGCCACAACCGAGGTCTTTTCGCTGTATGAACACTGCCGCCGGGCGCTGGACAGGGGCGCAACCACAGGCACACATGGCCTGCCGCTGATGGGTTCAGGCGACTGGAACGATGGGATGAACCGGGTCGGGATGGCCGGACGCGGCGAGAGCATCTGGCTGGGCTGGTTCCTGTACACCACACTCAAGCGTTTCGCGCCTCTGGCGGCTGACCCCGCGCCCTACCTCCAAAAAGCGGAGAGGTTGGCGCAGGCGCTCGAAACCCAGGCCTGGGATGGCGAGTGGTACCTGCGCGCCTTCTATGATGACGGCTCACGGTTGGGTTCGCACGAAAATACCGAGTGCCAGATTGATGCGATTGCCCAATCCTGGGCGGTTTTATCGGGCGCGGCCCCTGCGGCACGAACTTTACAGGCAACGGAATCTGTCTACAGGCTGCTGGTCAAGCAGGCCGAGCAGATGGTTTTGCTCTTTACCCCACCCTTCGACAAAACGGAGCGCGACCCCGGGTACATCAAAGGCTATTTGCCAGGTGTGCGCGAAAACGGCGGGCAGTATACCCACGCCGCCGTCTGGACAGCCTGGGCCTTTGCCGAACTCGGGCAGGGCGAGCGCGCCATCGAATTGTTCCAGATGTTGAACCCGATCAGCCATGCCGATACACCTGTGAAAGTCGCGCGCTACCAGGTGGAGCCTTATGTCATCTCCGCCGATATCTACAGCGCACCCGCGCATCTCGGCCTCGGCGGCTGGACCTGGTATACCGGCTCTTCGGGTTGGATGTACCGCCTGGGCCTCGAAGCCATCCTGGGAATCACCAGGATAGGCAAGTCGCTCAAGGTCGACCCCTGCATCCCCCGCGCCTGGCCGGGATTTAAAATCGATTACCGCTTTGAAAGCACGCATTATCTGATTAGTGTGGAGAACCCGCAGAACGTGACCCGTGGTATCCGGCAAATTGTGTTGGATGGGAATCCGCTGGTTGGTAACCTCGTCCCGCTGACGGACGACGGTCATACGCACGAGGTGCGGGTTGTGATGGGCCGATAATCCTTATTTCAGTTCAGCGGTATCTTCATTGTCAGTTCTTTATGAAAGTTGAAAGAATTTCTGATTTTGGGTTCCTCCAAGATGTTTCGTGAACTACTGGTTGCATATCGCAGTACAATAAAACTGGAGTTCCGGATGCAAAAAACTTGTCAACAATCAGGAGCTCGGCGCAGGTTTTTCGATCACCTTGAACAGTAGAATCTGCAGGTTGAACGCATCTAAATTTGATAGTAAGCATATTTCTTGGCCCAAATACCCGTCATCCCCGTCAAAGACCCTCACCCTGTCCTCTCCCATCGGGAGAGGGGGAAGTCGCCATGATAAGAGTTTGTGACAAACGGGGTGAGGGAAGGGTTCTTGCCGCAATCTGCGCTAGTGTTAGTCGTTTCAGTTGTGAAATTGGCCCCAAAAGGTCAAAAAATTTGATGCGTTCACCCCGGTAGAATCTGCCACGCCCCAGTTGACATAAAAAAGGTCAGCCTTATGATTCGAATTTCTGACAAACAGTTAATTTCAGAAGAAGTGTACCGAAAGATCTTCGAAGCCGCGAGCGACGGGTTGGTGATCTATGATATCGAGAAAGGCTTGATCGTTGAAGCCAACCCCGCCGCGTGCAAGATGCACGGCTACACTCGCCAGGAATTCGTCGGCCTGAATCCAGCGGCCTTCATGCTTCCACAAAGCCATGCCTTGTTCAGGGAGTACCTTCAAACGATTGAGCCGGGCGACGCGTACGAATCACTGGTTGTCCATCTGCGCAAGGATGGCTCACCGTTTCATGTCGAAGTCCGCAGATCTGCGCTCAACTATCGAGGCAGGCTGTGCCTGTTGAGCGTCATCCGGGATGTCAGTCAACGCATCCAAACAGAAGAAATCCTGAGCAGGCGGATAGAAACCCATGCTTATGAGCAGGCCATGCTATTGGAGATTTCGCATACCCTGGCATCCACGCAGGAATTTCAACCTGGGTTGATTCTTGACCAATTGCGCGAGATCATCGAATACACCCATGGAGGCTTGTTCGGGCTGGAAGACTCGACGCTGGTCACCCTGGCGATGCGCGGAACACCGCACTTGGAGCAAGCCACGCCTTTCCGCATCCACTTGCAAGGCCCAGAAATCCTGGCAACGCTCTTCAACGGGCACCAGCCCATCCGCATCGCCGAGGTGTGGAGCAACACCCCACAGGCACAGTTTCTGCGCTCGCTGCTGAATGACGGGGCGGCCGTCCTGCTGGAAGGGATCCAGTCATGGATGTGGGTCCCCTTGGCAGTCAGGGGCCGTATCATCGGCGGGGTGGGCGTCGCCGAAACCGGGAAGAATTATTTCACGGCGCACCATGCCGACCTGGCACTAAGTGTTGCCAACCAGGCCGCTATTACCATGGTCAATGCCGAACTCTATAACCAGGCGCAAGCGCTTGCGGTCCTGGAAGAACGCCAACGGCTGGCGCGTAACCTGCATGACGCGGTCAACCAGTCTCTCTTCTCGGCCGGGCTGATTGCCGAAGTCCTGCCGCGCCTGTGGGATCGCGACCAGGCCGAGGCGCGCCGCTCCCTCGAGGATCTGCGCCGCCTGACACGCGGCGCAATGGCTGAGATGCGCACGCTGCTGGCCGAGCTGCGTCCCGACACCCTGACCGATACCGAATTGGGCGATTTGCTGCGCCTGTTGGGCAACGCCTTTACCGGGCGGACAAACATCCCGGTGGTTGTAAAGGCCAGCATCGAAGGCAGTCTGCCTGCCGAAAGGCAAGTAGCCTTCTATCGTATCTGCCAGGAGGCGCTGAACAATATCGCCAAACACGCCAAAGCCAGCCGGGTGGAAATCGACCTGGGCGGCACTCCTGAAAATGTGGAACTTCGCATTCACGATAATGGCCGCGGGTTTGTCACTTCCGACCTACCCCCATCCGGCCATTACGGGCTGGGCATGATGCGTGAGCGCGCCGAAGCGGTGGGAGCCACGCTGACGATTACCAGCCAGCGAGGTCGGGGCACTGAAATAGCCCTCCATTGGAAAGGACGGGAGATCTGATGACTGAAACAGAACCTCAACCTATTCGCGTCATGCTGGTTGACGACCATACCATGGTGCGCCGCGGATTGGCCACTTTCCTGATGGTTTTTGATGACCTGCAACTGGTGGGCGAAGCCGAAAATGGCGCAGATGCGATCCGGCTTTGTGCCGAAATCCTGCCGGACGTGGTGCTGATGGATATGGTCATGCCAGAGATGGATGGAGCCGCCACCACCCGCGCCATCCGCCAGCGGCTTCCACAGATCCAGGTGATTGCGCTGACCAGCTTCAAAGAGGGCGAACTGATCAAAAATGCGCTGGAAGCCGGGGCGATTGGCTATCTGCTCAAGGATGTCTCGGCCGATGAACTGGCGCGAGCCATCCGCGCTGCGCACGCCGGGCGCGTCACACTTTCTCCTGAGGCCGCGCAAGCCCTGGTCGAGACAGCCAACCAGCCGCCCACGCCCGGTCTTGACCTGACGGAGCGCGAGCGTGAAGTTCTCAGCCTGATGATCGAGGGGCTGAACAACACCCAGATCGCGGGAAAACTGACCGTCAGCCCGTCCACGATCAAATCGCATGTCAGCAACGTTCTCTCCAAGCTGGGGGTCGCCAGCCGCACCGAAGCCGTGACCCTGGCGCTGCGTCATCGCATCGTCTCCTGAGCTGCATCCCCCAAGTGGCGGAGGGTAATACCCCCTGGTCGATGGATGCGACTGGGGGATATTTTTTATAAAATTAAGTAGGAAGTTGTGTATCCTCAACCCCAGGCGCGGGGTGAATATCGTGTTGGTCAATCAGCTCAAGGCGGCGTCCTCGCCGCCGAGGACGGCAACGAGAGCACTTATGCAAGATGTCAAATATCGTGTTGGTCGAGACCGATCAGCCGCGGCGCTGCCCTAGCGTGGATTCTCAGGAAGATAAGGAAAAAAGAGCATGCCAAAAGCAAGAACCCAACTACCCAAAGCGCCGACCGGCATCCAGGGACTGGACGAAATCACCGGTGGTGGCTTGCCCAAAGGCCGGCCGACGCTGGTCTGCGGCAGCGCGGGCTGTGGCAAGACGCTGCTCGCCATGGAATTCCTGGTGCGGGGCGCGCGGGAGTTCAATGAGCCGGGGGTCTTTATGGCATTCGAAGAGACTGCCGAAGACCTGACCGAGAACGTCGCCTCGCTCGGTTTCGACTTGAAAAATTTGATCGCCCACAAAAAGATTGTGCTCGATTTTGTGTACATCGAACGCAGCGAAATTGAAGAAACCGGTGAATACGACCTGGAAGGGTTGTTCATTCGCCTGGGAGAGGCGATCGACTCCATCGGCGCCAAACGCGTTGTGCTCGATACCATCGAGAGCCTGTTTGCCGGATTGCCCAATCCGCTCATCTTACGTGCGGAACTGCGCCGCCTGTTTCGCTGGCTAAAAACCAAAGGCGTGACTGTCATTATCACCGGCGAACGCGGCGAAGGTACGCTGACGCGCCAGGGGTTGGAAGAATACGTCTCAGACTGCGTCATCGTGCTCGACCATCGCGCGAACGAGCAGGTCTCCTCGCGGCGGCTGCGCGTGGTCAAGTATCGCGGCTCCACGCATGGCACGAACGAGTATCCATTCCTGATCGATGAGAACGGGATTTCGGTATTACCGGTCACCTCGCTCGGCTTGCAACAGGCCGCCTCCACCGGACGTATTCCCAGCGGTATTCCACGCCTGGACGCGATGCTGGGCGGCGCGGGCTATTTCCGTGGCAGCAGCATCCTGATCTCTGGCACCGCCGGCACCGGCAAGAGCAGTCTCGCCGCCCATTTCGCCGCAGCCGCCTGCCTGCGCGGCGAACGCGTTCTGTATTTTGCCTTCGAAGAATCTCCCAGCCAGATCATGCGCAACATGCGTTCGATCGGGGTTGACCTGCAACCGTGGGTAGAGAAAGGCCTGCTCCAGTTCCAGGCCAACCGTCCCACGTTTGCGGGCCTGGAAATGCACCTGACGATGATGCACAAAGCCATCAATACCTTCAAACCGCAAGTGGTGATCGTGGATCCGTTGAACAGTTTCGTCATCGGGGGCAATGAGATCGAGGTCAAAGCGATGTTGATGCGGCTGGTAGATTTCCTAAAAATGAAACAGATCACCGGCTTGTTCACCAATCTGACTTCGGGTGGGAGCGCGCTCGAGCAAACGGATATCGCCATTTCGTCCCTGATCGACACGTGGCTGTTACTGCGCGACATTGAAATTGGCGGCGAACGCAATCGCGGCCTGTACATCCTGAAATCGCGCGGAATGGCGCATTCGAACCAGATCCGCGAGTTCCTGCTCACCGATCACGGCGTGGAATTGCGGGATGTGTACGTTGGCCCGAGCGGCGTACTGACCGGCTCGGCGCGGCTGGCGCAGGAGGCGCAGGAACAAGCCACCCGGACGATGCGCGAGCAGGAAGTTGAACAACGAAAACTGGAACTGGAGCGCAAGCGTAAGGCCATGGAAGCGCAGATCGCGGCGATGCGCGCCGAATTTGAGGCGCAGGAAACCGAGACGGTGAAGATTCTCGGGCAGGAAGAAGCGAGGGAAGCGCACCTGGCGCAGGAACGGGTGGCCATGGCGCTGAGCCGCAAAGCGGATGTGAAACCGAACGGAAAGAATGGAGCTTCGAAATGAAAACGGAACCAGCCAGGCCGAAAGAGGAAACCTTTCTCTTGCGTCTATACGTTGCCGGGCAAACGCCCAAATCTATGACAGCCTTTGCCAATCTCAAGCACATTTGCGAAGAACACCTGGCCGGGCAGTACGAAATCGAGGTGGTGGACTTGCTGGAAAACCCCCAACTGGCGCGCGGCGACCAGATCCTTGCCATCCCGACCCTGGTACGGAAACTACCAGAGCCTGTGCGGAAAATCATCGGCGATCTCTCCAACACCGAACGCGTGCTGATCGGGTTGGATTTGCTGCCGCGGGCATAGGAGACTTTCATGCCAAACAGGCAAATGCAGGTTTCGACCCAGGTCTTTGAACAATTTCTGGCTAATCCGCCAGAAAAACACTATGTCTTACGGTTATATGTCACTGGCGCAACCTCGCAGTCTTTACGCGCCATCGCCAATGTCAAAAAAATCTGCGAGGAATACCTGAAAGGGCGCTATGAGTTGGAAGTGGTTGACCTGTATCAACAGCCCCAACTGGCGCAGGGCGAGCAAATTATCGCCGCGCCAACGCTGATCAAGAAATTGCCGCTCCCGCTGCGCCGTATCATCGGCGATATGTCGACGACCGAGCGCGTGCTGGTCGGTTTGGATTTGCACAAGAAAACCTGAGACCAATTTGTGATTTTCCCATAGAGGAACCGAATGCGTCAGCAACCCGCGCTCCCAACTCAAAAACAACTGGTGGATGAAAACGCCGGCCTGCGTGCGCGCCTGGATGAAGCCGAAGATACGTTGCGCGCCATTCGCAACGGCGAGGTGGATGCGCTCGTTGTCTCAGGTGCGGATGGCGAGCGCATCTTTACACTCAATGGCGCCGAACGCACGTATCGCATGTTGATCGAGGAGATGAACGAAGGCGCACTGACCCTGGCGCCAGATGGCGTGATTTTGTACGCCAACCGCCGCTTTGCCGGGATGCTTAAAACACCGCTCGAAAAAGTAATCGGTTCCACCATCCACACCTGGATTTTGCCCAAACACCAGCACATCCTGGGGGGGCTGCTCCAAAAAGACGCAGATGAGAAAAGCCGCGAGGAACTGATTCTCGCTGCCAGCGATGGGACCCAGGTGCCGGTCTATCTTTCGGTGAATCGTTTGTCTGTGGACGGGACGCTGGATGGCTTTGGTCTGGTGGTAGCCGACCTGACCGAGCAGAAGAAACACACCGAAGCCATTCTCGCCGCCGAAAAGTTGACGCGCGAGGTGTTGGAAGAACGCCAGCGACTGGCGCACGACCTGCATGATGCCGTCAACCAGACCCTCTTCTCCGCCAGCCTGATTGCGGAAGTCTTGCCGCGGGTCTGGGAAAAGGATCAGGCGCAGGGGCGGCGTTCCCTCGAGGACTTGAGTCGCTTGACGCGTGGCGCACTAGCTGAGATGCGCGCCCTTTTGGCTGAACTGCGGCCCTCCGCCATCACCGATACAGACCTGGGCGACCTGTTGCACCTGTTGGGGAATGCGCTTGCGGGGCGGGTCAACATCCCGGTCACCATCACAGTCGCGAAGGAAATCATCCTGCCGCCCGAAATCCAGGTGGCCTTCTACCGCATTTGCCAGGAAACGCTGAATAACGTCGCCAAACATGCCAAAGCCAGCCGGGTGGAGATCGATTTAAAGCAGAACGGTAACGCCATCGAATTGAGCATTCGCGATGATGGCCGGGGTTTTGATCCTTTCGGAAAAACCGCCACCGCCAGCCACGAGCACTATGGCTTGAGCACAATGCGCGAGCAGGCCGAAGCTGTGGGGGCACGGTTGAAGGTTACGAGCCAGCCCGGGCACGGCACTGAACTCAGCCTGGTTTGGCTGCCAAACCCACCGCCGGAGGCCAAATGACAATTTCCCCTGTTACGCCGATTCGCGTCATGCTCGTGGATGATCATCCGATGGTTCGGCGGGGCCTGGCCACCATGTTAATGGTTTTTGATGACATGCGGCTGGTGGGCGAAGCCGAAAGCGGCCAGGCGGCCATTCGACTCTGTGCAGAAGTTTTGCCGGATGTGATCCTGATGGATATGGTCATGCCAAACATGGACGGGGCCACCGCCACCCGCGCCACCATCCGTCAGCAGCATCCGCAGGTCCAGGTGCTGGCGCTGACCAGTTTCAAAGAAGCGCCACTGATCAAGACTGTGCTGGAAGCCGGGGCGATTGGCTATCTACTGAAAGTCGTCTCTGCCGATGATCTAGTGTGCGCCATCCGCGCCGCCCACGCGGGTCGCGCCATACTCTCGCCCGAGGCCGCGCAAAGCCTGGTCGAGACCGCCAACCAGCCGCCAGCCTGAACCTGACCGAGCACGAGCGTGAAGTTCTCGCCCTGATGATCGAGGGCTTGAACCATACCCAAATCGCCAGGAGGCTGATCTTCAGCCCGTCCACGATCAAATCGCATGTCAGCAACGTTCTCTCCAAGCTGGGGGTCGCCAGCCGCACTGAAGCCGTGACCCTGGCGCTGCGTCATCATATCGTCTCTTAAACCCCTCCGTCCCACAAAGCGGGATATCTCCCCCAAGTGGCGGAGACAAAACCTCCCCAGTCGCAGGATGCGGCTGGGGAGGTTTTGTTATAGGATGGATTTATGCTTGGCATTCTGGCTTGTTTAAACTTGCGCCGGAATGTTGAAATTTGGATCATGAATGAGGAAATTAGATGAAATCGATGTTACTAAGAATTTTGCCAGTTTTGATGATTGTAAGCCTGCTCCTTGGAGCCTGTTCTTCACTTCCAGCGGTTCCCATTGTCGTAACTTTGCCAAGTGCGACGCCTGAACCCAGCGCAACTTCTGTTCCGCGCGCAACAACCACTCCGCCACCGAGCGACAAGGTTTGGGATCGGATTGTTGCAAACAACAAAATAGTAGTGGGAGTAGATTGGGATTACCCGCCTTTTGCTTACGTTGATCCTAATTTTCAGGTGGTTGGTTTTGATATTGCGTTAAGCGAAGAAATCGGGCGTCGACTGAATATCCCGATTGAAATTCAGAATTTTACTTTTGAAGGACTTCCGAATGCGTTACAAATCAACCAGATTGATCTGGCCATTGCTGCTATCTCCATTACTCCCGAACGCGCCAATCAAATGTCCTTTTCACCAATTTACTATGTCAACCAAACTGCTGTTCTGGCCAGAAATGGCTCGCAAGTGAACATCACCGACTTTAAGCAACTGGCTGGTTTCCGCGTGGGCGTGCGAAGAGGCACCGTATATGAAAACATGGTGCAAAGTTTGCTGGTTGATACCAAGTTAATGAACGCGGATAAATTATTCCGCTACATGAAGGCTGATGAAGCTGTCCGAGACCTGGCCGCAAAGCGGGTTGACCTGGTAGTTACCGGTCAGGCAACGGCCAGGTATTACAGCACCCAACAGGGGCTGCAAATTGTTGGCAAGGGGTTCGAGCAGCAAGATTTAGCAGTTGCCATGCGATTGGGAACCCCGCGTTTGAAAGCAGAGATCGATCGGGTGATGGCTGAGATGCTCACAGACGGGACGATGTTAAGCCTGATTCAACAGTATCTTCAGAGTGAGACTGACGAAGTTTTGCCTACCCCAACTCCAACCAATCAGCCGACTGCCACAGCAGCTCCCCTAGTCCCAACCGCTACCCCACCCGCCTGCCTGGATGGGATGAAGTTTGTCGCAGATGTAACCTATGCTGATAATAATATGAAAACCCCGCCCTACATCAAACCCGGAGATAGGTTTGTCAAAACCTGGCGGGTGGAAAACACAGGAACCTGCACCTGGACGCCGGATTACCAACTGGTCTACGCTTACGGCAATCTCGAGGCCGCTGAAATGAGCGGGCAGCCGTTGAATATTCCGGGAAATGTCGCTCCTGGTCAACTTGTTGATTTGAGTGTAACCCTGATCGCTCCACAGGAGCCTTTAACCTATCAGGGCTTCTGGCAGATGAAGAATACCGGAGGTTGGCGCTTTGGGCAGACCGTTTGGGTCGGCATCTCGACCCTGTCAGACCAGGATAACCCACCCTCAACCGCGCAACCTCCGTCCGGAAATTACTGTGCGGTAACGCTGACGGCACCCCTGAAGTCAATCCCAGTTCACGGCTCTTTCGATACAGTCTGGACAGTCAAGAATATCAGCGCAGAAGATTGGGCCTTGGATTCGGTCGATTACAAGTTTATCAGTGGCACAGAGATGCACGAGTATGCTGTCTATGATTTTACTCAAACCATCAAAGCTGGGGAGAGCGCGAAAATCATCGTGGATATGGTTGCCCCAGCCACGCCGGGCATCTACAACACTAAATGGGCAATCGTCGCAGGTAGTCGGACCCTTTGCTTCATGAGTGTGAGTGTGACTGTCATCCCAAAGTAAACTAGGCTCCATGCCCAACAAGAAATCACTCTGGAGAGATTGGCCAGGGTGATTTCTATCAAAATCCGCCTGAAGGCAGTGCTGACCCATCCCCCAAGTGGCGGAGATAAAACCTCCCCAGTCGCAGGATGCGGCCGGGGAGGTTTTGTTGTAGGATGAGGGTAGATAGAAGGAATGATCCCATGACGCTCTTTGATGACATTCTCACCCAATTCCCGCCCGAGGTTCAAGAGACAGTCCACCAGATCTGGGAGGCATTGGGGCCAAATGAAAAGGCCAGCTTCCTGTCGCTCCTGGTGGGTTTCCCTTCGGATGTGAACCTGGTCAAAATCCTGGTCAAATTATCCACAGCCCAGATCCGGCAAGCCTTTGGCAACAAGCACCGGGTCGTGATCGTCGGCCCAACCAACGTTGGCAAATCCACCCTGTACAACCAACTGGTGCAAAACAAAAGCGACCAGGCTGTCGTCAGTCCCCTGCCGGGCACCACCACGGAAAATCAACAGGCCGATGCGGCCTTGTTTACCGTGGTCGATACCCCTGGCGCGGATGCGGTCGGGAGCCTGGGCGAGCACGAGAAAGACCTGGCGCTCTCGGCCTCCGCGGAAGCTGACTTCCTGGTGCTGGTTTTCGACGCTGTCCAGGGGATTAAAAAGACCGAGCAGGAACTCTTCAACGAGGTCTCGGCCCTGAAAAAGCCTTTCGTGGTGGTGCTGAACAAGATCGACCTGGTGCCGCGTAAAGACCTGCAAGCTGTGATTGCGAGCGCCGCCCTGAACCTGGGCCTGGAGCCAGATCAAATTGTCCCGATCGTTGCCAAAGACGGCAGGAACCTCGGCAAAGTGCTCTTGGCCATCGCCGCCACCGAACCCGGGATGGTCGCCGCCCTCGGACAGGCCTTACCGGAATATCGCTGGCAGCTGGCCTGGCAAGCCATCGTCAGGGCCGCCTCGATCTCGGCCGCGATTGCCCTGGTGCCGCTGCCAGTCATCGATTTTGTCCCGCTGGTGGTGACGCAGTCGATCCTGGTGGTCAGTATCGCCCGCATCTATAACTACAAAATCACGCCCCGGCGCGCCTCGGAACTGGTCGCCACCTTTGGGATGGGCTTCCTGGGGAGGACCCTTTTCCAGCAGTTTAGCAAGCTGGGCGGGCTGCCGGGCTGGCTGTTGAGCGCGGCGATCGCTTCATCGACCACCGTCGTCTTGGGTTATGCGGCCGTGCGCTGGTTCGAAAAAGGCGAGAAGCTTTCGTCCGAGGCGCTCAAAAAGCTGACCCAGGGGATGACCACCAACCTGCTGGAGACCCTCAAAGGTCTCGGAAAACGCAAACCGGGTCAAAAAGGACTCCGCGAGCGGATCACCCAGGCGCTGGAAAGCTCACCCCTGGCCGAAAGCCGCTCCGCGCTGGATGATGAGGCGGGGGAATAATAAATGTCATTGCTTGCACTGGGCCGCAGGCACACGTGCGAGAAGCCGCTGGTCGAGTAGGCGGTGCTCTCCCGCCGTACACCTGCACTGCACCACACCTGCCCTGGCGGGCGGTGCCAGGGCACGCAGTGAGGTGCAAATGTCGAGACCAACTTGGCAAGAAAATACTCAATTATGTGGTTTCGATACGCCCCTCAAAGAGCATTCGGGGCTACTCAACCACCATATTTCTGAAAGTGTCTGGTGGCTAGTTGAAGTCAGGAGAATTTGAAATGCGAAACTTATACCGCTCTCTACTGCTTTTCCTGATGCTGATCCTCGGCGCGGCAGCTTGCACACCTGCCGCGCCCGGTGCATCAGCGCCAATCAGCTCGTCCGGCACAAGCGCCGGAGCCGCCGAAGCGGCTGCCACCCCAGGCAGTTCCCCTGCTCAAGAGCTTAAGGGGGGCAAACCGCCGCAAACCAACGCCGCCGGAATCCTCCCGCCCGAACGCCGCGAGGAACTGACCCGGCTCTCCAGCCTGCTCAAGTTCAAGGTCACCGGCTGGGACGGGGTCGCGCTGGGGCAGGTCACCGACTTTGTGATCAACACCTGCGAAACCTACATCATCTACTTTACGGTTGACCCGGTTGCGGATCTGAAAGTGGCGGCTGGCACTCAATTGGTGATTCCCTTCGAAATCGTTACGATCAACAGCGGGGCGCTGGATGCCGAGGCGCAGGCCATCTCGATCTACATGACGCTTGATCAGGTGGCGGCCTCGCCGGTCTTCGCGGCCCCGCTCGTCCTGCTGCCCTACAGCCCCTGGGAAGATCCCGTGCGGACTTACTGGAAATCGGTGGCGCGGGTGGGCATCCTGAAAAGTGAGTGCAAGGCGGGCGGGAGCAATTCGGCCAATGCCGTTCACAAAATCGCCTACGCCACGCAATTAATCGGCGCTGAATTGAAAGACGGCAATCACAATTTGCTCGCCACGGTCCAGGATGCAGTCCTGGAACCGGAAAGCGGCAAGCTGGGATTCTACATCGTCAAGCTGCTGGATGGGAGCCTGGTGATGGTCCCGCTCAGCCAGACGAATATTCCCAAGGAAGCCCTGGAACCCGGCCAGACGATTGAACTGGTGCTGCTCTCGGAAACCAACAAACTGACGGACGCCCCCCGGATCGCCTCGGTGGAGCAGGCCATGAACGCCCAGACCCAAAGCGAGGCCCGCCAATACTGGAAAAAATAGTCGCTGCGGGAATGGTGATAATTGGGAGGCTTTCCTAGCATTCGGGAAGCAAGGTGACAGTCATCTTTGAGATGACTGTCACCTGTTAGATTCGGAGGAGGCGTTTTCGTTGTACAATTAATCATTCTATCCACCCAGACCGGGGAACCTTCGCAATGAGCCTGACACCCCAAGATTTCGTCGCCAAATGGAAGCGCGTGACTGCGCGTGAAAAGCAAACCTACCAGGAACATTTCATTGACCTGTGTCATCTGGCCGGGCATCAAACGCCGAATGACTTTGACCCGACCGGCACCCGTTTTGGGTTCGAGATGGGCGCGGCCAAAACCAGCGGCGGGCAAGGCTGGGCCGATGTGGCCAAGCTGGGTTATTTTGGATGGGAGTATAAAGGCAAGGATGCGGACCTCGACAAAGCCTATGAGCAGCTACTGCGCTACCGCGATGCGCTCCAAAACCCGCCGCTGCTGGTGGTTTCTGACATTAACCAGATTGTGATTCGCACCAATTACACCAACCTGCCCACGCGGACGATTAAGCTCACGTTGGATGACCTGCTCAAGCCTGAAAGCATTAAGCTGCTCAAACTGGTTTTCAGCGATCCCGAACAACTCAAACCGCAAGAGACCGTTGAAAGCGTGACGCGCGAGGCCGCGGAACACTTCTCGAAACTGGCGGATAATTTTCGAAAATACGGCAACGACCCGCAGGAGATCGCGCATTTCCTGATCCGCCTGTTGTTCTGCCTATTCGCAGAAGATATTGGCTTGCTGCCCGAAAAATTATTTCCGCAATTACTGGAGCAGACGCGCCGCAATTCAAAAGATTTCGCCGAAGTGCTCAGACAGCTATTCCGCGCCATGAACACGGGCGGATTTTTCGGCAGGGATAAAATCCTGCATTTCAACGGGGGACTGTTCAATGACGATTACGTTCTCTCAATGGACAGCAGCGACATGGACATTATCGCGGCCATCGACGCGCTGGATTGGGCGGCCATCGAACCTTCCATCTTTGGCACCTTGTTCGAGCGCGGGCTGGACCCCGGTAAACGTTCACAACTAGGCGCGCATTACACCAGCAAAGACGATATTCTCTTGATCGTCGAACCGGTGCTGATGGCTCCGCTGCGCCGCGAGTGGCAGGCAGTTCAGGCCAAAGCGCGGGAATTAGCCAGCGAGAAAGAAAAACTACAAAAAACGGAATATGGGCCAGCCGCCGAGAAACAACTTGAACGCGAACGCGCAAAATATAATGGGCAAATCATTTCTGTCTTACAGGGTTTTGCAAACCAGCTTGCCTCGATCAAAGTCCTCGATCCGGCCTGTGGCAGCGGCAACTTTTTATATGTGGCCCTGGCGCTTTTATTGGATTTGCAAAATGAAGTCATTAATCTGTGCGATGCCCTTGGCGCAGGCCGCTTCTTTATCTCGGTGGAGCCGGAACAGGTCTTTGGGATTGAAACCAACGAATACGCCCATGAATTGGCTCAAATCACGGTTTGGATTGGTTACTTGCAGTGGCGGGCCAACAACGGTTACGGCTGGAAAGAGCCGATCTTACGCAACATCGACAATATTTTACACATGGATGCGCTGCTGGCTGATAACGAAAACGGCCAGCCGCTTGAACCCGAGTGGCCTGTCGTGGACGTGATCATCGGCAACCCGCCATTTTTGGGCGGAAAACGACTGCGCTCCGAGTTGGGCGATGAATATGTGGATCAGATTTTCAAACTTTACGATGGGCGTGTGCCTCGCGAAGCCGATTTGGTCTGTTACTGGTTCGAGAAGGCGCGGGCGATGATTGAGAGCGGACAGGCCAAACGCGCCGGGCTGCTGGCAACGCAAGGCATTCGCGGCGGCGCAAACCGAAAGATATTGGAGCGGATCAAAGAGACTGGGAATATTTTCTGGGCGCAGTCCGACCGCGATTGGGTTTTAAATGGCGCAACAGTTCACGTTTCTATGATCGGATTTGACAATAGTGGACAGCCAGAACACATTCTTGATGGAAACCCTGTAAGCGAAATCAATGCAGATTTAACCAGCAATGTGGATTTAACCAAAGCAAAACGACTTGAAGAAAATACTTCTATTGCCTTTATGGGTATAACCCCTGCTGGCCCTTTTGCAATTTCAGACACTGTTGCAAACGCTTGGATGAAATTACAAAACCCCAATGGGCGCTCAAATAGCGATGTACTACGTCCCTATTTCAATGGACAAGATATGGTTAGCAATTATCGCAAAATGTGGATAATTGATTATGGCGTGGGCACCCGAATGGATGTAGCCTCTTTATACGAAGCACCTTTTGAATATATTGTAAAGAATGTAAAACCCGCGAGAATGCAACAACGCTCAACAATACAGGAATGGTGGTTGCATGAGCGTTCTAGACCTGACATGAGACTGGCCTTATTAGACTTACCGCGATATATCGCAACTCCAAGAGTTTCCAAACATCGGATTTTTGTTTGGATACCTGGATTGGCATTAGTTGATAGCGCCGCCTTTGTCTTTGCCCGTTCAAATGATTATTTTTTTGGAGTATTACATTCCAAAATTCATGAACTTTGGGCGCGTGCCACCGGTACACAACTGCGCGAGGCTGAAAGTGGTTTTAGATATACACCAAGAACCACCTTTGAAACCTTCCCGTTTCCCTGGCCGCCAGGCCTGGAACCGCTAGACGATCCGCGCGTGCTCGCGATCGCGTCCGCGGCCAAAGAACTGGTTGAGATGCGCGATAGGTGGCTGGCCGCTGGTCAGACCTCCGAAGTCTCGCCGCTCTTTGGCGCTTCGGAGGTCTCGGGCGCGAGGGGGTCGGGTTCAAAACGCACGCTGACCAACCTTTACAACGCCCGTCCCACCTGGCTCGACCTGGCGCACCAAAAACTCGATGCGGCAGTCTTATCCGCGTATGGCTGGCCGGAAGGTCTGTCCGATGATGAGATTTTGGAGAGGTTTTTGAAGCTGAACTTGGAAAGGGCAGGATAGCATCTTCCTGACACGTAGAGACAGAATCTCCCCCAAGTGGACTAGTTAAACACTCCCCAGTCGCCGGATGCGACCGGGGAGTGTTCGTTGTACGATGATGTATATAGCAAATCGCTCAAAAGGAGAAATCTCATGCTGACCTGGATCATCATCATTCTAATCGTACTCTGGCTGCTCGGATATTTCGGCCCAAATGTCTTCTCTGGTTTTCCGAAGACCGGCAACGTTGTTCACACGCTGCTCGTGATTGCCCTGATTCTGATCGTTTTGAGGGTGTTGGGGATCGTTTAAATGAAAATAGGAGTGGCCGCCCAACAGGCCGCCGTTTCACAAACAACCCAAGAAAGGAGCTTACCAATGATTTACACAATCGTGATCGTATTACTTGTACTGTTTGTGCTTGGTTTCTTGCGATAAAACCAACAACTTGTCCATGACAGTTTTGAAGGAGAATCCGTGTACCGTAACATAACCCGGCGGGGTCTGATGTGGATGGTTTTGAGTGTCGCAGCAGTGATAACCCTGGCGCTGGGCCTGACGGTTTTGTTCACGCCGGCCCGCGCCGATGCCATGTTCGCCGCGCCCCTGCCTGCACCTGTGGCTGCGCCACACGCGCAGGTACAGGTGTGCGGCAACGGCTCTGCTCCAGATTACGGCTTCACCTATAGTTTACAGCAGGCACATTGGACGGTGGCTTGGCAGGAGTATGTCTCGGAGCAAACTGTGACCGAGGTGGACGTAATTCTTGACCAGTTGAATGGCGATGCCATCGCGCAAACCATGATTCTGATCCTGCCCCAGGAACAGGTCGGCAACCGGGTCAACTGCGCCGTGCATTTCCTGCGTTATATGCGGCTTGGCCTGGCGACAGGCGAACGCAAGGATAACGGTTTCGCCTTTTTGATCGTGGTTGAACCTGAGCGCATCGATGTGCATTACGGCGTGGGGCTGGGACTGCCAGCCTTGACCGCCCCCGAACTGACGGCCCTCAACCGCGCCGCCGAGGAAATTTACCAAACTACCCACAGCCTGGACCAGGCGCTGCTGGCCCTGGTGCAAGGCTTCGAGACCGTTGCGCGAAATAAATACGCACCGTTGGTTTCCATCGCGCCGACCCCAGAGACGGTTACCCTGCCGCAACTGCCCTCCGGGCCGCTGGGAATTTTGACCATCTGCGGTCTGGTCTGCCTGGGTCTGTTCTTACTGCCAGTTCTGTTCTGGGTGCTGACCCAAATGGCCCGGATGGGGATCAGCTTCAACCCCTCTGGTTTTGGTTCCGGTGGAAGAGGGGATTCTTTTGGCGGCCGCTCGGGTGGTTTCGGCGGAGGCCGAGGCGGCTCATCAACACGCGGTGGCGGCGGCAGTGGGCGTTCCGGGCGCGGCAATTGAAAATAATCAGGAGATGAAGACATGAAACCTTACGTGACAAAGATTTTTTCGATTTTTATGCTGGTGATCCTGTTCGTTGGGCTGACCAGCTGCGGCGTTGTCAGTTCGGGAACAACGGAATACAACGAATTAGTGGCACTGGTGCAGGGCGTACAGTCAGCGGCGGCCAATTTTCAGTTGGTGACGGATACGCAGTATGCCAAAATCCAGGCCAAAACACAGATCACCAAAGACTATTACGATGCAGTCAGCAACAGCGGCGAAGTCTGGACCGGAAACTTCCGTTCAGAAGCGGAGGCGCTGACCGACTTGCTGAAGAATTACCGCGATGCCAACGGCCAGCCCTTGGACCCGACCAAACTGAACTTGAGCGAGCTGCAAGCCAAAGGCGCCCTTCCCAGTGATCTGGGCCAGGGCTTTTCGCTGTATGTCAATGCCATCACCCAGGCCCCCCCGCCCGTGCCGGAGGCCAGCGTGACCCTGGCGCTGGGCGATACCGTGGATGAGGCCATGAACACGATTCAGTTGGCTGGCACCGATTGGAACGATGCCGTCAAAGCCTACAACACCCGCCGGGCGCAGATCAAGGGCGAGATTGTGGCGCGCGTTTCCGCCTACTTTGGTTTCGACCTGCCGGTGACCTTCCCCTATTATCAGGGCGCCAATGCGGGCCAGCCCATCCAGAATCCGCTGGCAACGCCCAAGCCGTAGTGAGATGGTTTTTAGATTATCCCCCAAGTGGCGGAGAGAAACACTCCCCGGTCGATGGATGCGGCCGGGGAGGCAGAATCCTATAATAAAAAAGTAAGGAAGTCGAACGAACTGAAATCCATCGTAAGCCAACCCTAAAGGAGTCCTACCATGTCAGTCGCAAAAGTAACTGAAATCATCGCGTCTTCCACCAAGAGTTTCGATGACGCCATCTTGACCGGCGTTGCGCGCGCTCATAAAACGCTCACGAATCTCAAGTCTGCGTGGGTCCAGAATCAGCAGATCAAGCTGAACAATGAGGGCCAGATCACAGAATACCGGGTCCAGTTAAAGGTTACTTTTCTAATCGAAGACTGATTGAGAAGCATTCTCCCCGGCAGCCCTGCCCAAATCAAGGGCAGGTTGAATGGGAATTGCCGTGATTTTGCTTCGAAGGGTTGCCACCCTCGTGAAATCTGGGGCTTGAATTTGGCAATTCGCCAAGCATCACGGCAATTCCCGGAATGGCAGATTAAATCTGGAGGTAAGAGATGAAGAAGTCACGCTTCGTTTTCGTTTTGAGCATCTTGATGCTTGTGATGCTCGCAGGCTGTGGGCCCGGCGTCATCGGACAAATCAATACGCCCGTCCCCACCCCGCAAGGCGGCACACCCGCTCCCAACAGCCAAATCAACGTGCCTGGCGTCAGCATCCAAATCAATGCGCCCGGCCCGAACCCGTTGGAAAATACAACCAATGCGAATGGATTTGTCGCCGGTGTCTGGCTCGGTCTCTGGCACGGAATCATTGCCCCGGTGACACTGGCGCTCTCATTTTTTTACCCGAATGTGCAAATGTACGAAGTCTACAACGACGGCAGCCAGTACAACCTGGGTTTCTTGTTAGGAGTAGCCCTATTCTTTGTCGTTTTGGGCGCATTTTTTGGTTCAAGACGCCGATAACAAGACACTTGAGCATCCATTCAGGCTGTCAACCGGCATGCCGTTTTTCTCCAAGCACTTCCATGCGTTGAAAAGTAAGGAGATTTTTTATGAATATTACATCCACCCTGATCATTGCCGTTGTTTTGGCGTTGGTAGTCATGGGCCTCCTGTTGGCACTGGTTTTTATTCGCCAAAAACGTGCAGAGCAGCTCCACGATCAATTTGGAACTGAATATGAGCATACCGTGCAGGCCCTGGGCGGCGAGAAAAAGGCCCAAACCGAGCTGGAAGCACGGCAAAAGCACGTGAAGACTTTGGATCTTCACCCCCTTTCTGTGAGCGAGCGCGAGCGATACCAGGGAGATTGGGCCGCGGTCCAAACCAAATTTGTCGATGAGCCGGGGCAAGCCATTATCGAGGCAGACCGCCTGATCATGGAAGTCATGCAGCTGCGCGCCTATCCGGTCTCTGATTTTGAGCAGCGGGCAGCTGATCTCTCGGTCAATTATTCGGCTTTGGTCAGTAATTACCGCGCCGCGCGAGCAATTGCGCTCAAAAACGAACAGCAGCAGGCAGATACCGAAGAATTAAGGCAGGCGATGATTTATTATCGTTCACTGTTTGAGGAGCTCATCGAAACAGAAGCTGTTGTTGTCTAAGGAGAAACCGTAATGAATAGGCAAAATTTTCCAGAACGTGCGAATCATTCAAGTAATGTTGAACAAACCGCCCAGTACCCGAGCACGCCGGTAAAAAATTCAGATTCTGAGGCCGAGACGCCGCTGGATGAGACGATTGTCCAGGAGGCTCCGATGGGCCAGACCGTCATTTACAACGAGGAGTCGATGGGTGAAACACTTGAGCGCGAGTCCCCAATCGGTGAGACGAATACTGAACTCCCGGCCCCCCTGCTTACCCCGAATGAATCCGAGCATTTGCGCGCGCGCTGGAATGAGATCCAGGGCAAGTTTGTAGATGAACCGCGCTCTGCGGTTAAGCAAGCGGATGCGCTGGTGGGCGAAGTGATCGAGAAAATCACTCAACTGTTTACCAGCGAACAAAGTTTGTTAGAAGATCAATGGAAACAGGGCAGCGAGGTCTCAACCGAAGACCTCCGCCAGACCTTGCAACACTACCGTGCTTTCTTCAATCGCTTGACCATGTAGGTTTTTAATTACCTATATCTGCCTCGCCCGAAAAACACATCCACGGATGGTAATCACCGAATCATCCCCCAAGTGGCCTAGTTAAACACCCCCCAGTCGCAGGATGCGAACGGGGAGTGTTTAACGTAAGATGAAATCATGAGCTGTACTTGAACTCACAAACGACCGAACCTCGGTCAAATAGGCTGCAGACAACTTACTAAAGTTTGTCCCAGCAAAGGAATCCTAATGAAACTCGAACGACGCTTTTCAAAAATATTTGGTGTACTTTCTATAGTGGTTTTGGCTGCCTTGACCATCGCTGCCTGTGGTAATTCTGCGCTTGCGGCTCAGCTAAATGATGGGAAACTCGCCATCTGCCACGCCACGGGTGATGCGGCCACTCCGTACGAGGCAATCACGCTGGATTTTAATGGGTTGACCGCACATGTTGACCACCCGGATGACATCATCCCGGCTCCTGCAGGCGGCTGCCCCAAAGCAGTCGAAACGGGGAATAACGTTGGGAAGCTCACCATCTGTCATGCCACCGGCAGCGCGACCAACCCCTACACTGAAATCACAATTGATTTCAGCGGGCTGAACGGGCATAGCAACCACAAAGGCGATCTTATCCCGGCGCCCGCAGGCGGCTGCCCATCCGTAACACCGACGCCTGCCATCACCGCCACTGTGACCGCGACACCTTCAGGAACCACCACTCCGGCGGCCACCGTGTCAGCGAATCAAGATGGCAAGATCACGATCTGCCATGCCACCGGCAGTTCAAAAAACCCTTATGTCTTGATCACGGTCAGCGTGAACGGACTGAATGGTCATGGCAAACACACGGGCGACATTATCCCGGCGCCGGCTGGCGGCTGCCCCCAATAGCCCGGTTTGCATAATCGGGTTCTAAAAGAAAACGGCGATTATACGTTCGCCGTTTTCTTTGCTTTCTTTTCCGCCTGGGGCAAAACTCGTCAGCAGCATCACCGCGCCCTACCGAGAATCTCCCCCAAGTGGCGGAGATAAAGCCTCCCCGGTCGATGGATGTGGCCGGGGAGGCTTTGTTATAGGATTAAGAAGGTCAAGGAAAAACAAACAGCATGCCGGAACAAAACAACAAAAAACCAACTAAAAAGATTGAAGAGGATACTCACCAGGCCGCGCAGGCTAGGAATGCACCCGTCCCTGAGCGGCACTATCGGGCCGCACTGTTCCAAACAGCGCTGATCTTGGCTGCGGGCGCTTTCGGCGTCTTGACTTTTTTGGTTAAAACCAACCCGGCTTTTGCGATTGATCTCCAGATCACCCGAACCATCCAGTTGATTAATTTGCCGTTCTTTCCATCCTTGATGAGCGCAGTAAGCTGGGCGGGTTTTAGTCCGCAGGCGGTGATCGTCACAGCGCTGATCGTTGTCTTGATTTATGCTCTTGGCCTGCACTGGGAAGCTGTCGTGGCTCTTCTTGCGGCAGTCTTTTCTGCGGGGCTCAATCTCCTGATCAAGGAACTGGTTCAGCGCCCGCGCCCCACGGCAGGCCTGGTGAATGTAATTGAACCGCTGAAGAGCTACAGCTTCCCAAGCGGGCATGTCATGTACTATCTGGGCTTTTTTGGCTTGATCGGGTTCCTGGCGTTTTGCTTACTGAAACCCTCCCTAAAACGCAGCCTGCTCCTGGCGCTGATTGGCCTCCCAATCAGCCTGATCGGCGTCTCGCGCATTTACCTGGGCGAGCACTGGGCCAGCGACGTGCTGGGCTCTTATTTGCTGGGCAGCCTGACCCTGGCAGCAAGCCTCCAGTTGTATCGCTGGGGCAAGCCACGTTACTTTGTCAACCAACCCGTGGCAGCAGTTGAATCTCAGCCCGTTTAGTGGGTTGGTAATCCTCCCATGACTGCAATAAAAAGGCGGTTTTGTACAAGGAGATCGCATGGTACATAAAATTCTCGCTGGAATCTTGATCACGATCAGCTCAACCCTGCTCGGCCTGAGTATCGCCGGGATTGCGCTGGTCTGGACATATAAAGAGCCGCTGACACAGGTCTCAATTGCCCGGGTACGGGCAATCGACCATGAACTGGCGCAGGCGCAAACAGCGCTCCAGAATGCAGAGCTTGAACTGGAACGCACCCTGCGAACCGTCGAAGCGGCCGAGAAAAGCCTGGTAACGCTGAAAGCTGACTTTACCCAGGCCAAAGCATTTTTCGGTGACGTGAACGGATCACTGGAGAATCAATTGCTCCCCGGTCTGAAAGCTTCCCGTGAAAATATCGATCAGGCGAAAAGCAGTCTACAGGACATGCGGGTGACGCTCGAGAAAATCAACGCGCTGCCTTTTGTAGATTTAAACCTCCCTGGCGATGAACTGCTCGGTGACCTGATCGCCAGCGCCGGTTCGCTGGATGCCCAGATCACCCAGGTGGAAGGTCTGGTGAAAAAAGCCTCCACCTTTATGGAGGATGCTTCCTACCTGATGGAAGGTGATTTTACGGAGACGAAGCACAACCTTCAGAATTTTCTAAAGGTTGTGCAGGCGTATGGTCAGAAGCTCACTGGCTGGCGCGGCCAGCTTGCCATGCTGATCAGGTTCTTGCCCGGCTGGATTCAGACTGCCTCCATCGGCCTGACGATTTTCCTGCTCTGGTTCGGGTTTTCCCAGTTCAGCTTGATCTTGAACGGGTTGTCCCTCTGGCACAGGAACGATCCGCAGACAAGGTTGCACACAGCGGTGGCTGACGATGCTTAATTTTTCATCATCCCCCAAGTGGCGCTGATGAAGCCTCCCTCGACTAGTGCCGCAACTATCTAAAAATGTTGGCTCATCTGCCTCATTTCGAGTGGAAAACTTCCAAAAGAACCTTACACTTTAAGGTGGTTGCGGCACGAGAGAGGCTTTGACATAAAATCTAGTCGGGTTCAACAGGTATACGTTAAGAGCCCTGCAGACCAGGATCGGGCCAGAAAGGCAGGTGACAGATGCTGAAAGACAGACCCAGGAAAGATGAAGTGGTGAGTACAAAAAAGCTAAAGACTTCAGAGCTGCGTTACCGCCGCTTGTTCGAAGCCGCACAGGATGGGATTTTAATTCTGGACGCCGAGACGGGCATGATCGAGGATGTCAACCCTTTCCTGATCGAGATGTTGGGTTATTCGTGCGAAGAATTTGTCCAAAGAAAGCTCTGGGAAGTCGGCCCGTTCAAAGATATTGAAACCAGCCAGGAGGCCTTCAAAACCTTGCAGGAGCATGAATACATTCGCTACGAAGACTTGCCGCTCAGAGCAAAGGATGGGCGGCTCTTTCAAGTTGAATTTGTCAGCAACGTCTACTTGGTGGAAGGTGAAAAAGTGATCCAATGCAATATCCGCGACATCACCGAACGTAAAAAAGCCCAGAATGCCCTGCTCGAAAACGAAGCACGCCTGCGTGAGCTGTCCATCCGCGACCACTTGACCGGTTTGTTCAACCGGCGTTATTTGGAAGAGACCCTGGAACGCGAACTGCTGCGCGTTGCGCGCAAACAACTTTCACTGGGCATCATTTTGTTGGATGTGGATGATTTCAAGAGCTTCAACGATACCTATGGCCATGCGGCGGGCGATGCAATCCTGCAAGAGCTGGGCAGCTTGCTGCTCAAGCATGTCCGCGGAGAGGATATTCCTTGCCGGTATGGCGGCGATGAATTCATCCTTGTCCTGCCCGACGCCTCGCTGGGTGTGACGCGGGAGCGGGCAGATTTTCTCAGAGAGAATGCCGGGAATTTGCAGGTTCTGTTCGAAGGGAAAACACTCGATCCGGTCAGCCTTTCGCTGGGTGTTGCGGTTTTCCACGAACACGGTTCCACCAGCGCAAGCCTTTTAAAGGCCGCCGATGCGGCGCTTTATCGCGCCAAACAGGAGGGCAAAGGCCTGGTGATGGTGGCAGGCTGCGAATCCAGCCCTGGAGCCGTTCCCTGAGTTAACAAGAAAGACACAAAGTAGTCCATTAAACCCTACCCGCCTCCCCCAAGTGGCGGAGAACAATACTCCCCGGTCGATGGATGTGGCCGGGGAAGTTCTATTGTAGGATGAATGTATGATCCGCGTATATTTAGCCGATGCCAAGCTTGAAGAACGCTCTGCCCTGCGCCTGCTGCTCCTGGACCTAAACATGGAAGTGGTAGGCGAAGCGGCCGATTGGACCACCACGTTAGCCAATGCCCCGGCCACCAGCCTGGACATGCTCTTGGTGGATTGGGACCTGCTCCCAATCGATCTGGGGGTTCAGGCCCTGGCTGAACTGCGTCTGGCCTGTCCCACCGCGATCCTTGTTGTGCTCATCAGTCATCTGGACGCCCGTCATCAAGCCGCACTCTCTTCCGGCGCCGATGCGTTTATCAGTAAAGGTGAGACGCCTGAACGTGTGGCCGATCGCCTGCGGCTCGCAGCCGCGAGCATTCGTCTTCAATGACGCCACCTGGCTGGTTGAGAGATTTGAGATCCGGCGCGCCAAGGCTGTCCCGAGCGCCGGCGTCAGTTGGGACAGCTTTTGAGCTTTTTCAAATGATCTGGAGGATCAAACCATGAACAAAGATATCTTCGAAGGCAAGTGGAAACAAATCCGAGGCGAGGCCAAAGCCTGGTGGGGCAAACTCACCGATGATGACCTGGATCGGGCCGCTGGTAAGTTCGAGGTCCTGACCGGCCTGCTTCAGGAAAAGTATGGCTACACTCGCGAGGCCGCAGCTAATGAAATTGACAAGCGCGTGACGGAATACGAAGCCAAACTGAAAACGGAACCCACTCCCGTTAAATAATTAGTGCAACAAAAAACGCATGGTATTCCATGCAACCTATAAATTCACACTGGAGATAAAAAATGAACATCCTCATCTACCTGATTGTAGCAGCAGTGATTGGCTGGATAGCAACTGAATTGATGCACGACCGCTCGAACCTGCTGATCAATATCATTGTGGCCGTTTTGGGCGCATTCCTGGCCGGTTACTTCCTCAGCCCGATCTTCAAAGTCGGGACGATCAACGATGCGTTCACCATCCCGACCATGCTGGTTACGTTGCTGGGGTCTTTGATCTTGCTGGCGATCGTCCACTTTTTCCAAAGGAGTCGCCGCAGGGCTTAATCGCTCCACTTGCAGGAATTGACCAGGTCATTGCGAGGGCTGGTGGCTGAGTAGGGTGATTGCTTATCTCACCTGGCTCGAAATCCAGCCCAAAGCAATCTCCTCTAAACGGGACGAGCAATAACACGGCAAAGTGGTTACTTAAAACATCACAAGATCAATCCCTACTCCGAACAAAGAGTAGATTTAGAAAGAATGGTCAAAATGTCAACCGATAACAGAATGACACAAGTTACATCTTCACAACAAGAACCGGAACGCGAACAGCGCATCTTTACGTTTAAGGCCACCCAGTTGATCTGGCTGCTTTTGGGCATTCTCGAGGCCCTGATTGCGCTGCGCATCGGTCTGAAACTGATCGGGGCCAATCCCGAGAGCCTGATCGTGAGCATGATCTACGGATTTACCTATATCTTCTTGTTTCCCTTTGAAGGGCTGATCAATTCCCCCTCCAGCGGAAACTTTGTCCTCGAGCTCTCCTCCATGTTCGCCATGGTGATCTACGCCCTGATCGCCTGGGCCGTGGAAAGAATCGTCTGGTTGGTCTTTTACCGCCCGCGCGGACCAGTTGTGGGCACCACGCAAACCACAACCAGCGAACAGCGCAACATTCTTCCATAGGCAGCGAGGCAGGCATGGATAATTCCTTCCCTCAAAACGGTCCCGATGCCCAGCAGCAACCTACCCGTTTTTTCGTCAGGTTGCCGGTCATTAATCATTGCTTCAAATGGCTGGCAAGCCTGATTGAAACCACAGTAGAAGAGCAAGAGGATGCCGGTGTCTTCTTGGGTGGTGAGGGACGCGAGAGAAGCGCCGATCAAGAGACCTGAAAACAGAATGGGATTGCCTGGTTTGACAACAAAACCAGGGCAGGAAATGATCCGATCAACACTTTAAAGGAGAAAATACAATGAACAAAAATAATAATGTTTTAAGCGTTTTAACCGGTATGCTGATTGGCGGACTGGCTGGCGCTATCACGATGCTGCTGCTGGCGCCGCAATCTGGAGAAAAAACCAGAACGCAAATCCAGGAAAAAGGCATCGAACTGCGCGATCTCGCGACCGAAATGATCGACGAGACCCTGGCGCAGGTTCGTATGGATGGTAAAAAACTCGCCCAAAGCGGAAGCTTGAAGGCCAAGGAATTAATGCACCAGGGTCAAGAACTGGTCGCCGAACAATTGGAGCACGTCTCCGAAGCCGCCAAAGCTGGACAAAAAGCAATCCAAAGTTCCTGAAACTGACCTCAGCCTGCGGAGAAAAATAATGCTCAACGAGAATCAAGCAATCGAAAATCACAACCATCATTTTTGGGGCGTCTTGGCCGGACTGCTGATCGGCAGCCTGGCCGGCGCTGGCGCGATGCTGCTGCTGGCGCCGCAATCTGGAGAAAAAACCAGAACGCAAATCCAGGAAAAAGGCCTTGAACTGCGCGATCGAACCACCGGATTGCTGGACGCCGCCAAGGCGAAGATCTGGTTGGCTCGAAAACAAATCACCCGCGATGGCCGCCGGAAGGTGAAAGAATTAGTCCATCACAGCCAGACACGGGTGAATGAGCAATTAGAGTACGTTTCTGACGCCGCAAAATCCTGGAAAAAGGCAAACCTGAGTTCTTGAGGCCGTTAACAACGGGTCTTGACGTTGACGAATCAAGCGATACCTTTTCGACACCCCCATTCAACTGGTCATTCGGCCACGGGGTCCGAAGAGATGCATAAAAAAATGAGAAAAGGAGCCAAAAATCATGAAGCTCACTGAACCGAAAGTGATCACATTTTGGATTTCTGTTGCACTCGCGGCCCTTGGGGTTCTGGCTGCGCAAGGAGCCATCCCCGGACTCAGCGCTTACGCTTTCTGGCTGGTGGTAGCCGGGTTTGTTCTCTTGGCCCTCGCCAATTTGATGAAAGATCTGTAGCCCCGGGTTGGGGGAGCGGGCTGTCCTTTGACAGAAAGATTGACCCGCTAAAAAGAAGTACCGCTCCCTTTTTATCCTAACGAAGTTGCAAGCCGCGTTTACTTAAAACTTAGTTTTGGATTAAGCAAAGGAGATTAAATTAGATGAATAGACTGAAATGGGTCTTGCTCGGAATCTTTTTGATCATCACCGGCCTGGGCCTGCTAGGCGTGGGGCTTGATGGAGTACTGAGCATCATCGCGGGAATCTGCGCGCTGATTGCTGGTGTTTTGTTCATTATCAACCGCTAACCTCAATCTCTTTCCGGAGCATGGTCTCCCACCCGGAGGCTGTGTTCC
Organism: Anaerolineales bacterium UBA5195; assembly: GCA_002412925.1. GTDB lineage: Bacteria > Chloroflexota > Anaerolineae > Anaerolineales > Villigracilaceae > UBA5195. Next base: position 108,980 of record DHVZ01000053.1, on the reverse strand, counting down.
ATTTTAAATTCAGTACTTCAGGCCGCGCTGCGCGATTTTAGCAAATCAGAATGATGACTGCTATGTAAATGGACCTCATCCGCAAAATTAAAACAGGTTTTCACCGCCCACTCCGGGCAAAACTGATCTTTAATCCCGGTTCGGGCCAGCCGGGAGAATCGCCGCAGCAGCTTGTGAGCATCCTTTCTGAAATGCAAGACCAGCAAATTTTCCCCGAGGTCTATCTCACACGTCCCGATAGCCGGCTTGAGACGGTTGTCCGGCAGGCCATCAAGTCTGGCATCAAACTGATCGTTGTGGCGGGCGGCGATGGGACGATCGACAGCGTGGTAGGAGCCATGGTCGGAAAAGATGCGACCCTTGGCCTGATCCCCACTGGCACACGCAACAACGTCGCTTTCAATCTGGGGGTCACCGGCGATATTCCAAATTCTGTCGCCCTGTTACGCCATGGCCGCCGGTTAAAGATCGATGTCGGACGAGTCCACTGCGGGCATTCCCGCCACTGGTTCCTCGAAGGGGTTGCCCTGGGTCTCATCTCCGATCTCTATCCGATGGCAGATGGCATCCAGCACGGTGATCTGGCGCAGATCGGGGATTTGATCTCGACGCTTGTCTCGGCAACGCCCTCAAAGCTGAAGATTAACCTGGATGGGCATCAATACCTGGCAACAACGGCGTATATGCTGTTGATCTCCAACATGTCCTTTATCGGACCGCATTTCCAGGTTTCCCCGGATGTATCCTTCAAAGACGGCCATCTGGACATCTTTACTTTTTCGGATATGACCAAATTGAAGATGATTTCATATGCCATGCTCCCTCGCGGGGGTCTGATAGAGGCTGCCGGGATCAAGCATTACCGCGCCAAACACGTAACACTTGTTTCAAAGCCCCAAATGCCAGCCGTGGCCGATGGCATCCTGTTGGGCCAGGGTTCATTATCTGTTCATATCCATCCACGCGCCCTGACTGTGATGGCTGGCACACATCTGACAGGATATCATCCCGAATCTCCTACGGGACAGCCCGCGGAACCAGTGGAAACCGACCCCAAGCTGGCGCCCGATGAATAACGGCACTCCCGAACCAGTTCTGTTGCCGCCCGCAGCAGTGATTGCTTCACCCGAGGCTGTTCATGCTTCCTTTTGGGCTGCCAACCGGCGACGGCCCGCCTTTTTGGTCATCCTGGCAATCGGGCTGGCCGCATTTCTGATCTGGCTGCCAAGCGGTGCGCGGGCGTCCCTCTGGACGGGATTGAGCGCCCAACGAAACCTGGTTGTTTTGCTTTTCCTGTTTGCCCTGGTCACTTTGTCCCTGGTTTGGACGGCTGGCCAGCGCCTGGATGCGCGGATATTCACGCTCTTTAATGCACGGGGCTATCCGAAATGGTTGGATCGCCTGATGTGGCTGGCAACCCAGCTTGGCAATATGCTGGCTGCATTTTTGGCTGCAAGCCTGCTTTTTATCCTGAACTATCGCCGGATGGCCTTTGAGATCATCTTCGGCACCCTTTTGCTGTGGTTATTGGTGGAAACCATCAAGGCCCTGGCAGACCGGGATCGTCCATTTCGGTTGCTGGAAAAGACACGTGTCATCGGCTGGAAGGAGATCGGTCATTCCTTTCCCAGTGGTCATACCACCCAGATATTTTTCCTGGCGACGCTCTTCGTCCATCGTTTCCAATTGGGGCTGGGAGTATCCATAGCCCTGTATGCAATTTCCGCACTCGTCGGTTTCACCCGCATCTATGTGGGCGCGCACTATCCAAGAGATGTCGTTGCAGGTGCTGTCCTTGGGTCGCTGTGGGGCATACTGACCATGCTGGTGAATCCCTATGAACTTTCAATTCACTTTTAATGTGTTCTCCCCCAAGTGGCGGAGAACAATACTCCCCGGGCGATGGATGTGACCGGGGAGTGTTTGTTGTACGATGAGTCTATAATCTTTGAGCAAATTAGATATTTCTATTTGGTGGTTTGCCCAAGAGAAAGGCGCAAAATAAAAATCACAGTTGAGAAAATCACGGAACAAAACCAGGCCGAGTTTGCGGCAGATCGCCTTATCTGTTTATATCGGTAAAAAGTGCCTTTTTTGCGGGCGCGAGTATAAAGCATTAGAAGATCTGAGATTGTTTTCAGGATAAAAGGGGCCGAGATAAATACTATGCAAACGCTTCCTGGTTGATGGGTATGGCAAGAGAAGATTCAAAATAGGATAAGGAGAACTCAGCATGAATGAAGACCTGTTCGATGGCAAATGGAAACAAATCCGCAGCCAGACCACGGCATGGTGGGGGTTGATCACCGAATATGACCTGGCCAAGATCGATAAAGTGCCAGCCAAACTCGATAAATATGTCACCATGCTCCGGGTGAAATACGGCTACACCAGCGAACAGGCAAAAAAGGAGATCGGCAAACACGTGTCAGAATATGAAGCCGAACAAAATAGTGCGGTTAAGCCTGCGTGATTGGGCAGGCTGAGGCTTTCAGGAGATTGAAAGATGGAAAATGTTATTCGCACGAACAGTACGGAACTACACGATTCGGTGGGCTTTTTGACCGGTCTGATCATTGGCGGGTTGGCCGGTTTCGGGGCCATGCTGCTGCTTGCACCGCAATCAGGGAAAAGGACGCGCGCCCAGATCAAGCAAAAAAGGACGGAACTGCAAGAGCGGGCTGCGGACACCTATGATGACCTGCTGAAATTATCTCACTACGACAATCGCAAAATCGTGGTCGGAACACATGAAAAGATGGAATATAGATAGTTTTTCCCCTACACGCCTCCGCCAAGTGGCGGAGATGAACACTCCCCGGCCGATGGATGTGGGCGAGGAGTGTTTGTTGTAAGATAAGTTCGGGCCTCACCTATCTCTGGTCGATAGCCTTTCCATGTTTATTCGGCAGGGAGAACTTATTATGGATCTAACAAAGTCAGAGGCCGATGACTATATTCAGAGACCAGGGCTAACGGTGTTACCCAAGATGAAACCTGAGCAGATAAAGACTTCTAAACTACTCTCCCAGCTGTTAACCCGACCCATTGCCGCGTTTCTCTCCCTGCCGCTGCGTTTCAAAATAACGATTCCCTATCTTGCAGTGGCTATTCTATTGGCCGGTCTGGCTACATGGGTGATTACCCAGTCCTTTGTGACCAAATTGCAGGAGCGGTTCAACGTTCAGTTGGTGGATGGTTTTGAAACGGCCAGCACGCAAATATTTCAATCCGAAACCAAGGCGCTCAGCACAGAACGTGCCATCGCCCGCACCATTGGTGTGGCCGAGGCAGCCGCAGCCCGAGACACCGCCAGCCTCAATACGCTGATCCGTCCCCTGGCGGTCAACGCGCATGTGCCATTTTTGCATGTGCTGGATGCCTCAGGCGCCCTGATCTACGAGCTGCGCCTGAGGCATCCAGAAGGAAATGTATCGGATGCAGCCATCAATTTTGCAGCCTGGGCGCCGGTGCGTCGCGTACTGGCCGGCGAGAGTGACGATCTCGGTGATAAGTATTCGGGTGTGTTGGATGGTCCCGGGGGGCCAGTACTGTACGTTGCCGGTCCACTTGTCCTGAATAACCAAAGATTGGGCGTGGTGTTGGTCGGCTTTCCGCTGGACACTCTGCTGCCACAGATGATCGCTGACTCTGCTGCCCAAGTTACTATCTATCGGCCAGATGGGCAGACCGCGCTCAGCACATTTCCAAAAGGATCGCAAATGCCTGTGTTGACCTCTGAGATCCTGGCTGCGGTCAACGCCGAAGGAACCCATACCCTGCAAAACCGCCTTTGGACTCTGGGCACAAACGAATACAACGAAGCGGTCGGCCCCCTGCTGGTGCGTGGTCAGCCCAGCGGTTGGGCGCTGGCAGTGACACTGCCGCGCGCGCTCATTACCAGCAGCGCGCGCGTGAGTCCGGCGCAATTGGCGATTGCCTTTGCGCTGGCGGTACTGGCAGTAATCGCACTAGGCGTCGTGATCGCAAAAATCATTGCCGTCCCAGTCTTCGAATTGGTGGCTGCTTCAACCCGGGTGGCCAAGGGTGATCTCGAGGCCAACGTACCGGAGCAAGCTCAGGATGAAATTGGTTTGCTAAGCCGCCATTTCAATCAGATGGTTTCTCAACTACGCCAACGCGAATTAATGCGTAATTTGTTTGGCCGCATGGTTTCCAAAGAAGTAAGCGAGGCGGTGTTACAAGCTCATCAGTTGCAATTAGGCGGCGAACTAAAAGTTGTCAGCGTGCTATTCACCGACATCCGCCTGTTCACAACATTCTCTGAGAACCACAGCCCACAGGAAGTGGTAGAAATGCTAAACACTTACTTCGGCAATGTTAACAACGCGGTCCACGAGGCCGGCGGAATGATCAATAAATTTGGCGGTGATAGTGCCATGGCGATCTTTGGAGCGCCAGTGAACCTGGAACCAGGCGAGACTGCGCACCGGGCCCTCCGCGCGGCTCTTTCGATCCGGATCCGCATCATCGAGTCCAATGCGCGTCGGGTTCAGGCCGGCTTGGAGCCGATCAGCATCGGCATTGGCATCAATACGGGAGAAGCCATCACAGGGAACATCGGCGCAAAAGATCGATTCGAATATAGTGTGATCGGGGACACAGTAAATGTGGCAGAACGCATGCAGAGCCTCGCCAATAAATTCTCAGAAAGTAATATTTTTATTACCGAGGCAACCTATGAAGCCTTCGCCGAAAAGGAAAAGTTGTTGGTTGCCGACCACGGCGCAGTGGCAGTCAAAGGGAAGAAAGAATTGGTACACGTTTACAATGTCATTGGCATGCGCTCGGCTAAAACATCGTCAAACACTTGGAAGGGAGGCCCCACACGGAGAGATGAGGTGCCCCGCCGCGACGTGCTCGAAACAGTCTTCCTCTACTGCCGCGGGTTTGATCCAACTACGATTGCAACCACCAAGAACCTACCGCTCAAATCCGTCCAGTTGTGGATCGAGGAAGCTGCCTCCCGGTTCAAACGCTCCAAACACGAGTTATTCTTGGAGTTCGAATTGACCGATATAGAATTGCAGCGTTTGTACGATGTCAACCAGAGCGGCTTGCCGGCTGTACAAAACCCGAAACAGGAAGCCCGATCTTATGAACATGCGGTATGAAGCAATATTGTGGAGCAGGGCGATTACTGTGGCCATCGCCCTGGGGTTGGCAGTGGTTTGGGCTGCGATTGCGTTAGCCTTTAGCCGGCCGAACCTTGCGCCGCTCTATTTTGCTGCAGCCCCTTACCGTCAGGACGATTACAGCGCGGAAGGTGAATATGTTGCGCGCCTCAACCCTCTGGACCCGGCTTTGGAACAGGAAGTCATTATCGAAGACCAGGCGCGTGGCCTTCCCGTGTTCAATGTCAACGATCTGAAACCGGCGTCAACCAACATAGCACTGCCGCCGATCTACACATCTATACCACCGCCAGCCAGCACACCCGTCCCACCGCCAGCCAGCACATCTGTCCCACCGCCAGCCAGCACATCCGTCCCGCTGCCAAAACCAACCAAACCACCAAAACCAACCAAACCGCCCAAACCGCCCAAACCGGACAAGCTGCCCAAACCGGACAAGCTGCCCAAACCGGAATGAATCTCCCCCAAGTGGGGGAGGGTAACACTCCCCAGCCGATGGATGCGGCCAGGGAGTGTTTGTTATAAGATGAATTCAGACCTTTGCAGGTCTACTCGGTTCCAGCGTTTGAAACCGATGGTTTTCACTCAAACCAACGTTCTGAGCAAACAGCTCAAAAAGGAGAAATCTAATGTTGTGGACTATCATCGTAATTTTGGTTGTCCTCTGGCTGCTCGGCTTTTTCGGTCGGAATATCAGCCCAAGCTTCCCGCAAACCGGCAGTTGGATTCATACCCTGCTCGTGCTTGCCGCCATCCTGATTGTTCTAAATCTGTTAGGTGTCATTTAGGCCGCGACTTGCCGAAAAATAGCAAAGGCGGCCAAAAAGGCCGCCTTTGCATACTCAATTCAAGTCAGCAGAATTCCAATCCGGGCCACAATCGTCATAACGCTGAGAATGCCATTTACTGCTGACTACCCGCAACAAAGAGGAGAATCTCGATGAAAAAGTGTCATGAAGTCATGACGAAAGCCCCCGTTTGCTGCCTGCCAAGCGACATGGTAGCAAAAGCCGCGGGGTTGATGAAGAGCGAGAACATCGGTTCGCTCCCTGTGATCGAGAACGAGCAGACCAAAAAACTGGTCGGGATCGTCACCGATCGCGATCTGGCTCTAAAGATCATAGCCGAAGGGCGCGATGCCAAATCCACGCAAGTGGAGGCGGTGATGACTCGCAAGGTCTTGACCTGCCGCGCCGAAGACGATTTGCAAAAAGCGCTGGATGTGATGTCTGAACACCAATTGCGCCGTCTTCCTGTTATGGATAGCGACAACAAGATGGTGGGGATCATTGCCCAGGCAGACGTGGCAACGCGGGTTAACCAGCCGGAAAAAACAGCCGAAATGGTTAAGGAAATTTCGCAGGCCAACGCGAAGTAAAAAAACAGAAACACCGCGATCCGCACATTACCGCAATTTGGAAAATTATTTTCAATCCACAGCAAGAATTCTTCTCCCTTGGGGGTAAGTTGTGCCACCCATAAGGCTCTCCCCCAAGTGGCGGAGAATAATACTCCCCATCCGATGGATGTGCCGGAGGAGTATTTATTGTAGGATGAGTAGAGACCACATTTCTATAAGAAAGGAAGATCACTGTGAAACGTCACCCGGGTGTCGTCGCAATTCTCGCCTTAACTGTAACCCTGCTAACACTGGCAGCCTGTGACGTTGCGGCAGAGACTCCCTCGATCGTTACATCCAGCGAAGTCTTGCTGCTGCCCATGGCTACGCAAACGATTGGAACGTATTGTGATGGGTGCGCCGAGGCAACCCTGGCGGCCTTGCAGACCCAGGAAAAAAACAGCTTTGATGCCCAGGCGGCAGCTACAGCCGCAATTATGCGCGCCAACGCGCAGGCAACTTTGAATGCAGTTAATGCGACATTGAGCGCGGCCCAGACCCAGGAAAAAAACAATGCCAATATCGTTGCGGCCCAGGTGGCAGCGACGGCCGCGATCGTACGCGCCAATGCGCAGGCAACCCTGGTAGCTGCCGGGGCAACCCAATACGCTGCACAAACCCAGGATGCAATCCAGCAGACCCAGGTACAATCCAACCTGCGGGTGACTGCCGATGTGGCCACGAAGAATGCAATCGCCACTTTAAATCAGCAAAATTACGACTTCCTGGCCGCCAAGACACAAGCGGCGGTTGCCGATCATATCGCCACACAGACCCAATCCGCGGTGGCAACTTCGCAATGGTACGCAGACCAGGCGCGCCAGCGCGAGGAACAAAGACAGGGGCCCATCACTTTCCTCTGGCTTTGGTGTCCACCGCTCTTTATTGTCGCCATCGCGCTCATCTGCCTGTTGTTTTTCTGGCGCTGGATGAAACTTCGGGAAAACCGGCAACTGATTGAGATGCAACCAGAAGCGCCGCTCATCATCGAACACGAACCCCACCAGGCAATCGCTGCGGCCAAAAATCGATATCTGCCCGCAAAGCCCACAGACCACGTGCGCAGGTGGCTGGACGAAGCCAAGCGCAAGTTGATCGCTGATCAGAGAGATGACGATGACAACCCAAACAGTTGACCCACATCAGTTTGTTAGAAGGGCGCGGCAGATCAAAGCCCAGATACCAGCCATCCTATCTCAATGGGGTCTGCTGCCAAAATTCAAGCGCTGGCGGCTGGCGCAAGACCCAGAGACGGGCATGGTGGTGCTGTTTGGTGTGCTGAATAACAAACATATTGCCACGCATACCACGACCCCGTTCAGCAATTACTTCGATCCACGCTTGTTGCATGATCTGGCGACAGAACTGCATGTGCAGGTGATACCATCGGCCAATGATGGTCTCCGCTATGTCTTCGTTCTTGAGCGAGGCCAGATTGACATAGAACCAGCACACATCGACTACCCCTTCCAGGATGGCGAGAAACCTTCTGTCAAAGTTGTCCCCAACACTAGACCGGTTCCAGAAGTGATCGTACTGAAAATTACGCCTGCGCCACCCATAGTTGCCGAGAGCGTTGATGACCAAACGCTGGTCGACCGAGGTGTTGGAGCTTTCTTGAAGGTTTTTGATGATATTAAACTCAGAGAGGAGGCCGCCCAGCCTCAGCCTGTTCAAAACCCGCCGGAGGTTGTTATTGAAGTTGAGGTTGAGAAACCTATCAACCAGATTAATTTACATCGTCGATCAGGAGACGAAAAACTGAGCTAAACGAGTGTTTAAAAAACTCCCCAAGCTATCAGCGGGCAGCTTATCCGCTAATCTACGCCAATCTGAGCGAATTTTTAAGTGACTTTTGGATTTGTTGCTTTTGAGACCCTTCCCGTAGGGTATTAGCAGGCAATGGAACCTGTTTTGCGTAAGTCCTCAAGGAGTAAAGCATGGGAAGCAAAGGTGTCGGCCAATCCAATCCCAAGAAATCAAACCCGCGCTTCACAGCTGATATCAGTGACTCTTACAATCAGTACTTCACGAAAGTTGGGANNGCCCGCCACTCACCCCAAAAATCGGGCTTATTCAAGATGTTTCGTGAACTACTGGACAATACACGCCCAGGCGAAAATCCGTCTGGGCAGTCATTTATAAAAAAACAACCAGATCACTCATCACAGAGACGGAAAATCTTGTCACAGGTTTATCTCCAAATATGCTGAAAAAGTAGGCCAAGCATGACAGACCATCCACTATCGCAATCCTATGATTGGACATTCCAGCGGGTCGTCTGGGCGACTCTTGTTTTCGTTTTTGTCGTCCTTGGCTTCTGGCTTCTCTATCGGTTTTACCTGGTTGTTTTTATCTTGTTTATTACCATCATCATGGGCACAGTGATCAGGCCGGTTGTAACCTGGCTGCACCGGCGGGGACTCCCCCGTATAGCGGGGGTCATGCTGGTTTACCTGATGCTGCTCGCCCTGTTCATCGGTTTTCTTCTCTTATTATTCCCATTGATCGTCGAGCAGGGTACAACGATTGCTGCCGCAATGCCGGGCTACTATCAAAGCCTGGGCGAATGGATGGGTAATTATCCCAATCAATTAATTGTGCGCTTAGGCGACTTCCTCCCGGCTGCGTTACCAAGCCTGAACCCACGCGCAACCCAACAAACGGGAGCGGAGTTGATGGCTTCAGCCGGGCAAGGGCTGGGTTACATCGCCCTGGCGGGGCAGGTTGGCTTTATCACCCTTGTCATCCTGGTCCTGACTTTTTACTGGACGCTGGATGGGCCGCGCACCATCAAGTCATTCCTACTTCTGGTTCCACAAGACCGGCGTGAGAGCATTAGCGAGCTAATTTCGGCCATGGAAACCAAGGTTGGTTCTTACCTCGCCGGACAAGGCATCCTTTGCATCGTCATTGGCATCCTGGCCTTGGTTGCCTACCTGCTGATCGGCCTGCCCAATGCCCTGGTACTGGCGCTTGTGGCGGGCGTGCTCGAGGCTGTACCGATGGTCGGGCCGCTGCTGGGCGCCATTCCCGCGGCGCTGGTTGCGCTCTCCCTGGGGCCTGACAAGCTGATCTGGGTCATCGTCGCCACAGTCGTTATTCAGCAGCTGGAAAACAGTTTTCTGGTCCCGCGCGTGATGAGAAAGGCCGTGGGGGTTAATCCGTTCGTTTCCCTGCTGGCGTTTTTTGCTTTTAGTTCCCTGCTCGGGATTGGCGGCGCACTCATGGCGATTCCCATGGCAGCCATTCTGCAGATTTTACTCAACCGCTTTGTCTTTCATGTCGGGGAAACGGAGGTGGAGGTTTCGACCGGACGCGATTTAGCCAGCCGATTGCGCTATGAAGCGCAGGATCTGGCCCAGGACTTGCGCAAGCAAGCCCGGCTCAAAAAAGGCGGCTCGGATCAAAGGGTCCAACAGAGCGATCATGTGCTGGATGAGATTGAGACCATCACAACCGACCTGGATGCCCTGCTGGCGCAGGTTCCTACCCCAGGTGCGCCATGACAAAGCGACTGGCAGTCTTCGTTGCAGCGGTAATGACGACACTCCTGGTGCTGGTAGTGCTCTGGCAATTCCATATTGTCATCGTTTATGTCTTGATCTCGCTCACGCTGGCAGCAGCGCTGCGTCCATTGGCTGCCCGCCTCACGGGGCAAAGTTTCGTGGCGCGTGCGGCCTGGATTCTGCTCTACCTGCTGGGCCTGGGCAGTTTCGGCTGCTTGCTCTTCCTGACCGGTGAGACCGCGGTCAAAGATATTGGACAGTTGGCTCATGCGCTCTCGGCGCAGGATCAATGGATCCTGCCAGCCTGGTTGGAGGGCAGCCCCTTCCAATTGGCGCTGGTTGCGCAGTTGCCGCCGCCGAGCAAACTCTTCGAGGCGCTGACTGGCGACCAGGGGCAGCTCGTGCTCCCTGCCCTCCTCGGCTTCACGCAGGGGATTGGCGGTGTTGTCAGCGGAGTACTCATCATTTTGTTTTTGAGCATCTATTGGAGCATAAACCAGATTCATTTCGAACGACTCTGGCTCTCGCTGCTGCCACCTGACCAGCGCAGACAGGCGCGTGGGATTTGGCGGACAATCGAGCTTGACCTGGGTGGATATATCCGCAGCGAGTTTATCCAAAGCCTACTGGCCGGATTGCTCTTAGGCCTTGGTTATTGGCTGCTCGGATCTCCCTACCCGGCGCTACTGGCGCTGGTCGGCGCGCTGGCCTGGCTGATCCCCTTGGTGGGAGCGTTCCTGGCTGTGATTCTGCCGCTGTTAATCGGGTTGTTGACCAGTATGCAGTTGAGCCTGACCACGACTCTTTATACTCTTATCGTGTTAATTGCCCTGCAGGTCTGGGTTGAGCCGCGCCTTTTCAAGCGCAGATGGGATAACCCGATCCTGACCCTGGTCATCCTGCTGGCCATGGCCGACGCTTTTGGCCTGATCGGCCTCCTTGTCGCGCCGCCCATCTCAGCTATCTGCCAAATTTTGTGGCAGCTTCTGATCAGTAACCGCATTGTTTTAGGGGCTGCCCTCCAGATTTCGGATCTCAAAGAGCGGCAAGCACACGTCTGGGAGACTGTCAGCGCCATGGATGAACCCCCGATAGCCTTGGTGACCAGCAGTATGAGGCGGCTCACCCAACTGATCGAGAAAGCCGAACCAATCCTGCAAGCCGGTCTGCCAACTGAACCTCCCGGGGCAATCCCCTCACCCCAGCCGGTCAGCGCTGAAGGGAAACCACCCGGTTCTACAAAACCATGAAAAAACAAGCCCTCAGCGCACCCAAAATGACTGAAAAAATGGCGCGGTTTCGGCAGCAGGGCTTCCTCCGCGCACGCAGGCTTAATCAGCAGACCAACGGCTGGTTGGGGATGTTGGCGGATGCCGCCGGGAAAGCCTTAAATCCCGACTCGTCGATTACGGCCGCGGCGATTGCTTACTTTGCCCTGTTCTCGCTCTTCCCCATCACCCTCTTGAGCATCTCCATTGCCAGCTTCAGCCTTGGCCCGTTGATGGACCAGCAAGTCATTTTGCAAAGGCTGGAGTTCATTGCGCCAGCCCTGGGTCAGTTGTTGGGTCAAAACATTGACGAAATCATCCGGACGCGCGGGCCAGTCACTGGTGTTGCCTCGGTTGGCCTGATCTGGTCTGCCTCGACAGTTTTTTACACGCTGACCCAAACCTTGAATGGGATTTGGAGCAACAATCGCAGACGCGCGGTTTGGAAGCGGCGCGGCCTGGCCATCTTATTTGTCCTGGCCTTTGTTGGCCCGGCTCTCTTCCTGGCTTCGTTGGCTGGCAGCCTGATCACCAGCCTGCGCGCCTGGCTGCCCGAACAAATCATTCCAATCGCGGGTGGTCTCAGTTTTGTGGTGGCCATTTTTCTGGATGTTGCCTTATTCATGCTGCTCTATATCCTGCTCCCACATGGAGCCGCTACCTGGCGCGAGATCTTGCCCGGAGCGCTTGCAGCCGGCCTGCTTTGGGAGCTTGCCAAGAAAGCCTTTCTATTCATTGTCTCCTCCTACCTCTCGGTCTCGAACCTGGTCTATGGCTCAGTCTCAGCGATTATCGCCTTCCTGGTCTGGGCCTATCTGAGCGGCATCCTCTTTCTTTTTGGCGCTTATCTGAGTGCCGCTTATTACCAGCTCAGGCAGCAGCAAAAAGAAGCGGCAAGCGAATTACATCTATAAGATCCTCTCGGTTGGAATTGGTGGCAACGTTAGAGCCTCCCCCAAGTGGCGGAGATAAACACTCCCCGGTCGATGGATGTGGCCGGGGAGTGTTTATTATAAGATGAGATTAGCCCTCATGTTTGCGAAATTGGAGGGTTCTGTCAGAGGTCAGGTAGTGAGCTTTGATCGCCAAAGGAGAAATGATGAAAAAACAAAAATTGTCTCAGAGCAAAAATCGTCGCCCCTATTGGAGCGTGCTTGCGCCAGACCCGGTCAACAAAACCTTTCACAAGCCAGATAATTTCATCAGTCTGATTCGGGCTGCACAAGATCAAACTTCCAGGGTAGCCCCAGATTCATTACCGGGCAAGATTTCAGGCAAAGATCATCCCACCCGCTTACCAAAAGATCTTCCCCTTTAGGAGAGAAACATGGGACGCAAAGGTGCTAACAAACGCAAGCCAAAAGCAAGTTCCTGGCCGGTTTCCAAGGCTAATCAAAGTGGCAGTGGGTCTGACCTCGTCAAAGAGAAGGACGCCCCGCTCAACAAAGCTGGCATGCAGCCCCTGGCCGAATCGAAAAAAGTGCGTAAAAAGGGAAATTAAGGTTCTCGGAGGCAGCCGTGAAAATCTTACTTGTCTACCCGGAATTTCCGGATACCTTTTGGAGTTTCAAGCACGCGCTGAAGTTTATCCAGAAGAAGGCTGGTGCGCCCCCGCTTGGATTATTGACAGTGGCAGCCATGTTGCCTCCTGGGTGGGAAAAACGCCTGGTTGATCTCAACGCAACCAGCCTCACGGATCCAGACCTGGCCTGGGCCGATTATGTCTTCGTCAGCGCCATGGTCGTGCAGCGCGAATCAGCGCGCGCCGTGATCCAGCGCTGTAAAACAGCCGGCGTGAAGATGGTGGCGGGCGGGCCGCTCTTCACCATGGAACACGAGCACTTTCCGGATGTGGATCACTTTGTTCTCAACGAAGCAGAACTGACCCTGCCGCCTTTCCTGGCGGACCTATCCGGCGGCTGTGCGCAACGCGTCTACGCCACCAGCGAGTATCCAGACATCCGCCAGACCCCGATGCCCCTCTGGCAGCTGGCAAATCTCAAGCATTACGACACCGTCAGCCTCCAGTTTTCGCGCGGCTGTCCATTCAATTGTGACTTCTGTAATGTAACCTCGTTATTGGGGCATCTCCCGCGCACCAAAACCGCCGCACAGATCGTTGCCGAATTGGACAGTCTCTACGCGCTGGGCTGGCGCAAAAGCGTCTTCTTTGTGGATGACAACTTTATCGGTAATAAAAAACAGATCAAATCTGAAGTGCTCCCGGCCCTGATCGAATGGCGGAAGGGTAAAACCGGGATGCCGTTCAGCACTGAAGCTTCCATCAATTTGGCCGATGATCCCGAACTGATGCACCTGATGACGCAGGCCGGGTTCGATACGGTCTTCGTGGGCATCGAGACGCCCAATGAAGACAGCCTGGCCGAATGCAGCAAGAACCAGAACAAAGGCCGCGATTTGGTCGAGAGCGTCAAGCAGCTCCAGCGCGCAGGCCTCCAGGTGCAGGGCGGTTTCATCGTCGGCTTTGACAATGACCCCCCCGCTGTTTTTCAGCAGCAGATTGACTTCATCCAGAAAAGCGGCATTGTGACGGCCATGGTTGGGTTACTGCAAGCCCCCTTCGGAACACGCCTGTACGAGCGGATGCAAAAAGAAGGCCGCCTGGTGAACGAATTCTCGGGCGATAATGTGGATGGCTCGACCAATATCATCCCCAGGATGGGACTGGAACCGCTGCGGGATGGCTACCGCAAAATCCTTGAAAAAATCTATGCCCCCCAATACTATTACGAGCGTGTTCTGACGTTTCTCCGCGAGTACCAGCCGCCCACCATCAGGGTCCACCTGGAGCCGCAATATGTCCTGGCCCTCTGGCGGTCGATTTACCAACTGGGGTTCCGCGGCGTTGAACGCGTCCATTACTGGCGGCTCTTTTTCTGGACCCTGTTCCGGCGTCCGCGCTTATTCCCGCTGGCGATCACGTTTGCCATTTACGGCTTCCATTTTCGTCAGATCGTTGCCCTGCATGTTGACTGAACCCATTCCAATCGGCAGGGGAAGCAGAAATTCCAGTAATCAGAAGCGAGGTTGAGCATGCTTACCCAAAAGATTTATTTACCCGAAGGACAAGCCGCTTGTGTTTTCCCCAATCAGCCAGAGGATTTGGCAAAAACAATCTCCACGCTGGATTTGGAAGATGGTTATCCGGTCATCGTGCTGATCGGCGGTAACATTCCGGAAAGACAGGCAACCGTTACGAGCGGGGCAATCCAAACCCTGGCCAGGGTTGCAGAAGAGATGAGCGCCCTGGTGATCTGTGGAGGCACAGACATGGGCGTGATGGCTGAAATCGGCCAGACCCGCCAACAAAATGGTTATAAATTTCCCCTGGTTGGCATCACGCTCAGGGCCCTGGTCACCTGGCCGGGCGGCCCCCCCAGCAGACACTTCCTCTGGTGGGGGAAAAAGCGCTGGAAACTGGCGCCATATTACTCCCATTTCATCCTTGTGCCCGGCACTGAGTTCGGGGATGAGTCGCCCTGGATTGTTGACGCAGCCACCCACCTATCCAAAGGCCACAGATCTGTGACGGTACTGATCAATGGCGGAGATGTTTCCCGAAAAGATATTGAGTTAAGCGTTGCGAGCGGCCGCCCGGTCATTGCCCTGGGTGGAACCGGGCGCCTGGCAAACGATTTAGCCAGCGAACCGAGGCAGAACTTGATCACGGTGGTTCCGGGAAATGCTGAGAACCGCGTCTATGAAGCTGTTCGCGCAGCAATCTCGGGTGCGGAACAAAGCGCAGCCACCCCGGCGCTCGTTAGCGCAAACTGAGCCATCAGTAATTTCACAGTACTGCGCAAACTTTTGAACTGGTCTACTTGCTTTTAGCCATCTTTCAGCTAGAAAAAGTTCAGTTCTTTATGCGACAAGCAGTAAAGCGGTTCACTTCTTACAATGAGGCGATCCTTGCTCCCAAAACCATAAACAAATGAAGGAGTTACACTTATGTCACCCGAAACGAAGAAGACGGTTAAACCAACAAAGCTCGCCAAGACAGCCCCAGTCATAAAGACGGCCCAGACCGCAGAAAAAACAAAGACAGCTTCGCCGGCCAAGACTAAAGCAACCAAAGTGGATAAAACAGTGTTGAGCGCCAAAACGGATCCAATTGCCAAGACAACGAAGATAGTTAAACCAGTCAAGACAGCTAAAACAGCTAAAGTAGTTAAAAAGCCCAAGCTTGATCTGACGAAACTTAAGCGTCTGCCCGCGGGGCAGCGCATCCATGAACGGCGGATGAAGCAGGCCGCCCGCAGGGAAGGTACCATTTATCGCTCGCCGGTCGTCCGCCACACTCCGGTAAAAAAAGCCGCGGAAACCCCGAATGCTCCTGTCGGGGAATAATTCCCAATGAGCGCATCTCCGCAAAACCACCGCTCCATTCTACAAAGCATTGCTCATCGGGCCATGCTCGAGCGCGGGCTGCTCCCTGATTTCTCCAGCGCAGCGCTCGCCGAACTGGAGCGGCTCCAGCGTTCGGCCGTCACCGATAGCACTTCTGCGGCAATTCACGACCGGCGCAGCCTGCTCTGGGCTTCCATGGATAATGATGATTCGCGCGACTTGGACCAGCTGACCTTTGCCGAAGCAATGCCTGCCGGCAGGATAAAAATCATCGTTGCCATTGCCGATGTGGATTCGTTCGTCAAGGATGGTTCTGCGCTTGACAAACATGCGCGCCACAACACCACCTCGGTTTATACCGCCGCCGAGATCTTCCCGATGCTTCCCGAACAGATTTCCACCGATATTACATCCCTGAACTTGAACCAGGACCGGCTGGCCATCCTCGTTGAAATGGCGGTTGACGAGCGCGGCGAGCTGGAAGATTCGAAAATCTACCGGGCCTGGGTGCGTAATCACGCCAAACTGGCCTACAACAGCGTCGCTGCCTGGCTGGACAGGAAAGGCGCCATGCCTGAAGAGATGGCTGGCGTGCCGGGGCTGGCTGAGAATCTGCAACTACAAGACCAGGCCGCGCACAGGCTGAAAAAGTTACGCCATTTCAATGGGGCGCTCAGCCTGGAAACGATTGAGGCCAAATTGGTCTTTGATGGCGACCAAATCTATGCTCTCGAATCGGATGAAAAGAACTGCGCCAAGCAAATCATCGAAGATTTCATGATTGCGGCCAACGGCGTCACGGCCCGCTTTCTCTCGGCCAGCAAGTTCCCATCGATCCGGCGCGTAGTCCGCACACCCAAAAGATGGGAGCGGATTGTGGCTATCGCCGCGGATAATCACTACAAACTTCCAGCCGGGCCAGATTCAAAAGCATTGGATGAGTTTCTCGTCCGGCAAAAAGCCGCGGATCCGCTGCGGTTCCCCGATCTTTCGTTGGCCGTGATCAAGCTTTTAGGCGCCGGCGAATATGTGGCCGAACCTCCTGGCGGAGATTCCCAGGGGCACTTTGGATTGGCAGTTAAAGACTACGCCCACTCAACTGCGCCCAACCGCCGCTACCCCGACCTGTTGACCCAGCGTTTGTTGAAAGCAGCCCTGGCTGGGAAACCCTCGCCCTACAGCCAGGATAAATTGACCGAGTTGGCTGCCCACTGCAGCGCAGCAGAAGATGCAGCCAACAAAGTCGAACGCCAGGTGGAAAAATCCGCAGCCGCACTCCTGCTTGAATCAAGGCTCGGAGAGCAGTTTGATGCGCTTGTCACCGGCGCTTCCGCAAAAGGCACCTGGGTTCGGCTGTTCAGCGTACCGGTTGAAGGCAAAGTCGTCCAGGGGTTTGAGGGCCTGGATGTCGGCGAACGGGTGCGCGTCCAGTTAATCGACACCAATGTCGAACGTGGATTTATCGATTTCAAGAAAATCAACGCAGCCAAAACTTGATAGGCAACTCACGCATTCGTCTTCAAGAAAGAAAAGTCGCTTGCGTGCCCAATGTAAACAAAAAGGAGACTATTATGAGCAACTTAAACACAGGCAATTCCTCGACCATCCCTGGAGCAGCCTCGCCCCACATCTTCGCCCCCCTTCCCTATGCCGAAAATGCACTCGAACCGGTCATCACGGCCAAAACATTAAGCTTTCACTATGGGAAACATCACAAAGGCTATCTTGACAACCTGAACAAACTGATTGCGGACACAGAATATGCCGACCTGACCCTCGAGAAGATTGTCACCAGCACCGCAGAAAAGGCGGAAAGAACTGCAATCTTCAACAACGCAGCGCAAGCCTGGAACCACACCTTCTATTGGAACAGCCTTTCTCCCAACGGAGGCGGCGAACCGCCCGCTGCACTTAAGCAAAGAATCGAGGCAGCCTTCGGCAGCGTCGAGGCCTGCAAGCAGGAGCTTGTCAGCGCAGCGGTCGCACAGTTCGGCAGTGGCTGGGCCTGGCTTGTCCTGGATGGCAGCGTGCTTAAGGTCGTCAAAACCGCCAACGCCAATATTCCAATGACGATGGGCTTCACCCCCCTGCTGACCATTGACGTCTGGGAGCATGCTTACTACCTGGATTATCANNTGCTCGACAAACTGATCAATTGGGAATTTGCCTTACAAAACGCCAGCGAATAGCGGCCATTTCAAGAACACTGGAGGATTAACCATGAAAGGCTACATCCAAAACATCGAAGAGATCGCTGTTAAGAATTCTAATTTTCGCCAGGTGCTTTACACCGCCAAAAACTGCCAACTGGTGGTAATGGCCTTAAAGCCCAAAGAAGAGATCGGGATGGAAGTGCATACGCTCGATCAGTTCTTTCGTGTGGAAGAAGGAACGGGCGAGGCCATTCTCGATGGCGTTCACACAGCGATCAAAGCGGGATTCGCCGTGCTCGTCCCAGCCGGGGCAAACCACAACATCCTCAATACCGGCAGTGTTCCTCTCAAACTCTATACGCTCTACGCGCCGCCGAATCATCGGGACGGCGTTATCCACAAGATCCGTGCTGAAGCCGAGAAGGATGACGAACACTTTGACGGTAAAACCACGGAATAGAAATCCGCTTGGATGCAGGGATCTTCGCATTTGAGTCTCATGATGCTTGCTGCGGTTACAGAGTACTGCGTAACTTTCTAAACTGATTTGCTCGATATTAGCCATTTTCTGGCTCGAAAAGTTTAGATATTTATGCAACAAGCAGTAGGATGCCCCGAGAGTGGTCATCTATCAATCGTTGGTAAACAGCGCCAACGAACATACAATAAAAGGAGATAAATTCCATGTTCCCTATCGGTGATGATAATAGTGCGCGTAGAACAGTCCCAATGGTTACCTATGCTTTGATTGCCCTGAACGTCCTGTTCTTCTTCTTTGAACTGACCGCTGGTGACGAGTTTATCATCCAGTGGGCTTTTGTCCCCAGCCGCTTCCTGGCCAATCCCGCCGGTGACTTTCTGACTTTGTTCACGTCCATGTTCATGCACGCCGGATGGCTCCACTTGGGAGGCAACATGCTGTACCTGTGGATTTTCGGCGACAATGTCGAAGACCGCTTCGGACATCTCAAGTTCGCCATCTTCTACCTGCTCTGTGGATTGGCAGCCACTTTTGCCCAGTTAGCTTTTAGCCTCAGCTCAAATATCCCCAATCTGGGAGCTTCTGGAGCGATTGCCGGTGTTCTCGGCGCTTACATTTTGCTCTTCCCCCAGGGAAAAGTCAGTGTTTTGCAAGGCCAACGAGTCATTCAAGTGCCCGCGCTGATCGTCATTGGACTCTGGATCGTTCTACAGCTTTTTAGCGGCGTCGGTTCGATTGCCAATACAGCCGACACAGGCGGCGTGGCCTACATGGCGCACATCGGCGGATTTATCGCCGGGTTTGTGCTGACCTTCTTATTGAGAGGGAATTCAACGCGGCGGTTGACAAGTTAAATTGTCGTCCCGGCTCCTGATAACAGCATAATCTTATTTTCGGCGTTCGCTGTAACGTTGGTAGACTCTTTGCCAGGTCTCGGATGGGTTCTCAGGCCTGGATTTTTTCTGCGCTGGTTTGCTGATATGGAAGGCATAATCTTCTAATAGAGACGCAATTGGTTCACGGGGCTTGTTGCTGATGACTGGCTTGCCAGTGTTGATGGCTTCCACAAACAAATCTTGTGTATGAGGAATAATGATCGAGATCGGCAGCCCTAACGCGGCTGCTATTTTTTCATGCTGCAGGCCCAGGCGCGGGAAAGTGGCATTAAGCACCAGCTTGATCCGTTCCACGGGGTAACTCAGTTTTTGGTAGGTATCCAGCGCGGCGGCGGTCGCGCGAATGGAAGCCATATCCGGTGAAGCCACCAGCAGGATCAGATCAGAGATGTCCAGGGCCTGGAGGGTCATTTCATGAAAATCGTGCGGCAGGTCGGCCACCACATATTCATAGCGTCTTTTGATCAGGCGCAGCGCTGCCTCCAAGGTTTGACTTGTAATGGTGTCGGCTTCAGATGGAAGGGTCGGCGCGGCGATAAAATCGAGGCCGCTTTCATGCCGGGTGATAATCGAATTGACAGCTTCCTCGTCGAGTTCCACCGGGGTGAACCGCGCGATATCGGCCCAGGTGCGCTTGAGGGAGGCGTTGAGCATCAGCGCCACTTGCCCGGCCATCATCGTCAGGTCGAGCAGGATGGTTTCTCCCTGCCAAAGACTGCGCAGCCCGATGGACAGGTTAACGGCCAGGCTGGAGCAGCCCGTGCCTCCCCGCAGGCTGTGGACGGCGATCATCTGCGCTTCGCGCGCCGCAGAGGGCCCAGCGGTTTTTGCGGCTTGCGCCATTTGAGCGCGGCGCAAAAGGACGCTGACCCGCGCTGCCAGTTCTGCCGGTTCAAACGGTTTGGTCAGGTGATCATCTGCCCCGGCTTCAAAGGATTTGAGCTTGTCTTGCAGGCCAGATTGGGCCGTCAGCATCAGGATGGGAGTCTGCGCAAATTCCGGTTCGCGCCGCAGGCTGCGCACCACCTCGTAACCAATGATATCGGGCATCATCACATCGCAGATGATCAGGTCGGGCTGGAGTGAGCGCGCCAGGGAAAGGCCGCCCAGGCCATTTTCGGCAGCGGTGACTGTAAAGTTAAACTCTGCGAGCGCGCGAGCCACCAGGCTGTGAAAGATAACTTCGTCATCAATGACCAGGATCTGTGTCATGGCAGCACCTGTTTTACGCCCAGTTCGGTCTCACAATATTGCAGCAGGCGTTCAACTTCCACTTCGAGCTGTTTGACCAGGCTGGGCGCATTTGTGATGTCTTCGCTTTTGCCCAGCGCTTCGATCTGGGCAGCCACTCGTGTGACCGGGTCAGCGCTGAAATTAGCCGAGACACCTTTCAGGTTGTGGGCATGGCGAAAAAGGTCGTTGGCATTTTTCGTTTGCAAGGCATGCTTGATCTCCCGCATCCGCTCTGGCATGTGAGCAACCAGATCCTGGCACATTTCAAGGAAGAAATCGCGTTCATTGAAGAAGCGTGGCAGGGCGGTTTCAAGGTTCATGGGCAGTTCATCGCCAGGGGGGACAGGCAGGGCGACGGCTTCGGCTTTTTTCTCGACTGGCGGCGGGGAGGCAGGTTCGCCGAAGAGGCCGTCTTCGTAGGTCAGATTCGCTTCGGCGGCAAATTTTCCCGTAGAGCCAGAATAATCCTGCACTTCAAGGGCGGCTTTTTCTTCACCGGCCGGGTCTTCGGCCTGCGTCCAGCGGTCAAGCGCGTTGAAAAGCACCTTTGGCTCCAGCGGCTTGGCAACATAATCATCCATGCCAGCCTCCAGGCATAATTCCCGGTCTCCCTTGAGGGCATGGGCGGTCATGGCAATGATGGGGATGTGACGCCCCTGCCCGGCTTCCCACTGACGGATGCGCCGGGTGGCCTCGAAGCCGTCCATCTCGGGCATTTGCACATCCATCAACACGGCGTTGTAATGCTCGTTTTGCACTTTTTCCAGCGCGTGCTGGCCGTTTTCAACCGCATCGACTGAAAAACCAGCTTTTTGCAGCAGGATGACAGCCAGTTTTTGATTGATGGGGTTATCTTCAGCCAGTAATATGCGCAGTTCCTGCCGTTTGTGTTCGGCAATCAGATGGCGTGTCACCAGGCGGGGTTGTTCGCTGCCTGTGCGCGCAATTACGGCCAGCAGGGTATCGTAAAGCATCTGCTGTTTAACCGGCTTGAGCAGGTAAGCTGCGCAACCCAGCGCTTCGAGGCGGGCCGCGTCGCCGCGCTGGCCCATCGAGGTCAGGATGATGATCTGCGCCTGGCGGGAAACCGGGTCATTCTTGATCTCACGGGCGGTTTGCTCACCATCCATGCCGGGCATTTGCATATCCAACAGGACGATGCCGAAGGGGTCGCCTTCGCGATAAGCGTTGCGCAGCATCTCCAAACCCTTTGCGCCGCTCGGGGCTGTCTCGATACGGCAGCCAAAACCTTCCACCATTTTCGTGAGCACCTTGCGGTTGGTGGCATTATCATCGATGGCCAAAACCCGCAGGTCTCTAATCTTCAAGGCCTGATTTGCGCTGAAAGAGCTTTCTTTCGCTGCCATTCCCGGCGCCTGCTTTTCCAGTGTGACAGTAAACCAGAAAGTGCTCCCGACACCCGGTTTGCTCTCCACGCCAATCTTCCCGCCCATGGCTTCGACCAATTGTTTGCTGATGGTCAATCCCAGGCCGGTGCCGCCATACTTGCGGGTTGTGGAACCGTCGACTTGCGTAAAACGGTCGAAAACCGCGGCGATTCGTTCCTGAGGAATGCCGATGCCGGTATCCTGAACGGAAAAGGTGAGCGTGGCGTGGGTCTCGGTTTCTGCAATCGGTTCGGCGCGGATGACCACTTCGCCTTGATGGGTGAATTTAATCGCGTTGCCCACCAGGTTGACCAGCACCTGGCGCAGGCGCGCGGGGTCCCCCTTCAACCCGGTTTTTAGATCCGGGTGGATCAGGCAGACCAGTTCCAGGCCCTTATCCTGGGCGCGCTTGGCCATCATCTGGGCCAGGTCTTCGACCGTGTTGCGCAGATCAAAGTTGATAATTTCCAGGTCGAGCTTGTGGGCTTCAATCTTGGAAAAATCGAGAATGTCATTAATCAGCGCCAGCAAAGTTTCTGCGCTTTGTAAGGAAACACTCAGGTAATCGCGCTGTTCAGCGGAGAGGGAGGTGTCCAGCGCCAGTTCGAGCATCCCGATCACCCCGTTCATCGGGGTGCGGATTTCATGGCTCATATTGGCGAGGAATTCACTTTTCGCCTGATTGGCCTGTTCGGCTTCCTTGCGGGCCTGGTCCAACTCTGTGATGTCGTGATAAATTGCCAGGCTGGCCACTTTTTTGTCATCGACAACCACCGGCACCCCAAAGATTTCTACCGTGACAAGGACCCCGTCTTTCCGGCGGCGTTTCCCTGTGCCATGCACAAGGCCAGTCATGGCTTGCTGGGTATAAAGCTGGGCGCCTTTGAGCGTTTCTGGCGTGGTGATGAGCGTATCCAGGTTTCTCCCAATAATTTCGGCAGATGTGTAACCGTATAACAGCTCGAAAGCCGGGTTGCAGGAAACAATCTTCTCTTGATCATCTAGAACAATGATGGCTGCCGGGCTGTTCAGGTTTAAGGCTTCAAGAAACTTTTTCTCGCGGATGAGTTCCGCCTCAGCCTGCTTAAGCTCGGTGATATCTCGTCCAATACCCACCAGCCCATGGATTTTCCCCGCGCCATCCTGTAACGGCGCCTTGGTAGTCATCACCCAGACCGGATTGCCCTCAGAGTCGCGGCCAGGTTCTTCACGATTTAAGATTGGCGCACCCGTTTTAAGGACAGCTTCATCATCCGCCCAATACTGGGCAGCCAATTCTGCGGGATACAGGTCAAAGTCAGATTTCCCGATGGCGGCCTCCATCGTGTCTGCGCCGGAGGCCTGCCAGTCGGCCAGGTTGGAAATGGTTTTCCGGCCCTGAAGATCTTTGACATAGACCCGGTCTGGAATGTTATCGATCAGCGTCCGCAGGAGGTTACGTTCGTTCGCCAGGCTTTCTTCAGCCTGATTACGTTCGGTCATGTCGTGCAAAACATAGATGGTGCGCTGGATCCCCTGATCCAGTTCAAAGGTCTTTATATAGACCTCGTAATGTTTGCCGATTTGCGGAAGATCCAGCCCACCTGGTTTGATTTCAACCTGCGAACCCTCCGGGAAAAGCAGGCTGTCCAACGGCTTGCCGGTGGTTTCTGCAGTCGTGAATTTGAAGGTTTCATTCACGGCGCGATTACAGCGCACCATCAAGCCATTGGCATCCGTTATAAAGATTAACTCGGAGATCGAGTCAAAGATCGCTTCCCATTCTTTTTTGCCGCGTTCAACCACCGATTCCACCTGGTTGAGGACTTCCATATCTTGCTTAAGTCTGTTATTCGCCAGGACAAGTTCGGCCGTTTGCTCCTCGAGCCGCCGTTCAAAATCCGCTGAAAGTCTGATCGCTTGATCCTGACGCCAGCCTGCCAGGCCAAAGGCAAACCCGAGAAAGAGAGGGGCCGTATCGATGATCCAGAACAAAGCATGAGACTGGTGGAAATCGGCAACCGTGCGGAACGTAAAGGGCAGCTCCAGGGAAGCTGCTTCGATGAAAAAGCCAATGACTGGAAAGAAGAGGCCCAGCCCAATGCCGAGGAGGCCGTAACGCATGGACATGGTGGAAAAAAACTGTTTGTTTTGCATGGCTCTCTCTGTCTATTCGCAAGCAAAGGAGAAGGGGATTTTTATCAAGATAACATTGATTATGCAAAAGGGTAGTTTCAAATCCCGTACAGATTGGGGAGATTTTCGTTTTTTAGGCCCAGTCAAGCTGTTTCGCGAACTACTGAGTACTTTATTTATCAGGGTTGTTCCCAAATTATGAGTTTCCCTGCGTTCGAATATATGCCACTTGAATCATGTCATTGGAGGAGCGTGCTCTCAACGACGACCCGTACCTGCGGTCTGGGCAGGTGAGCAATCTCTGGTTCAATGGCGTTCTTTTTTCGTAGGCAACCCGTTCAAAGGGAGATTGCTACAGCGCACTGCCCTGGCGGGCGGTGCGCTGTAGCAACGACATTTTTGAGTAAGTTTAAGGAAAAGCGGTTACTCAGGAACAGGTCTATTCTTCAACAGATTACTTCTCGACAAGCAGCTCTCTCAAATTGGAGAGCTGGATTTTGGAGAGCGTTTTCAGCAGTTGCGGAATCTCAAGCGGCTTATACAGGCAGGCATAAGCATTGATTGCCAGCGCGCCTTGAATAACCTCTGCCATTTCCTGACGGTAGCCGGTCACCAGCAGTACCGGTAAAGTGGGATATCCTTTGCGAATCTCTCTGAGCACATCCAACCCATTGATCCCGTTAAAGTGCAGGTCGAGCAGGATGATTTGGGCTTCCGCCGTCAGCAGATCAGTATCGACATGCGGATCGGTAAACTGCGCCACCTTGAACCCGCGCTGACAGAGAAGATCCTCCAGCGTCTGGCAAAAGTTCGGGTCGTTGTCGACAATCACAATCATCCGGTTCTTGGCGAGCGAGGCAAAAAAAGCCAGTAACTGGTTGATCGCCAGGGGTTTGTCAAAAACCCCGACCACGCCCTCGTCCAGACCCTGGCGGATGAGTTCATCGGCGGCGTAGGCTGTCATCAGCACCACCGGCAGGCCAGGCTGGGTCTGGTGCAATTGTCGGTGTAATTCCACGCCGTTCATACCCGGCATTTTTACATCGGTCAGGACGCAGTCAAAGGTTTGTGCGCGGACTTTTTCGAGCGCTTCCGCCCCGGAACTGGCCTCGATGGCTTCGTACCCGGCGATGGAGAGGATGTCTGCCAGGGTGCGCGTCATGCGCTGGTCGTCATCAACGATCAGGATGCTGAGTTTGGGGTTCATTCTGATTCCTTTTGTGCAATTGAGGTCATCGCAAAGCGGCGGAGAGCACCGTCTACTCAACCCTCGCAATGACCTGGTTATGGATGATAAACGGGCAAAACAACAATAAACGCGCTGCCCTGGCCGACCACGCTCTCAAACTCGATCCTGCCGCCATTGGCTTCGACCAGCTTCTGGCTGACGGCCAATCCCAGCCCGATGCCTTTGGTCTTGGTGGTAAAAAGCGGCTGGAAAAGTTTCGCCAGATTCTCGGGCAGAATGCCCGGCCCGGTATCTGTAACGCTTATTCTTATCATATCACCTTGCCGGGCTGCGGCAACTGTCAATTTCTTTGCATTCGAACCGGCCCCGGTGGTTGAGCCTGCCTGCCCCCTTGAGGGGGTCGAAAACCCGGTGGTTGAGCCTGTCGAAACCATCGCCTGGCAGGCATTGACGACCAGGTTGGCAAGCACCTGGGCAACCTGCTGCGGGTCGGCATAGATTTGGGGCAGGTCGGCAGGGATTTCAACCCGAACCTCGATGGACGGGGGCGCCGGATGCCGTTCCAGGGTTTGATGAACGAGTTCAGAAACGGAAACCGGCCGCCGGTTCATGGATTTAATCCGGGTGAAATCCAACAGGTCGGTGATGATTTTATCCGCGTTGCGGGTCTCTTTTTCGATTATCCCGAGGTATTCCATCGTTTTCTTGTTCATATCAGGCAGGGCCATCTCCAAGTAATAGACAGCGTTCGAAATAACTCCAAGCGGGTTGCGCAGTTCATGAGCAATGCTCCCGGCCACCTGGCCCAGGGTGGCCAGGCGTTCCTGGCGGACGAGGCTCTCCTGGGCTTCGCGCAGTTCACGGGTGCGCTCTTCGATGCGTTTTTCCAGGGTTGCATTAAGCTGGTAGACCTCATCCTGCGCCCGCTTGCGCTCGGTGATGTCAATTCCCATGCCGATCAGGCAGCGTTTTCCTTCGAACCAAAACAGTTGTCCGGTAAAAAAGTATGGAGATTGAGCCTGGTTTTTGGAAACAAAGTTGCCTTCGACGAAGACCTCGCCGGTTGTGAAGACCTGTTGGATGGCGGCTGCAATGCTGCTTTTATCGGGCTCGTTGAAGAAATCGAGCGGCGACATGCGCCCGATTTCCTCGCCAGAATAACCGGAAACCTGCTCATAGTTCTTGTTCCAGCGCAAGTAATGACCTTGCTCGTCGAACAGGTAAAACAGGCCCGGCAGGCTGTTGATCGCCGCCTGGTTGAAGTTCTTTTCTTGCAAGGTCAGGCTTTCAGCCAGCTTGCGCTCGGTGATATCGCGGATGTTGCATTGGACCACCCTGTGATGATCCACCTGATATACGTTGCTGACGAACTCCACGTTGAGCCGTTGTCCATTCGCAGTCTCCAGCGGCAGGTCTTCATAGCGAATGTATTCTTCTTGCTGCAATTCGAGGAAGTTGGCTCTGTTCTCGGCAATATCTTTGAAGAAGCCCAGTTCCCAGAGTTCTTTGCCCAGGATTTCTTCACGCGGGAGACCCAACATTTCGACCAGGAAGGGATTCACGTTTATGATCACCCCGGTGTCGGCCTCCAGGATCAAGATACCGTCGCGGGCTGCCTCGAACAGGCGGCGGTAGCGGGTTTCTGAATCGCGCAACGCCTGGGCTGTCTCAGCTTGCGCCTGGTAATATCGCACGCGCTGCTGCCGCCAGAAGAGCAGCAGGCCCGTGCCAGATGAGAGCAGCAAAATTCCATAGAAAAGGACGGTTTGCCAGAGGCGCTCCCGCAGGGGGGCGTAAACTTCGGAGGCATCCATGCGCGCCACCAGCAACCAGGGTGTGCCGGGAATGGGAGCCAGCGCACCGAGTACCGCTTCGCCGCGATAATCGCGCCCTTCCACCACGCCGGTTTGCCCCAGGACGGCTTTGACCGCCAAAATATCCGTTTCGGTTAATGGAAAGCGCAGGTTGAGGGCCGCCTCTGACCTGAAGCGCACCGGGTTGAGGAATAAAACGGAATCTCCCTCGCGGCGGACGAGCAGGGTTTCGGCGCTCTCGCTGGGAGCGGGCCACTGCTCCAAATAGGGATACAGGCTGGTTTCGGGATTGATACGCAGGACTACCGTCCCCAGAGGCCGCCGGGTGGCCTCTGGGGAATAAATTGGCACCAGCACAGCCAGGTAAACCCTGTTTTCGGTTGTATTACGGTGGAAATCCATAAATCGGGTCTGCCCTGAAGCCAGGACAGCTGCGGAATCTTCGACCAGGTGCGCCGCCAGCGGCTCAGGCGTCTTCGGCGAAGCCAGCCGCTCGAGGCCGTTGGTATCGAGCAGGAAGACCCGGTCATACTGATACGCTGCGAAGAGGCTGTCAAACCAGGCCTGGAGCTGTTCTCCAGCCCGGGCATCAGAGGGGCTTTCAAGATAGGCCTGCGCCAGCCCGGCAAAAGCCGGGCTGCGGCGCAAGACTTCGGCATCTCCCAAGCGTTCGGCGCGCCAATCCACCAACCCGGCCACCTTCAAGTCAACGATGGCCGATAACTGTTGATCCATCTGGGCGCGGAATTCGCGCTCATAGTTGGCAGAAGATAAATACGCGCTGGCAAAAATCCCCGAAACCAATAACAAAAAAAACAGCAGTAAGAGCGCCAGCGAGCGTCTCTCTGGCTCGGCCAGGCCGGTCAGGCGGGGAGCAGATCCGGGAACTGGCGCGCGTTTTAAGAACTCGAAGCGAAAGACAGCCAGGGCAATCAGGAGCAGGCTCAAGCCCAGGCCGGGCGTGAAGGGGTTGAATTCCATTTTCGGAAGCAGGTTAAAGAGTGCGTTGACCAGGAAGAAAGAAGCGGTCAGGCCCGCGCCCGCCAGCAACAGGGCCTGGGCAATGAATTCACGGCGCAGCTTCCAGGCGCTCAGGAACAGCAGGACGATCCCCGCCAGCGTCAAAAGTAAAATATAAAAGGCGTGGGTCAGGTAGCCCAGCCCGGGGGTCCGGGCGGCGGTATCCGCAATCCAAAATGGCCCGGTTTGGGTAAAACCAGCTTCGCGTGTTGCCCACAAGCCATGCAGGCTGTTGCTCCAGAGCAAGGCCTGGGTCAGGAGCGGAATAACGAACAACCCGGCCAACAGACGTTTCGAGAGCCAGGCCTGGCGGCCATTGTATTCGAGCGCAAAGACAAACCAGCAAACGCCAATCAGTGCGCCAAACAGGTAGCGCACCTGGAACCAGAATAAGGCCCACGTTATGGAGGGGCTGAACACCGAGAGAATTTCCGCCAGGGTCCAGAGACTTTCGCTGAGCGCCAGGGCCGCAAAGGTACTCGAACCGGGCGCCTGGCGGTGTTTCCAGGCATACGCGGCCAAAAAACCGCTCAGCGCACAGGTCAGCAGGATGGAGGTCAGGTAAAGGATGGTTTGCCAGTTCATAAGTTGGCCTCTATTTAATATCAGTACTTCACGAAAGTTGGGAGAATTTCCGATTTTTTTAAGATGTTTCGTGAACTACTGAATATTGTCATCGCGAGCGCCCGCGCTGGGCGCATGGCGAACTCCGATTAAATGGGTACACCCCATCGAGGAGTTCTCACCGTTTAATCGGAGATTGCTTCGCCGCCTCCGGCGGCTCGCAATGAGATTCCATTTTTCACCGGCAGCCAAACTGTGAAGGTGGAACCTTTGCCCGGCTCGCTCTCAACCTCGATCCTGCCGCCGTTGGCCTCGATCAATTTTTGGGCAATCACCAGCCCCAGCCCGATGCCGCGCGGCTTGGTGCTGAAGAGCGGCTTGAAAAGCTTGGGCAGATTCTCAGGCAGGATGCCCATCCCGGTATCTTTGAGGGCAACCATCATCATCCCTGCCTGCAGATGGGCCGAGATGGTCAAATTTCCGCCTTCCGGCATGGCCTGGCAGGCATTGACGACCAAATTGCCCAAGGCCTGCTCCATCTGGAATGGGTCGACAAAGGCTGGCGGGATGCCTGGCGGGAAATCGAGGCTCACGGTCACACCTGCCGGAACCGGGCGCTTTTCCAGGGTTTGGCGGGCCAGTTCAGCCACCGGGACGGGCTGGCGATCCCCGGGCTGGATGTTGGAGAAGTTCAGCAGGTCAGAGACCAGTTGGGTCGCGGCCTGGTTTTCATGTTCCAGGATTTCCAGATAGTCTTTGACATTCTCATCTGCGTTGGGCAGGATCATCTTCAGGAAGTAAACCGCGTTGGAAATGACGCCCAGCGGGTTGCGCAATTCCTCGCCGACGCCGCCCGCCAGCCGCCCCAAAACTGCCAGGCGTTCCTGCTGGATGAGCTGCTCCTGGGCTTCGCGCAGTTCACGGGTGCGGGCTTCGACGCGCTCTTCGAGTTCAGCATTCAGTTGCTGAATCTTTTCCTGTGCCTGTTTGGCTTCGGTGATGTCTGAAATGATACCGTGCCAGAGGGTGCCGCCATCGGCCATTCGCTCCGGGTGCGCCTGGGACCAGCGCCAGCGCAGACCTTGCCGCGGAAGCATGACTCGGAATTCGCAATAGAATTCCTGCAAGGTCCGGGCAGATTCCTGGATTAAGTTGGCAACCCGCTCATAATCTTCAGGATGCAGCCGTTCAAAAACCGGGGTGGCATCTGCCTGCACCTCTGCGGGTGTCACTTCATAGATGTCATTCATCCCTGGGCTTGAATAAGGAAACGCGGAACGCCCGTCTGGATCTAATCGGTATTGGTAAATCACGCCGGGAACCAGGCGGGCGAGGTTTGCCAGCAGTTCGTGGCTTTCAATCAGCTTGGCTTCGGCCTGCTTGCGCTCGGTGATGTCGGTAATCGTGCCAACGTACCCGATAATCTCATTCTCAGCATTGATTTCCGGAAGCACCTGTCCCATGACCCAGGCCAGTGTTCCATCCGGGCGTAGAAAACGATAATCTGAATAAGCGGCCTGGCGCAATTGGGCCGAAGTCTGCCAACCCCGGTTTAATTTTTCTCTATCCTCCGGGTGAACCGCCTCGAGCCAGCCCTCTCCGAGTGCCTGATCGGCGGCCAGCCCCGAGATGGCGCACCATTTTGGGTTGACATAGGTGGTACTTGCCTTGGCGTCGGTCTGAAAAATCCCAACCGGAGAAATCCGGGCCAGGGTTTGATAACGTTGTTCGCTCGCTTGCTGGGCGGCTGTTATCCGCTCCAGACGGCTGTATTCCCGGCTCAGTTCCAAATAGAGCAAGCTGGCCGTGACCGCAATAAAGAACCAGCCCTTGTAAGTGTTAGCCTGCAACAACAACTGCGGATCAGGAAACAACCAGGCTGCCAGTCGATCGGAGCCGATGATCCACAATCCCCCAAAAAGTGCATATAGGCATGCCACCCGTAACGGATACTGCCTGTATGCTTTCATAAAGACCTCTTGCAAAGCCTCGGGAAATTTTATTTGATTCATTCCAGCTCCCTTGAAATCGGCAAATAAACCGTGAGGGTGGTTCCAACGCCCACTTCGCTCTCAACCTCGATCCTGCCGCCGTTGGCTTCGACCAGCTTCTGGCTGACGGCCAGCCCCAGCCCGATGCCTTTGGGCTTG
This sequence comes from Anaerolineales bacterium UBA5195, assembly GCA_002412925.1. Taxonomy (GTDB): domain Bacteria; phylum Chloroflexota; class Anaerolineae; order Anaerolineales; family Villigracilaceae; genus UBA5195. The sequence continues at coordinate 78,277 of DHVZ01000053.1, read as the reverse complement.
GTGGTGAAAAGCGGCTCGAAGAGTTTCTGCATGTTTTCAGGCGGGATGCCCACCCCGCTATCCCGGACGGAAATTGCCACCATTTTGCCTTTTTTCCTGGCGAAGAGGGTTAAATCCCCGCCTTTGGACACATCGGTGGCTAAGCCTGCTTGCCCCCTTGAGGGGGTCGAAACCCCGGTGGTTGAGCCTGTCGAAACCATCGCCTGGCAGGCATTGACCACCAGGTTCCCGAGCACCTGCGCCATCTGGCGCGGGTCAACGTAGAGCTTGGGCAGGTTTTCGGGCAGGTTCAGGGTCAATTGGACCGTTTCGGGAACCGGGTAGCGTTCCAGTGTCCGCCCGATCAAATCAGAGACATGCACCGGCTCCAGGTCCACCGACTTGATCCGCGAGAAATCAAGCAGGTCGCTGATGATTTTATCGGCAGTGTGGGTCTCGGTTTCGATGATGCCCAGGTATTCCCTGACCGTTTCATCTGCATTCGGTTGGACCAGGCGCAGGTAGTAAATCGCATTATTGATGATGCCGAGCGGGTTGCGCAGTTCATGGCCCACGCTCCCGGCCAGTTGTCCAAGCACGGCGAGCTTTTCCTGGCGGACAAGCTGCTCCTGGGTCTCGCGCAGTTCACTCGTGCGCGCTTCGACAGCGGCTTCGAGGCGGGTGTTATATTCTTTCAGATCTTCTTCGGCCTGTTTGCGCTGGGTGATATCCTCGGTCAAAATGACAACTTTGTCCACTTGCCCATCTGCATCCTGGAGGGCATAAAAATGCTGGGAAATCCATCTCGCGCCGCCCGGCCTGGGACGGCCAACCTCCAGCGTCGGTAAATGCAGGTGCCCGCCCTGCTGATAGACCCGGCGCAGATCAGCGTGATGGGCTTTCAGGTAATCATCGCGCTCATCAAAGTTGAGCGACGGTTTCTGGCTGGCGAGGTCTTCCTGGAAAAGCGCTTCAGACATACCCCAGATTTTTCGCCAGGCTTCGTTTGCGGAAATCAGACCGCCTGTTCGACTGCGCACCGAAATTCCAAGCGGGGAGTGCTCGAGGATGGCCTTGCCAAAAGCCTCACTGACACGCAGCGACTCCTCCGCTTGTTTGCGCTCAGCAATCTCGCGCTGGGCCTGCTCATACAGGCGGGCATTCTGGATGGCAATCGCAGCCTGGTTGGCAAAAGCCAAAGCCAGTTTGGCATGCGTGTCGTCATAGGCATCCACCTTGCGGCTGTCAATGGTCAAGCGCCCGATGAGTTCGCCATGCACCACCAGCGGAACACCCATCCAGCCATGGATCTGATCCGCCCCTCCCCAATTCTGAAAACGCGGGTCTTTTTGAACATCCGAAAGGATCAGCGGGCGGCCCGTTTTTCGCATCGCCTCGAATAATTCATTACTGGCCGGGAACTGCTGACCAATGACTTTTTCAGGGAAGGGCAGGCCCCGCCCGGCCATGGCCAGCAGGCGCTCGTTTTGCAGGAGAAAAACGGTGGCGCTATCGTACTCGACCACCTGGGCCAGTTGACTGAGCAGGCTGTCGAGCACAAGGTTGAGATCCAGGCTGGAGGCGAGGGAGGCGGCGGCCTGCTGCAAAGTCTCGGCCTCGTGGGTGCGGCGGCGTAAATTTTCCTCAGCCTGCTTGCGTTCGGTAATGTCACGGATGATCATACTCGTCCGGTCATACCCGGCGGGAGCCTTGAAGAGCGCACTGGCAACTTCCCCAGGGAATTTCTGACCATCCCTGCGAATGAAGGTCAGCTCACCGCTGAAACGGCCGGTGCGGGCGCGCTCCTCCAGGGCCAGCGGCAGGCGCGGGTCAGAGAGATCCAAAATCCCGTTTCGCCCAACCGCGATAATTTCTGCCTCGCTGCGCCCAAACATTTGGCAGGCCGCCGGGTTGGCTGTATAAATGCTTCCATCGGGAGCGGTCAGCAGAATGGCATCCAGGCTGGTTTCAGAGATGCGCGCCAACAGGTCGCGCTCGTGGCGCAGTTCAGCTTCCCAGTGGTTGCGCTGGCGCTGGCGGGTCAGGAGCAGCCCAAGCAGTACAGTTCCAAGCGGGTAAATTAAAATAACCGGCAACGCGATTTGCTTCAGAACGATGAAATTGATCTCGCGCGGCAGGGCAAAGGTCCATAAAAGCATGGCGAGGTGAACCAGAATGCCAAACCCATAAAATTCGTACCAGCGAGGGCTTTGATTTTCAGATCGCAGGAGGTAGCGCCAGGCCAGTCCCAGGCCAGAAGAGGTCAGGATGACAGAGACACCCATCAGCGCGCCCGAACCGCCCTGGAAAACCCTCAGGGCGCCGGTCATTAAGGTGGCAATCAATGTGGGCCAAAAGCCAAAGAAATATCCGGTCAGGCTGAGCAAGATCGAACGCGTATCAAAGATGACTCCTTCTGAAAAGCGCCAGGGAGTCAACATGACCGCCATGCCGATCAAACCAATCAAGACCCCGATCAAGATTTTCAAGGCCTGGCGGCGGGGGCTTTTTTGAAGCGGCAGGGCATCATACAAAACGGCCAGTGCCAGCAGGAAGGCTGCATTGCTGATCATACCCATCAGGGTTTCACTATTCATGCCTTTCTCCTTCTCCAGAAGCCGGCAGGCTCAGCGTGAAGGTGGTTCCCACGCCCGCTTCGCTCTCGGCCTCGATCTGCCCGCCATTGGCCTCGATCAGCTTTTTGCTGACCGCCAGCCCCAGCCCGATGCCTTTGGGCTTGGTGGTAAAGAGCGGCTCGAACAGTTTTTTCATGTTTTCGGGGGTAATGCCCACGCCAGTATCCCGGACGGAAATTGCCACCAGCTTGCCCTTTTTCCTGGCAGAGATGGTCAGCTCTCCGCCAGCCGGCATGGACTGGCAGGCATTCAGCACCAGGTTCCCAAGCACCTGGGTCATCTGACGCGGGTCAACATAAACGGCGGGCAGATTCCTGGGCAGGTTGAGCCTCACCCGCACACTTTTCGGGGCCGGGAAACGTTCCAGCGTGCGCTGGATTAACCCAGAGACAGCCACCGGCTCCAGGTCCACCGATTTGATCCGCGAGAAATCGAGCAAGTCGCCGATGATTTTATCGGCATTGTGGGTTTCGGTCTCGATAATGCCCAGGTATTCCTTGACCGTTTCATCTGCCTCCGGCTGGATCAGGCGCAGGAAATAGAGGGCGTTGTTGATGACACCCAGCGGGTTGCGCAGTTCGTGCCCGACGCCCCCGGCCAGTTGGCCGAGCACAGCCAGCTTTTCCTGGCGGACGAGTTTTTCCTGGGCTTCGTGCAGTTCGCGGGTGCGCGCCTCAACACGGGCTTCCAGTTCGGCGTTGAGTTTGCGGATTTCATCCTCGGCCAGCTTGCGCTCGGTGATATCGCGCCCAATCCCAACCATCCCCAGGATTTCTCCTTCCATGTTTCGCAGGGCCACCTTGGTAGACAAGACCCAGACCGGGTTGCCCGCTATGTCCAACCCGGGTTCTTCACGATTGATGATGGGGTTTCCCGAATCCATGACAGCCTGATCGTCGGCCCCAAATTGGGCCGCCAATTCGGGCGGATACACGGCAGAATCTGGCTTTCCGATGACCTCTTCTAGCGTTTTTCCACCCGAGGCTTGCCAGTCGGCGGTATTGGAAAGGGTTTTGCGCCCCTGCATATCTTTCACATAGATGCGGTCGGGCAGGTTATCAATCAACGTCCGCAGGAGATTCCGCTCTGTATTCAGCATCTCTTCGGCCCGTTTGCGCTCGGTGATATCCCAGAAAATCCCCAGGACACCGGAGGGTTGCCCGTTGGCATCGTAAAGCGGGGCCTTGATGACTTCCACGTAGGATTTTTCCCCGCCCAGTGGTTGATGTTCTTCTTCGATATCAATGGTCTGCCCGCTCTCGCAAACGCGCAGATCATCCCGGCGATATTTCTCGGCAAATTCAGAGGGGTGCAGATCCAGATCCGTTTTGCCGATCACTTCTTCCAACCGTTTGCCCTGAGTGGCACAATAACGCTGGTTGGCAAAAATAAACCGGCCCGAAAGATCCTTGGCGTAAATATTCTGTGGCAAACTTTCAATCAGGGATTGAAACAACCGCCTGGACTCTTCGAGCGCAGCCTCAACCCGCTTGCGTTGGGTGATGTCTTGAAAGGCGCCATGAACCTTGATAATCTTTCCCTGCTCATCTCGAACGGCTTCCCCGATCGTCTGCACCCAAACCCGTTTGCCCCCGGCAATGATAATCTCCAATTCCTCATTGTAAGAGATGCCGCTTCGGGCGCAATCGCCAAATACTTTGGTAATTTTCTCGCGCCACTCAGGCGCATAGAAATTGAGCCCATCCTCAAGCGACGGCGAAAACCCGGCCGGGGCTTCGTGGATGGCCGCGGTCTGATCAGACCAGGTCACGCGATTCGTTTCGAGATTGACACTCCATCCGCCCAATTTGGCAGTCTCTTCTGCAATTCGCAGCAGGGCGAGGCTTTCGCGCAACTTCTCTTCCGCCTGCTTTCGCTCGGTGATGTCCATGCCGAAGGAGATGGTTCCCGCGATCCTGCCTTTCTCAAAGACTACGTTGTTTTGCCAGACGATATAGCGCTCCTCGCCAGTCTTCGTCAGGATCAGATTCTCGAAATACTTGGGCAGGCCGCCGCCGGTCAGTTTTTCAAAGATGGCCCAAACCTGCGGGTAACGGTCTTTGGGCGTAATCACCTCGAACCAGTTTCGATTCTGTAGTTCGGAACGGGCATAGCCGGTGATGGCTTCGGCAGCCTGGTTAAAGACCGTGATGTTTCCGCCAAGGTCCATGCCCACCACCATGGTGTTGGCGGTTTTGATCAGGTTTTCCGAATAATCCTTGGCATCCCGCAAGGCTTCTTCGGCGCGCTTGCGCTCAGAGATATCGCGCACCACGACCACAAAGCGATTCTGACCATCGATAACTACAAAACGAATGTTGACCTCTGCCCAGAAAAGCTGGTCGTCCTTGCGCCTGGCCCGCCATTCGAAGGTTTGCGGCCCAATTTCACGGGCTTTTTGCAGCCACGCGAGCGCCTCAGCCTGCGAATAAGGCGGCTCTCCCTGGCTCAGGGCGCCAATCGGGGTGCGCAGGGCTTCGGCGCGCGAGTAGCCATACATGGCGCACATGCCCTGGTTGACATCGATGATCTGGCCGGTCTCGGCGTCATCCACAAAGAGGGCGTCTGTGACCGAGTCAAGCACGGCTTGCAGATAGGCGTTGCTGGCCTGCATGGCCTGCTCGGCTTGCTTGCGGGCAGAAATATCATGGATCGAGGTCATGAAATAGAGCGGTTTGCCATCCGCATCGCGGCGCAGAGCGGAGGCCATTTCTACCCAAATGACTGAGCCGTTCTTGTGAATAAAGCGCTTGATAAAACGGGTTGACTCTCTCTGGCCCGAAAGGAGTGTGTTGATTTCCGTTTGGGTTAATTCCAGATCATCGGGGTGAGAAATCTCCTGCCACTTCCGGTTTTTGAGTTCTTCAGCGGAGTAGCCCAGCAGCTCGCAAAAAGCCTGGTTGACGTTGATTTCACCGCCAATCTGGGTGATCGATTTTCCGAGCACGGAATGGTCAAAAAGATACTTGAACTTGTCTTCGCTTTCGCGCAAGGCATCCTCAGCCTGTTTGCGCCTGGTGATATCGCGGTAATTCAGGACAATTGCGTTCACGCCCGGTTCGCAGAGTAGATTGGTCGCGACCATTTCGAGCCATAACCACGCTCCGCTTTTATGCTGCACGCGGAAGATGTTGTTAACGCAAGCACCGGGTGTTTTGACAAGCTCCTGGAAAAGTTCCCGGTTCCTTGGCAAATCCTCGGGATGGATTAGCGAAAATACATCGCGCCCAATCCAATCTACAGGGGCATAGCCCAGCATTCCGGGAGCTGCCGGGCTATCATAGATGGCTATTCCATTGGCATCCAGCAGGGTGATGGCAGCGCTGCTGTTTTCGATCAAGGCGCGAAAACGTTTCTCGCTGGCCTGCAAGTCGCGCTCGGCAGCCTGGGCGCGCAGGCAAGCCCGCACGCGCACCAACAATTCGCGGTTGGCAATTGGCCGGACAAGATAGTCATCCGCGCCCAGTTCCAACCCTTGCGCGCGGCTATCTGGATCGGTATAGCTCTTCGAAAGAATGACCAGATAAGTTCCAACCAGGGACGGGTCCGTTTTGATCCGGCGGCAGACCTCGAAGCCGTCCAGCTTGTCCAGGTTCACATCCAGCAGCACCAGGTCTGGCCGGGCTTCCTGTACAATGCTGAGCACATCTTCACCGCTCAAGGCTTGAAAGGTCTGATAGCCAGCCGACTCCAGCACCTGCCGGGTGGCGCTCAAGAGAGTCTGGTCATGATCGACCACCAGTATTTTGGATTGGGAATTCATGTTTGCCTCGCCTGCCAGGAGCCTGGCTGTTGGCTATAATCTGGGTAACCAAACCTTGAAGGTGCTGCCAATTCCCGGCTCGCTCTCGACCTCGATGCGCCCGCCGTTGGCCTCCACCAGGTTTTTGCAAACTGGTAGGCCTAGCCCGATCCCTGTGGGTTTCGTGGTGAAAAGCGGCTCAAAAAGCTTGGGCATGTTTTCGGGCGGGATGCCCGTTCCGCTGTCCTGGACGGAAATCTTGACCGATTCCCCCTCCATTGCAGCGAAAATGGTCAATTGCCCGCCATTTTCCATTGCCTGGCAGGCATTCAGCGCCAGGTTGCCGAAGACCTGTTCCATCTGTCGGGGATCGACATTCACACCGGGCAGATCTGGAGGGAGGTCGAGCGTCACCTTGACCGAATCCGGCGCCGGGTAGCGCCGCAAAACGCGTTCCACCAGTTCTGGAATGCAAACCGCCTCACGCTGACTCGGCTGGAGGCGGGCAAAATCGAGCAGGTCGGTAATAATTTTTTCGGCGTTGCCGGTTTCCTTTTCAATCAGGGCCAGGTATTCCTTGATAGTTTCATCCGCCTCGGGTTGGACCAGCTTCAGGAAATAGACCGCGTTTTTGATGACCGCCAGCGGATTGCGCAGTTCATGCCCCACGCTGCCCGCCATTTGGCCGAGAACGGCCAGTTTTGCCTGGCGCACAAGCTGTTCCTCGGCCTCGCGCAATTCGCGGGTGCGTTCTGCCACCAATTCTTCGAGCGACTCGGAATATTTCTTGATGACCTGCTCGGCAGCCTGGATTCTGAGCATGGCCTCCACACGCGCCAGCAGTTCGCGGTTGGCAATCGGCCGGGGAAGATAGCCATCTGCGCCCAAATTCAGCCCGTTCACCTGGCTGTCACTATCAGTATAGGTACTGGACATGATAATAATAAAAGTCCCTGCCAGGGCCGGGTCGGCCTTGATCTGGCGGCAAACTTCGAAGCCGTCCATTTTTGGCATGTTGACATCCAGCAGCAGCAAGTCTGGATGCTGGGCGCGGGTCGCTTCGAGGGCTACCTCTCCATCCTGTGCGCTGAAGACGGTATACCCGGCAGATTCCAGGACGCGCCGGGTGGCAGCCACAATGAGCGGGTCGTCATCCGCAACCAGGATTTTGATGAATTTTTTCATTTTCCTTGCTCCTGGGGCAGGGCCTTCGAATTTTGCGGCTGGAGCGGGATGGAGATAAAAAAGGTCGAGCCTTTCCCTACGACACTTTCCAGCCAGATTTTACCGCCATGCCCTTCCACAATTCGTTTGACAATCACCAGCCCCAGGCCGGTGCTTTTTTCTCCGGCTGTGCCTTTCCGCCCGCCCTGGAAGGGTTTGAACAGTTTTGAGATTTCTTCTTCGGAGATGCCCGGCCCGTCGTCTTTGATGCTCAAGGTAAAGTTTTCCCCTTCACGCCACAACCGAACCTCGACCTGGCTGCCCGGCGGCGAGAACTTGAGCGCATTCCCGATCAAATTGTTCAAAACCTGTTCAAGCTTGGGGCTGTCGAGCAAGACCGAAGGCAGAGCTTCTGTGATTAATTCAACCCCGATTTTCTTTTTGGCCGCCAGCACCCGGTTAATCGACACGTTTTTTGCCAGCAGCGCGCCCAAATCCGCCGGAGCGTAATCCAACTGCAACTGCCCGGATTCGATTTTCGCCACATCCAGCAGGTCATCCACCAGGTGGCCCATAAATTCGCTCGAGGCGCAAATCACTTCCAGAAAGGCGCGATAATCTGGGCCAAGCGCAACCGGGTCTTCATCCATCAGGAAGGCGCTGTGGGTCAGGATCGATTGCAAAGGGTTGCGTAAATCATGGGCAGCCATGCCCAGGAAACGGTTTTTCTCCTGGTTCAGGCGCTCCAGTTCGGCGTTTTTCTTGGCAAGTTCGCGCTGCATCGAGACCAGTTCATTGTTCAGGCGGCTGATTTCGTCGTACTGGTTGTAATCGCGGGCCTGTTCCTTGTAAGCCACGCGCAGGGCATTGGTCTGCTCGTTGTTGATTTGCATCATTTCTTCGAACAGTTTCAGCCCGATTTTTCCGTTCTCGGCCCCGACAATCAGTTTGGTGTCTTTGACCAGGCTGCCGGTCAGGTGCAGGGTTTTCACCTGCCCGGCAAGCGTGAGATTGATTTCCCAATCAAAGGCAGCCCCCTGCGAATTGATTTCGTTCAAAAAGGAAAGCGCCTTGGCCAAAGCCCCACGCCCGGCCAGGCGCGTAAACGGCATACCCGGCTGGAGCGCCGCGCCCAACCCGAACGCGTCGCTCAAAACCTCCAGCAGGTTGCCATGCGCGTCACACAGAATGGCAAAGCCTTGGGCCTGGCTCACAACAGCAGCACCCTTTCCGCCTCCAGGATGGCAGATTCGGCATCCGGGGCGTATCCGTCGGCCCCCACCCGCATCCAGAGTTCGGGTGAAAGGTTGAAAGGATATCCGCCAACCAGGACCCTGGTCTGCGCGCAGCCGCCATTTTCGCGCAGCGCAGTAATGATTTCGGTCACGTTGCCAACATGGAAAGTCATCGTCGCCGAAAGGGCCAGGAGATCGGCTTTGCGCTCCGAGACGGTTTGAATGATGCTCTCCGCCGGGGTATTGGCGCCCAGAAAATAGGTATCCCAACCGGCCATTTCGAAGAAATCGGCCACCATGCGCGCGCCAATTTCGTGCAGCTCGCCTCCCACGCAGGCCGCCACCAGGCGATGGTCTTTGCGTTCTCCTGAAAAGATGTAAGGATAAAGCTGCGACATGACCATCTGCGTTGCGGCAGTGCAAAAATGCTCCTGGGCCACGCTGATCTGGTTGGTCTGCCAGAGGCGGCCAATCTCGCGCTGGCTGCGTTGGAAGACCCGGGTGTAAATCTCCTTAACGCTGACCCCATTTTGAACACTCTCCAGAATCAGGCGGCTGGCGGTCTGCCGCTCGCCGCCCAGCAGCGCCTCCAGGTACTGGCGGGCCAACTCATCGAGCGCGGTATCTCCTGAAATAAAGCTGGGGAGGGAGGTCGGCGCATCCGCCAGGCTCTCGAGACCCTGATTCAAAACTTGCAGGGCGCGGGCGCGGATTTCGCCGATTAGTTGCTCAGACAATACCTGGCGGGAACATTCCAAGGTCTTCGGCAAGACCTGCTCCGGGAATTTCAACCCGGCAAACAAGACCTTGACCCAAGATAGATATTCTGAGAACAGAGCCGGGTCATCCGCCTCGAGGGCTTCAGCCAGGTAACCCAGGTGGTACCCGGCGTCACGGACGCTTTTTTCGCGGCCGGGGTGCCCATAAGGCTTCCAGATTTCAGGCTGGAGGGCATATTGCTTTGCAACAACCAACTCGGCCAACTCTCCCACCTGCTGTCGAAAGGATCGTATGTTTTCTGATGGCATTTTCTCTCCTTCGGTTATTAAATGATTATACGTCTTCTGACCTTTAAGGGGCTTGTATTAACATGACAAAAGAACGTTCGCTGCGCAAAAACGGCCAGCCGCCGGTTGCTGGGCCTCTCGCCGTTTTTCAGGCAGTGGGCGATGAAGTTATCCACACGCTGAACGCCAATTTCAGCAGGCGGTTCCTGCGCCCACCGGTTCTGCACGGGGGCGAAACAGCCCTCAGTGGGCAATGCAACGATAGATTGCAGACAGGCTTTTCTCGTCGGATCTTGTAGCAATTCCCCGCCAGTTGTCATGAATTTGCGCCAAATACCTTGACAAACAATCCGTATGATTATAAAATTAGAACAAAAGTTCTAATGAATACGAAACTTACCACCACCGGACGTATCACCATCCTTTTGGGCAAACAGCAGGCCGAAACCGGCCAGCGCATCTCGCCGCGCAAACTGGCCGAGACAGCGGGCGTGCCAAAAGACTTCATTTATCGCCTCGACGCCGGCACCGCGCGCCACATCGATTTGGAGGCCCTTGCCAAGCTGTGCGCCGCCCTCAACTGTCAGCCGCAAGACCTGCTGGTATGGGAGTCAAAGCATGTCGAATCCATTTGACATCCTGCCGCTCAACCTGTTCAATCTGTTCAGCACCCAGGGATTTGGTTCTCTCCAGCGGCATTACATGGCGATTCTCCTGCGCATTTACACCCTGGCCGAGTTCAACCGTTTTGGATTGGTACGCGAAGTGGTGGTGGATGAAATCGTCCATTATTTGAAGGAGGCCAACGCCGAGGGCGAAATCGCCGCCGAAATGGCGACCCAAACCACTTCGGAAATGGATCCCGTTTCGATTACCGGTCAAAAATCCGAGGGATATTACGCCGCCTACCTGATCCGCCGCCTGGCAGAAACCGGCTGGATCGAGCGCGAGCAGCACGCCGATTACACCGAAACGATCCTCCTGCCCGATTATGCCTTCACCCTGCTCGAAGCCCTGCGCACCATCCAGGAGCAAAGACCCCGCGAATTTACCGGTCAACTCTATGCCGCTCACCAACTGATCACCTCCGCCTCCACCAACAAGGACTTCTCTCCCGCCCTGGCCGTCACCCAGACCTATGAAAACATCCGCCAGGTGGTGCGCGGACTGAGCGAACTCAACCAGAATATCCGCCGCTATGTGGAACGCGCCACCAAGCAAATCGACCCTTCAACGGGGCTCAGGACAAGCATCGCCGAACTGCTGCACCTGCAATTTGACGATTACTCCCAGACCCTCGGCCCCGCCTACCACGCCCTGAAAACCTCCGACCACGTCTCCCGCTACCGCCGCGACATTGTCAACCAAATCCAGACCTGGCAGTTGGATGGCGACTGGCTCGCCTCGACTGCCGAAACCCTGGCCGCGCAAAGCAAATTCTCCCCGGCCCAGGCCGAATCGGAAATCAGCCATTACCTGCAATTTATCGTCCACCAGCTCGAAGGACTTGACCCGCTCTTGAGCGACATCGATAACCGCCACGCCCAATACCTGCGGACTTCCCTGCGGCAGGTGCGCTACCAGCTCGGCAGCGCAGACGGCAGCTTCAAAGACAAACTGGTGACGCTGGCCCAAGACCTTTCCGCTTTGCGCGCCGAGGGTCTCACAGAACTCCCCGAGGCTGCCCCGGGGCTGCGTCAAATGCCGGTGCGCGTACCCGATGCCCACAGCTTTTACACCCCGCCGCAGCGCCGGTCCCCCTTTACCCCGGATGACATCGTTCTCCCCACCCTGCATCCCGACGATCTGCTGACCCTGCGTGCCGCCACCATGCTGGATGTGATCCAGGCCTTTTCGCCCGATAAAGTCAATCGCAAAGTCATCGGCTTTTTCAACGGCCACAAACGCCTGCATCTGATTGAAATTCCCGGCGATGTGCGCCACGACCTCCACTGGCTGACCACCATCATCGCCTACGCTCACCATCCTGAAGTCAGTTACGGGCTGGAAGTGGTGACCGGGGAAGCGGTGGTGGTTGGTGAATATCGGGTAGCGCCTTTTGATTTGATACGTCTATAAACTGTGATGCGTCTTCCGTTTTGTTTTTCAATGGAAGACGCATCACGCAACATGGAATAACCTATGCCCTTCTCTACAGACAGTTTACTCACCGACATTCCCGAAAAATTCCGCCGCGACGTGCCCCGCGTGGTCAACCGCCTGCTTGGGCAGACTTTTCTCTACCAGGATGTGGATACCGACAAGGACGATTATTATTTTGTCCATCGTCACCGCACTGTTTTTGAAGGGCTGCTCGGGTTGGCCGGTTTCAGCCTGCTCCACGACGACTACCACCGCATCTTTCAGGCCGTTTCGGACTATGGCTACAGTCGCGCCCGCTACAAACTGGATGAAAGCCTGATGATTGTCGTCCTGCGCAAACTTTACGAGGAAAAGGTCGAACATCTCAGCCTGGCCAACGACCCAGTCGTCACCATCGGCGAAGTCCGCGAGGAATACCGCACCATTACCGGCAAAGAACGCGACCTCGGCGTAATCCAATACGAAGCCCTCCTGCGCCGCCTGCGTTCCATCGGGCTAATCGACACCCTGGATGGCCGCAACATCGATGTCCGCGATTCAGAATCCCGTCTGCGCCTGCGCGGCTCGGTTCGCCTGATCCTCCCGATCCAATCGGTCAATGAAATGGAAGCCTGGCTGAGGAAGTACCGGGCGGGCGGGGAAGAGATTGAAAATAATGAAGAAGGAAATCCATGAAACTCCTCACCCGCATTCGCCTCGTCAACTGGCATCTCTTTGAAAATACCACCATCAACTGCCAGGGAACGACTTATTTTATTGGCATCAACGGCGCTGGAAAATCCACCGTGCTCGATGCGGTGCAGTTTGCCCTGGTGGGCGGACAGCGGGATGTGCGTTTCAACCAGGCGGCAGTCAGTGGCGGCAAACGGACTCTCGCCAGCTATGTGCGCGGCGAACTCGGCACCGAGGGTCAGCGCTACCTGCGCGGCGACGCCAGCGGTGTGGTGGCTCTCGAATTCAAGAACCCGGATGGCACCTTTTTCGCGCACGGCGCGGTCATCGACGCTTTTGAGGATGGCCGCAACCCCGAGGTCGCCTACTTTATCGTCCACAACGCCGCCCTGAGCGATGACTGGTTTTTCAAGGCTCCCGGCCAGCTTTTTGAAACCCGCACCTTCAAACGCCACCTCGAAAACTTCGCCCTGCCGCCCGCCAGCCGCGCCCAGGTCTTTTCCCGTCTCGAAGATTACCGTGTTCACCTGCTCAACCGCCTCGGACAGCTCAAGGACACCTTCCCCGCAAAAATCGTCAAGGGCTTGGCTTTCAGCCCGCTGACAGACATTCGCTCCTTTGTCCACACTTATCTGCTCGACGAAAGCCTGGTGGATGTCAAAACTCTCCAGGCCCAGCTTGAAACCTTACGGCACTTCGAGGGTCTCGCCGCCGATGTGCGCCAGCGGATCGAGGGTCTCAATCAGATCGAAGAACTCGACAAGGAGCGCGCCGCAAACCGCCGCCGCCGCATCACCAACACTTACGTTGCCCACCGCGCCCAGGCGGATCTGTATTTGGATGAATTGAGGCTGCGCCGCCTGGAACTGGACGCCGCCAAACTGGAATTCAGCCGCTCCGAACACCAGCGCGACGAACTCACCCGGAACCTGCGCTTTGCCCAATCGGCCCTGACCGACGCTGAAATCGCCCTCCGCACCGACCAGACCGCCGTCCGCGAAAAAGAACTGCGTGAGAAGATTGCCATCTTTACCCATGAATTGACCGAACTTCGCCAGCGCAAAACCCAAATCGACCGCTCCCTCGCCCGCGAACTCGCGGATGCCAAAAAACTCCGTGCCTGCTTAGTCACCGACGCTCTCGAAATCCCTGCTGCCCTGGAAACCTTGCTCAGCGAAACTCCAACCACGGAAAACGCACTGCGCAACACGCAGGAAGCCCTCTCGTCTCTCGCCCAACAATATTCCCGTGATGAAGCGCTCCTCAACGAAAAAGTGACCGCCCTGCGCGCCGAAGCCGCCACTCTCGAAGCCGATATCCGCAAACTGCGCACCGGCGACCGTGAATCCTCGGTCGAAGCTGAAGCGCCGCGCGCCGCCAGCTTGCGCCAGCGACTCCGCGCTGAACTCGGGCTGGGCGCCAACGAAGTCACCTACATGTGCAGCGAACTCAAAATCCCAGACGAAGCCTGGCAGGATGCAGTCGAAGGGCTGCTTGGCTTTAATCGCTTCACCCTGCTCGTTCCGTCCGCCCATTACAACGCCGCCATGCGTCTCTACCGCCAACATAAGGATGCCTTCCACGGCGCGACTCTCCTCGATACAGAAAGCATCTTGAAAAACGCACCGCGTGCTGCACAATCCGAGATCCTCGCCTCCGAAGTCTCCACCTCCAACCCCGCCGCTCGCGCCTACATCGACTTGATTTTGGGAGGCTATGTCAAATGCGACAACCTCGAACAACTCCGCCCGCATCGCACGGCCATCACCCGCGAGTGTTTTGTCCGCCGAAACTATACCGACAGCCATCTCAACCCGCAGGTTTACCGCCGCTGGTTTATCGGTGAGCGCGCCACACCCCGTCAGATTGAGCAGCGCCAGGCGCGTCTCGATGAAATCGCCGCCGAGCTGGTTCAACTGAACGAGCGCGCCAGCGCCCTGCGTGAGCGGCTTGGCCTGACCCGCGACAAAATCCGTCCGCTGCTTGAACTGGAAACCGCCCTGCCCGCTCTCAGCCGCCTCGCGCCTCTCGAAACGGAACTGGCCGCCTTGCAGGACGAACTCTCCCGGCTGGACACCCGCTCATTGGATTTGCTCAAAACCGAAGTGGCGGGTTGTCTCTCTGCGTTGAACCAGGCGCAGGCCGAAGTCAACGCCGTCGAACGTAAGCTGGGCAGCCTCGAGGAAAAGGTCAAGCAGCTTGATACGGAAGCCATTCCCGGTCTGGAAAAGTCTGCCGATGATTCGCTCCAGGAGGCCGAAAACTTTCTCGTTCAGGAAAACGCCGACGCCCCCTCACCCCTATCCCCTCTCCCAAAAGGCGAGGGGGACTTGCGTTCCGATGTCCAAAAAGAATACGAGCGCCGTCATGAACGTCAGCCGCTCGAAGTGATTCTGGAAAACTCGACCAAAAAACAAAATGAGTACCAGGCAGCTGAACAGCGCTCCCGTGACCGCCTGCGCGAAGCCAAACAGGAATACTCGCTCAAATATGACTTCGGCTACGATGAAACGGAAGACGCCACCCGCTACCTGAGCGAACGCGAAAAGCTGGTCAACTCTGAACTGCCCACCTACGAGACTCACATCTCCCATCAGCGCAGCCTGGCCGAACAGGAACTTGTCGAAAACTTCATCCACCGCCTACGCGAACAAATTGAGGATGCCCGCCAGCAGCTCGCCTTCCTGAACGGCACCCTGGCCAACCTGCGTTTTGGCGGCGAACGCTTCGAGTTCATCACCCAGCCCGCCGCGCCTGTCCGCCAGGTCTACGAGATGGTCATGGATAGCCAGCAGGTGATGGGCGATTCGCTTTTCGAATCCGACTTCCGCCAGAAGCACCAGCAGGGCTGGGATCTGCTCTTTGAGCGCCTGACCCGCCACGATGACGAAAACATCGAACTGCGCGAGCTGCAGGATTACCGCAACTACCTGCAATACGATATCCGCATTCACTACCCCAACGGTGACCGGGCGCTGCTCAGCCAAATCAATGCCAAAAAGAGCGGCGGCGAGACCACCACACCCTTTTACGTGGCGATGGCGGCCTCGTTTGCCCAGGCCTACCGCCTGAACCAGCCGCGTCCGTCCGACACCATCCGCCTGGCGCTGTTTGACGAAGCCTTCGGTAAAA
The DNA here is from genome assembly GCA_002412925.1 of Anaerolineales bacterium UBA5195. Taxonomy (GTDB): domain Bacteria; phylum Chloroflexota; class Anaerolineae; order Anaerolineales; family Villigracilaceae; genus UBA5195. The sequence goes on along the minus strand of DHVZ01000053.1, from coordinate 62,607 downwards.
TGGATACCGCCCGCACCGCCAGCGCCTTGCAGTTCATGCGCGAGGCCGGGCTGCAAGTGCTGCTCGCCACCCCGCCCGATAAATCTGGCTCACTTTTACCCTATGTTGACAGCGTCTGCACCGTCGTCCGCAAAAACAATCATTCGTTTGTGATTGAGATTGATAAGAATGAGATGATTGCGGAACTTGAGAAAGAATAATCGCGTTCCGTGGGATGACTGAGATGGAAGTGACTTTTACCCCTGCGCCAGATGTGATGGTCGTGCTCAATCTTTTGCTCGACATCTACGAACGCCGCAGATCTAAAAGCGAGACGCAGACGACGCTACACCGATCGATCAAAGTCATTCTTGCCGACCTTTCTCTACCCGCTTATTTTTCGCAAACTGACCCTGATGCACGTCTCTCTTCGAATGAACAATTCCAAATCTTGGAGCGTGTTGGTCTTCTGAAACTTGCCTGGATTCCCGGCGAAACTGGTCACCTACTTGCCTCCGTCACCCTAAAAACGGAACGCGCACCACACACCTACGAACTCATTCATCGTTCTGCCCTCACCGACCAACGCACCCGTCTCGAATCCCTGCTCCTCGCCGATAAATTCCGCTTTGTTGACGACTGGTGCGCCCGCGCTTTGCGCCAAGTTTTGAACAATCTACACGCTGGGAAATCCCCCTCCCCTTTTAGCCTGATCGACACTGACCTGGACACCGACCTACTGACCGTGATGGAGGCTTTATCCGCACTCCAGGCCGAAACCCCCTACCGCGTTTTTAGCGTGCGCGTTTTCAACGACAGCAAACGCCTCGAAATGCTGAAAAACCAGCTTGTCAGCCTTGCCCGTCTCGGCAACTCTGAATGGAAACGCCTTTCCGCTGAGGAAGTTTTACGCGAACTGAACCTCGTCCCTAACCCAAACTACTTGCACCTGGCCGGCAACTGGCAACTGACCCTCGAGAGCGGCGAAATCCTCAGCCTGGGCGGCTTCAGCCCATCCATCGGTTTCCCTGCCGCCCAAACCGCCAGCCTGCAAAGCGTCGAAATCCATGCGGGGGCGGTTCTCTCTATCGAAAACCTGACCACTTTTCACGAATTTGTGCGAAAACACGGAACATATCATCCCGTAGAGAAGCAGAGTGGACGCGACACGCGACACGCAACAATCTGCACCTACGGCAACTCCTCCCCCGGCATCCGCCGCCTCCTGCGCCTGATCCCCGATTCAACCCCCATCTATCACTGGTCTGACCTCGATTACGGCGGATTCAACATCCTCAGCCAACTGCGCCGCCTGGTCGATGAGCGTATCCAGCCCTATCGCATGGATATCGCCACTCTCGAGGCCAACTACGAACGCTCCCGCCCGCTAACTGCTGCTGACAAAACCAACCTAAAAAAACTTCTCATCCGTCCCGAACTGCGCGATGTGCGCCCGGTGATAGAGTATTTGCTAAAGCGCGGGGTGAAGTTGGAGCAGGAGGGCGTGGAAACCGGGTAAAACAGGAAATCCAAACGAGGAGACCTATGACGATCAAATTGACTGAAGAACTTATCCACGAACAGGCAAATGACCGCAGCTACGAGCGCGGGCGCGAATACTATCTTGCCGGGGCGATTTACAGCCCTGCCTGGCAAACCACGCCCGGTGGAATTGCGCTTACATCCATGTGTTCTGGCAGCGGCGGTCACTACTCCCTGCGCGTGGAATTGGACGAAAACGGTATCATTTCGACTTCCTGCACCTGCCCGTATGATGGGGATGGCGATTGCAAACACATCTTTGCGCTTCTGCTGAAATATCGTAACTACTCAGGCATAGCAAGCCTGAGTAGTTACAAAAATAGGCAGTTTATCTTAGTAGAGAAGAGGCTGAGGCATGAAAAAACACTCTGATCACAGAGTTATCGTAAGGTACAAAGAGTTGCATGAAATCGCTCCTGGTGACGCAGGGGCGATTTCGTTTAATTTACTAGGATTTGGCGTATGGGTCAAGCAAACAAGGAAACCAATCGCTAAATAGCCTTCTTTATCAAGATGGTCGAATGTATGCCTTATCGCTAAAAAAAATCGCAGCCCCTAACAACGACCAGAATTCTCAAATTCGATTAGTGTTTCTTATAAAACGCTAATCGAATTTAATGTTTTGCTAATGCAAATCTTACAAAAAGCTACTATCCGAAAACGCGCACTACCATTAACCTTATTGAAACCTTGAATTCAACTTTTCCATGCACATACTCTCCATCGGCATCAATCACACCACAGCTCCCGTCCATCTGCGCGAAAAGCTGGCATTCAGCGAAGAGCAGGTGCGCGCCGCGCTTGCCCGCCAGAGCCATGACCATGTAAGCGAAGTTCCCGCCATCGCGGAGATGCTGATCGTTTCCACCTGTAATCGCACCGAGGTTTACGCCGCCTCCAGCCGCAGATCATTTGCCGGGCTGGAGGCTTTTTTAGCCGATGCGCGTGGCGTGCCGGTCAGTGAGTTTCACTCTCATTTGTATCGCCATGCGGACGTTGAAGCTGTTCGGCATTTGTTCGAGGTTGCAGCCGGCCTGGACTCTCTCGTCTTGGGCGAACCGCAGATTTTAGGACAGGTAACCCGCGCCCTGGAACTGGCGCGCGGTGTCGGCGCGACCGGCCCGCTTCTCTCCCGCCTGTTTCAGGCCGCCATCCATGCCGGAAAACGCGTCCGCACCGAGACCGCCATCAGCCGCAGTCCGGCTTCGGTTTCCTCGCTGGCAGCCGGGCTGTGCGAACGCTCGGTACAAGACATCCGCACCGCCCAAATCGTCATCCTGGGAGCAGGTGAAATGGCTGAACTGGCCGTCGAGGCCCTGCGAAAACGCGGCGCAGAACGGTTGACAGTGGTCAACCGCACCCTCGAGCGTGCTCACGCCCTGGCCGACCGCTGGAACGCAACGGCGGACACCTTCGAGAATCTGGAATCTGTCCTGGTGCGCGCTGACATCCTGATCTCGTCCACCGGCGCGCCGCACACCATCATCCATGCTGAGATGGTAGCTGCGGCGATGGCGCAGCGTCCGGGTCGCCCGCTGGTGCTGATCGATATTGCCGTACCGCGCGATATCGAAGATGAGACGGCCCATGTCCCCAACGTGCGCTTGCACGACATTGACAACCTGAACGCGCACCTGGAGCAATCATTGGCCATGCGCGCCGCTGAAATTCCGCATGTGCAAGCCATCCTGGCCGAAGAAGTGGACAAGTTCATCGAATATTTTCACTCGCTTGATATGCTCCCGATTATCACCGCCATGCATGAGCGCGCAGAAATTATCCGCAGCGAAGAACTTGCCAAGACCCTGCGCCGTCTGCCCGACCTGACCGATACGGAAAGGGAGCGCATCGAAGCCCTGACCCAGGCGCTGGTCAAGAAACTGCTCGACCAGCCTACGCGCCGCCTGCGCGCCGAAGCCACCTGTCCGCACGCTCCCGAATATGCCACCGTCACCCGCACCTTGTTTGGGCTGAAGGGCGGCAATGGGCTTTGCGGACTCTCTGGCTCAACCTGCCCAATTTCTACCGCTACTGATTGATTTGCCATGAAACTCATTTTCGCCACCCGCCCCTCCGCCCTGGCCCGCTGGCAGACCCAGTGGGTGATTGCCGCCCTGCAAGCCGCCCACCCTGGGCTGGAGTGCGAGGAAAAAATCATTACCACCCAGGGCGACAAAATTCTCGACAAACCCCTGCCCGAAATTGGCGGCAAGGGTGTTTTTACCCAGGAGCTTGAGAGCGAACTGCTCTCCGGCGCGGTGCATTGCGCCGTGCACTCGCTCAAGGATTTGCCCGTCGAAAACCCTGCCGGGCTGACGGTGGGCAGCATTCCCGCCCGCGCCGAAGTGCGCGACGCGCTCATTTCTGCCAACGGATTCACCCTCGCCACCCTGCCCGCCGGGGCGGTGGTCGGCACTTCCAGTCTGCGCCGCGCGGCCCAAATTTTGGCGCAACGACCGGATGTGACCACCCAATCCCTGCGCGGTAATGTCGATACCCGCCTGCGCAAGGCCCTGGAGGGTCAATACGATGCCATCATCCTGGCCGGAGCCGGCCTGACCCGCCTGGGTCTGGATGAACACATTACCGAGTGGCTTTCGCTGGACGTGATGCTGCCCGCACCCGGACAGGGCGCCCTGGCCGTGCAGTGCCGCGCCGAGGACGCTGCGACCCTCAACCTGCTCGCCGCGCTGGAAGATGACTCCACCCGAAAGGCGGTCACTGCCGAACGCGCGTTTCTGCGCGGCCTCGGCGGCGGGTGCGCGCTGCCGGTGGGGGCGTATGCAGTAACCAGTAACCAGTCATCAGTCATTAGTCTAACCGGCCTGGTGATTTCGCTGGATGGGAAAAAGGTCGTGAAAGTCATTGACGAAGGAACCGATTCTGAAAAACTCGGGAAAGAACTTGCCCAAAAAGCCATACCTCAAGGCGCGCGCGCCATTCTCGAACTGACCACTGAATACTGAACACTGAATACTGAATACTGAATACTATGAAAGTACTCATCACCCGCCCGCGCGCCCAATCCGCCGAGTTTGGCACAGCCCTGCAGCAGTCCGGGTTCGAGCCGGTTTATTTTCCGGTCATCGAAATCCATCCGGTGGACGATTTCAGCGAGTTGGATAAAGCCCTGTCTGAAATTGAGCGCTACGCCTGGCTGGTTTTCACCTCGGTCAACGCGGTGGATGTGGTCTTTGACCGCATTGCAATTGTAGGGACGAAGCATGCTTCGCCTCTGCTGGGCCATGTCAAAATTGCCGCCGTCGGCCCAAAGACCGCAGAGACCCTGCGCAAATACGGCATGGCGCCGCAGTTCGTGCCGGATGAATTTGTCGGCGAGGCGATCCTGCCGGGTTTGGGCGACCTGCGCAGAAAGTGGGTCCTGCTCCCGCGCGCCGAGATTGCCCGCCAGGCGCTGCCCAAAGCCATCGTTTCGGGGGGCGGGCTGGCGCACGAAATTATCGTCTATCAGACCCTGCCCGCGGAAGTGGACGCCGAAGGCCTGGCCGCGCTCAAGGCTGGTGTCGATTGGGTTACTTTCACCAGCCCGTCCACCGTGCAAAATTTTGCCCAAATTACCCGCCAGAATGGGCTAGACCCGTTAAACCTGCCCGGGAATCCCAAAATCGCCTGTATCGGGCCAATCACAGAGAATGCGGCGCGCGAGGAAGGTTTTGATGTGGCTGTTTTAGCCCAGGAATACACAACAGAAGGACTACTGGAAGTAATTCGCGAATGGAGACAATGTGTCGAAGGAACTTGATAAACAAGAACAAATTACCAATCGCCAATCGCTCATCACCCGCCCCAGGCGTTTGCGCACATCTCCTGGCATCCGCGCAATGGTACGCGAGACGGAACTGAATGCCCGTGATTTCATCTACCCGTTGTTCGTGCGGCATGGCTCGGGGCGGACGGAGATCCGCTCGATGCCGGGGGTGGCCCAGTTATCGGTCGATGAAGCGGTGCGCGAAGCGGAATCCGCTTTCAGCCTGGGCATCCCGTCCGTGATTCTGTTTGGCATCCCGGCCCAGAAAGATCCGCTTGGGTTGGAGAACTTTGCCGATGACGGAATCGTTCAACAGGCGATTAAGGCGATTAAACGGAATATTCCAGATATGGTGGTGGTGACGGATGTCTGCCTGTGCGAATATACCGATCATGGCCATTGCGGCATTTTGCGCCCGTCGGATGGATACGTTTTGAACGATGAAACCCTCAACATCCTCGGCAAGGTGGCGCTTTCACACGCCGAATGCGGCGCGGATATTGTGGCCCCATCGGGCATGATCGATGGCATGGTTGCCGCAATCCGCGGCGCGCTGGATGAACGCGGATTCGAAAATACACCGATCTTGTCGTATGCGGTCAAGTATGCCTCGGCCTTTTACGGCCCGTTCCGGGATGCCGCCGAAGGCGCGCCGAAATTTGGTGACCGCAAGTCTCACCAGATGGACCCCGCCAATGTCCGCGAAGCCCTGCGCGAAGCCGCATTGGATGTGGACGAAGGCGCGGATATGCTGATGGTCAAGCCGGCCCTGGCTTATCTGGATGTCATCCGGGTGGTCAAGGACGCCTTCCCCGAACTGCCGCTGGCGGCCTACAACGTCAGCGGCGAGTATGCCATGATCAAGGCCGCCGCGGCCAACGGCTGGATTGATGAAGCCAAAGTAACCATCGAAACCCTGACCGGCATGAAGCGCGCCGGAGCCGATTTGATCATTACCTATCACGCCGTTGAGGCAGCGAAGTGGCTCAAATAAACCGTCGAAGGTCAAAAGTCAAAAGTCGAAAGCCGGCTGATCTAACCTTTGACTTTCGACCTTCGACAAAAGGATTGAACATGACTTTAGAAACCCTCACCCCCCGCGCTGCCGCTGAACGCAGCCTGCACAACCAGCACATGGTCCATGCCGATTTCAACCTGGCGCCCTTTACCATCGCCTGGGAAGTGACCCGCGCCTGCGCCTATGCCTGTGTGCATTGCCGGGCTGACGCGATGCATCATCCCGACCCGAACGAACTCAAGACTGACGAAGCCTTTCAACTGATTGACCGGATTGCCGATTTTGGCAACAATCCGATCCTGATCTTTACCGGCGGCGACCCGATGATGCGCCGGGATCTGCACGAATTGATTGCATACGCTACGGAGAAGGGCCTGCGCTGCTCGCTGACCCCGACTGCCACCGCCCTGCCGACCAAAGAGCGGCTCGAAAAAGTTCGTGATGCCGGTATTCGGCGGATTGCGCTCTCGTTGGACGCGCCCCGCGCCGAAATCCATGACGCTTTTCGGCAGGTTCCCGGCTCCTGGCAGCGCACGATGGACATCCTGCACCGCGCGCAGGAGATCGGCGTCAGCGTGCAGGTCAACACCACCGTCGCCAAACACAACGTGGACATCCTGCCCGAGATGGTTCAGTTCATCCAGGAAGTCAACGCCGTGCAGTGGTCGCTCTTTTTCCTGGTTCCGACCGGGCGCGCCCAGGTGGAGAGCATGATCAGCGCCGAACAGCATGAGCAGGTCTTCAACTGGCTCTACGACCTGTCGCAAAATGCGCCTTTTGACATCAAATCCACCGCTGCGCCGATGTACCGCCGCTTGGCCATCCAGCGCAAACGCGCCGAACAGGGCGCGGACAAACCGGTCACCTTCCAGGGGGCGGGTTTCCAGTATGCGGATGGACTCAACCGCCCGACCAGGGGCGTTAACGATGGCAACGGTTTCCTGTTCATCTCGCACGTCGGCGACATCCAGCCTTCGGGCTTTTTGCCGGTCACGGCCGGGAATACCCGCACGGACGATATCGTGGATGTTTACCGCAACTCGCCAATTTTCAAAGACCTGCGTGACGTGACCAAACTGAAAGGCCGCTGCGGTATCTGCGAATACCGCGACGTATGCGGCGGCCAGCGCGGACGCGCCTATGGCGTCACCGGCGACTACCTCGAAACCGACCCGGCTTGTATCTACCAACCAAAGGCTGCCTGAAGATGGAAAATAGCGACGAAATCACCCACCGCACATTAAATCATTATGCCCTGGTCGCGTTCAAGGACGCCTATTGGGCGCTCCCCTCTGCTGAACGCGCCGACTTTCACAAAAACTGGCTCTCGGCCCTGCGCGGGGCTGCCCAAAAGGTGGATGTGTACCAGGCCACCGAAAGCGGCCTCGACCTGCTGATCTGGTCGGCCATCACCGCGGATGAAAAAGGGGACGCCGCCGCTTTCTTCGAGAAATTTGCGCGCGCCAACGCCCCATATCGTCATCTTGTCGAAATCAAGGATTCACTCTGGGGCTTTACCCGCCCATCGCAGTATTCCAAAGCGCGCTCGAAGCAGGAAATGGACCCGTTTGCCGAAGCCCGCCAGCCGTACCTGATTGTTTACCCCTTCAGCAAAACCACCGAATGGTACCTGATGAGCCGCGAAGCCCGCCAGGGCATGATGAACGAGCACATCCGGATTGGCAAACAGTATGAAGACATCAGCCAGTTGCTGCTCTACTCGTTCGGCCTGCAAAACCAGGAATTCGTGGTCGTTTATGAAACCGACGACCTGCCGCGCTTCTCTGACCTGGTCAACGAACTGCGCGACACCGAAGGACGCCGCTATACCCTGCGCGACACCCCTCTGCACACCGCCATCCATCATCCCGCCGAGGAGACCCTGGCCTTATGGAAATAACCAGCCGCTTCTTACGCGCCGCCAACCGCCTGCCGGTGGATGTGACCCCGGTCTGGTTCATGCGCCAGGCCGGGCGCTACATGCCCGAATACCGCGCCATCCGTGAGAAATTTTCCCTGCTTGAGATTTGCTACCAGCCCGAGCTGGCCGCTGAAGTGACCCTCCAGCCGGCAAAAGCCCTGGGTGTGGATGCCGCCATCCTGTTCGCCGATATCCTGCTGCCGGCCATTCCGCTGGGCGTCGGGTTGGAGTTTGCCAAGGGCGAGGGGCCGATCCTGCACAATCCCGTCCGCACGCTGGAAGATGTCAAAAACCTGCGGCCGGTCAACCCGGATACCGACCTGGGCTATGTGATGGATGCCATCCGCATTTTGCGCGGCGAGTTGAAGGATGTGCCGCTGATCGGCTTTTGCGGCGCGCCTTTCACGGTGGCCTCATACATTATCGAAGGCGGCTCGACCCGTGAATTTCTCAAGACCAAAACCATGATGTACTCTGACCCGCAGACCTGGCACGCGTTGATGGAAAAACTCTCTTACGTTCTGACCGATTACCTGCTGGCGCAAATCCGCGCCGGGGCGCAGGCAGTGCAGGTCTTTGACTCATGGGTCGGAACACTCAACGCTGCCGACTATCTCGAATTTGTCCAGCCCTATTCGCGCCACATTTTGCAGGCAGCCCAGGCGACCGGCGTGCCGGTCATCCACTTTGGGACCGGGACAACGACCCTTTTACCGGCGATGAAAGCCGCGGGTGGGACGGTGCTCGGCCTCGATTGGCGCATTCCGCTCGACGAGGGCTGGGACCTGGTCGGGCAGGATGTCGCCATTCAGGGCAATCTCGACCCGGCCCTGTTGTTTGCCCCGCTGCCTGAAATCAAAAAGCGCGTCCACAATATTTTGCGTCGTGCCGACGGTCGTCCCGGTCACATTTTCAACCTGGGACACGGCATTTTACAGCACACCCCGGTCGATAGCGCTAAGGCAGTCGTGGATATGGTGCATGAATTTTCACTTGAAAAGGCGGGCCTCCAATGAATTGGGTTGGGCTGGTGGCAGCTGCGGCGACATTTTTCGGCGTCTGGTGCGGACACGTTGCCGTGCGCAAAATCGAGTTTGTCTCGCCAACTATCTGGCTGCCCACGCTGATTTTTGCGGTAATGGGTCTTGCCACTGAATACTGTTCACTGATAACTGATAACTCGCCACTCTCGGCTGCTCTCGGCATCCTTGGCATCACCTTGCTCTGGGACGCGCTCGAATTTACGCGCCAGCAAAAACGAGTCAAAAAGGGTCATGCCCCGGCCAACCCGCACAACCCGCGCCACACGAGAATCCTGGCAGAGTATCCCGCTGCAACCACCGCTGACCCGCTCAAACGCGTGCCAGCGCCTCGCACCACACACCATTCACGATGAACTTTTTCGGCCTCATTCTTGGTCTGGCGACTCTACTCATCATCGGCCTCGGTTTCATCTGGGTCATTCGCGGTGAGCGCTATTTTGGTTATCTCTGGTGGCCGTATGTGATGGGCTCAGGTCTGCTGCTTATTGTCACATCCCTGTTCATGTCCAATGACTGGGCCTCGGCCCTGGTCGGTGCCTTCGGCGCATCACTGGTCTGGGGCGCAACTGAGCTCAAAGAGCAGGCCGTCCGCGCCGAAATCGGCTGGTATCCCTTTAACGGTAACAAAATCCTTCCACCCTTCGCTGAAATTATCGAGAAATGGAAAGCTCCTCATCTATGATTGGTTTATTGGTCATGGCCTATGGCGGGCCAAACAAGATCGACGAAGTCGAGCCCTACCTGCTGGATGTGCGTGGCTACCGCCCGACCGCGCCCGAAATCATCCACGAGGTGCGCGAGCGCTACCGCGAAATCGGCGGCCGTTCACCGATTTTGGAACAGACCCAGGCGCAGGCCGCCGCGCTCGAAGCTGCTTTGAACACCAACGGGCAGGGATTCAAAGCCTTCGTTGGGATGCGCCACTGGCATCCGTACATCAAAAACACACTGGCTGAGATGCAGGCCCAGGGAATTGAGCATGCTGTCGGCCTGGCGATGGCGCCGCATTATTCGCGCATGAGCATCGGCGCTTACTTCAAGAAAATTGAGGAAGTTGGTTCTCCCATCGAAATTGCTCCCATCCAGAACTGGCACCTGCTCCCCGGCTATCTGGATGCACTCGCCAGTCGCGTGCGCGCCACTCTCGAGCGCTTTCCCGTCGAAGTACGCGCGCAGGTCCCGGTCATTTTCAGCGCCCACAGCCTGCCCGAACGCATCCTGACCTGGAACGACCCCTACCCCGAGCAACTGCGCGCCACGGTCGAAGCGGTCATGCAGCGTCTGGGCGATCAGCCGCACAACTTTGCTTTCCAATCTGCGGCAATTTCGGACGAGCCCTGGTTGGGGCCGGATGTCTCGGAGCTGATTCAACGTTACGCTGAGCAAGGCCAGAAAAATATTCTCAGTTGCCCGATTGGCTTTGTTTGCGAGCATGTCGAAGTGCTCTACGATATCGACATCGTTTACCAAAACCTGTCCAAATCGTTGGGCGTGCGCCTGGAACGCATCGAAATGGTGCATACTGCCCCGCCAATGATCGCCGGACTGGCCGAACTAATCCGCAAGACCGCAAAGGAAAAAAACTGGCTATGAAACTGATGGTTATCGGCGGCGGCATTGCGGGCCTTTCCGCCGCGTATTACGCCCAAAAACAAATCCCCGAAGCCCAAATCACCCTGCTCGAATCCGACTCGCGTTGGGGCGGCAAAATCACCACCGAACGGCTGGATGGTTTTGTCATTGAGGGCGGGCCCGACACCTTCCTCGCCACCAAACCCTGGGGCGTGGCGCTCTGCAAGGAACTCGGCCTGGATGAGCGCCTGCACGGCACCAACCCGCACAAGCGCAACACCTACGTTTTGCACCGCAACCGCCTCCAACCGCTACCCGATGGCCTCGCCATGATGATTCCGACCAATGTTGGCTCAATTCTCAAATCCCGGCTGGTTTCTTGGTTTGGCAAAGCTCGCATGGGTTTGGATTTTATGCTTCCGCCGCATTCCCCGAACGGTGATGAATCCCTCGGTACCTTCGTCTCCCGCCGCCTGGGACGTGAAGCCTATGAGAACCTGATTGAGCCGCTCATGTCCGGCATTTACGCGGGCGACGGCGACCAGCTCAGTCTCGCCAGCACCTTCCCCTACCTGCGCGACCTCGAACTCAAATACGGGTCCCTGGCGCGCGGCGCGCTCGAAATGCGAAAGAAAATGCCATCCACGCCCGGTTCGCGTTCGGCATTCCTTACCCCTACAACTGGCCTGGCAGAAATCGTTGAAAAGCTCGTCGAAAGCCTGATGTCGAAAGTCGATATGCGACTAAATACACCAGTTGCTTCTATCACCCGACCTTCGACCTTTGACGTTCGACTCGCAAATGGCGAAACTCTTGATGCTGACGCCGTTATCCTCGCCACCCCCGCCTACGTCAGTGGAAAACTGCTCGAATCGACTGCCCCATCGCTGGCTGCCGATTTGCAGTCCATTCCCTACGCCTCAACCGCCACCGTTACCCTCGCCTACCACCAAGCTGACCTGCCCCAACCACTCGACGGCTACGGGTATGTCATCCCGCGCCGCGAGGGACGCCGCGCCCTGGCCTGCACCTGGACCTCGACCAAATTCCCGCACCGCGCGCCGGATGGCTACGCCCTGATCCGTGTATTCGTGGGCCGCGCCGGGCAGGATGCCGACATGCCCCGTGATGAACCGACACTGATCGGCCTTGCTCGCGAGGAACTGCAATTAACCCTCGGCATTACCGCCAACCCTTTCATCACCCGCGTCTTTGTCTGGGAAAACGCCATGCCGCAATACAACCTCGGTCACCCGGCCCTGCTCAAACGCCTCGACGCTGCGCTGGAAAAACATCCCGGTTTGGCGCTGGCTGGCAATGGCTATCGCGGCATCGGCATTCCAGACTGCATCCATTCCGGCGAATTGGCCGTGGAGAAGATCCTGGAGAGTCGACCGGTCGAGAATAGTCACTCTCTTGCGTCTGCCTGATTTCGAATATCGAATCTCTACTCTCGAGGAAACATGAACATCCAAAAATCCATCTCATTCTTCCAGCGAGCGCAAACCATCTTCCCCGGTGGCGTCAATTCACCAGTGCGTGCTTTCCGCGCGGTAGGCGGACAGCCGTTGTTCATCGAGCGCGGCGAAGGCCCTTATCTCTATGATGTGGATGGCAACCGCTACATCGACTATGTTCTTTCGTGGGGACCGCTGATCAGTGGCCATGCCCACCCGAAAGTGGTTGAAGCCATCCAACAGGCAGCGCTGAAGGGCACTTCCTATGGTGCTCCCAGCCCACTCGAAATCGAACTAGCTCAAAGCATCATGGAATTCATGCCCAATCTGGAGATGCTGCGTTTCGTCAACAGCGGCACCGAGGCGACAATGTCCGCTCTGCGCCTCGCTCGCGCCTATACCAAACGCGAAAAAATTATCAAGTTCGACGGCTGTTACCACGGTCACGCGGATTTGCTGCTGGTGCAAGCCGGTTCCGGCGTGGTCACGCTGGGTTTGCCCGATTCTCCCGGCGTGACTGCTTCCACTGCCGCCGACACGCTGGTCGCCAATTTTAACGATCTGGATTCAGTCGAAGCGCTGTTCAAGGGGCATCCCGGCCAAATTGCCGCCATCATTGTCGAACCGGTGGCCGGGAATATGGGTGTTGTGCCGCCTGTGCCGGGCTTTTTGGAAGGACTTCGCACTATCACCGAGCGCGAAGGCGCTGTCTTGATTTTCGATGAAGTCATGACCGGTTTTCGCGTGCATCCCGGCGGGGCGCAAGCGCTTTACAACATTAAACCCGACCTGACCACGCTCGGTAAAGTCATCGGCGGCGGCCTGCCCGTTGGCGCCTATGGCGGCAAAAAAGAAATCATGCAAATGGTGGCTCCCTCCGGGCCGATGTACCAGGCCGGGACGCTGTCCGGAAATCCGCTGGCGATGAGCGCGGGGATTGCTGCGCTTTCTTTGGTTCGAGATGAGAAGGTTTGGGCCGAGTTGGAAGCCCGGGCGCGGCAACTGGAAACGGGAATCGCCTCTGCTGCGCAAAAAGCCGGTGTGCCGGTACAACAGACGCGGGTGGGAACGATGTTCACAACCTTCTTTAGTGAGACTGAACCTCGAGACTGGAAGACGGTCAAAATAGCGGATAAAGTCCGCTTCGGGAAATTCTTCCAAAAAATGCTCGAACATGGTGTTTATCTCGCGCCTTCCCAGTTTGAAGCCGGGTTCTTATCCACCCTGCACGATGAAAACGTAATCGCCGCGACGATTGACGCGGCGGAAAAAGCGATGAAGGTATGTTAAAAGCCGGAAATTTGACTCTGAACCCGGCTGCCGTGTATCGCCTTGGAACAACGATGGTCTGGTTAGGCGTGTTGGTTTGGGTGCCGTTTATTTTTTTGCGCGTGATTGGAGAGAAGCCGCCGTTTTGGTGGTTTCTCCCATTTCATCTGCTGGGTGTGGTGGGCGGGGCACACCTGCGGAGGCTGGCCTGCAAGTCAATGGATGCGCCCCCGGCAAAGAAAAGCCCTTACCGGCTGGTTGGGCACGGCATGATTCTTGCCGGGGTGCTGGTCTGGGTGCCCTATTTTTGCCTGAAATATGCCGCGCAGCAGCCACTGGAGGTGATGAATTTTCTACCTTTCCATCTTGGAGGAGTATTGGGCGGGTTAGCCGTATTAGAGTTTGGGTTCTTACGCAAGCATTAAATACCTGACGAAAGGAAATGTGTAGCGAACCGCGACAATTTTTACCATTGCTTCTGAGCTGACCCTTCGGAGCCAATAATGGTAAAAAATAGATGGGCAGGCCGAATGACAAAAAACACGCCTTGCAAGCGTGTTTTTGCTAGATTCGGTGGGAAAAGACACATCATGGGTGAGAAAATATCGACAACCAGGCTTCCCTTACATAAAATAGATCAATTTTAGCAAAGCGACAGGATTTTACTCTTGGTGGAAAATCGCAAGTTCGTTTCCCGTTGGGGCCGCGAAAATAAGTTTCAGCCTTAAGCCCTAAAGGGCTCTATTCCGCATAACTTACTGGCTTCCGAAGGTATTATAAATTTCTGTCGCCCTTTCCATTCTCGCAATTGGATTGCTTTGATCCGTAGGAAATGTTTGCTATTACACTGTGGATATGGACAAGGATAATCCGGCAACAGGTTTGACCCTTAATGACGCAGTGTGGATACCCTTTTAAATTATTTGTTAAGCTATGAGCTGGCAGGAACTTCTGCCGGCTCATTTTTTGTAACCACCAAATTTTTGTGCCTGTTTCCAATTCAAAGACAATCCTGGAGACAGGCAACGGCGATCTTCATCTTTTGCTACCCTTTTCAATCGCCGCCAACGCCTTCTCAACCACTTGCTCCACCGTAAACCCAAACTCTTCCATCAGTTTGGGAGCGGGAGCTGAAGCGCCGTAGTGATCGAGGGTGACCAAGGTGCCCTTACCACCGATCCATTTGTGCCAACCCAGCGAAACGCCCGCTTCCACGGCTATGCGCGCCGTGACCGCGTCCGGCAATACACTCTCGCGATAATCCGCCGCCTGCTCTTCGAATAATTCCCAACAAGGCATCGAAACCAGCCGCGCCCGAATGCCTTTCGCCGCCAGTTGTTTTTCTGCTTCCACAATCAACACTACTTCAGAGCCAGTTGCCATCAGAATCACGTCCGGTTGGGAAGCGGCGGGATTGAGCACATACGCGCCGCGCACCGTGCCCTCCGCCGAAGCGAACACTGTCCGGTCAAGCGTGGGCACATTCTGCCGGGTAAGCACCAGCGCCGTTGGTCGCTGGCGATTCTCGATGGCAAGTTTCCAGGCCCATGCGGTTTCGTTCGCGTCGCACGGGCGGAGGACCAGCAGGTCGGGGACGGCGCGCAGGGTGGCCAGATGCTCCACCGGTTGGTGAGTCGGCCCATCTTCGCCGACGCCGATACTGTCGTGCGTGAACACCCATACCGACCCAATCCGCATAATGGCTGAGAGCCGGACCGCCGGGCGAACGTAGTCGGCGAAAACAAAGAAGGTGGACCCATAAGGGATGAAACCGCCGTGCCGGGCCATACCGTTGACGATGGCACCCATGGCGTGTTCGCGCACGCCGAAATGGACGTTGCGTCCCTCGTAACCCCACGGCCCGCCCACCGCGCCTTGCACGTCGGTCTGCGGTAAGGCCGGAGGCTGAAAATCGCCGGCGCCTTTGAGCCAGGTGAAAGTGGATGGGTTGAGGTCAGCCGAGCCGCCCATCAGTTCAGGCAGTTTCGCAGCCAGCGCCTGCATCACCGTCTCGGAGGCTTTACGGGTGGCCAGGCCTTTGGCGTCGGCAGGGAAAGTGGGCAGGGCCGCATCCCAGCCGGCAGGCAGTTCACCGGCCATGATGCGTTTGAATTCCGCTGCCAGTTGCGGATAGGTCTGGGTGTAGGCGGTGAACCGTAGATTCCATTCATCTTCAGCCCTCCGGCCCATCTCCACGGCCTGGCGATAGTGTGCCTGTACTTCAGCGGGGATGTGGAACATCGGCTCAACCGGCCAGCCAAGGTTTTCTTTGGCGGCCTTTAGCTCATCTGATCCCAGGGGCGATCCGTGCACTTCAAACAAACCCTGCTTGTGCGGCGCGCCGAAGCCGATTTGCGTATGCACCATGATCAATGATGGTTGATCGGTCACGGCTTGCGCGGCGCGTATCGCCTGCTCGATGACGTCCGGGTTATTGCCAGCGCTTACGTGCTGAATGTGCCAGCCGTAGGCTTCAAAGCGCTGGCCCACATCCTCGCTAAAGCTCAAATTGGTCGAGCCGGCCAGCGAAACCCGATTGTCATCGTACAGCACAATGAGTTTGCCCAACTGCAAATGTCCTGCCAGCGAACAGGCCTCGGCGGCCACCCCTTCCATCAGACAGCCATCGCCCGCGAGAGCGTAGGTAAAGTGATTGACAATCGGATGGCCGGGTTTATTGAAACGCGCTGCCAGGTGCGCCTCGGCGATGGCCATGCCGACCGCATTGCCAATGCCTTGTCCCAGTGGGCCGGTGGTGGTCTCAACGCCGGGCGTGAGATGGCTCTCGGGATGGCCAGGCGTGCGGCTGTTCCACTGGCGGAAATTTTGCAAATCTTCCAGCGACAAATCATAGCCCGTGAGATGCAGCAGCGCGTACAGCAACGCCGAACCATGTCCGGCGGAAAGCACAAAACGGTCGTGGTCGGCCCAATGGGGGTTGAACGGGTTGTGTTTCAGACAGCGCGTCCACAGCGCATAGGCCGCGGCGGCCGCGCCCATCGGCAGGCCCGGATGGCCGGAGTTGGCTTTTTGTACGGTATCGGCAGCCAAAAAACGAAGCGCGTTCACGCATATATTGTCCAGGTTTGATGAAGACATACGATATATTCCTAATGAGCAACTCTTTTTGAATAAGATTGTCACCAATTGATCGCGTACGCTATGACCGGCGCTAGCCGTGGATATACCCACCAGTCAGCCCGTGTGCGGCTTCCATGATAACTTCAGATAACGAAGGATGCGCATGGATGTTATGCGCAATGTCCTCAATGGTCAGTTCGGCGTTGTGGGCCAGTGTCAATTCCGGCAGAAGTTCCGTAACTTCCGGGCCGATAAGATGCGCGCCGAGTATCTCGCCATAGCGGCCGTCGGTCACAATCTTAATAAAGCCCTGATAGGCGCCCAACCCCAACGCCTTGCCGTTGGCCTGGAAGTTGAACCGGGCGACTTTTACATCGTAACCTTTCTCCTGGGCCTGTTTTTCGGTCAGGCCAAACGACGCCACCTGTGGATGGGAATATGTGGCGGCAGGCATGGCGGCGTAATCCAATGTTACGCTGGGATGACCGGCCATGTTCTCTGCGCATACAATTCCCTGCGCCGAGGCCACATGCGCCAGCATGAACCTGCCGGTCACATCGCCAATAGCCCACACCCCTGGCACATTGGTTTGCATCCGTTCATCCACATAGATAAAGCCACGTTCCACCTTAACGCCGAGCGCTTCCAGACCCAGGTTTTCCGAATTCGGTTTAAATCCGATGGCGACCAGCGTCTGCTCGGCCTCCAGCGTTTCAGCGCCTGCCGGACCGTTGATTTTCACTTTCACCATGCCGCCTGAAATTTCAACTCCTTCGACTTTTGTTGCTGTCTTAACCGCGATCCCGATCCGGCTGAATTGCCGGGCCAGTTCCGCGCCAATCTCTTCATCCTCGCGCGGCACCAGCGCGGGCAGCATTTCGACGATGGTTACTTTGCAGCCATAGGCGTTCCACACCGTGGCAAACTCCACGCCAATGGCCCCGCCACCGATGATGACGGCTGAGGCTGGGAGTTTCTCTTGCAGAATCGCTTCGCGGTAAGTCAGGACCTTTTGCCCATCGGCGGCGATGCCAGGGATCAAACTGGGATGTGCGCCCGTGGCAATGACAATGTGCTTGGCTTCCAGGGTATTCTTCTGGCCATCTTTATCTGTGATTTCAACACTGGCTTTGCTCTTTAGAACCGCCATCCCGAAGTGGACATCAATGCCGTTATTCTTCATTAGGGACGCAACACCTTTGGTGAGCCGGCTGGAGACTTGTCGTGAGCGTTTGACCGCCGCGCCAAAGTCCAGTTTTAGATTGTCGAAAGAAAAACCGAAATCCTTGCCCCGCTGACGCAATATTTCTGCGACCTCGGCGTTCTTGAGCAGAGATTTGGAGGGAATACAGCCCACGTTCAAGCACACGCCGCCCAGCCATTCCTTTTCAACAATAGCCGTCCGCAAACCCAACTGCGCCGCGCGGATGGCGCAGACATAACCGCCCGGCCCGGCACCGATAATGATGACATCGTAGGTATTAGACATATTGTTTCCTTATTTGGTCAGTAAAAGATATGGCTCTTCAATGAGTTGCTTGATGAATTGCAAGAACCGTGCGGCCGGAGCACCATCCACCAGACGATGGTCAAAGACCAGGCTTAGCGTCCACATCTGGCGCACCACCACGCTCTCACCACGCGCCACCGGTTTGGACGCAATGCGCCCCACGCCCAGAATGGCGGCTTCCGGCAGGTTGATGACGGGCGTGAACGCATCCACATCATACATACCAAGGTTGGTGATGGTGAACGTGCCACCGCTCAAATCGTCGGGCAGTGAACGACCCGCGCGGACGCCATCCACCATGCGGCGGAAGTCTTCACCGAACTGGCGCAGATTCTTTTGATCGGCATCCTTGACGACCGGCACGAGCAATCCGCGCTCGGTATCCACCGCCATGCCAAGGTTGACATGCGACATGATTTCAATTGCATCGGGTGCAAGGCGGGCGTTCATGTAGGGGAACTGTCGCAGCGCAACGGCGACCACCTTTGCCAGCAAATCGTTGTAGCCCGGCGCAAAGCCCCAATCCTTCGACACTTTGGCTTTGATGCGTTCGCGGGCGGCGACAAACTCGGTGGCGTCCACTTCCATCACGAGGGTGACGCGGGCAGTGGTGTGAACACTGGCTGCCATGCGCTCGGCGATAATTCCACGCACGCCCTTGAGCGGCACGCGCTCGACCACCTCCGCAACAGGCAGGGGTTGAGCGACAGGAGCTGTCGGCTGGGCGGTGCGAGCCACATCCTGCTTGACAATGCGTCCGCCGGGCCCACTGCCAGCCACCTCGCGCAAGTCCACGCCCACGTCAGCCGCCATGCGTTGGGCAACCGGCGTGACTTTGGGCTGCTGGCTGAGATAGTCGCGCACGTCACGCTCGGTCACGCGGATGCCTTCGTAGCCGCTGGGCGTGACCAGAGACACAGCGACTGAGGTCTCGGCTGCCAGTTTTCGGGCGCGGGGGGAGGCGAAAACCCTGTCAGTGGATTCAGGTTTGGAATCAGCAACAGGCATGGGCGCGGCTGCGACTTCCACACTGGGAGCTGGTTCTGTTTCCTCCACAGCGGGAGCCGCCCCCTGGACCTCGAACTTGTCATCCTGCTTGCCGATGATTGCAACCACGGTCAGGACGGGAATCGTATCGCCCGCTTTGTAGGGTCCGAGATGGATAAAGCCCTTCGCATTGGCTTCGACGGGAAAGACTGCTTTGTCGGTTTCGACTTCCATCACCGCCTCACCCTGGCTGACTTTTGCGCCGTCTTCGACGAGCCAGCCAACCATGATGACTTCCTCAACGGTTTGTCCCAACTTCGGGACGAAGAATTCTTCAGACATTAGCTCACTGCCTTTCTACAAGCCGCCATCACGCGGGCTGTGTTCGGGATTGCCATATCTTCCAAAGTCTCGGCGCGCGGCACGGGGACGTTCGCCGCGGCAACGCGGATCATCGGGGCATCGAGGTAATCAAACGCCTGCTCGTTGACCTGTGCCATGACTTCGTTGATGAAGCTGGTGTTTTCGTAGGCTTCGGTCACGCCCACCAGCCGTCCCGTCTTCTTGACCGAGTTGACGATGGTGTTGATATCCAGCGGCTTGAGCGTGCGCAGGTCGATAACTTCCACGTCGATGCCTTCGGTAGCCAGTTTTTCGGCGGCTTCGAGAGCGCGGAAGACCATGCGTGAGTAGGTGACGAGGGTCACATCTTTGCCGGGGCGTTTGATGTCGGCGACGCCAAACGGAATGATGTATTCTTCCTCGGGCACAAAACCTTTATCTTTGTAGAGCATTTTGTGTTCGATGAACATGACCGGATTGTCATCACGAATGGCGGCTTTGAGCAAGCCTTTGGCATCGTACGGTGTGGACGGCATAACCACGTAGATGCCGGGGAAATGTGTCCAGAGCGATTCGAGGCTTTGAGAGTGATGCGCCGCGATGGCGCGCCCTGCTCCGCCCTCGGTGCGGATCACCATCGGGACGCTGGTCTTGCCGCCGAACATGTAGCGATTCTTCGCGCCCTGGTTGGCGACCTGATCCATCGCGAGCGGAGTGAAGTCCACGTACATGATCTCGGCGATGGGGCGCATCCCAGCCATTGCCGCACCGACAGCCGCGCCGCCGATGGTTGCTTCGGAGATGGGCGTATCGAGCACACGCCATTCGCCAAATTCCTTGTAAAGGTCGCGGGTCGCGCCGTAGGCTCCGCCGTAGAGACCCACATCCTCGCCCATGATGAAAACTTTCGGGTCGCGGATCATCTCTTCGCGGGCGGCTTCGACCAATGCCTGGGCGTAGGAAATCTCGCGTTTGACCAGCCCCTTGTTGATGTTCGCGCGAATTCGGCGGTCAGCTTCGTAATCGGCGGCGGTGAACTTCGACGGGGCGTAAACGTCCGTATCGACTTCCTCCGCTTTCGGTTCGGGCGAAGCATTGCTGAAATCCATCGCCTTGTCCAACTTGGCATCCACCTCAGTTTCCACTTTTTCAAACTCGGCTTCGGTCAACATTTTGACCGTTTCGAGGTTTTCCTTCATCACGGTGATCGGGTCGCGCTTTTTCCATTCGGCTTCCTCGTCGCGGGTGCGATAGACGCGGGGGTCGGAGTGCGAATGCCCGTACCAGCGGTAGGTCTTGCATTCGATGAGTGTGGGGCCTTCGCCACGGCGGGCGCGTTCAGCCGCCTTGACAACGCTGCCGCGCACAGCCAGAACATCCATCCCGTCTACGATCTCGCCGGGCATCCCATAAGCGGCGGCGCGGTCGGCGACGTTGATCAGTTTGGTCACTTTCTTGAAGGGAACCGACATGCCGTACATATTGTTCTCGACGACGAAGATGACGGGCAAATCCCAAGTTGAAGCCATGTTGAGCGACTCGTGGAAGTTGCCGGTGTTGGAAGCGCCGTCCCCGAAGAAGCAGACCACCACGCGGTCAGTCCCTTGCAGTTTTTGAGCCAGCGCCGCGCCCACCGCCACCGGGATATTCCCGCCGACGATGCCGGTCGCGCCGAGGTTGCCGTGTTCCACATCGGCGATATGCATGGAACCGCCCTTGCCTTTGCAGTATCCGCCTGACTTGCCAAGTACTTCAGCCATCATCTTATCGTAGTGTTCCTGTTTGGCTTGCGGGGTCTTGGCGAATTTATCGCCGTGCGCGTGTGCGTGACCGTGTCCGCGATGGGTGCTGGTGATGAGGTCGTCGTCACGCAGGGCAGCCACCGCGCCAACAGAGACAGCTTCCTGTCCGGCATAAAGGTGAGAGGCGCCCTTGAGCACGGCTTTGCTCAACAGGTTAGCGATATTGTTTTCCAGCGCGCGGATTTCCATCACCTGGCGCAGGTAGCCGATCAGTTCTTCTTTGGTCAAGCCCTGCTCTTCGATCATGGCAGAGACCAGTTCAAGGCGGGTAGGTGTTTTCGTTTTTGCAGTCATACGTGGCAATGCTCCTTCAGGGGAAAATAAATTTTTATTAGATGGCTTGGAAGCCTTGTGTTTCATATTTGATGTTTTGTACCGTCCCAAAGGTTTGGGCTAAAAACGAACCTTGATCAAGAGAGCCTTCGAGGCATTCCATTCAAATTTCAGATTTGGATGACTTGTGTTCCCGGGGAACGCGCCTGTTCGACCAGCGCAGTGGGAGCTGTCCGTCTGTGATGACGACATGAATATCTTCGGGACGGGCAAATGAGGCTGGACCAACTCGCCCTCACTTGCTGGCGTCGATCAGGGCGACCACCTGATGGCACATGGATACAACCTCACGTTTGACTTCCGCTTCGCCGGCGCTTACATCGGTGAGACCTTCCGTGAAGTTCAGTCCATGTGCGTCAAAGAAGCCGCTTTTGAGGTTGTATTTTTTCAGGATTGCCAGCCCATCGGAGCCGGCCCCAAAATGACCTAGGGATCATTGGCAGCAAGAAGCCTTTGCAAGGATTTAATCCCGGCCTGGATGCCATTGGGATGCCGGAAGACTGTGTTCCCTGCCACAAAAACGGTGGCGCCAGCCTCAAGCAATGCGGGGAGCGTCTTCTCTGAAACGCCTCCATCCACTTCCAGCCAGGCAGGAGAACGAATTTGGTCCAACATCTGACGAATCTCGGAAATTTTGGGGAGCGCTTCCGGTAAAAAAGCCTGCCCCCCAAACCCGGGGTTGACCGTCATCACAAGAACCAGGTCCACCATTGGAAGGATTTCTCTCAGGAGTAGCACCGGCGTTGCCGGGTTGAGGGTTACCCCAGCCCTGACCTTGAGGGCTTGAATTTGCTGGATGGTGGAGTGCAAGTGCGAACAAGCTTCGACATGGACGATGAGACGGTCAGCTCCAGCCGCGACAAAGGCTGCAAGCATGTCCTCAGGCTGTTCGACCATGAGATGCACCTCGAGGGGCAACTTTGTCACCCGACGGCAGGCTTCGACCACCAGCGGGCCAAATGTCAAATTCGGGACAAAATGCCCATCCATGACATCAATGTGTATCCAATCGGCTCCGCCAAGTTCGCAAGAGCGAATCTCTTCCCCTAAACGGGTAAAATCTGCTGAAAGGATGGATGGCGCCAGTTTGGTCATCGTGTTTAAAACCTCATTGGAACACCGCCGCCAGGCGCCGTCTCTCAACACTCGCCAGCAGTTCGCCAAAGGCATTTGAAAAAGCCTGCACGCCCTCGTCCTCCAATTGCCGGGTTGCGGCTGACATCGAGATTCCCAGCGCTTCGAGACTTTCAAACACCTGAGAGGCCTCGGCCAGGTTTTCCTCGACGCTGCCCAGGCGCACCACCCCATGATCCAGGAAGGCCTTAAGCGTTTGGGGAGGAACCGTATTGACTGTCATCGGCCCAACGAGTTCCTCGATGTACACCACGTCCCGGTAATCGGGATGCTTGGTGCCGGTTGAGGCCCAAAGCGGGCGCTGGGGACGTCCGCCGGCGGCTTGTATCTTCTGGAAACGCTCGGAGGCGCTCACTTCCTTGAAATCGGCATAAGCCAGGCGCGCGTTGGCGATGGCGGCTTTGCCCAGCAGGCGGCTGGCTTCCGCCGCCTGAGGGTTTTTCCCGCGGATGATTTCCTGCAACCTGGCATCTACAAGCGTATCGACTCGGGAGATAAAAAACGATGCCACAGAAGCAATCCCAGCAATGGGCAGGTTTTCGGCCAGGCGCTTCTCCAGCCCGCTCAAGTAGGCATCCATCACCCCGGCGTAGCGCTGGCGCGAGAAAATGAGTGTAACGTTGATGTTCATGCCTGCCGCAATTGCCTCGGTAATGGCAGGCAGGCCTTTCTCGGTGGCAGGGATTTTCACCATGAGGTTGGGCCGGTTGACCCTTTGCCATAATTTCCTGGCTTCTTCGATCGTGGCCGCCGGATCATTTGCCAGGTAGGGATTGACCTCCAGGCTGACATAGCCATCACCGCCGTTCGTCTGGGAATAGAGCGGCGCAAACAAGTCCGCGACGGTTTGGATGTCTTCCACTGCCAACTGCCAGAAAATCTGCTCTGCGTTGTGACCCGCCTTCGCCAGGGGAATCAAGGTTTCATCGTAATCCTGCGATCCGGCAATGGCGTTCATAAAAATAGTCGGGTTGGAGGTGACCCCGCGAATTTCGCCCGCGCGTATCATGCGCGCCATTTCCCCATCCTTCAATAACTTGCGCTGGATATTGTCATACCAGATGGATTGTTCTGCTTCGAGCAATTTCATTGTTCCGTTCATTTTTCCTCTTTGTACCGCAACTTTATGCAACGACTTATTCCTCGTAATCGAACACCAACACAGATTCAAGCCTATCTTCAAGTGATGGAATCACAACGCTGGAGGCAAAAGTCACATGGGCGGGGTGAGATAGGTATCGCTGCCTATCTTCGATGTTGTCGAACTCCACGCGGATACCCTCCAGGAAGCCCTTATCCAGATTCTCGGTACTGTTGTTGTCTACCCACCGGAACCCACGGATTTCGGGAATAACAGACTGCAAGGCGGAAAAATCGCGGCGCAGGGTATCGAGTTCCTGTTTGCTGATCGTTTGTTTCCACTTAAAAAACGCGAAATGAATAATCATGATTCACATCCTTTACCCAAAGGTTTCACAATTTGATGTTTGCCATGTTTCTATGGGCAGGGCAGACAAAATAAGGAGAAAACAATCAAAACGTCTTTGCCAATCGTGCCTATGCCAGGGATCGTTGCTTTGGGCAGGTTAATGACAGGGATGCATATGTTTTGAGAACGGCTCTACGCATCCTCTTCCGGTGGATAGACCTTCTCCGGCTTCATTCTGCCCTTGGGTCGTTCGATCAATTCAATGGTTGTGCCGATGACGTCTTCTGTATCCAGATAGGCATAATGCCCGTCACTTTCGAGTCCAAAGCCTGCCCCGTCCATGGTCATGGCGAAGCCTGCGGCTGTGGCTTCCGCGATGGCTGATTCCATATCTTCGACCAGCACCCCAAGGTGTTGAATCCCATAGCCGTGTTTTTTGATGAAATCCGCGTAAACAGTATCCCCGCTAACCTGCTCGATCAATTCGATTCGCATGGAACCAAAATACGAAAGGGCAACCCGCATTTTGTAATCGGACGGAATCCCGTGACGGGTCATCCGCTTTACCAGGGGCGCTCCGTATGTATAGAAATGCCAGGGACCGATGCCAAAATGTTTCCAGTAGGCTTCCACAGTGGCATCGAGATCTTTGACAACAAATGCGATTTGGGCAACGCCATTTTTCAGAAAAGGTAAAACTTTGCGTTCTTCACTCATGAGATGTCTCCGGGATTAGGTCAGAAAGACTGCCTTGATGACTTTTCCAGCCAGCGCCATTTCAGCGCCGCGATTAAAGTCTTCCAGCGGAAAGCGGGTGATGAGTTTCTCCAACGGAATTTTGCCGCTGGCAGCTAATTCCAACGCCTGACGATGGTGGCGCAGGGCAAAGATGGTTGTGCCGATGAGGTGCAGGGCGTTGTAGTGGACAAGGTTCATATCCACGCCCGGGCGGGATTGATCCACGGGCAGCCCGCCAAAGAGCAGGATGCGCCCGCCCTTGCGCGCCATTTCCACTGCCTGAACCTGTGTCTGTGGAACGGGATTGGCGGTGATGATCACGTCTGCACCTTTTCCGCCTGTCAGCCGTCGGACTTCCTGCACAAGATCCACCTTTGAGGCATTGATGATCGCGTCCGGTCCAAAGGCTTCCACCAATTTGAGGCGTTCCTCGGATACATCCGCAATGATTACCTGCTTTGCGCCGCGCAGATGTGCCAGGCGGGTGTGAATGCATCCAATTGGGCCGGAGCCGATGATGACCACTGAATCGCCCAACCCTACAGAACCTTTTTCCTGCGCGTTCAAGCAGGAACTTATTGGTTCGGTAACTGCCGCATGAGCGGGGTCAAGGCTGCCCGGCACCCGCTGGATCAAGCCGCGTTCCACGGCTTCACGGGGGATGGCGATATATTCCGCAAATCCACCCTGCCACGCCTGGGCAATTTCACGGTAGTTTTCACATAACTCGAAACGTCCCTCCCGGCAAAAATCGCAGGCACCACAATATACAACGGGGCCGATTGCCAGCGTTTCTCCAGCCTTCCATTCACCAGCATACTCTTTGCTGGTTTCGACCACGACACCTGAGATTTCGTGTCCAATGGTCCAGGGCAATGTTACCTTTCGATGACCGCCGCGTAATGTGCGCAGGTCGGAACCGCACAGGGCACAGGCAAGGACTTTCAATAACAGACCGCCTGCGGGCGCTTCGGGTATCGCTACACTTTCAACGGCATACTGCATGGGCGCCCTGACAACAAGCGCGCGCATCTGGTTTGATGTTGTTGCGTTCATGGAACTCCAAAATTTCTAAAGATTACATTGCATCTTGCAGTCGGCGCAGTTTATAAACAAAGGTCGAATCATCGAGAGCGACATCATTTTCTGTGATGATCGTTCCCTTTGGGATGGGATTGCGGACGACAGCGTTGGCTCCAATTCCGATGGGAACTGCTTTTTGCGCTCTTGCATCGGGGTATGTCATAATTTTTCCATACCAGTCCGTTCCGCCGATTCCGCCCAATTTTTCTCCTGGTTTTAGATTGCGCTTGGCAGTACACACCACTTCAGAATGCATGGCGCTTGCTGTCACGGTGACTTCTCCAAGAAGTACGGCTTCCGCGATGGATTGGGGCGTTTCCAGATCGCAGAGGTGGTAGGGGCGGAAGTGGAGGTAATAAGGACCATCAGCAAGGGTGATGAATTTCATTTCCTTGCGAATCCTGGCATCGTACGAACGAACCACCGCAAAAACGCCTGGGGCAATTGCACCGGTTGAATAATCCACCACGCCTGATTTCGAGAATAACCCACCATCGGCGGCGGGAATGAAGACTTTGAGCAGGTCATTCACCTCGACCTTGGGGCCATGCATTCCGGGCACATCCGGGACAAGACCAGTTGCATTGGAAACCGCTGCCATTTCCACCATCGTTTTGGTTCCATCTTTGAACGCAGAAAGCATTTTTGGATTCATATCCTTCGAGGCTGCCTCCTCCGCGCATGACTCGGGTGTTGCCTCAAGGTTGATGACGTTGTTTTTTCCCTTGCCCAGGGTCACAACCTCAAAGCTCATCAAAATTGCCTGTTCGTAAAGCATTTTGCATACGCCGGGTTCATCGCCTGATGCAACCGTGTAAACTGAACCCATTTTTCTTGCAAGCCGGTCAAGGTAAACCCCGATTGTGATGTCGGTCTCGACGTTCAACATGATGATTGGCTTGCGGTTCATGATGGAGTCATACGCCACCCGCGCGCCAATATCGGGCACCCCGGTTACCTCTACAAGCGATTCCAGGCTTTCGAGAACAGGCATTTGAAAAGCGTCCGGCATTACGACCACTTTTCCCGCTTTAATGGCATCCTGCGCTTTTCCGATATGTTCAGTCACTACAATCTCATCGGCGGAGTGTCCCATTTCTGTGTAGGTCTGGATACCGCGTTCAACCGCGATATCTGCGATGGCTGCCACGCGCATCCCTTCGATGTTGTTGATGGTGTGAGCTAGTCCCGACCCCATCTGCCCGCAACCGACAATCCCGATTCGGATTGGATTATTTTCAGATGACCGTTTCTTGAGCTTTAATACTAGTTCCATAATTATCTCCTATTTACTAATTTGACCCCGGGACCGAAGTCTTGCTAATTCTTTGAAATCTTCCTTTACGTGCTGATAAAGGCTTTTATATAATTTGAAATATTCCATATACAGCGCATGGTTTGCTGCGTTGGGCTCCAGTTGGTCAATGTATTCAGTCCAACCTTTGGAAACGGAGAAATCCTTGAAAACACCTGTTGCAACGCCAGCCAAAAGGGCGTCTCCGTAGGGTGCTCCTGTTCGTCGTTTGACCAGGACAGTGGGGACGTTGAAAACGTCGGTGATGATTTGCCGCCACAGGATGCTTTTTGCGCCACCTTCATTCAACACAATCGGCGTGCTAATTTTTTGACCGGTTGCGGCAATCAGTTGAAAAGAGTCATAGAGGGCGTAGGCAACCGACTCCATCATCGCCCGAACCAGGTGTCCTCTTGTATGGTTCAAGGAGAGACCGAAGACAGTTCCCCGGGCGTTGACATCCCAAATTGGCGTCCGTTCTCCCATCAGGTAGGGAAGGACGATCAAGCCTTCTGCGCCGCTAGGAGTAATTGCCGCTTCCTGGTTGATCAGGTCGTAGATATCAACTCCAGTACCTTTTTCTCTTTCGGTTTCGGCTTTGAAAAACTCGTCACGCATGTAGCGGATGAGCTGTCCGCCGGTGGTTGTGGTGGGGACGGTGATAAAAACAGGCTCCGTTTTCGAGTCAGTTGTATAGTTGAATGCGATCATGCTGTCGTGGAAAACGGGCTGGGAATGGAGGATGCCAAAATTGCCACAGGTGCCAAGGTTCATCTGGATATCGCCGTCTGAAATCGCCCCCGCGCCGACCCAGCCTGCATTGCAGTCCACCTGCCCAGCGGCTACGGGTGTTCCTGCAGCAAGACCTGTTTCAGATGCCGCGCTGGAGGTCACTTCGCCGACAATTTCATCGCAGGTATAAAGGTTGGGGAATAGTTTGGAGTCAATGCCAATCTCTTCGAGAAGTTGATGATCGAAACTACGCTTTAGCAGGTTGTAGGCAACCCCGTAAAATGCAGCCCCGGAATAATGACCGCTGGGCTTGCCCGTCAACTTCATGGTGATGAATCCGTCGATAGTGAGCGCCTTGTCGATCCGTAAGAACACCTCGGGACGGTATTTCTTTTCCCACAAAAGATTGACGATGGAGGGGTGGTCATCCAGTCGGTTTTTGCTGATGTCGAAGATGCGCTCTTCGCCAATTTTGTCCTTTAAGTCCTGGACAACCTCAACCGCTCGTTTGTCCATCAAGTTATAGGCATTGGCAAGGGGATTCCCTGCCTGGTCCACCATGACCATCGATGGAAGCGCGGAAGAGACCGCCACACCGCGTACTTCCCTGGCGCTCACCCGGGTTTCTGCGAGAACCTTTTGTATCAGGCGGCAGGCTACTTCCCAATAGCGGGAGGCATCATGCTCAGACCAGGAG
Source organism: Anaerolineales bacterium UBA5195 (assembly GCA_002412925.1). Lineage (GTDB taxonomy): Bacteria > Chloroflexota > Anaerolineae > Anaerolineales > Villigracilaceae > UBA5195. Next base: position 33,875 of record DHVZ01000053.1, on the reverse strand, counting down.
GGTTTGGGAGTCAGAATTGGGTATTCTTCAAAGGCATACCCGGTCACAGATCCATCGTCCGCGTTTACCAGCGCTGCTTTTGCCCCACCGGTGCCATAGTCCAAGCCAAGTAGGTAATTTGTCATGAGTTCTCCTGTATTTAGGTGTGTCCGCTATTTGGTCGTTCACAAAATGCGGGAACCAATAAGTCTATGTAAATCTCATCCTTGCTGTTTTGCCGTAAGAATTGCCCGGACGCGGTTTGCCATTACTTTTCCTAAAAGGTTGTGTGCTTGCGGGTTGTAATGAATCCCATCTGCGGAGTCAACGGCAATCACTTGGCTTACATCCAAAAAGGCGCAACCACAGCGTTCTGCCACGGCGGCATAGTGCCCCGCCAATTGCGTGGATTTTTCCCGCGCACCCAAAAACATCTCTTCCAAGTCACCTTGGGGCAACACAGGTGGCGGAGCAGCCAGCAGAATAGCGGGAGACTGCCCTCCGATTCCACAATTGGAATGCAGTATCAATTTCGCCAAGCGCTCCACCCCAAAGGCAATATCCAGTGCCGTGAGGGAAAAACGCGCTTTTAAGTCGTTCGTCCCCAGCATCAAGATCACGAGGTCCAGCGGTTTGTGGCTTTCTAAACAGGCTGGCAAATATTGCAGACTGTTTTTGTCTCCCTCAATGGGGTCATCCCATACGGTGGTGCGCCCATTCAGCCCTTCTTCAATTATTTCAAAATCGCTGCCAAGTAAGCCCGACATAATTCCCGCCCAGCGCACTTCGCGTGGATAGCGTTCTGCCGTAAGGGGAATGTATCCCCAGGTATTCGAGTCGCCAAAGCAGAGGACATGGAATTTTGTTGCCATCATTAAGTATCCTTGGAATAAACCGAACTCAATATTGAAGCTATCCTTTAATTGCTCCCGCAAGGGCGCCCTGTACGAACATACGGCGGAACATCAGGTAGATCAGCACCATCGGGATGATTGAGACAAAAATTGCCGCATAAATGACCTGGAAATTGGTCGAAAATTGACCCACAGTGCTTTGAATAAAGGGTAACAGCGTGGAATTGTCCGGGTCTAGGTAAACATACGGCTCAAGGAATTGGTTGTAGATCAGCGGCAGTTGAATCACCGCCAGGCTGACAATCGGCACCTTCAACAAGGGCAGCAGGATGTATCGCAAATACTGCCATTCGGTCGCGCCGTCCAGCTTGGCAGATTCTTCAAGCTCTTTCGGGATGGCGCTAATGGCTGAGGTGAAGACCATTGTGGAAAGCGCCGTGCCTTTGATGTTGATTAAGATCAGACCAACCAACTGCAACACCCAGCGGGTAGGACCTTTTTCGTCGTAGCCGGGGATCAACCCCAAAATTCCCTGCATCATCATGTATTGAGGCAGCAAGATCAACATGCCGGGGATTACCATTTGTAAAAGATAGATGTTATAGATCGCCATCTGGTCTTTTCGTTTTAGCCCAGCCAGCCCAAGGCCGGTGAAGATGGACAAAATGATGATTCCTGCCACACTGAAAATGGTCACGATTAAGGTGCGTCCGATCGCGCCAAAGAATCCTGGATTTTTCAACAGGTTCATCCAGCCATTGTAGGTATAGAATCCAGAAAAATAATCCTTGATATTCTCTTCCGGGATGTTATATTTTTCTGAAACCTCCCGCAAGGTTGTGCGAGACATTAAAAATTCAGTGGGGGCGATGCCCAAGGCTGTTTTCAGGTCGGTCAAATCCAGATCGTAAAAAACCGAAAGGTTGCCCACTTCCTGGTCCAGGCTTATTTCCTGGGAAGGCGGAATCCAAAGGTGGAGGTCAGACGCATCCTTTGTCGAGACAAAACTACGCACAAACAGTACATAAAACGGAAAAAGCGTAAAGAGTGTGTAGAGTAACATCACAGTGACTGCGAACACCCGAATAATACGCCGGCGTACACTGACGGTAAGGAGGCTCTTATTGGGAGAGGTATTTGCTTTGGACATCTTCAACCTCCTAATACTGCATGCGGCGCTGCAAGCGTTGTAATAGAACACCCACCACAACCAGCGGCAGGAAAGTTTCCACTGCCAGCGTCATTCCCATCGCCAAACGTTCAACCTGGAAACCGTAAGTGAAAAATAGCACGCTGAGCAGTTTTGCTTCGGGGTTGACGTATAAGGCGCCCATTGCCACCAACTCGTCGAAAACCGCAAACGAGCCGATCAGGCACATGGTTGTTGCCATGATGAATGAGGGGATCATCTGCGGGAAATAGACATGCCAGAGTCTTTGCCAATAACTTGCCCCATCCACCACTGAAGCGTCGATGGTTTCGTCGGGAATACCCAACAGCCCGGAGAGAAAGATTGCCATGTTATAGCCGGCATAACGCCAGCCCACCAGCAGCGGAAGAATAAATGCCGTGCCTTCAGGCGAGTAGATATCGAAGGCTTTGCTGATCAACTTGAACTCCAGCAGCAACAGATTAACCGTCCCAGTGCCTTTTGAGAACAACATCACTGCCATATAACCCACTGCCAGACCAGAAAGCATCAACGGCAGGTAGATCACGGTAAAGAAACCGCCCTTAAAGCCCACCTCATACATCAGCAGAGCCAGACTAAGACCAAAAATAAAAACCGTGGTGTAGTTCAGGAAGACGAAAACAAGGGTGCGTTGCAGCGCGGGAAGGTAATCGCGTTGGATGCTGGGATCGGTAAACAGTACCGTAAAATTGCGCCACCCCACCGGGTTGATCTGGGGATCATTGAACTGCGCCATATCGGTAAAAAGAATCGGAATGGCAACGAACAATGGCACAATTGTCAGCCCCACGAATAAAATCAACTGGGGCAAAATAAATGCATATTGGGTCAATATAAGCTTTTTTTGGCGGTGAGAGACACCTTGAGATTTGAACATAAACACTCCGCGCAATACCTGGCATGACAGGGGCGGGATACTCCCGCCCCTGCGTATTTGGCAAGACTATCCGACTTTGTAACTTTCTTCCCAGTTGCGCTGAGCAATATCCAACGCATCTTGAACCGTAATCTTGCCGCTCAACACATCGGCGAAGACCTGGTTGTTTCCATTGCTTTCCCAGTCCCAAACGCCTTTTGAGCCTTTGACCTGGTAGGGTCCGGCTTTAACGATGCCGGTTAAGCCTTCCTCCCACTTGATATCGGAGAACTCGCCATTGGCTGTTCCGATATCCTTGAGGACGTACTTAAATTGAGGCCCCTTCAGATCCAGCGGGGTATCGAGCGTGTATGTTGGTACGCGACCCTCTGCCTGGGCGCGCATTTCGATTACCTTGGGGCTGAAGAACCAGTTCCATGCCTTCTGAATTTCAGGCCACTCGGGCAAATTCTGTGCGCCTTCGCGCATGAAATACCCCGCATCAATCGTTGGCGGGAGAGCGCCCTGCAACCAGGTCTGTCCATCGGCGGGCGGGGTGGCCGGGAAGCCGGCCTGCGTGAAGGTGGAACCAGCGGCGATGGCTTTGTCCCACACCCAGGGTCCGTGCAGCATCATGACCGACTTTCCGGCAATGTAACTGGCTTCCATATCCCCTTCCCACTGGCGAGTCCACATGCTTTCGGGAATCCAGCCGCGGTCATTGGCTTTCTTGAAGAACTCATAGGTGTGGCGATAGGGTGAATCAGGCGCGTTGAATTTGGCTTTACCCATCCAGCAATCCGCCTGGCGCTCGCGTGAGCCATCTGCAAATGCCAGAGGGATCAAGTCCATGTACACCATGCCAAAGACCCAGTTATGCCAGGATTGATTCCAGAAATATTCCACGCCATCGGTTGCCTTAGCCCAGGCTGTGCCTTCATCCAGGAATTTCTCGAAATCCTGCCAGGTTTTGACATCCCGGCGCGGATCCAGGCCAGATTTCGCCATCAGATCAGCGTTGTACTGCCAGGTAAAGACAAACCCCTGGAAGATGTCGAGCGAACGCGGGCCGGGCAGGTTGTACAGCGCCGGCCAGGCGCCTTTGACATCATAAGTCCAGCGATCGAACCACTCAAAGCCAACCTTGCTAAGGTCTGTCGCCATTTGATAGTTGTCTTTGTTGAAGAAAACCTGCAATTCCTGTGTATGTTCGAAGGCAGGCAGGTAGCCGCCGGCGACTTTGGCCTGGTGCGCAGCCGCCGTATCTTCGTTGATCGAGAATAGGTTGATCTTGATACCAGGGTTTTCGGCTTCGAAGACGTTCCAAATCTCCCGGTAGGCGCCTTCGTACTCAGCCACGGGAGCCATAACATCGAGAGTTACAGGTCCCTTGGCTGCGACAGAGGTAGCCGGCACTGTCGTCGCACCGGGAGCCGTCGTCGCATCGGGAACCAGCATGTCTTTAGGAGCGCAAGATGCGAGCAGCGCGCTGCCGACGGCCATTGTGCCGATTTTCAAGAAATCGCGCCGATTCAGTCTTTTGGTGTTCATATTTTCTCCTTGACCTTTTAATCGTTATAAGCGAAACTATGACCCTGCGGTTGAATGACCGCAAGTTTTCGAGGCGCAGACGCTACGTTGCACGTCCCGTTAGACAGCCATGGGTGCCTGCGCCTCCCCCTTGTTTGACCAAATTAAAGTGGAGAGTTCTATTCTTGGGGGCTTTGCCACCTCCTTACACCACTGCAAACCCATTCGGAAATTCAGGGCTGAGCTGGTATTCGGCAATCCGCTCCAGCATCTTGAGATACGTGATTCCATCCTGGGCAGCAGTATCAGAGTCGGGGATCATCGGCGCGCTTTCGATGGTGCAGAAACCGCTGTAATTGATCTTTTTCAAGGCGCGCATCACCGCCTTGAAATCCACCGTACCATAACCGGGGGTCAGTGAGTTTGAATCACGGAAATGGATGTGCCATAGCAGGTCGCCGGCATCCATCACCGCTTCGTAGGGGTTGAGTTCTTCAAAGTTTGCGTGGAACCAGTCGAGCTGGATGCCGATGTTGTCGCGCCCGGTAGCCTGGATCATGCAACGGTGGTTCATGGCTGTGTTGACGTACTTGCCCATCTCCAGGTGGTTGGTAGCCTCGAACACCAGGTGTACGCCTCTCTGAGCGGCGTAATCGCACATGCGGCGCAGGGCATCCACAGCCACGGCTGTACACTCGGCCACATTGTCGGCGGTAATGTCGGCGTGAATGGCGGTGGCCACGGTCACAAACGGCGCGCCCAATTCGGCGGCGAAGTCAATGGATGTTTTCGTTTCCGAAACCGCCAGATCGGCGGTCTTGGGTTCAGTGAGGGTCTTGAAGGTCGGCGAATAGGGGTCCCACATCGCTCCCCAGCACTCGTTGATGCAGGAAACCGCCAGGCCGTACTCCTGCATGAGGCGCTGGTGCGTTTTCAGGTAATCATCCATTTTCACGCCCAGTCCGTAGCGGCCCTTCGGCGGCGTCAACTCGATGGCGTCGTAGCCGAATTTCTTCAGGCGCTGGTAGGTCTTTTCAGGGTGCAGGTAGGCTTCTTCCTGCCCGAAGGTCAGTTGAAAGTAAGAATATTTGAAGGTGGGCATGTCATGGCTTCTTGTGGTTGTCGGGGCAGGGTCAATTGTGGCGGTAAACTTCCCAGCCGAGGTATTTTTCAGCCGCTTCGGCCAGGGCTTTCGCGGCGTGGCCGCGCACCATGGCAACGTGATGCTCGAAACCGTTCAAACACAGCGTATCAAGCAATTCTTGGAGCCTTTCCACGTGGCAAACAGCTACTCCACCCACGGTGTCTGTTGGGTCGTCTGTGAATTCACCTTCACCCACGTACAGTTTGATCACGCCTCGCGTGTCGTCGGTGGAAATTTTCAAGAAGGTCATCGGACCCGGAGAAACTTTGCCCTTCACCGCGCCAAAGCAGCGTTCCTCACCCAACGATGCGCCTAAAATATCGAGTGTGCCGATCTCGCGGATTTCACCGATGAAACTCTTGGGATAATTAGAACAGTGGATATTGATGCACTTGTTCTCATCATCATCGTAGTTATTGTTCCAATCCAGGTAACCAGGGGCGTTGCCGGTGGCCAGGCGCAGCATATACATCGAAAGCGCGCCCATCACGTCGGTTTCGCAGGCGCTGGGTTTACCCTTCTCGCCCATCATACTCATCGTCAGGCAGGTGGCGCAGCCGTAGTTATTTTGGATGGATGCCCAGCATTGAATGGCGCTGGCGTCGCATTCGTTGTCCTCGATCCATTTTTCAACTGCGAGGGCGAGTTTGGCTTGCCTAAGCAGGTGCGCGCTGGGTGTGGAAGGCGCCACAGGCCCGTACCCCTGAATCTCAGCCACACGCTGGAGCACCGCCTCTGTATCGCCCATCGCCTGGGCTGCTCCGATGATTTCGGACAAATCCACTGCGTTGACATGCACGCCCGAAGCCTCGAGCAGTTTTTCCGAAAAGCGCACCGTATTAAACGGGTCGGGACGTTGCCCAATCATCCCCAGCCGGGCGGTGGAGGTGCCACGCACGATGCGGCAGACCGTGGCAAAATAGTGCAGGTCGGCGGTGAATGCCTCGCTATTGATGTCGCAGGTATGGCGGGTTGTGTTGGTGATGGTGAAGCCGCGCTGGTACAGGTTGTTGCAAACCGATAATTTGCCGCAGAACGAGTCGCGCCGGTGAGCCATGTCCATCTTTGCCACGATATCGGGGCTGGCCTGCACCAAAATGGGAACCTGCAGCCCGGAGCGGGCAATCGTCTCGACCACGCCCAGTTCATCGCCAAAATTCGGCAACAAAACGAGAATACCGTCAATCTGCTCGGCGTTTTCGCGGAACAGCCTGGCGCAGACTTTGGCATCGGCCAGGGTTTCGATGGCGCCATGCGGGGTGGCATCTTCAGGCGGAATAATTGCGCCATAACCCAGTTGATTGAGTTTTGCCAGGATGTCCCTGCGCCCTTGCACAGCCAGGGAAGACGGGAAAAAACCTCGCGTACCGACAATGATGCCAAAAACAGTTTGTGATTTCATGGAAAGTTCCTTTCTTTAATAATTGGGAATGACGTACTTTATAGAGCCGCTAACTGTTGCCTTATTTTTCTTCCAATAAACGACGGGCGTTGTTGATATCCGTAATCAGCACGTTGATGAATTTGCCCCGCAGGGCGGCGCGAATCACCTCGAATTTATCAGGTCCGCCCGCCACGCCGATTACGCGCGGAATTTTTCTGAGTTTCTCCAGGTCCAATCCAATGATGCGGTTATTGATGTCGCCGCGAATGGGGTTGCCGTCCTGATCGAAAAAGCGCAATCCAATGTCGCCGACCGCTCCCTTTGCCAATAGCCAATCGAACTCTTCTTCGGTGAATAACCTGTTCGCCCGCATCAGGGTATCTGGCGCCGGGTTTCCGATACCTACAATGGCAATGTTGGCGTTGGCTGCCATGGTAATCACATCAGCAATGTGTCGCTCCTGGAGCAGCGCATCCTTTGTCTCCTTGTGTTTCACAATGCCAGGCGCCGATAGAATGACCCCCCGTGCCCCAAGGGTTTGAGCCATTCGTTGAACCAGTTCCACTCCGTCGTAGTCGGATATCGGTTCGCTGATTCCGCCCAACCCTTGCACCACTCGCAAGTCTGGGTAGCGCGCAGGGGTCAGCGCGGCGACCATGGCAGATAGGTTTCTACCCCAGGTAATGGATACCGTTTCGTCTCCGTTCAGGCTTCGAAGGAAACAATGTGCCGCCGCCAGACCCAATTCTTCGCGGATGATTTCCTGCGAGTACACGGTGGGGGACACCACGATCACTTCAGCCAGGTTGTATCGCGCTTCCAGTTCGTGCTCCAGGTCAATGTGAGTCTCGCCTTCCGGGGAAATCACGATTTGGACAATTTTTTTCTCTTTCGCCAGACGTAACATGCGGGAGATCTTGATACGAGATAGCCCCAGTCGACTCCCAATCTCTTTTTGAGTTAGATCATCCTCATAGTACATTTTGGCAAGTTTGGCTAATAGACGGTGGGTTTCGGGGTCCATCTTGATTTGATGCCTTTCGTGGTTAGTCCAATGTGACGCTTGCCTGCTTTTGGCATTTTTATGAATGACAGTACTGTACATACTTTACGGCACTTAATCGAGATGGTCAAGTGGTCAACCCTGTTCATTTGTTCAATTGCCTGTCAAAGCAGCGGCCTGTTCATATGTTCAGCCATGAAATATTGAAATGCTTTTTCCGCTTTAGTCTCCTGATTTCATCGCCTATTAGTTTCCCCCAAAGACCGCCCCTTTTCTTTTTGTGACAAATGTCACGCTCAAAATATGACTTGACTTTCACTTTTATTAATGCTATTATCGAATTGAAATAATTCTCATATATGAAAATATTTTCAATAATCAAGAGAATCATGGTCAAACTATCCCCAATTGAAGAGCAGCGCTTGCTGGTGAAAGTCAGCAAAATGTATTACGAGGAAGGCTTGTCGCAAGAGGACATCATCTTACGGCTAAATCTCTCACGCTCGAAAATCTCGCGGCTTTTGCAGCAGGCGCGTGACGAGGGGATTGTCCAAATTACAGTGAACACGCCCAAGCATCTATTCTCCAAACTCGAGACCAGGCTGGAAAAACTATTCGGGCTGTACGAAGCCATTGTTGTGGAAACTCACGCGGGAGAATCGCAGGAAAATATTATCCGCGAGTTGGGGATTGCCGCAGCCGGGTATCTGGAACGGTCGGTGGAGACGACAACCACGATCGGGATTTCGTGGGGATCGACCCTGCATGGCATGGTGGCTGCATTGCACTCCAACCGTCTGCCAAAAACAAAGGTTATTCAAATTATCGGTGGATTGGGGCAGCCCGAAGCGGAAGTCCATGCCACCGATCTGTGTCACCGACTGGCACGCTCACTGGGAAGCCAACTCACGCTGCTGCCCGCTCCGGGAATTGTCTCCACAGAACAGGCACGCGATGTGCTTCTGGCTGATTTATTCATCCAGCGCGCAATGAGCATGTTCGATCACCTTGATATTGCTTTTGTCGGCATCGGCACCCCCGCGCCAGAATCACTTTTAAGTTCCATTTTGTCCAGTACAGAGTTGGAAGCGTTGCTTCAAAACGGTGCGGTTGGCGACATTGCGCTGCGGTTCTTCGATATTCAAGGTCAGCCGGTCCAGTCTGAAATTGATCAGCGTGTGATTGGGATAACTTTCGCGCAACTCAAGCGCGCCCGACGAGTGGTCGGAATTTCTGGCGGCGCGGAAAAATTCCAGTCTGTTCTGGGAGCCTTGCGCGGCAAATTGATCAATGTCTTGATTACCGATTCGGTGACTGCCGAAAAACTTCTTTTGTGATTTCGAAATTATTCTTTTTCAACGAGGTCTACATGAACGAACAACAGATTTTAGAAATGGCCGCCGAGACGATTACCCTTGAAAGCCGGGCGGTTGCCAGGTTGGTGGAACAACTCAGGCCAACCCTGGTACAGGCAGCCCAGATGATGCTGGATTGCAAAGGACACGTGATAGTTTCAGGCTCGGGAACCTCCCACGCGGTGGCGCTGCGCTTTGCGCACCTGCTTTCATGCAGTGGGACGCCTGCCTTGTTTTTGCATCCCGGTGACAGCCAGCATGGGGCGGCGGGAGCGGTGCGGGCCGAGGATGTGCTCATCGCTCTTTCGAAAGGTGGAGAGACAACCGAAGTCAACTTCCTGACCCGAGTGGCAAAGGAACGCGGCGCAAAAGTGATCGGGATCACCGAAAAACCTGCTTCCACCCTGGGCAACTTGAGCGACATCACCCTTGTCATCCAGGCTCCCGAAGGCGTGGATCCGTACGGGATGATTGCTACCGGCAGCTCGCTCTTTAACTCGGCCTTTTGTGACGCTTTGTGTGTCGTTTTATTGAACCTGCGCGGATATTCGCTGGAGCAGTTTGGGCAGACGCACCCGGGTGGGGCGGTTGGGCAAAAACTGAAAGGGACTTTATAACCATGAAAGCAGCCTATGTGACTGGCCCTATGCAAATCGAACTGCGCGAAACTCCCATCCCGCAGGTGCCCGAAGACGGTGTCTTGATTGCCGTCAAAGCTTGCGGTGTCTGCGGTTCGGACTTGCGTCGTTGGCGCGAAGGCCCGGATGTGGAGAGCGCCCTTTTGATTGCCGGGCATGAAATTTCGGGCGTGGTCACAGCGGTGGGTAAACAGGTGAAAGATTATCAGATCGGTGAACAGCTGGCGATTGCGCCGGATGTCCACTGTGGGAAGTGCTATTATTGCGAGCACGGTCTCTACAACCTGTGCGATCATTTACACTTGATTGGAATTACCCCTCAGTACAACGGCGGTTTTGCCGAATACATGGTCTTAACCGCCGAAATGCTGCTGGGCGGCATTGTCCATAAATCGACATTCTCTCTCTCCTTTCCTCAAGCTGCCCTGGCAGAACCGTTGAGCTCTGTCTTGGCGGCTCACGGGCAGGCCGGGACTACCCTGGGCGATACGGTTGTCGTCATGGGCGCGGGCCCGATTGGCTGCCTGCACATGGCTGTGGCGCATGCGCGTGGGGCGCGAGTGATGCTTTCGGAGCCGAGTGAAGTGCGCCGCCAGATAGCGACCCGTTTCGGCCCGGAACTGATTATCGATCCGATGAAGCAAAACCTGGTGGATGAAGTTCGCCGGGCAACGGGCGGGCGCGGGGCCGATATCGCCATCTGCGCCAACCCGGTGGCAGCCACGCATACCCAGGCGGTGGAACTCGTCCGCAAGAGGGGGAAGGTCATTCTGTTTGGCGGTTTGCCCAAAGCCAGCCCGATGACTACGTTGGATGGGAACCGGCTCCACTATAACGAAATCCAGGTGATCGGGACGTTTTCCTACCACCCGAGCTATCACGCCCTGGCGCTGGAAGCCCTCGAGCGCGGGCTGATCAACAGCGACCAGATTATCACGCACACTTTTACGATTGATGAAATTGACCGGGCCTTTCAGACCGCTGCCAGCGGCGAGGCGCTCAAGGTCATGGTTCAGATGGCGTAGGTATTTATCAAAAATAACACGCTGGTTGAGTAGGGCGATGTTTTTCGCCCGTATCGAAACCAGCATATCCGGGTCTCGGTACGCCGGAAAATCACCGGCTACTCGACCATCATTATTACTCACAGGAAAAACAACATGATTGGTCTCAATTACGAACTCGAACAACGCGAAGCTTCAGGTAAACCCGTCCGCATTGGCCTGATTGGGGCCGGGCAGATGGGCACGGATGTGGTCGCCACGACAAAAATGATGAAGGGTTTGCGGGTGGTGGTTTCCGCCGATCTTGACCTCGAGCGGGCTATCGCCGCCTATAAGATTGCCCAAATTGAAGGGGAGGTCGTAGTCGCGGAGAGTGCCCAAGAGGCCGATGCGGCTGTCGAGGCTGGCAAACTGGTCGCTGTGCGCGACTATCACATCGTCACCGATATGAAAAACATCGATGTGATGCTCGAAGCCACCGGCGCTCCCGAAATCGGCGCGCGAGCGGCCCTGCGTTCGGCCCGCACCGGGCAGGATCTGGCAATGATGAATGTCGAGACCGATATTACGGTTGGGCCGATCCTGCACTGGTATGCCCAGCAAAAAGGCGTGCTTTATGCCCTGGCCGCCGGGGATGAACCCGCTGCCTGCAAGGAACTCTTTGACCTGGCTGTTTCGATGGGTTTTACGATTGTGGCCGCCGGGAAGGGCAAAAATAACCCGCTTGACCGGCACGGCACACCGACTGACCCTGCCATCCTCAAGGATGCCGCCCGGCGCGGTCTCAGCCCGAACATGCTGATTGAATTTATCGACGGCTCGAAAACAATGATCGAGATGGCCGCTGTTTCCAACGCGACAGGTCTTGTGCCAGATGTGCGCGGAATGCACGGCCCGACCACTGACCGTGACCACCTGAACCAGACCTTTGCTCTCAAAGACGAAGGCGGTCTGTTAAACAAGATGGGCGTGGTGGATTATGGTATCGGGCATGTGGCCCCCGGCGTGTTCCTGATTGTGCGTACCGATCACCCGCGCTTGCGCGAGGCGCTGGTGCTGCGCGATATGGGCAATGGCCCCTACTACACCCTGTTCCGCCCTTTCCACCTGTGCAGCATTGAAGTGCCCCTGACCTGCGCCATGTTAGCTATTCGCAAGAAATCCAACATGGTGCCGCTCAACCGACTGGTTTCTGAAGTTTTCGCGGTTGCCAAGCAACATCTGGTTCCTGGTGATACGCTGGACGCTATTGGCGGGACAACCTATTACAGTTTGATTGATACCTATGAAAATGCCAAAGCCGAATGCCTGTTACCCATTGGGCTGGCCAAGGGCGCAAAAATCATCCGCCCAGTGAAGATGGATACACCGATTACCTGCGCGGATGTCGAAATCAAACCTTCCACGGTATACAGTCTGCGCCAGTTGCAGGAACAGTGGTTCGAAGGCAAGATCGGCGAATCTGAATTACTCAACACTATCGATGAATTGGCAAAAGATTGATCAGTACTTACCTGAATTTGGCCCAAACAAGACAGCCTCGGCCTGAGACGGGCAAGATTGTCCAATGAAGTTGGAGAAAATTATATGAAACCAACAATCGATACAGATGATGTTTTGCTGAATGCTTTGATGAAGAATTCCCCCGATTTCATCTTCGTCAAGGATCGGGAATCTCGGTTTGTAAGTATCAACAAACCCCAAACAGAACTACTTCTGGGATTGCATGACCCCGGGGAAGTGGTCGGAAAAACAGATTTCGATCTGTTCCCAGGGAAAGAAAGCGATGCTCAACGATTCTTCGATGAAGAACAGGAAATCATGACAACAGGACAACCTGTGATTCATCGCGAGTGGATGGTGCCAAACATAAAAACCGGTAAGCCCATCTGGGTTTCAGAAAGTAAATTTCCGCTTCGGGATAAAAAGGGCCATATTATTGGAATTCTGGGTGTCAGCAGAGATATTACCGCCTTGAGGGAAGCTGAATTGGAGCGAGATAAATTAACCAATGAGCTTCAGGCAGTGATTGATGTTGGCGCGATTGTCAGTACAATTCTTGACCCTCAAACGCTGGTACATAAAATTGTGGAGAGCGTTAGCGAGCGTTTCGGTTTCGACTATGTTGGGCTTTTCATGGTTTCTCAAAGAGACACTTTGAGCGAAAGGGCCGGGGAATATGCTTACCTGCGAGCCGGTACCGGCGAAACAGGCCAAGAATTATTGTCCAAGAGTCAAAAGTTGAAAGTAAATCGTGATTCAGTGGTAGGACAATGCCTTGCATCTGGAAACCCGTGCATCGTCCATAATATCAAGGCTAGCAAATTGCTGTCTTCTAATCCATTGTTACCCAATACCTGTTCTGAAGTGGCCCTACCTTTGTTGGGCCGAAAAGAAACCCTGGGGGCTTTGACGATCCTGTCAATTCAAGATAATAGATTAACAGAGCGAGACGTTGCCTTGCTAAGTGTTCTGGCTGGTCAATTAGCTGGTGCCCTTGAGAATGCATTTCTTTACAAGCAAATTGACATCGAGTTGGATGAAATGAAAGCGGCCATGAAGCAGTATGTCAGGTCAGGCTGGGACAGCTATCTCGGGAAAAAATAAATCGGGTTGAAGCGTTTGTGCAGCGAAAGAGCAGATTTGATAACATCTAAACATCCGTTGAGAATATCGTAAGGAGAAAACTATGGCAAAAGTAACCCTGGGCGTGATTGTTGGCAATCGTGATTTTTTTCCCGACCGGCTGGTAACCGAAGCGCGGGCCGACATTCTGAAATTGTTCAAGGAAATGGATATTGAACCGGTCATCCTTGACGAAACCGCCACCAAGCTGGGCGGCGTGGAGACCTGGACGCATGCCAAAATCTGCGGCGAATTTTTCAAGAAAAACGCTGAACGCATTGATGGCATCCTGGTCAGTCTGCCCAATTTTGGGGATGAGAAAGGTGTGGCGGACACGGTCAAACTCTCCGGGCTAAACGTGCCGATCTTGGTGCAGGCTTATCCCGATGACCTAGGCCAACTTACAGTCGAGCGCCGCCGCGACGGGTTCTGCGGCAAGATTTCGGTCTGTAACGACCTGCGCCAATACGGCTATGCCTACAGCCTGACCGACTTGCACACCGTCCACCCGCTGACCGATAGTTTCCGCGCTGACCTGGCGAAGTTTGTTGGCGTCTGCCGCGTGGTCAAGGGGCTGAAAAATGCCCGTTTCGGGGCGATTGGCGCACGGCCGGGCAACTTCAACACCATGCGCTTCAGCGAGAAAATGCTCCAATCGTTTGGGATGAGCGTTGTGACGGTCGACTTCTCCGAAATCCTGGGCAATGCTACTCGTCTTTCTGATGACGATGCCAGGGTCAAGGCGAAACTGGAAGCCATTCGCGGCTACGCCAAATCCGATTCTGTGCCATCCCCGGCGCTGGTGCGCATGTCCAAACTCGGTCTGGTCATCGACGATTGGATGAAGGAATACGACCTGACCGCCAGCGCCATCCAGTGCTGGACTTCCCTCCAGCAGAACTATCATATTAATGTCTGCACACTGATGAGCATGATGAGCGAACAACTGATGCCATCAGCTTGCGAAGTGGATATCACCGGCGTAGCTTCGATGTACGCCCTGCAACTGGCCTCCGGCTCGCCGAGCGCGCTCGTCGACTGGAACAACAACTATGGCGGCGATCCGGATAAGTGCGTGTTGTTCCACTGTGGCAACTGGGCCAAAAGTTTCCTGCCGGGCATTGAGATTAAGAATGCCGAAATCCTGGCGACCACCCTTGGCACCGAAAACACCTACGGTGCGGTAGCCGGGCGCGTCCCCGCTGGCCCGATGACCTATGCCCGCATCAGCACCGACGACAACCAGGGCATGATCCGCACTTACATGGGCGAGGGCGAATTCACCAATGACCCCCTGGACACTTTTGGCGCACGGGCGGTCATCCATACCCCTGGCCTGCAAAAATTGATGCGCTATATCTGCAAAAATGGCTTTGAACATCACTGCGCCATGAACGCTTCTCACTCTGCTGACATCCTGGCCGAGGCATTTGAAACTTACTTCGGTTGGGATGTTTACCGGCATCAAGGCTGATCATTCCCCAATAAATGCAGATCAGAAATCTACAGAAGAAGGAGGTGGAACAATCGTAATAAAAAATATAAAAAAGTGCAGATTGAACCGGCCCGGAAGACCTTTCAACCTGCACAGGTGAAGCAGGGAAGCATCCCGATCACCTGAGTCATATTCTAATCCAAAAATATTATGAAAGAGGAGAAATCCGCAATGAAAAACATTCTACGTCTGCTAAGCGTGTTGCTGATCACAACTTTTGTCCTCGCAGCCTGTGGCGCTCAACCCGCTGCGCCTGCCGCCCCGGCTGCACCCGCAGCAGCCAGTGGCAAACAGATCAAGATTTGTTTTGCCTTCCAGGATCTGGAGACTGAATTCTGGATGGCCGGTCACAAAGCCATCACCGAGACTCTCAAAGCCAAGGGCTACGAGGTTGTGGAAGTCAACTCGGGTTCAGATGCCAACAAACAACTCGAGCAGGTCAAGAACTGCATCGCCCAGCAAGTCAGCGGCATCATGGTCATCCCGGTGGATGGCTCGATTGCCCTGAAACTGATTGCCGAAGCCAACAAAGCCGGCATCCCGATCGGGATCTTCAACCGCCCGCCCCAAAACGAGGAAGGCAATGCCCTGACCGTGGTCGCCAACAACGAGAAAATTGCCCAAGCAACGGTGGAATACATGGCAGAGGAAGCCAAGAAACTCAACCGCAAGATGAAACCGCTCATCTTGGTTGGTGACCTGGGTGACCCGAATGCCGTTGGCCGCCAGAAGGGCTTCTACAATGCGATCAACGCCAACCCCGACCTGTTCGAGAAGCCGGTGGAAGTCAACACCAAATGGGATGCTTCTGTGGCACTGGCTGGTTTGCAGGCTGCCCTGACTGCCAACCCGGAGATTGACTTCATCTTCACCTCCTCCGACTTCCTGTATCCCACCATCCAGAGCGTGCTCGAGCCAATGGGCAAATGGGTACCGATTGGCGATCCCAAGCATGTCATCCTGGGTGGGTTGGATGGCGACAAGACCGCTTGCAGCCTGATGCAACCTGGCAACGCCTACGTGGATGCCACTGGCGTTCAGGATCTCTACTTCGAAGCTGATGCACTGCTCAAGGCAATTGTCGAGGCTGTTGAGAAGGGCGAAAAGCAGCCCGATGCCTGGATCGATGATGCTGGATTTGCTCTGACCCAGGGCAACATTGCGACCCGCGAAAACGATATGTGGGGCTGCAAACTCTACAATGAAGCTGGTGGCGCCGCTGCCCAGCCGACCATTGCTCCGGTTGAAAAAGGCACGAAACTTTGTTTTGCCTTCCAGGATCTGGAGACTGAATTCTGGATGGCCGGTCACAAAGCCATCACCGAGACTCTCAAAGCCAAGGGCTACGAGGTTGTGGAAGTCAACTCGGGTTCAGATGCCAACAAACAACTCGAGCAGGTCAAGAACTGCATCGCCCAGCAGGTGGACGGCATTATGGTCATCCCAGTGGATGGCTCGATTGCCCTGAAACTGATTGCCGAAGCCAACAAAGCCGGCATCCCGATCGGGATCTTCAACCGCCCGCCCCAAAACGAGGAAGGCAATGCCCTGACCGTGGTCGCCAACAACGAGAAAATTGCCCAGGCGACGGTGGAATACATGGCAGAGGAAGCCAAGAAACTCAACCGCAAGATGAAACCGCTCATCCTGGTTGGTGACCTGGGTGACCCGAATGCCGTTGGCCGCCAGAAGGGCTTCTACAATGCGATCAACGCCAACCCCGACCTGTTCGAGAAGCCGGTGGAAGTCAACACCAAATGGGATGCTTCTGTGGCGCTGGCTGGTTTGCAGGCTGCCCTGACCGCCAACCCGGAGATTGACTTCATCTTTACCTCGTCCGACTTCCTGTATCCCACCATCCAGAGCGTGCTCGAGCCAATGGGCAAATGGGTACCGATTGGCGATCCCAAGCACGTCATCCTGGGTGGGTTGGATGGCGACAAGACCGCCTGCGGCCTGATGAAAAGCAAGTACGTGGATGCCACCGGCGTTCAGGATCTCTACTTCGAAGCCGACTCGCTCTTGACCGCCATCATGACGGCTGTCCAGCAGGGCGAGAAGCAGCCCGACGCCTGGATCGATGATGCCGGATTTGCTCTAACCCAGGGCAACATTGCGACCCGCGAAAACGATATGTGGGGCTGCAAACTCTACAACGGCAAGTAAAATTCATCTCTAAAAGGAGGCGGAGCGGGCGTCCACTCCGCCTCCCTACTCATCGGTTGAACAAGATTTTTATACCTGTCAGGCTGATTTTTAATCCGGAAGGATCGTGCTGAGATGAACATTCGTGAGGTACTTACACGCGAGACAATCAGGGCAAGACTTGGAAAGTTGCCCCGGCAGTTGTTGATGTCGGAATACTTCATCCTGATTCTATGTATTGTCGTTTTTGTAGCGCTGATCCCCTTTATTCCGGTGATTGCCAGCGCCTACAACCTGTCCAACCTGTTCTCAAACATCTGGCCTTTGTATGCGGTCGCGATCGGGCAAACCCTGGTGCTGATCATCGCGGGGATTGACCTGTCACAGGGTGCGATTATTTCACTAACGAGCGTCATTGGTGCTTCATTGATCGCCACCAGTGCTGACCCAATCCTGTTTTCCAAAAGCCCAATCTGGGGGTGGTTATTATTCGAGAACGGTGGAATTCTGACGAATTCCAGCGCTGGCATCCTGATGGCAGTAATCGTGATGCTCCTGGTGGGCATGCTGATTGGTTTGATCAACGGAACTGCGATTGTCTACGCTCGTATCCCTGCCTTTATGGTGACGCTCGTCACACAAACATTTTTTGCCGGTCTCGCTATCTATTATGTGAAATCTGAAAATATCATCAACCTGCCGGATGGCTTCACCGCGATTGGCGACGATAGCGGCGGGCTGATTTCTTACGCATTGTTGATCACCCTGCTCCTGGCAATTTCATCCCAGTTTATCTTGAGCCGGACCATGTTTGGGCGTTGGCTGTATGCCACTGGCACCAACCTGCGCGCCTCGATTGTCTCCGGGGTGCCGACTAAAAAAGTGATCATCCTGACCTACATGTTCAGTGGATTTTGCGCGGCAGTGGCTTCGGTCTTGTATTCTGCGCGGATGGACATGGGGCGTCCAACCCTGGGTTCATCCCTGCTGCTCGATGTGATTGGCGGCGCGGTCATCGGCGGCTCCAGTCTATCGGGTGGAAAAGGAAAGGTTCTCTGGACCTTTTTCGGAGTGTTGTTCCTTTCCCTGCTGGGTAACGCCCTTTCGCTTTTGAACGTCCCCTTCTTTTGGATTGAAATTGTCAAAGGTTCGGTAATTTTGCTGGCGGCCTTGCTGGATGTCACCCGCACCCACATCCTCCAACGCAGTATCTGATAGGTGAATCACATGGCTGATTATATTCTGCAATTTTGCAAGATCGAGAAAAGCTTTTTCGGTGTTCGGGTCTTGAAAAATATCAATATTGACCTTCAACGCGGACACATTCTTGGGATGATTGGCGAGAACGGGGCCGGAAAATCAACACTGATGAACATTCTCGGTGGGGTGGTTTCCTTCGACGCGGGCAACATGCTGTTCAACGGGCAGGAATACGCCCCTCGCGATCCAGCCGCTGCCACCGCCGCCGGAATAGCCTTCATCCACCAGGAATTAAATCTGTTCACCAATTTGAGCATTGCCGAGAATCTATTTATCAGCAATTTCCCAAATCTGGGGAAAACGCCATTTCTGAACAAGGCCCGTATCCGCGCCAAAACGCAGGAATACCTGGCGATGGTCGATTTGGAACTTTCGCCGGATACAACCGTTGACAGACTCTCGCCGGGCGAACGTCAACTGGTCGAAGTTGCCAAAGCGCTCAGCCAGGATGCCAGTATCATCATTTTTGATGAGCCAACTACCTCGTTGACCGCCCGCGAGACCGAGCGGCTGTTTGGGATTATCACCCGCTTGCACGCTGCCGGGAAAACCATTATCTATATCTCTCACATCCTGCGGGATGTGCTCCAACTGGCTGATGAAATTGTTGTTCTGCGAGATGGCGAGGTTGTTCAAACCGGCCCCAGAAAAGAGTTTAATATCCAGAAGATGATTTCTTCAATGGTGGGCCGCTATATTGGAACCTTGTACCCGGAGCGGACTTCGAAGCCCACTGAGCATGTCATCCTGGATGTCAAGGGTCTGTCGAAAGCCGGGATTGTCCATGATATCAACTTTTCCCTACACAAAGGGGAACTGCTGGGCGTGTTTGGTCTGATGGGCTCCGGGCGTTCGGAACTGGCGCAAATCATCTTTGGCATTGAAGCCTATGACCACGGAGATATCATCGTGGAAGGAAACCCGCGCAACCATCGGACACCTGTCAAAAGCATCCAGCAGAACATCGCTTTTGTCACAGAAAACCGGCGCGAGGAGGGCTTGTTGATGACCTCCACGGTGGCGGAAAACATGGGCTTGGTGGCGCTGCCGCGTTTTAGCATGCCGGTGACCAATGTCATCCGCCGCAGCGCGCTAATAGAAGCCATCCGCAGCACAGTCTCACTTTTACAGGTCAAGGTCAACGATGCTTTCAAAAACCAGGCCAAGGGTCTGAGCGGCGGCAATCAACAAAAAGTGGTGCTTGGAAAGTGGTTGATGAACACCCCCTCCATCCTGATTGTGGATGAACCCACACGTGGCGTTGACGTGGGCGCTAAGTATGAAATTTATTCCATCATTAACAAGATTGTTGCCAAAGGCGCGGCAGTATTGTTTATCTCTTCTGAAATCGAGGAGTTGATCGGTGTCTGTGACCGTATCATCGTAATGGGTGTCGGAGAAATTCTGGGTTGCTTCAATCAGGCTGAATTCGATCGCGAGAAAATTTTACAGACGGCCTTTCGGGAAGGTGGCAAATGAACGCAAATCATTCCAGAACGCGTTTACTCTTGACGATCTTGAAAAATTCAACCACCATCTTGTTCGTGGTGATCTTTGTGGTCTTTAGCCTGTTGGACCAGCGCTTCTTTACCTGGGCCAATTTCGAGAACATTATTGCCTCCTCCGCTTTTGTTGGTATCCTGGCCGTAGGAATGACCTTCGTACTCCTGACCGGTGGGATTGACCTGTCGGTTGGCGCAAATATGTATATCACCGGCGGCATTTTAGCCATCCTGTTGAAACAAGGCTATCCGCTCTGGTTGTCGATCCTGGCTGGCATGCTCTGCGGGACGGCGCTCGGTTTTTTCAACGGGTTTGTGATCAGCAAGGTGAAAATTATCCCCTTTATGGTGACGCTCGGTACGCTCACTGCTGGCCGAGGGCTGGCACTTCTGATTACCCAATCAGCCGCGATTAACGTGACCAAGGAAATGCCTTTTGCGGCTGCGCGCGTGCTGGGAGTACCCCTTCCGATTGCCGTTTTTCTAGCTTTGGTGGGCGTGGCATTTATCCTCCTTAACTATACCGGGTTGGGGCGTCAGATTTACGCGCTGGGTAATGACCCTGAAGCTGCCAAAAAGGCCGGGTTGAATGTCGACCGCCTGACCTTATTTGCCTATGTTGCCTGCGGATTTTGCGCGGCCCTGGCAACCGTCATTGCTCTCAGCCAGCAGGGCAGGCTTTCAGCCTCCTTTGGCGAGGGTGTCGAGTTTCGCGCCATCGCGGCGGCTGTTCTGGGCGGCACCAGCCTGTTCGGCGGTGTGGGCGCGGTCTTCCCGGGCACGCTGATCGGGACGATGCTCGTTCAAATGATCAGCAATGGCATGGTTTATCTTCAGGTGGACCTGTATTTGCAGGATATGGTCTCCCCGTTGGTGATTTTCTTTGCAGTATTTGTCGATGCCCAGCGCATGAACCTGGTCAAACGCCTGGAACGCCGCAATATCCGCGTTGAAAAAACTCCCGGGCGTCTGTTGGCTGAGAAAAAAGCCAGTATCACGCTCTAACGATACTGATCCAATCTTCTTTTTTAGTGAGTTTATATGAACCTCATCGGCCTTGACATTGGCACCACCGGCTGTAAAGCCATCATTTTCGATAGCGACGGCGCACTGCTTGCCAAAGCCTCGCGCGAATACCCGGTTGATTTTCCCCATCCGCAGTGGGCAGAACAGGATCTTGAAAACGTCTGGCGGCTGGCACAGGCTGCCATCCGTGAAGCAATTGACGCCGCAAAACTGACAGAAATCGCCGCCATCGGCCTCTCGGTGCATGGTGAAGCCGTCACCCCGGTCAACGCCAGCGGTCACCCGCTGCGGCCAACCATCCTGGGCATGGACACGCGCACGGGAAAACAAAACGACTGGCTGCGCGAGCGTTTCGGCGGCGAAACTTTGTTCGAGCGCACCGGCATGCCGATCCACACCGTTAATACCCTGCCGAAACTACTTTGGATTAAAGAAAATGAGCCAGAAATCTGGCGCAGCGCCGACAAATTCCTGCTGGTCGAGGATTTCATCATCCAAAAAATGACCGGGCTGGCCGTCACGAGCCAGTGCCTGGCCTCGCGCACGCAATTGTTTAATTTGAATCAGGGGAAATGGGATGATGAGATTCTCAGCGTCCTGGGCCTGAATGCCGCTCGCCTGAGCCGGGTCCAACCCTCGGGCACGCTTGTGGGCTTGCTCTCCCCTGAGCTGACGGCCGTTTTCGGGCTGACTCGCGCTCCTGGCGTGGTCTCTGGCGGACACGACCAGGCCTGCGGTGCGCTGGGAGCGGGCCTGACCACCCCTGGTCTGGCATCGGTTTCCACTGGCACAGCTGAAGTAGTCGAAGTTGCGCTGCCCTCACCCATCGTCAGCCGGCCACTATATGAGGGAAATATCTCCGTTTACAACCACGTTATAGACGGCCTGTTCCTGGCCATGATGCTTAATCACAGCGGCGGCATGTCGCTGCGCTGGTTCCGCGATGGATTCTGCGAGCCGCAGATGCTCCAATCTGCGCAGGCCAATGCCGACGCCTACGACCTGATGCTGGCAGGTGCTTCTGCCGACCCGAGCGGGCTGCTCGTTCTGCCGCATTTTTCCGGCAGCGGCACCCCGACTTTCGACACCGCTTCCAAAGCCGCCATCCTTGGCCTGACCTTTGCCTCCACCCGCGCCGACCTGGCCAAAGCCATCCTCGAGGGCCTGACTTATGAACTGCGCCTGAACCTGGATTTGCTCAAGGCGGGCGGCGTGCAGGTTGACGTGCTGCGGGCTATCGGCGGCGGGGCCAAGTCGAAGTTGTGGCTGCAACTCAAGGCCGACATCACCGGTATCCCGGTTGTGACCCCGAAAATCACTGAAGCCGCCGGGTTTGGCGCGGCGCTGCTGGCCGGTGTCGGCGCGGGCTTGTTCCCCTCCGCCGCCGAAGCCGCCAGCCGCTTCCTGCAACTCACTGACGAATACCAGCCTGACCCGGCCCGCCACGCTGCCTACACCCGCCAATTTGAACTCTACCGGCAGGTCTACCCCGCCGTCGCGCCGATTATGCACCAGTTGTAATGTCATTGCGAGGGCTGATGGTCGAGTAGGGCGGATGTTTTTCCGCCCTTACCGAGACCCAGCCCGAAGCAATCTCCTCAATGTCAGGAATACCGTTTTAACGGGTTTTCTTCAGGCAAGAGGGGATTGCTTCGCTCGCACAAACCGCTCACTCGCAATGACGCAATGACGTGTCAAAATAGGATTTCCCATGCAAACTACCTTCCACCTCTCCCCAGAACAATTCACCCCTCACGAAACCCTGCTGGCTGAACATGGCGAACTAAGTGCCAGCATTTTCCGCTACCGAAGCGGAGTCTGCGCTTTACGCCTGAAAAACGTCCTCGGGGAGTTGGTCTTGCTCCCCTACCAGGGCCAGCAAATCTGGGACGCAACGATGCGCGGGCGGCGGTTGACGATGAAATCCATGTTCGACCAGCCCCACCCCACCCGCGATTTCCTCTCCACTTATGGCGCTTTCCTGCTGCACTGCGGCGCAACTGCGATGGGCTCCCCCGGCGCGGACGATACCCACCCTTTGCACGGCGAACTGCATAATGCGCCTTACCAATCCGCGGCGCTGGTCTTTGGCGCGGATGAAAAAGGCAATTTCATCGGCCTGACCGGTTCCTACCGCCATACGGTTGCTTTCAACTACAACTACACCGCCACGCCGCTGGTCAAACTCTACGCAGCTTCATCCATTTTCGCTGTTTCGATGACGATACATAATCAAAAAGCCAGCCCGATGCCGCTCATGTTCCTCGAACATGTCAATTTCTGTCCTGTCGACCGTGGGCGGCTGGCACAGACGGTGGTTTGTGACCCGATCAATATGCGCGTGCGTGCGAACATCCCAGCGTTTATGGAAGTTGCAACCGGTTACCGCGAATTTGTCAAAATTTTGCAGGAACACCCCGAAAAGCACCTCGTTTTTAGCCCTGGCCTGGTCTATGACCCCGAAATGGTGCTCTACCTGAACTATCTGGCCGATGAAAACGGCTGGGCGCGCACCCTGCAGATCCACCCCAATGGCAGCGCTGATTTGGTACGTCACCGCCCAGAACAGTTGAAGCATGGCGTGCGCTGGATTTGCCGCACTGCCGACCAGGACGCTCTGGGCATTGAACCCTGTACCGCCGAGGTGGAAGGCTTTAGCGCCGAAAAAGCCAAGGGCAATCTGCGTTTCCTGTCGGGCGGTGCGGCTTTTACTTTCGAGTTGGAAGTTGGCGCGCTGACACCTGATGAAGCCCGGATCGAGGAGATGCACATTGTGCAAACGTTGGAGGAAGTGGCAGCGTGAGTATCATCCTGGCTCCATCAATTCTATCGGCCAATTTTTCCTGCCTGGGTGAGCAAATTGCCGCGCTCGAACAAGGCGGCGCGGATTGGATTCATGTCGATGTCATGGACGGCCACTTTGTCCCGAATTTGAGTTTTGGCCCGTTCATCTTGCCGGTCGTCCGAAAACACAGCTCCCTGCCGCTGGATGTCCACCTGATGGTTGCCAACCCAGATGCGTTAATTCCGGCTTTCATTGATGGCGGCGCGAACTATATTACTGTCCACATCGAGACCTGCCCGCACCTGTACCGGACTTTGCAGACCATCCGCGCGAGAGGTTGCAAAGCAGGTGTGGCGCTCAACCCGGCCACGCCAGTGGAGAACCTGCGCGAAGTCATCCATTTGCTCGATCTGGTGCTGGTGCTGGGGAATAATCCAGGGTTTTCTGGGCAGGGCTGGTTTCCCGAAATGGCCGCAAAAATCAGCCGGGTGGCGCGCTTTTTGGAGCAGGCCGGCTCATCAGCCATCATCCAGGTGGATGGCGGCATGACCGCCCAGACCATATCCGAGGCGTACCAGGCGGGTGCGCGCGCTTTTGTCAGCGGCAGTGCTATTTTCGGTCATCCTGGCGGCATTGCGGAGGGGATTTGTTCGTTAAGAAATTGCAATGAATGCACTTGAAAATTGATTTGCGTTAGCTATTGACAGGTTGATTTTTTAAATTTATACTAGTATATACTAGTATAAAGACCAGTATACCCACCTACGGTTTGGACGAGGCTGCTGAAATGAAAAACAACTTGCCAATTTACTCACAGCTTAAGGAACACATCATCCAAAAAATCACCCAAGGGGAATTACGGCCCGGTGACCAGATTCCATCGCAGTATGAACTCTGCGAACAGTACCAGATGAGTCACATGACTGTGCGGCGGGCGTTGAATGAACTGCGCAAAGAAGGCATTTTGCGCTCCATTCCCGGAAAAGGTACTTATGTTGCCAGCCCAACCCAAACTGCAGACAGCGGCGCGTTGGTCACATTCTCGGCGCAAATGGCGCACCTTGGGATGAAGCCGACCACCCGTGTACTCTCCCAGCAAATCATCCCGGCTTCGACCGTCCTGGCGCAAATCCTGGGCATTGAAATCGGGCAGCCGGTGGTTTCGCTGTATCGCCTGCGCTGCGCCGATGGACATCCGCTTTCATTGACCCAATGCTACCTGCCGCAAGAACTCTGTCCTGGCCTTCTGGAGCATGACCTGGCCGCCAACTCGTTGTTCGAGACCCTGCGGAATGTCTATCATCTTAACTTGGCTGGGGCGAGTTCAGCCGTCCAGGCCGCACTGGCAGACGATGAACAATCGCAGTTATTACAGGTCGAGCGGCCAGCGGCGCTCATCGTCCGCGAGCAAGTCACCTATCTCGATACCGGAAAGGTTATCGAGTTCAGCCGCAGTTTCATCATCGGTGACAGATACAACATTAAATTCCAGGAAGGAGGAATCCCGCGAAGAGATATACCCGTTTAATCTATCTTGTCATGCTGTGTTCAAATCCATTATGAAAAGGAGAAAATAAAATGAGAAAATTCTTACGTTTTGCTTCCCTGCTGGTTGCGCTGGCCATGGTTTGGTCAGTTGCTGCCTGCCAGCCTGTGCCAGTTGCCGCGCCAACTTCTGCGCCGGCCTTGGCAGCGACCGAAGCACCCCCAACAGCAGCAACTACTGCCCCGGCTGAAGCGCCCCAGGCTGAACCAATCAAGCTATTGGTTTGGGATCAAGCTGCTCGTCCTGAAGAGAGTGCGATTATGGACGGGATCATTGAACGCTACCAAGCTGCTTATCCGAATGTAACCGTTGTCCGAGAGGCCAAGACCCTAGACGATTTA
This sequence comes from Anaerolineales bacterium UBA5195, assembly GCA_002412925.1. Classification (GTDB taxonomy): domain Bacteria; phylum Chloroflexota; class Anaerolineae; order Anaerolineales; family Villigracilaceae; genus UBA5195. Next base: position 8,211 of record DHVZ01000053.1, on the reverse strand, counting down.
AAAGCTACTCTTCCCTTGGCAATGAGTAGCCCTGAAGGCCCCTGTATCTCCATGGTTAATCAGGGCCAATCAGATATGGGCGCCTTTGTGGCGGCTGGCTTGCTTTTACCTCTCGATAAGTATGCCAAAAGCTTTGGCTGGTATGTTAATTTTCCGGTTGGTCTTGCGGCCCTGAACAGTTGGACAGAAGATGGCAAAAAGATGGGAACTGGGGCCTTATATGGGTTACCAACCAATGCTGAGATTGTGGGGGTCTATTACCGAAAAGACCTCTTCGCCAAGTATGGTCTGGCTGTTCCCCAAACGTATGCCGAATTTGAGGGTTTGATGAAGACTCTCAAAGAAAAAGGGGAGACGCCCTTGGTTTATGGTGGCCTGGATGGTTGGCCCGCTATTCACCTATACAGCGAGATCCAGAATGCGGCCCTGGCTGAACGGAAATGGTACGATAGTTTTATGTTCACCACCGGTGACGTCACATTTGAGAATCCCGCCAATCTGGAGGCAGCCAAAAAGCTGCAAGCCTGGGTCGAAGCTGGATATCTGACAAAAGGCTTTGAAGGCATCGGTTATGACGATTCTTGGCAGCTCTTCTCTTCTGGACAAGGCGCCATGATGCTGACCGGGAACTGGCTCAGCGCCGATCTGCTCGCCGGACCAAATGGAGCCAACCTTGGCTTTTTCCTGGTACCTCCGCTCGAATCTGGCGGCTATAAACTTTCAGTGGGTGGCGCAGGATCGGGTTATGCCATCAGCGCGAAATGTCCCTACCCCGATCAAGCAGCAGAGTATATCAACTACCTGTTTTCAGATGAGACTGCCGAAGCGCTCCTGGCTTCTGGAACATTGCCAGTCTATCCTGTCGATACCAGCAAATTGGAAGAAGGCCTGGTCAAAGACATTGTCAGAGCCTGGGTATATGCTAATCAAAACAACAGCGTAGGCTACTATTTCGATTGGGTCACTCCCACCATGTACGATACCAGTACTGCCAGTTTGCAGGAACTCATGGCAGGGAAAATCACCCCCGAAGAATTTGTTGCCAAACTCAACCAGGATTACGTTAAATTCCTGGAAAACAAGTAGTTTTTACCAAAACTAACTCGACCCATCCCCCGGAAGAAAAATATTCGCGGCAAACGAATCATGTTCCGAGGGATGGGCCTCATCTTCATTTTATCCTGTTTCCCAGGAGAATATTATGGACAGAAAGCCCCTGACCGGTAAAACCTGGCTTGGTAAGTTGACTGCGTTCACTTATGTTTTACCAGCACTGATGGTCTATGCAATCTTTATCTTGTTCCCGATCATTAATACACTCTGGTATAGCTTTTTCAATTGGACTGGCTTTAGTGCACCGGTCTTTAATGGACTGGCAAACTACCAGGAATTATTCCAGGATCAGGTCTTTCGGAAAGCTATCGTAAATAATTTCCGCTTCATCTTGTATTACACCCTTTTCCCAATTGTCTTGGCGCTCATTTTGACCGCGCTACTGACCCGGCGCGAAGTGATCGGCAGAAACTTTTTCCGCGCCAGTTTTTTTCTCCCCTACATTATGCCAATGGTGGTGGTAGGCGTTGCCTGGCGCTGGATTTATAACCCGGTTTTTGGCTTGTTAAATTCATCCCTGCGTGCCATCGGGCTGGATGCGCTGGCTTTCCCGTGGCTGGGTGATTTTGCCCTCGCCCAACCCGCCGTAGGAGTGATTGCTACCTGGGTGCAATTTGGCTTTTGCCTGGTTTTATTCATGGCAGGTGTGCAAAATATCGACGAATCGCTCTACGACGCTGCCAAAGTGGATGGGGCCAACGAACTGGCTCAATTGTGGTACATCACCATTCCCGGCATCCGCGCCGAAATCATGGTCGCTGCCGTTTCCACGCTTATTTCAGCCTTAAGGGCCTTTGACCTGGTCTTTGTTACCACGCGCGGCGGCCCGGGAAATGAAACCATGGTCACAAGCCTGTATTTGTATCAGAACGCCTTCCAACTCAATCGCATGGGATATGCCTCTTCTATTGCTGTGGTGCTAACCCTGGCAATCTTGCTGATTTCCTATCTTTTGCTCAAAGCTGCGCCCTCAGATTAATAGGATGGTTCCAATGGCTCTCCAATCGAAAAAAACAATCTTCTCCTCCCTTAAAACACTCACGCTTATCTTCCTCGTCTTTCTGATGCTTATCATCATCGCGCCTTTTTTTTCCATTTTTCTGGCCAGTTTCAAAACCCCCGCTGAACTTGTCCGAGGCGCATTTACACTGCCAGAAAACTGGCATTTGCAAAACTATCTTAACGCTTGGAGCCAGGGCCATTTTGGGCAATATTTTCTCAATAGCCTCTATGTTACGATCCCCGTTGTTCTGATTGGTTCTTTGTTCTCAATTTTGGCTGGTTACGCCTTCGGCCAGATGCGCTTCCCGCTGGATCGGGTTTTGTTTGTCATTTTCCTGCTCGGCTTGATGGTTCCACAAGAAACCTACATCATCCCGCTTTATCATTTGCAGAAATCCCTCGGATTAATTGACACCTATGCTGCCATGATTATCCCCCAAATAGGAATGAGTGTCTGCTTTGGCATTTTTTGGATGCGCAGCTTTTTCGCCAGTTTTCCCAGGGATTTATTGGATGCCGCCCAGATGGATGGCTGCAACAGTTGGCAAATTCTCTGGAAAGTCCTGGTACCGAATGCGACAGCGGCGATCTCAACCATGATGGTGCTCTTTTTTGTCTGGACCTGGAATGATTTTATGATTGCGCTGGTGATGATTTCATCAGATGCGCTGCGCCCGTTACCCTTGGGTTTGGCTCTATTTCAAGGGCGCTGGGCGGCCAATGTACCACTCACCGCTGCCGGGGCGATCATTGTCATTCTTCCCAGTCTTTTGATTTATTTATTATTCCAACGGCAATTCATTCGCGGCGTTACCGCGGGTTCGTTAAGTGGTCAGTAACGAGCAATCGATTATCCATTCCATGCGAGGTAAAAACATGAAATTAACAGTAATTGGCGGGGGCGGGGTGCGCGCTCCCTTGTTCGTAGGTTCAGCTCTCAAAAGGGCAAGCATAATCCATTTAGACGAAATTTGCTTGATGGATATCAAAGGTGAAAAATTGGAGCTCATGGCAGCCATCAGCCGCCAGATTGGGTCAATGATGGGCAGTGCGGTTCGAATCACCCACACAACTGATCCAGTTGCGGCGCTTGCTGGGGCTGCTTATGTTGTCACGACCATTCGCGTTGGTGATGAAATCGGACGTGTCCTCGATGAACGAATTGCACTCAAGCACGGTGTTCTCGGGCAGGAAACCACCGGCCCCGGCGGGTTCGCAATGGCCATGCGCAGTATTCCAGCCATTATTCAATATGCAACCCTGATCAAAAAGCATTGTCCACAGGCATGGATGTTCAACTTCACCAATCCGGCGGGTTTGGTGGCCCAAGCCTTGAACGATCGAGGTTTTGAGCGTATCATCGGAATTTGCGATGGAGCCAACCAGGCACAACACGCAGTTGCCACCAGGCTCAAGGTTGATTCCCGCCGATTACGCCCACAGGTTTTTGGCCTCAATCATCTCTCTTGGGTTCGCAGCATTTTACTGGACGACCAGGAAGTTCTTTTGCCCCTCCTGAACGATTTTGATTTCTTGACCAAGACAGACCTGAAAGTTTTCCAGCCCGAGTTGGTCAAATGCTTTGGTATGTGGCTGAATGAGTATCTGTACTATTACTATTACTCTGAAAAAGCCGTCGAGCAGATTCTTGGGGATGGGAAAACTCGGGGTGAGGAAGTTCTGGAATTAAACCAGCGCTTGCTCGGCCAGTTAAGTGATACCAACATTCGCGAAAACCCCGCTAAAACCTTGTCGCTTTATCAGGGTTATAACCAGCGCCGCGGCGCGACTTACATGCACTACGCCCGCCCTGATGCCCCAAGCATGGAACAGGCTGAGCAGGATGCCGCCCGGTTGGTCGGCCAGGAATTTCAAGCGGAGGAAGGGGAAGGTTACGCGGGCGTGGCGCTTGACATCATTCAGGGACTGGAGGGTAGCGAACCCATTTATACTGCCCTGAACCTGAAAAACAACGGCGCAATTCCCTGCATGTCCCTCACCGACGTGGTCGAAGTCAGTTGCATGGTCGATTCCGGCGGGGTGCACCCCCTGCCAATTGGGGAGATTCCCGAACACCAGGAATTGCTCATGCGCTCAGTGAAATACTACGAAAAACTGGCCGTATCAGCCATCTTCGAACAATCCCGGGAAAAAGCCGTCCTGGCGCTCATGTCGCACCCGCTGGTCATGTCTTATTCACGTGCAACCGTCCTGGTGGACGAATATCTCGAAGCCCATCGTTCCTACGTGGGCGAATGGTCATAAGGAAGTTGCCTGCCATGCTTGATATCCTGCTGCCCAGCATGTATTTTTGCGACCTGGTGTTTACCGGTCTACCTGAAATGCCGCGACTTGGCAATGAGGTCTACTGCAAAAACTTGAAAGTTATTCCGGGCGGGGGATTTATCCCGGCGGTGGCGCTAAACCGCCTGGGCTTGCAGGTCGGTTGGGCCTGCGATTTTGGGAACGACTTTTTCAGCCACTTTGCGCTCGAACAAGCCCGTCAGCAAAACTTGAGCGAGCGGTTATTTCGGATGCACGCTGTCCCCCTTCAGTCTGTCACCGTTTCCTATTCGTTTTCGCACGAGCGGGCTTTTCTCAGTTATGTCGATCTCCTGCCACCCTTCGACCTGCCAGCCCTGATTCGAGAGAATCCCGCCCGCTGCCTGATGCTGATGGGGTTGTCTTCCGCCCCGGATTTTCACAAGACAGTTGAAGCGGCACGCGAAGTTGGCGCGATCATCTTCATGGAATGCCAGGCAACTGATGCCAGCCTGGATGACCCGCAAGTGGTTGCGGCCCTTCGTTCGGTCGATATTTTTGCCCCCAATCAGGAAGAAGCCCTGCGCCTGACCGGTGAAGCAACAACTGAGGCTGCCCTGGACCGGCTGGCCCAATTAACTCCCACGGTAGTAATTAAACTGGGGGCGGACGGCGTGATTGCCAGGCGCAGGGAGGAGCAGGTGCAGATGCCGGGGCTTTCTGTTTCTGTGGTAGATACCACCGGCGCTGGCGATAACTTCGACTGCGGATTCTTGTATGGGGTTTTGCACAAATACTTACTGGAAGACTGCCTGCGCTGCGGCAATTTTTGTGGTGGTCTCTCCACGACTGCCTACGGTGGCTGGGAGGCTTCTCCCACCGTTGCGCAGCTCGAAGACTGGCTGGCAGAGCAACACAAGTAGTTTGATGTAACCTACAAAACCCAGGCAAAACCTCGGCTGTTGCTTGGTCAGTAATCAATACTATGAGCAAATTGCCGCGTAAGGCTGCTCGGATGGCATCCAACTTCTCTGCACCACCTGCGACACCCACTACGCTTTGTGCTGCTTGCGTTTACAACATTATTGAAGGAAATTAGGATGACTCTCGAACCTATCTATCCGGACTCAAGCGGGCGATTTCTGGTTACCGAAAGCGGCCAACCTTTTTTCTGGCTGGCCGATACTGCCTGGGAATTATTCCACCGCCTGAACCGTGCGGAAGTTGAATATTATCTGGAAACCCGCCGTCAGCAGGGATTTAATGTTATCCAGGCCGCGATCCTGGCTGAACTGGATGGCCTGCATACACCCAATGCCAACGGACATGTTTCTCTGCTGGGCGATGACCCCACGCGCCCGAACGAACCCTATTTTCGTTTTGTGGATGAAATCATCCATCTCGCCGCTGAAAAAGGCCTCTATCTTGGTTTGCTGCCCACCTGGGCAGACAAAATTACGGCGCAATGGGGGCTGGGCCCTGAGATCTTCAACCTTGAAAATGTGCGAATTTACGGGAGATTCCTGGGGCAGCGCTATCGCAACGAAACCAACCTCCTGTGGATTTTGGGCGGTGACCGCCCGGCCGATGGCTATGAAGCGCTCTGGGCGGCGCTGGCAGAGGGGATTGTGGAAGGGCTGGGGCGACGTCCGCTTTTTACATATCACCCCAGGGGCGGTAACAGCTCATCGGACTGGCTGCATGAGGCCGAATGGCTGGAGCTGAACATGTGTCAATCTGGTCACTCGTTGTTGGATACGCCCAACTGGGAGATGATCGCCTCCGATTACCAGCGCGTTCCTGTCAAGCCGGTGCTGGATGCCGAACCTAACTACGAGGATCACCCGATTAACCCGTTCACGCGCAAATGGCTAGCCGATTTTGGGCGCTTTTCGGATTACGACGTGCGCAAACAGGCTTATCGGGCTGTCTTTGCCGGAGCGTGCGGACACACTTACGGGCATCACTCCATCTGGCAGTTCTGGACTTTGCAGCGCGCGCCGGTCAATTTCCCCATGCCGACCTGGGATGAAGCTATTCTGCGGCCCGGTGCGGCTCAAATGGTGCATCTCAAGAACCTGATGCTTTCACGCCCGTACCTGAGCCGTATTCCGGCGCAAGAGATGCTGCCCGGTCTGCCAGAACTACCGCCGGTGGATAACGGGAAGCACTTCGACCCAATCCGCGCGGCGCACCCGGTTGCCACACGCTGCGCCGATGGATCGTATGGAATGGTGTACTTTCCACTAGCGGAACAAAGTTTACGGGTGGATTTGAGTTGCCTTTCGGGCAGGGTCAAAGCCTGGTGGTTTGATCCGCGCAATGGCAAGACTCACGATGCGGGGGAATATTCCAATGAAACCGTGACCTTTACTTCCCCGATTGCCGGGCCGGATTGGGTGCTGGTGCTGGATCAGGCTTTGAAGGTTTTGTCTTTGCCAGGTCTTCCGCTGTCGCCTGGTCGGTGATGAGCACATCGATCAGTTTTCCGCGCAAGGCAGCGCGAATCGGCTCGATTTTGTTGGCACCGCCCGCTACACCGACCACACGCGGAATTTGGCGCAGGTCGTCGAGGCCGATACCGATGATGCGCTCGTTCAACTCAGCCTGAACCGGTTGGCCGTGGGAGTCAATAAACCGGTTCGCAAGATCGCCGACCGCGCCGTTGGCAATCGCTTCATTAAGGTCTGCCTGGGTCAGGATGGTTTCATCGCGCACGGAGATGGAGTAGGAATTGAGCGAACCGATGCCAACGATGGCCATTGTGATCTTGGGGAGCAGGTTGATGGCCGTGCGGACGTGTTCATCCAACAGATAGACTTCGCGGGTTTGCTTATTTTGAACGATTCCAGGGGCGGGCAGCAGAGCCAGTTTGCAAGAGAGTGTGCGCGCCAATTTGTGGCATAACTCGGTAGCATGTGACTCGGATTCTGGTTTACCGATGCCACCGGTCATCTGGACGATGCGCACGTTGGGGAAACTTTTGGGCTCCAGGGCGGCGACCATGCCCCGAATGGTGTAGCCCCATGAAACGCCGACTACATCATTTGGCGCGAGGACGCGGAGGAGGTAATTGGCGGCGGCGGCACCCAATTCGCGGGCCATCATCTGCGGGGAGTCAGGGGCGGGCACGTCGGCGACGATGACTTCCTCCACGCCATATTTCTGCTCGATGCATGTTTCGAGCGCAGCATAAGTCCCGGTGGGCGGGATGACTATGATTTTGACAATCCCCTCCTCTCGGGCCTGTGAGAGCAGCCGTGAAATCGTTGAGCGCGAGATGTGCAGGCGAGCAACGATTTCATCCTGGTTGAGATTGTCTTCGTAATAGAGTTTGCTGACCTTGGTGAGCAAACGGAAGTCAATTTTATTTTTTGAGCGGGCCATGAACGCCTCTTGTATTGGGATAGGGGTATTATACCGATAATCGTTTCATAACAGGCAAGCCTGGCTTTTGTTCGTTTGGGAATTGCCTTCTCTCTGTGAAGGATAAATTCGCACCCTGGTTTGTAGCTGGATGGTCACTATTCAGCACCATCTCAAAAACCCAACACCTAATTGATACGTGGCCCCTTGGGGGCCCATCTCTATAGGCAAACATAGCGCCACTCGATAACTTTTCCACACAAAAGACCAGATCATGCTCTGGTCTTTTGCTTCCAGAAGACCTAACGCTGGAAATAATAACGGACCCCGTCTTTCGTTCGGATGGCATCCGCGTTGCGAAGATGGGGATGTGTAAGCCGCCATCAATACCTTGATGCGTTGAATTTTCTGCAAGTCCCTGGAGAAGTTTGACGTCGATTGGTTACTGGACTCTGGCGAAAAAAGGAT
>DHVZ01000073.1 GCA_002412925.1 Anaerolineales bacterium UBA5195 | reverse complement strand
CAGATCAGTTAGCGGAAACTAAAGTCAAAAGCCTACAACCTGAAATACGCGCACAGCGGTACGCTCTTTGAAGGGCGTTTTCGCGCCAAGCCGATCCTGACCAAGGAATATTTACTGCATTTGTGCCGTTATATTCACGGCAATCCCGTCAAGGATGGGCTGGTGGCCGATCCCGCCGATTGGCCCTGGTCAAATTATCTCGAATGGATTGGCGAACGCAACGGTTCATTGGTTGACCGCGAATTTATCAAAAACCAGTTCGATGATGCAGAGACATACAAAAAATCGCTCTTTCAGTATTTGAAATCCCGCCAACTGCCAGATGACGTAAAAAAGTTTCTGGATGATTTAGAGAAGTAACAGTCACCTTACCCACTTCGCTACGCCGCGGGGTTCTGCGCATAGGTGACTGTCACTCCTTTCTCACTTTCGGTCTGAACCGCCCGATGTCGTTGTCCGGCTGCTCCAGTCGCCGGTCCTGCAGCAGTCTTTATTGACCACCAAACAGTACGTCAAACTCAGCCTGGAAGGCGGGACGCTCTTTGAGAATCCGCTGGATACAATTGAAGCCAGCGATCAGCTCCAAAGTTGGCTGGATTGGTTGTGTCTGGTGGGGGAGAAGTTGGAAGCTCTCTGAACCCCAAGTGACAGTCATTTCCTAAACCGTTCGATCAGCAGGTTGTACTTGAGACGGCGACCTTCGCTCTCTTTCAGCAGCTTTTTCCGCTCAGACTCTTCGTTGGCTTGCGCCAGCCTTTCCTGCAATTCCCCAATCTCCTTGAGCAGTTGCACTTCTTCGGGGACATAATCCGCGTTTTTCAAAACCGAAAACCCAAGTCGCAGGTCTTCGGGGGTGTTGAAATAATCATCCAGATCCAGCTTTTTGCCTTTGTTGGGCAGGTTGTCGAACTCTCCGCGCTCCATCGCGGCGCGGATGGCTTCATCGGCGGATTTTGTCATGGGTTTATCGTCTCTATCGCGCGGTTTGGCGACAAAAAACTTTCGGACAGGCTCTCAGCTTATTCGACCACCACGCCAGCCAGGTTTTCTTCGGCTGGCGGGTATTCCATCTTCAGACCTTCCAGTGTCTCAACCAGAATGGATGAAATTACCAGGTCGCGGTACCACTTGCGGTTGGCGGGCACAATATACCAGGGCGCGCGGGCTGTGCTGGTCTTCTTGAACACAGCTTCATAAGCCTGCATGTAAGCGGGCCAGCGTTTGCGCTCTTCCAGATCGCCCAGGCGAAATTTCCAATGTTTGGTGGGGTCATCGAGGCGGGCCTGTAAGCGTTCTTTTTGCTCGTCCAGGTCGATGTGCAGGTAGAATTTCAAAATGGTCGTCCCGTTTTCGACCAGCAGGCGCTCAAAGTCGTTGATCTGTTCGTAGCGCTGACCCCACACTTCGGACGGGACGATCTCGTGGACACGTACCACGAGCACATCTTCATAATGGCTGCGGTTGAAGATGACCAGCTCTCCCTTGCCGGGAACAACTTTATGAACGCGCCATAGGTAATCGTGCGCCAGCTCTTCGGGGGTCGGCACCTTGAAGCCGGCAACACGAACGCCCTGTGGATTGATACCCGAAAATACGCGGCGGATGACGCCATCTTTGCCGCCGGTATCCATTGCCTGGATCACAACCAGAATCTTGTGCTTGCCTTCAGCATAAAGGAGTTCCTGCAGTTCTCCCAGTCGGGCGGTTAATCTCTCAATCTCCGCCAGCCCTGCCTCCTTACCGTCTTTGAAATCGCCGGTTTCGTTTGGATCCCATTTTGAGAGGTCGGTTTTTGTATCGGGCTTGACCTTGTATTTTTTCATGTTTAGACTCATCTTTGGCTCCTTCACCCAACTTTCCATCTTTTCACTCATTCGCTTAATCCGGTACCGAAGCAAAGGGATTCGGCGCTGCCGGGTCAAACCCCAGCTCTTTTGCCATTCTTTCGCTGGTGCGGTCGATGATGAACTCCACCCAGAGAGGTAGATGATCTGACAAGCGGAAGGACATCTGCTCGAGGGTCATTTCTCTGAAAACAGATCCGCTAAAATCAATCACGCCTGCCCGCCCCTCGCTGAGCAGGTCCAGCCCATCCATGAACCACGCAATCTGGTCATAGAATTTGGGTTTGGTGTTGTAAGTGGTTTTCAGGTTTAGCAACTCGGCCGGTACCATCAGCCCCGTATAGACAAAGGCTTGGAAAAGGGGATTGTTTCCGCGGTCATCGATATTGAAATCGCCCAGCACAATCAGGTTACTTTCCTCGGAGCTGGGCGTGGCGCGTTTGCGAATCTCGGCGGCAATATACTGCGCCAGGGCGCTGATTTCGCCCATCCGGTCGGTTGGGTTTTTCCCATAACGGATATGTGTGGTCAATAATGAAAATTTTTCCTGCCCGGCTTGAAAGCCAACGATATAGGGCGTTCGATCGAATTGCTGGGCTGGGTTGCCATCAGCCGTGGGCGGAAGCACAATTTCTCCGGCCAGACCGGAGGGCTGCACGCGGCGCTTGTCGTAAATAAAGGCCAGCCTTTCGTTGTTCCCTTTTGAGCCGCCTGCCACATCGCTGATGATGATTCCCCAGTTGGAACCCAAGAGTTCTTTGACCAACATTCTTACCCCGGATGTGTCGCGTTTCACTTCCTGAATGGCGAGTACATCGAAACGGCGCACAATTTCAGCGATATAGGCCATTGCGCGCAAATTTCGCTTGGGGTTGCCGGGATTCTCCTCCAGTTGTCGGTAAATATCGCCAAAAGCTCTGAGATTCCAGGTGCCGATGATCAGGTTTCGGTCAACATGCTTTGCGGGAATACGCGACTTTTCGATCCGCCTCCGCAAGCGGATAATGTCTTCGATAATTGTCCGGCGAATGATCGTGGAATCCATGTTCCTCCTCGAATGTCATTTTACAGGCGTGATCTCTCTTGAGGATCTTGATAAAAGTATAGCACTATTGGGCAGTGTCTTATCTAAAAAAGTTCTTGGGGAATCTCTGTGGTAAGACCCCAGGCTGCGGCACCTTTATCGGAAAACCCTGGAGACCCAGGGAAAGTCATTGCAATCAGGATGGGAAATCTTGATATAATTTTATTGAAAATAATTGTTCATTTGAACAACCTGCTTAACCATTAGACCCAAAGGAGTTGACATGAGTATCTTTAGTTCTATTCTTCAAAAGATCGGCCTTGGGAAGAAATCCGAGACACCTGCGGCGGCCCCCAATGCTGCCGCTGATGCTGCGGCCAAGGCCAAGGCCGATGCCGCTGTGACCGAAGCCATGGCAAAGGCGGCCGCGGAAGCCAAGGCCAGAGTTGCAGCCCAGGCGAACGCTGCTGCGGCTGCGCCCGTTACTCCCGTAGCTGCGCCTGCCTCTGTTGTGCCTGCGGCCGTACAGGCAGCGGCCATTCCCGTCGTCGATGTCGTTAGCAAGCTCGAAGGCCTTGCCAAATCGCACCCCGGGCTGAATTGGAAGGTTTCGATTGTCGATTTGCTCAAGCTTTTGGATTTGGATAGCAGCTTTGATGCCCGCAAGGAACTTGCGACTGAACTTGGCTGCCCTGCCAACTTGATGAATGATTCTGCCAGCATGAACACCTGGCTGCACCAGACTGTCCTTCAGAAGATTGCCGAGAATGGCGGGAATATTCCCGCAGCGCTCTTGCAATCTGAGGATGCTGCGCCAGTCCGCTCCTCGGCAGATCGTCCAGATCGCCGCGAACAGCTGTAAGCTTTCGTTTCTCGGTTGGATTGGTCAAATCTAACCGAGAGCAGTTCGTAAAAAAATTGCGGTGCGCTTCAGGTCGAGCGCACCGCAATTTTTTGTCCCCGAAAGATTAGCTGCGGATTCCAGGGCTTATTTTTTCCCTCCGAATAACTTACCAGCAATACCCAGGATATCATCCAGGGCTGAGCCATCCTTGTTCAGATCCAATAGGCTGTTCAGGGTGCTCATCATATCTGGATTGGATTCTTCAGCCATCTGTTTTTCGCTGCCGAGAAGCCCCGATAGGTCATTCGCATCCAGCCCTGCTTGCTTCTGCTGTTTCCCCAGCATCCCCATCACCAGTGGCGCGGCAATTTGGAGAAGTAAACTGATCTGTGCACTATTCAGGCCGGTGTTCTTTGTCAACCCTTGCGTAACTGTCGGCTGTTGGCTGCCCAGAACATGATTCAGAATCCCGGCGCCATTTGCGGCCTGCGGATTTCCGAGAAAACCTTCCACATTATTCAGAATCGAGCCATCGTGGTCTTTCGCCACAGCCTGATAGAGGGCCTGCGCGCCAGTTGGTTCGGAAGCGTTCTTCGCCAGGGCTGAGATCAGCAAGGGGATTGCCGCCGCCATCGCTGAATTCGTGGTTTGTTCATCTGCGCCAATCTTCTGACCGATTTGGGAGACTGCTCCCCCGGCTAATTGCCGTAAAAGTTGTTGCGTGAGTGTATCCATTGAGGTTCTCCTGTCTCGTTTAGTGTTTTCTATTTTATGTTTGGAAGGATGGATGTTAAACTTTGAGTCACTTTTTGTAACTCGCCGGAATGACCGCGTAACCGGGCAACATCCCCGGTTTTCAGGCCAGCGTTGACATCCGTGATGGTTTTGGAGGTCTTCGCGCTGTCATCGATGATCTGCTGGGTGATTTTTTCCATCATTGTTGCCATTTCCAACAGTTTAGGCGGGACAAACGGAATGCCTTTCAAGAGGGGCAGCAGCATATCCAGGACAGCGTTGGCAATTCCCGCATATTTGACGGTTAATGTATGCAGCGTGCCGATTGCGCCTGTGAGTTGGATGCCGACATCTTGAATGGCGTCGATCATCTCTTTATGTTCATTGATCATCTTGGTGATATCTTGAATCGAATCAGTCAGCTTATCGGAAAACTTTACATAGCCGCCCGCAGAACTGGCAAGGCTGGAAGAGCTGGAAGGGTCGATGGGCATGGCAAATCTCCTTGATGGGTTGGTATAAATTCATTATAAAGAAAAACGGCACAAAAAGATATATTTGATCTTTTGCAAAAGTGCGATTCTGGGCGTTTGCGAACCGTCCCGAAGGCTAGGATTAACGTCGAGAATCGCATAGAAAAAGCCTTCGGGACGGTTTTGCAAGAGGTCTGCTGTTTTTCCCGGAGTGTTTGTATTTTTGCAACAACCATACATGGAAAACCTGTATAATAATGATGACTAATCATCATTCGACCATATCTTTCAAAAGGAGATCAAGCATGACTGCACTCAGTAAAATAGAAGGTATTGGCGGCACTTACGCAGAAAAACTGAATGCTGCCGGGGTGGGTAGTATTGAAGCCTTGCTGAAGAGCGGCGCAACGGTGAAAGGCCGCAAGGCGTTGGTTGCAGCCACTGGCATCAGCGATGCCTTGATCCTGAAATGGGTCAACCGCGCAGACCTGTTCCGCGTTAGTGGAATTGGCGAGGAATATTCAGACTTGCTTGAAAAAGCCGGCGTCGACACGGTTGTCGAGTTGGCCCAGCGCAAGGCTGAAAACTTGTTCAAGAAGATGGAAGAAGTCAACGCTGAGAAAAAGCTTGTGCGCAAACTTCCTGCGCTCAGCCAGGTTTCGGGGTGGGTCGAATTTGCAAAAGCGCTCCCGAGAGTTGTTGAATACTAGGTTTTGCTGAACCATTGCCGGGCAGGATGCCCGGCTTTTTTTATTCCTGTTATTCTTGCCGGTTGAAATGCTCATCGACTTACTGTGGATTTTATGACAGGATCTCCGGGATTTTCCACGAAAATCCTTAAAGAGCTTGATAACCTCGAAAACAAGGTGGGATTTCTTGGTATATAATCAAATCAGTACTTCGCGAAAATTCTCCAAGGGGTTTCGTGAATTTAAAAACCATCTCTATTTGCCGGAGGAGAGATCATGGAAGATTATGAGAAGCTTGGCGTTTTTTATTTAGGCCGCGAATATGATTTGGAAGCCAAAAAAATCCAAGATAATCTGTTGTTGTATGACTCGCGGGATCTGGTCACGCACGCCATCGCGGTGGGGATGACCGGCAGCGGCAAGACCGGCCTCTGCATCGACTTGATTGAAGAAGCTGCGATTGATGGCGTCCCCTCCATTTTGATCGACCCCAAGGGTGATCTGACGAATCTCCTGCTGAATTTCCCCCAGCTGCGCGGCGAGGATTTCTTGCCGTGGATCAATCCCGAAGACGCAACGCGCAAAGGCCTCTCGGCGCAGGATTATGCCAACCAGCAGGCGGCCCTCTGGCAAAAAGGCCTGGCTGACTGGGCCCAGAGCGGTGAACGGATTCAGCGTTTGCGAGATTCGGCTGAGTTTGTGATTTATACGCCTGGCAGTAGCGCCGGGGTGCCGGTTTCCATTCTCAAGTCTTTTGCGGCTCCGCCCGCCGAAATTATGGAGGATGGTGAATTGCTGCAAGAGCGCATCGCCACGACGGTTACCAGCCTGCTTGGTTTGCTCAATATTTCAGCCGACCCGCTCCAAAGCCGTGAACACATCCTGATTTCCACGCTTATCGGCCAGATGTGGCAGCGCGGACAGGACTTGGATATAGCCGCCTTGATTGGACAAATCCAGAACCCGCCGGTTACCAAGGTTGGCGTGCTTGATTTGGAGTCTTTTTACCCATCCAAAGACCGTTTTGGTCTGGTGATGGCGCTCAACAACCTCTTGGCCTCACCCGGATTTAATGCCTGGCTGGAGGGTGTCCCGCTCGATATTGGCCAGATTCTCTACACTCCCCAGGGCAAGCCGCGCGTGGCGATTTTCTCGGTGGCGCATCTCCCTGATAACGAGCGCATGTTCTTTGTCTCGATGCTGCTCAATCAGATTTTAGGCTGGATGCGCACCCAACCCGGCACCACCAGCCTGCGCGCGCTGGTCTACATGGATGAAATTTTTGGGTATTTCCCGCCAACAGCCAATCCGCCCTCGAAAAGGCCTTTGTTGACCTTGCTGAAGCAAGCGCGCGCTTTTGGCGTGGGCGTGGTTTTGGCCACCCAAAACCCGGTTGATCTCGATTACAAAGGGCTTTCCAATACCGGCACCTGGTTCATTGGCCGCTTGCAAACAGAGCGTGATAAAGCGCGGGTCATGGAAGGGCTTGAAGGCGCGGCTGCCAGCGCCGGGAGCAATTTTAACCGCCAGAAAATGGAGCAGCTTTTAGCCAGTCTCGGCAGCCGTGTTTTCCTGATGAACAATACCCACGAAGATGAACCGGTTGTTTTCCAAACGCGCTGGTGCCTGTCATATCTGCGCGGCCCCCTGACTCGTTCTCAAATCAAGCAGTTGATGGATCCTTATAAAAAAGGGTCAGCCACGCCTGTTGCCGCTCCGGTTTCCACGGCTGTCGCGGCCAGTGTTGCCTCGGCCCAGGCTGCGCCCGCCCCGGCGGGCTTTTCTGGTGTCCAGCCGACCCTGCCGGCCGATGTGCCCCAGTATTTTGTCCCCCTCAGGGGCAGCGGCGCTGGAGTGGTTTACCAGCCGATGCTGGTCGGCGGCGCCAAGGTCCGGTTTAGCGATGCGAAATCCAAGGTTGATACCTCTCGCGACGTTATCGCGATGACACCGATTCGTGATCAGGTGGTTGCTGTCAGTTGGGACGACGCCCAGGAAGCGGATTTTTCGCTCAACGATCTTGAAAGAAACCCTGCCCAGGGTATCAAATTCGGAGATTTGCCCGGCGCAGCCCTGAAAGCCAAAAACTTTGCCGAGTGGAACAAGGATTTTGTCGGTTGGGTTTATGGCGTTCAATCGCTTCAACTTCTGCGCAGCCCCAGCCTGAACCAGCTTTCGAAACCGGATGAAGCCGAGCGCGATTTCCGGGTGCGGCTCCAGCAGACGGCTCGGGAACATCGCGACCAACAAGTTGAAGACTTGCGCAGAAAATATGCCGCAAAAATAACCGCCTTGCAAGAAAAGGTTCGCAAGGCTGAGCAAGCCGTCCAGCGCGAAGCTGACCAGGCCAACCAGGCCAAGATGCAGACTGCGCTCTCTTTTGGTGCGACCCTGCTGGGCGCGTTTACAGGTCGAAAAATTGCAAGCGCTTCGAACATCAGCAAAGCCTCCAGCGCCTTTAAGGGTGTCAGCCGCTCGATGCAGCAGCAGGGCGATGTGGCGCGCGCCAAAGAGAGCGTTGAGACTTACAAAAGCCAGCTCGAAGAGCTGAATGCACAGTTCAAAGACGAATCAGATGCGCTTGAAAGCAAAATCGACCCCGCCACAGAATCTCTCGAAACGGTGATCATCAACCCTAAAAAGACGGATATCAATGTTCAGCTTGTTGCGTTGGTTTGGACGCCTTTCCGGAACGACGCGCCCGCCTGGTAAGCTGTTTCCTTAATTTAAACGAAAACACCCCGTTTTGGGGTGTTTTTTTGAGAAAACTTGGAGGACACATGCAATATCGATATGTTGTGATTGGTTCGGGCCGCCAGGGAACGGCTGCTGCGTATGACCTGGCGAAATTCGGCGAGGCCGAGAGCCTTGTCATGGCGGATCTGGATAAATCGAGAGCGGATTCTGCCGCTGACCGGATCAACCGTCTCATTGGCCGGGAGGTGGCCCGGGGTCTTCAACTGGACGCCTCCGACTACCCGGCGCTTGTCTCCCTTTTAAAGGGCGCCCACGTTGCCCTCAGCGCTGTCACCTACTATTTCAACGTAGGCATTACCCAGGCCTGCATCGAGGCGGGCGTCAGCCTGTGCGACATGGGCGGCAACCAGGAGGTCGTTTGGGCGCAGTTAAAACTCGACGAAGCGGCCAAAAAGGCTGGGGTGAGTGTTTTGCCTGATTGCGGCATGGGACCGGGCCTGATCAATAACATGGGCGTCTACGTCATGGATGCGTTGGACAAGCCCCGCGAAGTCTATCTCTACGATGCCGGGCTGCCCAAGAACCCCACCCCGCCCTGGAATTACCTCTGCACCTTCCACCTGAACGGCCTGACGAATGAATACGACCGCGAGGCGACCTTTATCCGGGATGGGAAGATTACCCTCGTCCCGACCTTCACCGAGCGCGAAATCATCGACTTCCCGCCGCTTGGCAAGCTGGAGGCTTTTGTCATCTCTGGCAGCATGTCCACCACCGCGGAAACGCACCTGGGCAAGCTGCAGCGCTATGAGAATAAGGTTTTGCGTTACCCCGGCCACTTTGAGACCTTCGAAGGCTATAAGCGCCTGGGATTATTCTCTGAAGAGCCGGTCGAGGTGGACGGGATGCAGGTTATCCCGCGCCACTTCTATCATAAATTGCTCGAAGGCAAGATTACTGCGCCCGTGGTGGACGACATCTGCGTCATGCGGGCCGTCGGGGTCGGCGAGAAAAATGGACAGGAAACGCGCGTGACGCTCGACCTGATCGACCGCTACGACCCCGTGACTGGCTTCACCGGCATGGAACGGCTGACTGGCTGGCACTGCGCCCTGATGATGGGATTCCAGGCGCGCGGGAAAATCGCTCCCGGCGCGCACCGCATGGAAACCGTCAGCGCCAGCGACATCTTGGACGAAATCCGCAAGCGCGGCATTGAATGGACGGTGAAAGTCGAGTAAACTGTAGACAGGTGACAGTCACTTTTGTGTCGCACCCCGTAGTGAAGCGGAGTGGGCGAAAGTGGCTGTCACCTTATTGCCCAGGAGGAACCATGACCGAGCTTTTGTATCAAACCGATGCTTATCTCAAGGAATTTGACGCGAAGATTACTGCCGTCGACGTGGAAAACCGCGCAATTGTCCTCGACCGTTCTGTTTTTTACCCGGGTGGGGGCGGCCAACCGTGTGATTTTGGTGTGCTGACGATTTTGGGTGTAGATTTCCCTGTTACCAAGGTCAAAAAACAGGGTGACGATGTGCTCCACTTTCTTGGCGGGGAGGCGGTCCTTCCAGTGGTTGGCAGTTCTGCGCATGGCATCATCGATTGGGAGCGCCGTTACAAGCTGATGCGTACGCACACGGCCCTGCACATTCTCTGCGGAACGGTTTTCCGTGATTACGGCGCGCTGGTCACAGGCGGGGACATGGAACCGCTGGCCGGGCGTATGGATTTCGAGTTCGAGCGTATGCAGGCCGAGCTTGTCCACGACATCGAAGCCGCGGTGAATGTGGAAATTGCCAATGCGCGTGATTTGCATGTAAAAATCCTGCCGCGCGAAGCAGCCTTCCAGATTCCCGACCTGATCCGCACCAAGATCAACCTGCTGCCCGAAGGCATCACCCAGGTCCGTACGGTGGAAATTATCGGGTTGGATTTGCAGGCCGATGGCGGCACGCACGTCAGGAACACCTCCGAAGTAGGCAGGGTCAGGGTAACTGACTACAAATCCAAGGGCGCGATCAACAAGCGCATTTATCTTGCCATAGAAGAAAACTAACTGATGCTTCGTTTCTCTGATCGCCTCAAAGCTGACCTTACATTGTTGCTGGTCACCGTCTTCTGGGGCACGGCTTTTGCCGTTTTTCGAATTGCCCTCGAACACAATGTTGTTCACTATCTCAATGCTTTGCGCCTGTTACTGGGCGCGGCTCTCCTTTTCCCCTTGTCGCTCTGGCAAAAAGAGCGGATTGAAAAGACGCACCTGATCATGATCCTGCTGACAGGCGTGATTCTCTTCTTTGCCGTCGCATTGCAGATGATCGGCCTCGTGACGACCACGGCTGGCAACGCCGGGTTCATCACCAGCCTGTACGTGGTGGTTGTGCCGTTCATCTTGTGGCTGGGTTGGGGTGAGAAGCCCTCCGTCTTACTGCTGGTCGCGGTGGTGCTGGCCATTATTGGCGGTTTTTTGCTCAGTACCGGCGGCTCCCTGCGCTTAATGGTTGGCGACCTGTGGGTGGGAGCCAGTTCGCTTTTTTGGGCCTTGCACGTGGTGATCATTGGACGTTTTGCAAGACGCCTGCCTCCGCTTGGTTATGCCAGCGGACAATTCTTCGTGGCAGGTGTGCTCAGCCTGCTGGTTGGACTGTTCTTCGAGCATCCGTCGCGGGCGGATTTCCTGGCGATTATGCCCAGCGCCATCTACACCGGTATTTTTTCGGTGGCGGTAGGGTTCACCTTACAGGTCATGGCCCAGAAGCATACTCCGGCGGGGGACGCCGCCCTGATTCTCAGCCTGGAAGCCGTTTTTGCAGCGTTTTTTGGCTGGTTGCTTGTTGGCGAGGTGCTGCTTCCGGTGCAGTTGACAGGCTGCGGCTTGATTCTGCTCGCCGTAATCCTGGCCCAGGCCAAAGAATTCCACTTGCGCATGTCCGAGCCATCCTCAAGCTAGCGTGGTTATTCAGATTTCTGTGACACCGGTGGGCTGGTAAAATAAAGCGATGCGTATTGCTAGAAATATTTTTCTGGGCCTGTTTTTACTCTTTTTCACCGTAGCCGTTGGCGGCGGGCTTTTTTGGGGTAATCTGAATTTTGTCCGGCGCGTGCCCGGCGGCGCAGATTTTATTGTTCCCTGGAAGGCTGCGCAAAACTTCATGCTCACCGGCGAGTCTCCTTATGGGGAAAAAACCAGCCAGGATATCCAGCAAATTATTGATGAGCGTCCGGCCCTGCCGGGTCAGTATCCATATCGTGTCAACCTGCCGCTGAATTCCCTGATGTTATTTTTCACCCTGGGCTGGATTCGTGACCTGGCGCTGGCGCGTTCGATCTGGATGATTGTTCTCGAAACCGCCCTGGTTGCGCTGGTCTTCATCTCGCTTCGATTGGCGCGCTGGAAACCGCATTGGTTGTTCCTGGTTTTCAGCCTTTTTTTTAGCTTTTTCTGGATGCCATTTGTCTTGGCGTTGTTGGCTGGAAATTCGATTGTCTTGCAAGCCCTGATGCTCTTTGGCGCTTTGCGGGCCATCGACCTGGAAGCTGATGAGATGGGCGGGGCGCTGGCTGCCCTGGCCCTCGTCAATCTTGAAGCCACGGGGCTGGTGTTTGTTGCGCTGTTGGTCTGGATTGTTTCCATGCAGCGCTGGCGCATCCTCTACGGGTTTGGGATGATGCTGATGATTGTGCTGGGCTTTTCCTTTGTTTTGCTTCCATCCTGGCCGCTGCCTTTCCTCGGCGCCATGGTCGGGAACTGGCGGGCCGCTGCTTTGCCGACCACAGCTTCCCTGCTCTCAGGCTGGTTTCCGGGAATTGGCGCGCGTCTGGCCCAGATCCTGGCGATTGGCGCGCTAACGGTCTTATTCCTCGAATGGCGCGCCGTCCGCCAGCAAGGTGTCCGCTGGCTGGTCTGGACGGTCTCGCTGACCGCCGTGGTCACACCTTTGCTCGGGTTTCCAACCATCCCGGCCTGGTTGGTTTTGACACTGCCCGGGGTGTTGCTGGTTCTCTCGGTAATGGTACAAAGGTGGCGGCTGCTTGGTCTGGGCGGTGCCATCCTTGTCCTGGCCGGCATTTTCTTCTCGCTTTGGGCCGCGCAATTAAGCGGGATGGCGTCCGCTTTCATCCTGTTGTATCCGCTGGTTCTTACCATCCTGCTCTACTGGGTGCGCTGGTGGGCCATTCGCCCGGCGCGCATGTGGGCCGATGAGATTGCGCTGAGGGGATAAGATGAAACGCCGCGAATTGATCGCCCTGTTTATTTTCGGCCTGTTGTTCAACCTCGGTATTGCCTGGTTCCAGGCTGCGCCGGGTTATATGGATGCCGATTACTACTTCGCGGGCGGTTTGCGCCTTGTTCAGGGGCATGGGTTTACTGAAAATTATCTCTGGAACTATTTGGACGATCCCCAGGGTTTCCCGCACCATTCGCACGGTTACTGGTTTCCCCTGGCTTCCATTCTGGCTGCGGCCGGGATGTTTTTGACAGGGCAACAGACTTTTTTCGCCGCGCGATTGGGCTTTATTCTGGTCGCTGCCTTCGTCCCACCCGTCACAGCCTCGCTGGCCCAAAGGATTTTTCCTCACCGTGAAGTCGCCCTGGCGGCTGGCTTGCTGGCTGTGTTCTGTGGCTATCATGCCCCTTTTATGCCCACCACTGACAACTTTGGGCTTTTTATGCTTTTGGGTGGACTCTTTTTCCTGCTCTTTTCACGCAGCGGACGATTTCCCTCGTTATTGTTGGGGGTTGTTGCCGGCCTGATGAATCTCGCTCGTCCCGATGGCCTTATCTGGCTGGCCTTTGGCCTTGGCGGCTTGTTCTTGCTCTGGTTCGAAGCAAATCCGCGCCCCAAATTCTCAACATTTCTCTACCCAGCCATGCTATTTGTGGCCGGATACTTTCTCGTCATGGGGCCTTGGATGTTACGCAATATGTCTATTTGGGGTACGCCGCTCACCCCATCGGGCAGTCGTGTTCTGTGGATGACGCGTTACGATGAGACTTTTGCCTGGCCGCCCGATCGGATTAACCTGCAGAACTGGCTGGCGGCTGGCTGGAGTTCTGCAATCGCAGGCCGCCTCGAGGCCCTAAAGCTTAATGCCGTCAATACCATTGCGGCGCAGGCGGGTATTTTACTTTTCCCATTTATTCTCATTGGTTCGTGGAAACTCCGTAAAGACTTGCGCGTCCGGCTGGCTGTGCTGGTCTGGCTGGCGCTGTTCCTTGTGATGAGCCTGATTTTCCCCTTCGCGGGTGCGCGTGGAAGTTTCTTCCATGCCGGGGCAGCACTCCAGCCGATCTGGTTCACGGCTGCCGTCATTGGCGTTGAGGCTCTTGTTGTCAAGGCGCGTGCCCGCGGTTGGTTTACACCCGCAGCCCCGCGCCTGTTCCGTGTTTCGCTGGTACTGTTCATGGCCGCGCTGACGGTTGGCCTGGCTTATGTTTCCCTCATTGAAAACGACTGGAACCAGTTCCGCCGCACCTATGTCCGCGTGGAGCAAATGCTGGTCGAAAATGGCGCGCAGCCCTCAGATGCGGTCATTGTTGCCAATGCGCCGGGCTATTTTGTTGCCAATGGCCGCTCGGCCCTGATTGTGCCCGATGAAAACCTTGAATCTGTGCGCGCCCTTGCTCGCCGGTTTGGCGCGCGTTTTCTCGTCCTCGAAAAGACCTATTACACCGACCCAATGATTCCTGTCTACCAAAACCCCGAGGGCCAGCCCGGCCTCACTTACCTGGGCGAGTTTGACGATGTCCGCGTCTTTGCCATCCAGCCCTGAGCGGTCTCTTTCCAGGCGGGATGTCATTGTTTTGACGGTTGCTGCCGCTGTTTCCCTTGGGCTTTATCTTGGCTCAAGCGCATGGTTCTATCGAATTGGCTTTCCCCTCGACGATTCGTGGATTCACCAGACATATGCCCGCAACCTGGCCTTGCGCGGTGAGTGGTCTTTCTTGCCGGGCGTACCATCTGCCGGCTCCACCTCCCCTTTGTGGACCGCTTTACTTTCGATAGGCTTTTTTCTCCACCTTTCTCCCCACATCTGGACTTATTTTTTGGGTGCTCTCCTGCTTGTTGGGATTTCGCTGCTGGGGGAGTCTTTTTTTCGCCGTACTATTCCTGCTTATCGCCCTTCCCTGCCCTGGTGCGGACTCGTATTTACTGCCGAGTGGCATCTTGCCTGGGCCGCCTTTTCCGGGATGGAGACACTTTTTCATATATTCCTGGTTTTATGTGTGGCGAACCTGATTTTGACGGACTCTCATCGTTACCTCCTGGCCGGGATATTGACCGGTATCTCGGTTTGGGTGCGCCCTGATGGGCTAACTTTGCTTGGCCCGTTGGTCTTGGCTGTCCTGGTGGCAAAGACAACGTATTCCACCAAAATTCGCGGATTATTAAGTCTTGCCATTGGGTTTGGTGTCTTCTTCCTGCCGTATTTATTCTTCAACTTGATTGTTTCGGGCACTCCCATGCCGAATACTTTCTATGCAAAACAGGCCGAATATGCCAACTGGCAGGCAATTCCTTTTGGCGAACGGCTGGTTTTGTTTTCCTTGCAGTTTTTTCTTGGGGTGAGTTTTGTCCTGATCCCGGGCTTTGTCTTCAAAATCATGGCCGCTGTGCGGCAACAGAATTGGCCTGTTATTCTGACAGCTACCTGGGTGGTCGGTTATACCCTGCTTTATCTTTCTCGCCTGCCGGTTTATCAACATGGGCGTTATTTGATGCCCGCCCTGGCTGTTTTCATGATTATTGGACTGGGCGGTTTCCTCGAAAATCTAAGGTTATCCAGCGCGCCTCGCTTGCGGGCGGCGCGATCTATCTCGCTTTTTGCATTAATCGCCAGCCTGCTTTTTTCTGGCGCTTATGGCGTCCATGCCTACGGTCAGGATGTGGCCTATATTGAAAGCCAAATGGTTGATACTGCAAGTTGGGTTGCTCAAAATGTGCCCTCAGATGCGCTGATTGCGGCTCATGATATTGGCGCGTTGGGGTATTTTGACCATCATAAGCTGGTTGACCTGGCTGGCTTGATCTCACCCGACGTGGTTCCGTTTATCAATGATGATGCCCGTTTGTCGGCTTATCTGGACGCTCAAGGTGTTCAGTATTTCATTGCATTTCCGGGTTGGAGACCGGCGTTGACAAATCGGGGGATACAAGTTAATGTTACAGAAAGTGATTATATTTTACGCGACGGCCTGGGGAATATGACCATTTATCGGTGGGAAAAACCGTAAGAATATCCTTGCAGGAAATTGCCCCAACTTCGCACCTGTGCTATACTCAAAAAGTCGTAGAATGGAATTTTATGGAGCAAATCACTCTCGTTATCGTAGATGACCACCCCTTATTTCGCCAGGGTGTCGCTGATGCCCTTTCTGTGGAGCCGCGTCTTAAGATTGTTGGACAGGCAGCCCATGGCGAAAGAGGGCTGGAGATGATCATGGCATTGCGGCCAAACCTGGCCGTGGTCGATGTTAATCTTCCCGGTATGAATGGACAGCAAATCACGCACGAGATTGCATCTGAGCGGATTCCCACGCGCATTATCTTGATGACCGCCTATGATGATGGAGAGCAAAAGCTGCACGCTGCGATTGCTGGAGCCGCGGCATTTTGTTCCAAAGATATCCAACCAGAGGAATTGGTTAACCTGATATTTCATGTGGCCGATGGGAAATATGTCATGGGCGACCAGGTAATGAACCAGCCGGAGTTCGAATCCTGGCTTAATCGCCAGTTGGATTCAGCGCGCCGTTCTTATAGCGAGCCTGGCAGCCCCTTTCATCCATTGTCAGACCGTGAGATGGAAGTCTTAGCGCTGGTGGTCGAAGGGAATAGTAACAAAGAGATTGCTTCCATTTTAGGGATTAGTCACCAAACTGTAAAGAACCATATCACATCCATATTGCGAAAGTTTGGTGTGGAAGACCGCACACAAGCGGTTGTCTATGCTTTAAAACGTGGGTGGGTGAAATTAAATTACGAAACGCGTTTCCAGGAGTAAATTATGGCATTCCCTGATGAGCAGGCTGGTCCCACAGAAGACGCCCAAAAGAGCATCCAGGCAGAATTAGACGAGGCAAGCCGCGCATTGCGCGAAGTAACCTTGATGTTGGAGCAGAGCCAGGTCGAAGTTTCGAAATTATCCCAGCGGAATGCCGCTATTACAGCTCATTTGCAACAAATTCAAAGCCAGAGTAAGGGCGGGAATGTTTCGCTTGAAGAGTTACGCATGGCTTACGAATCGGCAATCGATGCCCAGCAAAGACTATTGGTGATGCGCGGACAGTTGGAAAAACTCCAGGGAGATCAGTCCCATTTGCAGCAGTATCGTGTTTTGCTTGAAAAGGTGCTGGGCTTGCTTAGCCAACCTGTTGAGATTGGCGGGGGAGTTTCAAAAAGCGCCGTAGCCAGTATAGAAAGCATTATCCAGGCGCAAGAATCTGAGCGTCAGCGCCTTTCGCGTCAGATGCACGATGGCCCTGCCCAGGCTTTGTCCAACTTTATTTTGCAGACTGAAATTGCCATGCGACTCATGGATGTGGATAACGCCCAGGCTCGCGAAGAACTCAACAATCTGAAATCGTCAGCAATGAGCACCTTCCAGAAGGTGCGCAATTTCATCTTTGAATTGCGTCCGATGATGCTCGACGATCTCGGCCTTTCCCCGACAATCAAGCGCTATGCCGAAACTTTCAAAGAACAGACAGGGATGGATGTCTCTGTTGTAATCTCAGGGCAGGAACGCCGCCTCGAATCGTTCATGGAGGTGATGATTTTCCGCGCTTTGCAGGAACTCCTGGGCAACGCAGCACGTCATAGCCAGGCGAGCAGTGTCAAAGCGATGATCGATATGAACGAGAATTCCGTCAAGGTAACCGTAGACGATAATGGAAAAGGGTTTGATCCTGAAGTTTTGCAACAGGGAAACAGCCTGGGAGTGAATCTGATCCGTGATCGCGTTGAAATGTTGGGCGGTACATTTGAATTGGATAGCACGGTTGGTAAAGGAACCAAAGTAATATTTACAATCCCTGCGAAATCGCCATAGGGATAATCGCAACCTCGTTTGCATATCCATTCTTGCGATGTTGATGAAGCCTGTGAACAGCGCGGCGCATTGTTTTCAGAGCATGGCTTATCAATTGCTTGATGAGTGACGGGAGCTTTTCGGGACTCTATCCGCCAGGTAGAGTCCTACTTTAATACTATTTTTGAAGTTTTTTTGCGATGCGCTTATTTTCCTAACAGTTTTTACTGTATAATGAAGTAGAACATATAAGCAAAGTTTCTAAGGAGATAACTATGAAACGGGGAAGCCGCATTTTGCTATTTCTGGTGGTGGTTATTATCATCCTCATCGCGGTTTTT
Source organism: Anaerolineales bacterium UBA5195 (assembly GCA_002412925.1). GTDB lineage: Bacteria > Chloroflexota > Anaerolineae > Anaerolineales > Villigracilaceae > UBA5195. The sequence goes on along the minus strand of DHVZ01000073.1, from coordinate 320,592 downwards.
TTCTTGGTGAGCCGCGGTGGCAATCCGTTTGCCAAAGAGCCAACGCCAACGCCTCCTTTGGTGAGTATCGTGATAGTTGGGCAACCGATTAATCGGGATGACCAAATTTTGGCAGAATCCTTGTCCAGTATGCAGATTCCTCAGCCAAATGTGACTGAAAAGATGGTTACCAATCCTCAGGTTGTGATTGGTAAGTATGCTATGTTCCCATTGGCGCAAGGGCTGCCCTTAACCATGGATATGATTTCTGAACGTCCGGGCATGAATCAGCCTGGTTCTGAAGCTGCACGGATCATTTCCCCAGGACTTGTCGCTATCTCCGTTCCAATCTCGCGCCTGAGTATGTTGACGTATGGTATCCGGGATGGTGACCGCGTTAATGTCATTGCTACCACGCTGTTTATCGACGTGGATGCCACCTTCCAGTCGAAGTTGCCAAACTTTACAGCTGCGGTAACCGGGGTTGGCTTCGTGCCTGATGCTCTTCCTGTGCTTTCAACCGGCATTGTTTCGGGTGGGGAGGCTTCTGCCCAGGGGCGCGCCGAGCTTGATCCCACGCTAAACCAGGCTCTGTATCTTGTTCCCTCTGAATCGCAGCGTCCGCGTCTGGTTTCGCAAATGATTTTGCAGGATATCCAGGTTTTGCATGTTGGTAATTTTACTTTGCCCGGGCAGGAACCTCAGAAACCTGTGGAAGGACAGCCCGCTCCGACACCAGCCCCGCCGTCCATACCAGACGCCATTACATTAATAGTAAGCCCGCAAGACGCAGTTGCCCTGACCTATTTGATGCATGCAGGAACAAAATTTAACCTAACCTTGCGCGCTCCAGACGACACGACCCGTGTTGAAACAGAGGCTGCCACTCTTCAATACCTGTTGAGCCAGTATGCCATTCCTGTGCCTGCAAAACTGCCTTATGTGATGGAACCGAGTATCACGAAGCTTTCTGAACCAACTGCAGCGCCCTAGTTTTCCCTGGTAAAAAGAGGACATCGTACGATTGGAGTAATGCATGCCGGAAAAAAACCGTGTACTTGTCGTAGATGACGTTGCTGAAACCAGGGAAAATATCCGCAAACTATTGCAGTTCGAAGCGGATATTGAGGTTGTAGGTACAGCGCGCACCGGACGCGAAGCAGTTCAATTAACTGAAGAACTAAAGCCAGATGTTATCCTGATGGATATTAATATGCCAGACATGGATGGTATCGCGGCGACAGAATTGATTCGCCAACGGAACCCGGTATCGCAAATTGTAATCTTGTCGGTGCAAGGCGACCCAAATTATATGCGCAGGGCCATGTTAGCTGGCGCACGTGATTTCTTGACGAAACCGCCCATGGCAGATGAGTTGATATCTGCCGTGCGGCGTGCTGGTGAAATGGCGCGTCTGGAAAGGGCGAAGTCGGTTCAAGCAGCAGCCTCTGTTTCGACTATAGCCCAACCGGTTATTGGCCCAGGTATGGTTGATGGGCGCATTATTATGGTCTATAGCCCGAAAGGTGGCACAGGTGTTACTACTCTTGCTGTTAATCTGGCGATAACCCTCAATAATGATGAGACACGTGTCGTCTTGGTGGACGGGAATTTACAGTTTGGTGATGTCGCTGTATTCCTGAATGAACAAGGCAAAAACACAATCTTGGACCTCGCGCCTCGTTCGGAAGAGCTTGATCAAGAGGTTGTTGAGGGCGTGATGATCAAGCATGCCGCCTCGGGACTCCGTGTGCTGGCAGCGCCATCTCGCCCCGAACATGCAGAGCATGTTAATAGTGACCAATTTGCCAAGCTCCTTAAATATTTGCGCCAGGTCTATCCATATGTGGTGGTCGATACTGCCCATACCTTGAATGACATTACGCTGGCAGCCTTGGATGTTTGTGATCTGTTGGTTTTGGTTGTTAACCAGGATATTCCTGCGGTGAAAAACGTGCGTTTATTCCTGGATTTGATGAATACAATTGGTGTTTCGCGAGACCGCGTTTGTTTTGTTATGAACAAGTATGATAAACGCATTTCGATTACACCAGAAAAGGTTGGGGAAAACCTGAAACAACCTGTAGTGAGCGTTATCCCACTTGATGAGCGAATTGTTATTCCATCGGTCAACCGGGGCGTGCCTTTCATGATTGACAACAAGACACAGCCGATTGCCCGCACTATTTTTAGCCTCGCGGAAACTGTTCGTGCTCAATTATCCAAACTCGCCGAGTAAACTTTAACGTTAGGCAGGAGGAATCGGATGTCATTGCTTAAACGAATCGAACAGGGCCAGGGGCGTACTCCCGACCAGCCACAACAACAATCTTCTTCGGCGGCCCCGGCAGGGGGTGGAGGAGATCAGGGGAGTGGGCTTTCGGCTTTACAGGCGCGGCGTGTTACCGCCCCGAATACTACACCTCAGGCTGGAACCTATTTTGACTTGAAAACCCGGGTTCAAAACAAGCTACTGGCTGAGTTAGATCCTTCAATGGATATCACCAGAACTGAAGAAGTTCGTCGAACGATTATGGAGTTGTTCGAGCAAATATTGAATGAGGAGAACATAGTCCTTTCCCGGCCAGAGCGCCAGAGACTCTTTGAGCAAATTTCGGCTGAAATCCTTGGCTTTGGACCATTACAGCCTTTATTGGAAGATGAATCGATTACTGAAATCATGGTGAACGGACCCAAAAATATCTACGTGGAGCGGAAAGGTAAACTTGTCCGCGTTCCCGTCACGTTTGAAGGCAATGAGCATGTCATGCGTGTGATTGACCGCATTGTCGCGCCATTAGGCCGTCGTATTGACGAATCCAGCCCTTATGTGGATGCTCGTTTACCAGATGGCTCCCGCGTGAATGCTGTCATTCCACCTATCTCGCTGGTCGGCCCTACACTGACCATTCGTAAATTTTCTAAAACGCCAATCACAATCGAACAGATGATAGGATTCGGTTCCATCACACCTGAGGCCGTAGAATTTTTGAAGGCTTGTGTAATTTCACGGCTTAATATTGTTATTTCGGGTGGTACTGGTTCTGGCAAAACAACCTTGCTAAATGTTCTCTCCGGGTTTATCCCAGCAGATGAGCGGATTTTGACGATTGAAAATGCCGCTGAGCTTCAGTTGCGTCAGGAACATGTGGTGACTCTGGAATCACGTCCGGCAAACATTGAAGGTCGTGGCGAAATCACAATCCGCCAGCTTGTGGTGAATGCCCTGCGTATGCGCCCAGATCGCATCGTGGTTGGTGAAATCCGCGATGAAGCTGCTCTGGATATGTTGCAGGCGATGAATACCGGCCATGATGGCTCGATGACGACGGCGCACTCCAATAGCCCGCGCGATACTTTGAGCCGTCTGGAAACCATGACGCTTATGGCCGGGATGGATTTGCCTGTGCGTGCCATTCGCGAGCAAATTTCTGCTGCCGTTCATCTTGTTTGCCACCAGGAACGCATGCGGGATGGTACCCGCAAGGTTACGCATATCACAGAAGTCAGTGGTATGGAAGGTGATGTAATTACCACCACCGATATATTCATCTTTGAGCAGACCGGCATTGAGAACGGAAAAATTGTTGGCCGATTGCGCCCTACCGGTTTACGGCCCAAATTCATGGAGAAGATCGAATCCTCCGGTATTCATTTGCCTCCCTCGATCTTTGGGGTGGGCAGTAACCGCCGATAGTAAGGCTAGTTCTCCTTTAGGTAATGTATGTCCACACTTTCCCTGTTGCTGATTGGCACGATTATTATCCTGATCTTGATTGCGATCGGGGTATTTATCTCTTCGAGCAGTGAAAGAACACTGGTCGAAGACCGCCTTGGCCGTTTTCTTGGTGACGAAAAAACAGATGAGAAAAGGGAAGAAACCCCAACTGCTCTAACTGAATGGGTCAACCGGCGGGTTGAAAGTTCTTCTATCGGAGAGCGTATTTCCAAAAACCTTGCCCGGGCCGACTTAAAGTTCAAAGCGGGGGAGTTTGTTGCTTTTATCTTTATTTTGGCTAGCGCACTTGGCGCAATTGCTTTCCTGTTTGCCGGAACTTCTTTGCCTGCCAGGATTTTTTCCGCGGTTCTGGGAGCCAGTTTTGGGATTGTTGGCCCAATCATTTATCTTCGTACCCAACAAGGAAAAAGATTGACGAAGTTTGGTGGTCAATTACCCGATATGCTCAATCTCATGGTGAATGGTTTGCGCGCCGGTTACTCTACGATGCAAGCCATGGAGGCGATCAGCAAGGAAATGCCCCCGCCGATCAGTGACGAATTCCGCCGGGTGGTCCAGGAAATGCAGCTTGGGATCCCGATGGACAAGGCCCTGGACAATCTGATTCGTCGCATCCCCAGCGAAGATCTTGACTTCGTTATTACTGCAATCAATGTTCAGCGTGAAGTTGGTGGCCCTCTCGCAGAAATTCTGGACACAATCGCTTTTACAATTCGTGAACGCATCCGTATTAAAGGCGAAATTCGTGTCATGACTTCGCAGGTGGTTATGTCGGGGCGCATCCTCTCTGGCGTGCCGTTTGTAGTGTTTGTCCTACTCTGGTTTATCAATCAGGAATATATGGGCGAGTTCTTTAATAATTTGGTTTGTGGCGGCGGAGCCCTGGTTGTTGGCTTTATCATGATTGCCATTGGCTATGCGGTCATGATGAAGATCGCAGATATCGAGGTGTAGTATGGATTGGTCAGTGATCGTCTTGATTGCCGTATTTGTTGTACTGGGCATTGCGGGCGCTTTAATCTATGTGGGTCAAAAAATGCCCAAACACGATACAGACCCGTTTACTGAGCGCCTGAATGAGTTTTCTCAGCGAGGCGAAGCGGTTTCCCTTGATGAAATCGAGCTCTCGCAACCATTTGCCGAGCGGGTGATTTATCCGATCTTGCGCCAATTCGGTGAGATGGCGGCCAAAAATACGCCGCAAAACGCATTGCAGGAGACCACTCGCAAGCTTGAATTGAGCGGCAAGGCTGGTTGGATCGATGCGCCCATGTTCCTGGCTTCTCGGTTTGTGGCTGCGGCCGTTCTTGGGATCCTTGTCTTTGCAGTCTGTAAGTTTAGTATTCTTGAATACCCGCTTTCCAAATCCCTGCTTTATGGGATGATCGGCTTGGTAGTGGGCTTTTTCTTTCCTCAACTTTGGCTGAATGAGCAGATTAAAAAACGCCAACTTGAAATTCGCAAAGCCATGCCAGATGCGCTTGACCTGCTGACCATCTGCGTCGAGGCCGGGCTGGGTTTTGATGCGGCCATGTCGAATGTGGCCGAAAAATGGGAAAATGAACTTTCGCTGGCTTTTGCTCGCGCAATTCGCGAAATTCAACTTGGCAAATTGCGGCGTGAGGCATTAAAAAGCATGGCCGACCGTATCGACCTGGCAGAGATGTCCAGTTTTGTGGCGGCTATTATCCAGAGCGAAACGTTGGGCGTGAGTATGGCGAAGGTTTTGCGTATTCAGGCAGAACAGATGCGCATGCGTCGTCGTCAATATGCCGAAGAGCTTGCCCACCAGGCTCCTGTGAAGATGCTCCTGCCCATGGTTGGATTTATCTTCCCTTCGATTTTTATTGTGCTGATGACCCCGGCTGTCCTGCGGATTCAAAAATCTAATGTTTTTGGCGGTTGATAAAACTTGACTATCAAGCCTGGCTTGTCCTACCGTTTCTACCATACCCTGTGGAGCGGACTGGACCTGCTCTTTCCTCCAGCCTGTGGCGGCTGCGGAAAACTGGGGGTGCGTTGGTGTGCTGACTGCCAACAGAAACTCGCTCTGATTCCAGAGCCGGTGTGTGAAATTTGCGGTGAGCCGCAAGTTTCAGTCAAAATCTGCAAAAACTGCCTTGCCGCACGACCGGCGTTTACCGCACTCAGGTCGTGCGCCGTCTTTAAAGAACCGATCCGACCGGCATTGCACAAATTAAAATACCGCCGCGAGGTTGGCCTGGGCGAAGCCCTGGCATGGAATGTAGCTGCCTTCTTGGATCACTTGGGTTGGCAGGCAGATGCAGTCATTCCAATTCCGTTAAGCGAACAAAGATTTTCCGAACGAGGCTATAATCAAGTTGACTTGATTGCACATCCATTGGCGCGGTTAATGGCTTGGCAATATCTCCCTGGGGCGCTTGACCGTTCCCGGCATACGCGCTCACAAGTTGGGCTTGACGCTAGAGAGCGGCGGGATAACGTTTCTGGGGCCTTTGTGGCGCAGCCCCAGTTGGTGAAAGGGAGAACCATCTTGCTAATGGATGACGTTGCCACGACTGGTGCCACACTCGACTCTGCTTCCCGCGCTTTGATCGAGGCGGGCGCGGCACAAGTTTATGCCCTGACCTTCGCCAAGGCCATACAAAAATACGGATTGGATCGCATTGAGCATTTTTCCGCTCGCCCGTTGCGTTGACGGGTGAGATTCACATCCTACCATCCTTTATCAGGAGGCACTATGGCACAGAATCTCGAGATATTTGGACGCGAATTTGAAGTGACGGATCACATGCGTGATTATGTCACGAAAAAAGTGGCGAAGCTTGACCGCCACTTGGATAAGATTGACGATATCAGGGTGGATCTGGGGTTTGTAAAAGCGGCTCGCAGCGCCGCAGATAGGTATGTTGCGCAAATGACTGTGCGCGGCAAGGGCTTTATCTTGCGCTCCGAAGAACGCGCAGACGATATCCGTACTGCCCTGGATGCCGCGATGGAAAAACTCTCCCGCCAGGTTGCCCGCTTTAAGGATAAGCGCAAACGTGGGCGTGGTGATGGAAAATCGGCAGCCGAGGTCGCTCCAGAACTGGAGCCTGTTGTCGAAGGTGAAGTGGAAGAATTCCCGGTGATCATTCGCCGCAAAAAGTTTGACCTGATTCCGATGGCGGAGGAAGAAGCCATCGAGCAGATGAAGCTCCTGGGGCATGACAACTTCTTCATCTTTTACAATGTCAAGTCAGACGCAATCAATGTGCTTTATCGCCGCCGCGATGGCACCTATGGTTTGATCGAACCATATATCAGATAGATAAAAACCTACTTTGGTGGTGTCTGTGCCGCCGAAGCCTGTTCATGAAGTAAAATAGGCTGGCATCTCAGATGCCAGCCTATTTGTTTTACATTCCGTTGCTATGCGATAGGTGAAGATTGCGGGATTTATTGGAGCCTTATGGAAAATCTCGATTTTGACGATACCATTCTTGAACCGGGTTGGGAAGAAAGGATCGATTTTAAGACCATTGAAGCTGCCGTCCAGCAAATTATTATTGCAATTGGCGAAGACCCCGCGCGCGAAGGCTTGCAAAAAACCCCGGCGCGCGTTGCGCGGATGTATGCCGAGCTGTTTGCCGGTTATCGTACCGATCCAGTTGCCGTGGTCAACGGCGCTATTTTTGATGTGCAGTATGACGAGATGGTCATCGTACGGGATATTGAATTCTATAGCCTGTGCGAGCATCATATGCTGCCGTTTATGGGTCGTGCGCACGTCGCTTATATTCCCAACGGCAAAGTCTTGGGGCTTTCCAAAATTCCTCGCATTGTTGATATGTATGCTCGCCGCATGCAAGTCCAGGAGCGCATGACCCGCCAGATTGCCGACTTCCTGCGCGATTTGCTCAAGCCGCAAGGCGTAGCTGTGGTTGTCGAAGCCATGCACCTGTGTTCCATGATGCGCGGCGTCAAAAAACATGACGCGCGCATGACCACTTCTGCCATGCACGGCGCTTTTCGCGCAAACCTGGCGACCAGGCAGGAATTCCTTGACAATATCTCGCGTGGCGCATCTCCGTTGAGCCTATAACGAAAAAAACCGCTGTCGATTGGCAGCGGTTTTGATTTACCGGTTGACTCTTGCTCAGGCTTTCTCCCGCTCGATCTCGACTCCAACCGAACCTGTAAATGGGATTGCCTGGGTTTTCTCCACCCGAAGATGAACCCGCCGCACCCTCGGCGTTTCCAGACACAACCGGGCAAGTTCCTCTGCCAGGGTTTCAACCGTTTGCCGCCTTGACGTTTCTGCGTGTAGCTTGACCTTGTTGGCTACTTTTTCGTAGTCTACACAATCGGTGATATTGTCTGTCCGGGTGACCTTGTGAAGGTCAGTGAATAATGTGATGTTAATCAGGATCTCTTGCGGGGTGATGCGCTCGTGCTCATAAATGCCGATAATCCCCGTGACCCGCAGGTCCTTGATGATGATTTTATCCATGTCTGCCGACCTTTCGTTCTAGTTTGTCCAGTCTGGCGAATGCTGCCGCAAGCAGCAGCCAGGCGATAATTTGCGCGGAACGCAGCCCGCCGAAGATAACCAGGCTGTCGCCGCGGAAGGCTTCCAGGAACAGGCGCGAACCCGCTGTCAGCGCAACAAAAGCCAGGAACAACTTTCCTGCCGGTGCAACGGGGGTTTTTGACCAGACACCGAGCAGGCCCAGGGTCAGGGAAGCTGCTGCCAGCTCGTAAAATTGTGTGGGGTGGCGGGTGGCTCCCCACAGGTCGATGCCCCAGGGCAGGCTTGTCTCGGCGCCAAAGGCTTCGCCAGAAGCAAGATGCGAGATTGCAAACCCGATTGCCATGACTGCCAGAAGGGGTGTCAGTGCATCCAGTGTGTTCCAGAAGGCCAACCTGGCACGCTGCCCGTAGACCAACATGCCGATTACCCCTGCTGCGAACCCGGCAAACGGGTCGAGCAGGCCAGGGTTCAGTGATAAAAGGCTCAGGGGAGATTCGATGAATGCATTCGGATACTGGAAAACATATCCGAGTCGGGCACCGATCAGGCCAACGACCAGTCCGGTAAAGGTCAGGTTATAGAGTATCTCTGCCGAGATGCCGCGTTTGGGAGCAAATTTCTCTGCCAGAGAAAGTCCAAACCAAAATGCCAGGAGTAGGCTCAACGGTGGAACTGGCAGGGCCAGCGGGCCGATTTGCAGGATGGGCAGCATCAGGGCAGCTCCTTGAGTAGTTTTTCCACGCGGCTGACCAGCAAGGCCTGGGCCATTGGTCCGCCTACAACTACTTCGCGGATAACCCCATCAACGCCAATAAAGAACGAGGTGGGCAGGGATTGGACGCGGTATAAGCGCGTAATCTCGCCGGTTTCGTCCATTAGGATGGGGAAATTGAGCTTATTCTCGCTGACGAAAGCTCGCGCGTTGGCGGCGCTGTCTTGCACGGTGGAATTGACGGCCAGGATCACGAATCCTTTTTCTTTGTAAGCCTGGTAGACGTGTTCCATAGCGGGCATCTCGGCCCGGCAGGGCGGGCACCAGGAAGCCCAGAGATTGACCAGCACAACTTGCCCGCGCAGATCAGAGAGCCTGACGGTTTCACCCTCGAGGGTCTTGGCGGTGAAATCGGGGGCCAGGAAACCAGTTTGCGGCGCGAGAATCTGCCTGCCTGTGGTTGCGCTGGCAGGCACGGCGGAGAGCCAGAGCCATAACAGGCCGAGAATCAGCAAAAACCCGTAAAAAAGACGTGTGTTACCCTGTTGCATAAATTTCATTTTGCCTCTATAGTTAAGTATGTCAATCGTGTGGATTGTACCGGATTAGATGCGATCTTATGCAAATTGAGGCAGACCTTTTTGTAGGAGTTGACCCATCTGGCGGGCGCAAGCCCTTCACTTATGCTGCCTTCGACCATGGCGGCAAGTTGGTCGCGCTTGAGAGCTGTGAAGTGGAAGATGTGCTGGCTTTTCTGAGTGGTCAGCCCGGGGCGTTGATGGCTGTCTGCTCACCGCCGCGCCCGAGCAAGGGCCTGGTGCGGCAGGATGACGTTCGCCAAAACCTGCCGCCGCTGCGCATTTCCGGTCGCAGCCTGGATATGCGTCTGGCAGAGCACCAATTACGCGAACATGGTATCAATATCTCGATGACGGCTTCGCGTAAAGAGCTGTGTGCAAACTGGGTGCAGTCGGGCTTCGATTTTTACCGCCGGATAGCCGCGCTCGGTTTCCAGCCTTTTTCCACGCCAGACGCCTCTCACCAGTGGATGGAAACCCATCCCTATGCCTGTTTCTGCGTCTTGTTGGGACAGAATCCGCTTCAACGGTCTACGCTGGAAGGACGCCTGCAGCGACAGTTGGGGCTCTATGAGCAGGGTTTAGGCATCCGTGACCCGATGAATTTTTTTGAGGAGATCACTCGGCATAAACTCTTCAAAGGAGTGCTGCCCACCGAGCAGATTTACACTGCAGAAGAGCTGGATGCGATTGTGGCGGCTTATGCCGCTTACGAAGCCGGGCGTCACCCTGAGCGGATGATCAAGGTGGGTGACCCGGAGGAAGGGCAGATCATCCTGCCGGTCGCGGAGCTAAAAGCGAAATATTAGGAGAACGCAAAACGGCGGCGCCAAAGTTTGGTCCGCCGTTTTCGGTATAACCACGGGGCAAAACTACCTGCGCAACCAAATATATAAGAACATGGCAAAGGCCAGGACGCCCAGTCCGATCAGGACAATTGCCAGGCCGGCATATTTCAGGTACATGAAGACGCCCATGCCAACCAGCACCCATCCAAGCGGATGAAAGTAGTGCAACGCGAAATTTGGAAAGTTGAGAGATCTGATTTCCCTGGCCCTCGATTTAGGCCAGACATAGATGAAAACGGCTGCCAGGATGAAGCACCCGAACCCAATCAGGGGAGAATAAAGCAAGAAATTATTCATAAGCGCGATCTCCTTGTCTCGTTGATTATAAACGGATTACATAACCACAGTATTCGCACTTGACGCTATCCTGCCCGCGCAGGATAACCTGGTTGAGGTTTCCTCCGCAGGAGGGACACCGGGCCGGGACAGACTTGACTTTTTCCACCTCGGTCTGGTCGATGGCGATGGCGCGGCCCTTGTCGAAGTCTTTGGTTTTGGCGCGGTTGAGCAATTGGAGCCATTGACTGCCATCCTGCCAGATGTGCAGGTGCGCGCTTTGGTGGGCTGCCCCGCTGGCGAAACGCAGATCGAGATGATCTTCGTTTTTGAGCATGCCCTGTTTCGAAGGCTTGACCTCCTCGACCAGCGCCACGGGAACTTCCCACTTCAATTCCTGCACTTTTTGCTTTTCTGTGGTGATGAACAGGACTTTTTTGGTGGCGATTTCTTCTTTTTGCTCGAACAGCAGGCGCTGGTCTGTCAAGAAGAGAACACCTTTGGGATCGTCATCGCGTTCTTTGACATCCTTGCACCAGATGGCTTTGACGGCCATGATCCCGCCTTCGGTGGGCAGGAGCGTGAATTTTGCTTCGGCCAGCTGGGTTAACAAGTAATCAATCTGATCGAGGCGCTTTTTTACAGCGGTTACCTGGTTTTTGAACGAATCGTACATGCCGTTGACGGTGTTCTCTGACGAACGGATTTTATTTTCCAGCAGACTGATTTCAGCCTCGAGGCTGGCAATCAGTGGTTGCGCCGCAGACGGGTTTGTGCGCAGGCCATTGAGCTGGGTCATCTTGAGCTCGATCGAGCGCAGCGAACCTTGCAGTGTCGAGGACTGCAGATTGATCTGGGTCACGAGTGAGGGGTGGATTTCGCTCCATTGGCGGGAAAACTCAGCAGCCTGGGATTCCAAATCCTTCTCGAAGACATAACCCCGGGTACGAAGCCCGGCGATGCGTGGTTGCATGTTGTTGACACTGGTCTGGATGTCTTCGACTGAATCGAGGGCATTTTTGAGCCGCGCGCCGTCTTGCATCCAGCCGATTTTGGTTTGCAGGGTGCTGATCTTGCTGGCAACCTGGTCAACGGGTGATGGTGTAGTCATAAAGTCTCCTTGAAGTATGATCCATACCTGAAAGTATATACCAAAATTACACATGGTAAAATAGCCAGAATTTGTTTTTTTGATAAGCTTATTTAATGCGCCGGATGGCGCATCCCAGCCCCTCACAGGAAGTAAAGGTTTGCCATGTCTCATGAACTTCAACAAAAATCCATCAATACCATCCGTTTTCTCTCCGCCGACGCTGTTCAACAGGCTAATTCGGGCCATCCCGGCCTGCCAATGGGCGCGGCGGCGATGGCTTATGCCATCTGGACCCGTCATCTTTGCCATAACCCGCTCAACCCGAAATGGCCGAACCGGGATCGTTTCATCCTTTCGGGCGGGCATGGGTCTGCTCTCCTTTATTCCTTGCTGCATCTCACCGGCTATGACCTTCCCCTGGCTGAATTGAAACGTTTCAGGCAGTGGGGCAGCCTGACCCCCGGACACCCGGAGTTTGGCCTGACGCCCGGCGTGGAGACGACGACTGGGCCGCTCGGCCAGGGTTTTTCCAATGGCGTTGGGATGGCGATTGCGGAGGCTCATCTGGCGGCGGAATTCAATACGCTGGAACATAAGATTGTTGACCATTATGTCTATGCCATCGTCACCGATGGTGACTTAATGGAGGGGGTCGCTTCAGAAGCAGCCTCGCTTGCGGGCCACCTGCAATTGGGCAAACTTATCTATCTCTATGATGATAATCATATTTCGATTGAAGGCAGCACCGAGGTGGCTTTTACCGAAGACCGCCTGGCGCGTTTTGCCGCGTATGGCTGGCATACCCAACAGGTGGCGGATGGCAATGACGTGGAAGCCATCGACGCCGCAATCAGGATTGCGAAGAAAGATCCTCGCCCATCGATGATTGCCTGCCGGACAACCATTGGCTTTGGGCTGCCCACCCGCGCCGGAACTCAGAAGGCCCATGGCGAACCGCCGGGCGACGAGGAGCTGAATGGCGCCAAACAGGCCCTTGGATGGCCTCTGGAGCCGCGTTTCCACATCCCGGAAGATGTTTTGGCTTATTTCCGCGATGCCCTCGAACAGGGCGAAGAATTGGAACTGGCCTGGAAAAGCCTGTTTAACCAGTACCGAGGACAGTATCCCGAAAAGGCTGCCGAGTTCGAGCGCCGCATGCTTGGCGAGCTTCCCGCTGGCTGGGAGGCCGATTTGCCCGTTTTCACCGTCGATTCAAAGGGTGTGCAGACGCGTGCGGCTTCGGGCAAAGCGCTCAACCATTTTGCGGCCAGGCTGCCAGAATTGATTGGCGGCTCGGCGGATTTAGCCCCATCGAACAATACCAACATGCCCGGGTTGGGTGATTTCCAAAAGGAAACGCCAGCCGGGCGGAACCTGCATTACGGCGTCCGGGAGCACGGGATGGCGGCCGTGGTCAATGGCATGGCTTACCATGGCGGCTTGCGTCCGTTTGGGGCGACTTTCCTGGTCTTTGCCGATTACATGCGCGGCTCGGTGCGAATCTCGGCCCTTTCGCATTTGCCGTCCATTTGGGTCTTCAGCCACGATAGCATCGGAGTAGGCGAGGATGGTCCTACACATCAGCCGGTGGAACACCTGGCTTCCCTGCGTGCCATCCCCAACCTGGTGACCATCCGCCCGTGTGACGGAAATGAAACTGTCCATGCCTGGCGGATTGCCTTGGCGCGGAGACACGGCCCGACAGCCTTGATCCTGACCCGCCAAAACCTGCCGACCCTCGATCGGGAGATCTATTCGGATGCGGCCCTGCTCGAAAAAGGCGCCTACGTTCTGGCAGATCTAGGTGATGACGCCCCCGAACTGGTCCTGATGGCTTCCGGTTCGGAAGTAGCCCTAATCGTGGAGGCCGGGGCGCGGCTGGCGGCAGAAGGAATCGATGTACGGCTGGTCTCTGTCCCCAGTTGGGAATTGTTCAAGGCGCAGGAAGCCAGCTATCGTGAGGCGGTCTTGCCGCCCCATGTCAGTGCCAGGGTGGCTGTCGAGGCGGGCATCGGCATGGGCTGGGAAAAGTTCGTTGGCGATTCCGGCTCGATAATCAGCCTGGAACGGTATGGCGCTTCGGCCCCGGCCGGAACCCTGTTTAAGGAATTCGGCTTCACGGTTGAGAATGTGGTCGAGACGGCCAGAAAGCTGCTTTCGAAATGAAAATCGCAATTGCCTCTGATCATGCCGGTTATCCCTTAAAATCCACGGTGCTGGAAATGGTCCGCGCGGCTGGTCATGAGGCGCTTGACCTTGGTACGGATGATACCACCGCCGTTGACTACCCCGATTTTGCCGAAAAAGTTGGCCGGGTCATCCAGGCTGGAACGGTGGAGCGCGCGATTCTGTTGTGTGGTTCCGGTGTGGGTGCCTGCATTGCTGCCAATAAAATCAAAGGTGTTTACGCCGGTGTCTGTCATGATACCTATTCGGCGCACCAGGGCGTGGAACATGACGATATGAATGTCTTGTGCATCGGCTCTCGCATCATCGGCCCGGAACCCGCGCGTGAGATTGTCCAGGCTTTTCTGGGGGCGCGTTTTATCGGGAACGACCCTGGCGAAGAACGCCATAAGCGCCGTGTCAGCAAGGTGCGCAAGCTGGAAAATGAAATCTGATTTTCAGGAGAAAAAATGAATAACCTTATTCACGATCTGACCGCCCTCGGTCAATCGTTATGGTACGACAACATCCAACGCAAACTTTTGGAAAACGGGGAATTGGCCGCGCTGATCGAGCGCGGTGATATTCGCGGCGTGACTTCGAACCCGAGCATTTTCCACAATGCGATTGCCAACTCCCGTGATTACGATTCGGCGCTAACCCCGCTGGCGCTTTCCGGCTGGAACGCGGAGCAGATTTTTTGGCAGCTTGCCATCGAAGACATCCGCGCCGCCTGTGACTTGTTCCAGCCGCTTTACGCTGAAACCGAGGCCGCGGACGGCTATGTCAGCCTCGAAGTCAGTCCATACCTTGCCAATGAGACCGAGGCAACCGTGGCGCAGGCCAAACATCTCTGGCAGACGGTCGACCGCCCAAACCTGATGATCAAGATTCCCGCCACCAAGGCTGGTATTCCGGCTGTCCGCCAGGTGATCGCGTCGGGAATCAATGTCAATGTCACGTTGATTTTCTCGATTGAGCGCTACAAGGAAGTCATGGATGCCTACCTGGGCGGCCTGGAAGACTGCCTGCTGGCGGGCGGTGACATCGAAAAAATTCACTCGGTGGCCTCGTTCTTTGTCTCACGCGTCGATAGCAAAATCGACCCGAAGCTGGCCGCCCTCCAGGCCATGCCTGGGTCTCCCTCTGTTACGCTTGGGTCTCCTGACCCAAGCACCTTACTCGGCAAAGCTGCCAACGCGAACGCCAAACTGGCCTACGAAGAATTTCGCAAAATCTTTGGTGAACCCCGTTTTAGGAAACTCCAGCTTGCGAAGGCCAATTTCCAGCGCCCGTTGTGGGCCTCGACCGGCACCAAGAACCCGGCCTATTCCGATACCCTCTACGTTGACAACCTGATTGGCCCGGCCACGGTCAACACTGTCCCGCCGAACACCCTGGACGCCTTCCGGGAGCATGGCAAACCTGCCATGACCATCATGGCAGGCGTGGACGAATGCCGTCAGCAGATCGCCGACCTCGAGAAACTTGGCATTTCGATGGAGGTGGTCACGGCTGAACTGGAGGCCGAGGGCGTCAAGGCCTTTGCCGAGGCCTTCACAGCTCTCTTGCGGACCGTAGATGAGCGCCGCGCCGCAGTAGTGGCCGGGCTTGGCACGCTGTCTGAGCCGGTTGCCCGCTGCATCCAACAACTTGATGAGACCCGGGTTGTCGAGCGCATCTGGAATATCGATCCAACTCTCTGGACGGACGATCCCAAGGGGCAGGCTGAAATTCAGATTCGCCTGGGCTGGCTGGGATTGCCCGAAACCTCGCGTCAGTTTGTCGGGGAGATCCAGGCTTTTACCGCGTATGCTCACGAGGCCGGATTCACCCATTTCCTGTTGCTCGGCATGGGGGGCTCCTCCCTCGCGCCGGAAGTAATTTCCCTCGTCTTTGCTCCTCTCCCGCTTTTGGGAGAGGGGGTCGGGGTGAGGGCGAACTTTGCCATCCTTGACTCCACCGACCCCGGCCAGGTGTTGGCCACCACTGCGCAGTTCCCGCTCGAAAAGACCATGTTGATTGTCTCGAGCAAATCCGGCGGCACCTCCGAGGTCAATGCTGCCTTTAATTATTTCTGGGCACAGGCTGAAGCCAAATTTGGCGAAAACGCCGGGAAACATTTCATCGCCATCACTGACCCTGGCACCTCACTCGAGACCCTGGCCAAGACACGCTGTTTTGCAAAGGTTTTCAACGCCGATCCCACGGTTGGCGGGCGCTATTCCGTGCTGACCCATTTTGGCCTGGTTCCGGCTGCGCTGATGGGGATTGACATCGAAAAATTCCTTTCCCGCGCTGCCTGGATAGCTGCTCAATCTGTTCCTGGCATCCCTGCTGCCCGCAACCCCGGCCTGGTCTTGGGGGCAATTCTCGGGCAGGCTGCGCTCGCTGGCCGCGATAAGCTGACCATCGTTGCTGATCCGGCGCTGGCCTCTGTCGGTTCCTGGCTCGAACAACTTGTTGCCGAATCGACCGGCAAGCTCGGCCAGGGCATTGTCCCGGTGGATCTTGAGCCGCTCGCGGCGCCATCCGCTTACGGGAAGGATCGTCTCTTCGTCTACCTGCGTCAGGACGGCCAACAGGATGCGGCCCTGGCCGAACTGCAAAAATCCGGCCAGCCGCTGCTGACCTTCAACCTGTCTGACCCTTACGATCTGGCTGTCGAGTTCTATCGCTGGGAATTTGCTACTGCGGTGGCCTGCGCCATCCTGAAAGTCAACGCTTTCGACCAGCCGGACGTGCAAGACGCCAAAGATCGCACCAAAGCCAAGATTGCCGAGTACAAGCAAAATGGTAGATTGGCCGAAGGCGCTTTTGTAACGCTCGAAAAAGCCGCGTCCGCGCTTCAGGATTTCCTGTCTCGCGCCAGGGCCGGTGACTATATCGCCATCAATGCCTACCTGCCGCGCAACGCGCAAATGGAAGCCGCTTTAACCGCCTTGCGCACCGCCATCCGCGCCAAAACCGGCTGCGCCACCACCGTTGGCTTTGGGCCGCGCTTCCTGCATTCCACTGGCCAACTCCATAAGGGTGGCGCCGATAACGGCCTATTCTTGCAAATCACCGCCGACCCTCTGGTGGATGCCGAGATTCCAACCGACAACATGCCTTTTAGCGCCCTCGAGCGCGCCCAAGCGCTCGGCGATTACGAAGCGCTGGCCACGCGCCAACGGCGCATCCTGCGGGTCCAGCTTCCGTCACCCCAGGCGCTAGAAAAACTGATTGACGCCATCCAATAGCTTTGGGCGGGAGTAATCCCGCCTAATTTTTTTTTCTGATGAACCGCACCCTGACTCTTTTCCTGCTTTTTCTGGCTGCCTGCGCGCCTGAGCGCGCTTTCCCGTCCCCAACAGCGACTATTCTCCCCGCGCCCTTTGTGGCCGTGACCCGGGCCGCCAGCCCCTCCGCGCCGAGCCCCACACCTTCGGCCGCTGCCGTTATTCCCGCGTCTCCTGCTCTGACAGCGACACCTTTTCCTTTGCCAACCGCTGACCCCGTGGTGATCGCCTGCAACCAGCGTAAACCCGCCGCGGACGATTTGCTGGTGGTCATTACCGCTGCCTTCGGCATCTCGCCCGAATACGTTCCGAAAGGCCTCCTCCAACTGGATCAATACCTGCCCTATTCGGCGGTCTATTCCCCGCAGGTCCGGGTCCGGAAGGTGCTGGTTGAGCCGCTGGTCAGGCTGATTAAAGACATGCGCACCGCCGGGCTAAAACCGGTCATCCGTTCTGGCTACCGAGGCTACCACGACCAGGTCGCCACTTACGAAAGGTGGCAGCAGGAAAACCCCGACCGCGCCGGACTGATCAGCGCCATCCCCGGCCATAGTGAGCACCAGCTTGGCCTGGCGGTTGACTTCTATTCACCCGAATTGCCTGACCTGGTGGGCGACCCTGCGATGGTTTACCATTCCGCTTTTGACGAGACCTCCGAGGGTAAATGGCTGGCCCAAAACGCGCACAGATACGGTTTTAGTTTGAGTTACCCCCTCGAGGCCCAGGCCTGGACCGGCCTGACCTACGAACCCTGGCATTTCCGCTACGTGGGCGTGGAACTGGCCACCTATTTGCACGACTCGGGCCAGTTCCTGACCCAATTCCTGTTGGAATCGCGACCTGTCCTGCCCTGCGTGCCGTAAGGTGAAAAATTAAGTCGCCGTTCTCGTTTTAGAGATTTTCGGATTTGTTAGCTGGCCTGTTGCTAGTCGATTTTTGAAAAGAGGGGTTTACTTCCATGTCGCCTGTTTTAATTTATTCAATCTCTTTTTTCCCAACTTGTCCAGCATCTTCAAGATCCAGGGCTGGCTGCCCAGCCAACCGGTGATTTCGCCCAGCAGCCCTTCAAGGCCCCTGGGCGGCTCTGGGAGGGGCATGGCGGGGCTGAAATCGACCTCGCGGCCATCTAGTCGGAAAGTATGGCGGCCTGTGCGCTCAACCTGTGGCTGGTTGGACAGGAATTCGCGCAGGTTCTCGCGCTCAGCCTCCGTCAGCCACTGCGGCAAGTCAGATGTGGCCTTGAAGTTGCAGACGCGCGCCAGGTCTTGCAGTTTGGCGTTCTGTTCAGCGGTCAGCTTGGTTTCCACCGAGCGAAAATAAGCCACGTCCGGGTCTGGGTGGACGAGCGGCGCCAGCCACAAGCGGTTGAGCGTTGTGCGGATGGCGTTTTTCGCGCCGGGAATGGCCGGGTTGGAGAGCAGCACGGCGTCGCGGTAATTCTCCCATTCGGCCGCCACATCCGGGCCGAGGCGCAGGGCATCGCATAAGCCCAGTGAAGGCAGGATTGGCGCGCCGCAGGCCAGGAAGTAGGCGTCGCTGCCCATGGCTTCGCGCAGCACGCCCAGTCCGTACCGGTAGGCGGCTTCGCGGGGCAGGTCAATGTGGCGTTGGCCCGGTAACGCGCCCGCGTAGAGAAAATCGAGCTTGAGATAGTCGTAGCCCCAGCCGCGGACCCGCCTCATCAGGGACGCCAGCCAATCCAGCGCGACGGGGTGGGTGGTATCGAGCGCGAAAAGCGGTTCGCCCCAGTTGAACCCGGCGGAGACGAGTTTTCCCTGCCCATCCCGCAGCAGCCAATCGGGATGCTCACGGTAAGTTTTCGAGGAGGGCACCACCAGCAGGGGCGCCAGCCAGAGACCGGCTTTCCGCCCGGTGTTTTTAATTTTATCAGCCAGCCTGTCCATCCCAGAGGGGAACTTTGGGTTGGCTTCCCAATCGCCGATGGCGATCTGCCAGCCGTCATCGACCTGGAATAGATCAAAGGGCAGGTCGCCGAGATCGTCGAAAGTTTTAGATAAGTTTTTCTCATCGATGGCGGTATACAGGCTGTACCACGAGCACCAGACCCGTTGCGTGCCGGTGACGCGCCCAGAACCAAATTTTTCCTTGAGGAGTTGCGCGTAAGCACTAAACACTTCGGCCTCCGGGCCATAGGCGGCAAACCAATCGCCGCGGCCGCTTTCGTACCAGCCCTGAAGCTGGCCCTCGCGCAGTTGAACATGGTTGTCGAGGCCGAGCGCGCCGAGGAACAGGATTTTACCCTCGGCCACTTCCACCGCACCCAGCCAGGAACCGTGCGGGGAGGGGTGGTGCGCGTAGAGCGGGTCGATTTGGAGCGGGTGGAGCCGGGCCGGTTTTTGCACGGGGAGCGGCACGGGAGCGGTCCAGGCTGCCAGCGACCAGGATTGCCAGCCATGCCTGTAATAGCGGCGAGTCGTTCCGGGGAGTTGGAGGGCAACGGTCGAACCCTTCAGCTGGTAGCCAGCTTTTATCAGCCAAGATTCATCAAAGACCGCTATAATTTCCAAATTGTCAAATTTAAGGTTCGCCATTGTTATCCCTGAAAGTGATGATATGAGTTTACAGACTGATTTTAAGCGGAAAGCCCAGGTTTCGCGCCGGGATTTTTTGAAGTTGCTCCCGGTGGCAGGTTTGGGGCTGTTTTTTGCCGGATATGTTGCGCATCTTGAGCCAGATTGGGTTGAGGTGACCCAGGTGGTGCTCAAATTGCCGCGTTTGCCCAAAGCTTTTTCTGGTTTTCGCTTGGCGCAGGTCAGCGACATCCATCTGGGCGGCTGGATGAATCTCGAGCATTTGAACCAGGTTTTTGAGTTGGTCGAGGCGCAAAAGCCGGATTTGGTGGCCCTGACCGGTGATTTTGTGCTGGATCCAGAGCGGGAACCTGAACTGAACTTAGACCTGGAAGCCTACGCCGTGAGCCTGAAGTGGCTGACCGAGCGTTTTCCCACGCTGGCGGTTCTGGGCAATCACGATTACTGGTTGGATGTTCAAGCGGTGCTGGGGCTCTTGAAGCAGGGGGGAGTGCGGACACTGGTTAACGCGGTTCAGGCGGTGCAGGTTGGTTCTGATTTGCTCTGGTTTGGCGGCGTGGATGATGTTTCCGAACATGAAGATGATCTCGATCAGGTTTTGGCGCAATTGCCGGCTGAAGGCTGCGCCATTTTGCTGGCCCACGAACCTGATTTTGCTGACAAAAGCGCCGCCACCAAGCGGTTTGATCTGCAGATTTCCGGTCATTCGCATGGCGGACAGGTGAATCTGCCCTTTCTTGGCCCGCCGGTCCTGCCGCATTTGGCGCGTAAATATCCGGCTGGGCTGTATCGGGTAGGGGAAATGTACCAATATACCAATCGCGGCGTGGGGATGACGCCGCCGTATGTCCGCCTTAACTGTCGGCCAGAGATCACGGTCTTTACGTTGGAGAGCGCTTAAATTCTTGCCGTCCAACGCCAAAGTTGGTATAATCAAAGCTCTAAAGGCATTGATGGAAACGAGTAAGCCTGTGGTGCTGCCAGCGAGTTCGGGAGTTGGTGTGAGCCGAGCCAGTCAAACGGGCTGAAAATCCTTCCGGAGCCGCAAGCTGAAACCAGAAAAAGTAAGCAAGCCGGAAGCCCTCCGTTACCCGGGCAGGGGATGTTTGTCCCCGCTAAGCGCCTTCATCCGAAGGAATCTGGGGGTACCGCGTGAGCGTTTCTGGCTCTCGTCCCTGTGTGGACGGGAGTTTTTGTTTGTTGGGAATCGCTGTTCGTTTTTCGGCCAATGGCTGTGACCTTTTCCGAATCCCGATTTCTGAAGATCGAATTATCGAATTATCGTATAGCGAACCCCGGAGGTATGAATGTCTTTTAAACCAGTCTCTCCCAAGCTCGATGCGCCTTCCCTCGAGGAAGGTGTTCTGAAGTTCTGGAAAAAAGAGAAAATTTTTGAGAAAACAGTTTCTACGCGCCAGGGCGGGCCGGAATACGTTTTTTATGAAGGTCCCCCGACCGCCAATGGTAAACCGGGCGTGCATCATGTGCTGGCGCGCGCTTTCAAGGATATGTTCCCGCGCTACAAGATTATGCGCGGTTACCACGTCTCGCGGCGCGGCGGCTGGGATACGCACGGCCTGCCGGTGGAAATTGAGGTCGAGAAAAAGCACGGCTTCACCAACAAACAGCAGATCGAAGCTTATGGTATCGACAAGTTCAATGCCGAATGCCGTAAATCTGCCTTCGACTACATCCAGGACTGGGAGCGGCTGACCGACCGTGTTGCCTTTTGGGTTGACCTGAGCACCGCCTATGTGACTTTTACCAACGACTATATCGAGTCGGTCTGGTCGATCCTGCGCAATTTCTGGGACAAGGACCTGCTCTACCAGGGCTTCAAGGTTGTCCCGTACTGCCCGCGCTGCGGCACGCCGCTCTCTGACCACGAGGTGGCCCTTGGTTACGACGAAGCTTCTGACCCCTCGGTCTTTATCCGCCTGCCGTTGATGGACGAGCCGGGCACCTCGCTGCTGGTCTGGACAACTACTCCCTGGACCCTGCCTGCCAATGTGGCGGTGGCCGCCGGGGCCGAAGTGGATTACGTCAAGGTGGAACATGCCCTTCCAGAAGGCGGCACCGAAAAACTCATCCTGGCCCAGGCGTTGCTCGAGAAAGTTTTCCGTGGCGAGGAAGTCAAAGTGCTGGAAACTTTCAAGGGTAAGAAACTGAAGGGGACCAAGTACAAACCCTTATTTACCTTCCTGCCGCCCGAAAAACCGGCGCATTATGTCATCCTGGGTGACTTCGTCACCATCGAGGATGGCACCGGTCTTGTCCATATCGCGCCTGCTTTCGGCGCGGATGATATGAAAGTGGCGATGGAATACGATCTGCCGGTCATCATGACGGTTGCGCCGGACGGTACTTTCATTCCCGAGGTGACGCCCTGGCGCGGGGTCTTTGTCAAGGATGCTGACCCCGACATCACCACCGACCTGCGCAATCGCGGCCTGCTCTACCGCGATGAACGTTATACCCACACTTACCCGTTCTGCTGGCGTTGCAGCACGCCGTTGCTCTATTATGCCCGCGAGGCCTGGTATATCCGCACCAGCCAGTTTAAGGAACGGCTGGTCGGCCTGAACCAGACCATCCATTGGGTGCCCGAGCATATCAAAGATGGACGCTTTGGCAACTGGCTCTCGAACAACATTGACTGGGCTTTGAGTCGTGAACGCTATTGGGGCACGCCGCTCCCGGTTTGGGAATGCGCGGATTGCAAGCACCAACACTGTATCGGTTCAGTGGCAGAACTCAGCCAGCTATCGGGCCGCGACCTGACCGAATTGGATTTGCACCGCCCACACGTGGACAGTGTCTATTTCCCGTGCCAGGAGTGCGGCGGAAAAATGACCCGTGTGCCCGAACTGATTGACGTTTGGTTTGATTCGGGTTCGATGCCCTATGCCCAGTGGCATTATCCCTTCGAGAACCAGGAAAAGTTCAAGGCCCAGTTCCCTGCTGATTACATCTGCGAGGCAGTCGACCAGACGCGCGGCTGGTTCTATTCGCTGCACGCCATCAGCACGATGTTGATGGATAGCGTGGCCTATAAAAATGTCATCTGCCTCGGCCACATCCAGGATGCCGAAGGGCGCAAGATGTCCAAGTCGCTTGGCAACATCGTCCAGCCCTGGGATGTGATTAATGTTCATGGCGCCGATGCGCTGCGCTGGTATCTCTACACCGCCACGCCGCCCGGCAACGAACGCCGCTTCTCGTCTGACCTGGTTGGCGAAGTCACGCGCAGTTTCACGCTGACGCTCTGGAACGTCTACTCGTTCTTTGTGACGTATGCGAATCTCGATCAGTGGCAGCCTGGCAACGCCCAGGTGGCTTACTCCAGCCTCGATAAGTGGCTGCTCTCTGAACTTAACGCCCTCGTCCGCAATGTGACCGCCGCTTATGAGGATTACGATGTCACCGGCGGTACGCGCCCGATTGAAAAGTTTGTGGAGGTTCTTTCAACGTGGTACCTGCGCCGTTCCCGCCGCCGTTTCTGGAAATCCGAATCGGATACCGATAAACAGGCTGCCTATGCCACCCTTTACACGGCCCTGGTGACCCTGAGCAAACTGCTGGCCCCGGCCATGCCCTTCCTGGCTGACGAAATGTACCAGAACCTGGTCTGTTCCTTCGATCCGAGCGCGCCCGAATCGGTGCATCTCTCATCCTGGCCCGAAGAGGATGCCGCCCTCGTCGACGAGAAACTCAACCACGATATGGAACTGGTCATGCGCCTGGCCTCGTTGGGTCACGCTGCCCGCGCGAAAGCCAACCGCAAGGTTCGCCAGCCGCTGGCTGAGGCCGCCTTCTCGGTGGCGAATGTCAACGAGCGCGCCGCCGTCCGCGATTACGATGACCTGTTGATGGACGAACTCAACGTCAAGAAAGTGCGCCTGCTCGACGCCAGCACCGAAGCGCTCCAGCATACGGTTAAGCCGCTGCCCAAGCAGTTGGGACAGAAGTATGGCAACAAGTTCCCGGTGATCCAGAAAGCCCTTCTGGCGCTGAATCCTGAGGAAGTTGCGCAGGCCTTTTTGACGGAAGGCAGGCTGATGGTCGATATCGATGGTCAGGGGTTAGAAATCCTGCCCGAAGAGGTCGAAGTCAAATCTCTGGCCAGGGAAGGCTTCGCTGTTGCTGAAGATGGTCCGTATGTGGCTGCTCTGGTGACGGAATTAACGCCGGAATTGTTCAAAGAGGGCCTGGCGCGCGAGTTTGTGCGCCGTGTGCAGGATTTCCGTAAGGAAAGCGGCCTGGAGGTGGCTGACCGCATCAAGCTATACTTGGAAGCCTCGCCCACGCTCAAGGATGCGCTTTTGCACCACAAGGATTATGTCACTGGCGAAACACTAACCGTGGCGTTGACCTTTGCCGCAGCCCCTGCCAAAGCAAAGGTGATTTCGGAGGCTTTCGATGGCGAAACGGTGGTGATTGGCCTGGTAAAGGCCTGAACAATGGCGGGCAGGCCTCAAACAGGCCTGCCCGCTTTTCGAGTACGCAACCTGGGCGGCAGAAACTCTGCCGCCTTTCGTCTTTGTGATTGGGATTGTCCTTTTCACAGGGTATAATTTGCGAACTTACTCGGGATTCACCTCGAAACTTCCCCTTGGAGAGAAAAATAAAAATGGAAAGCAAGTCTCATCTTCCCCTGAACCGCATAATCTATGCCTACGGTGTCCACCTTTTTACGGCTACGGGTGCCCTTTGGGGCTTGCTGGCGTTGATGGCGGTGTTTAAGCATGAATGGCGGCTGGCAATTTTGTGGATGGTTTTGGCTATGTTCGTGGATGGTTTCGATGGCATGCTGGCGCGCTGGGCGAATGTCAAGACCTATGCGCCAAATATCGACGGCGCCCTGCTCGATAATATCCTGGATTACCTGAACTACGTGGTTGTCCCGGCCTTGTTCCTGGTGGAGGCCGACTTGCTGCCGGCTGGTTTTAAGCTGGCTGGCGCTTTTGCCATTTTGCTGACCTCTGCTTATCAGTTTACCCAGACGGATGCGAAAACTGACGAGACTGATGATTATTTTTTCAAGGGCTTCCCGTCTTACTGGAACGTGCTGGTGCTCTACATGCTGGTGATGGGGTTGAATCCCTGGATCAACCTGGCGATTCTGACCATCTGTAATCTTCTGGTTTTTGTTCCGGTCAAGTACATCTATCCCAGCCGTAACCTGCGTTTGCGCAGCTTAACCTTGATCCTCTCGTATTTGTACGGCATCATTGGTATTTGGGGTGTGATGCAATACCCAGATGTCCCAAAATGGGTGGTCTGGGTATCCTTCATTTACGTCGGTTACTACGCCGCCTTGAGCCTCTGGCCGCGGGACAAAAAGCTTCAGGCTGCGGTCGGATGAGCGTGAGATGAACCATTTACACCTTTCGTCTTTCGCCACAGAACGCGATCTGCGTCTCTCGATTGTCGAAGCCGGGCGGATTTGCTATGCGAGCGGCTTGATGCTTTCGAACAACGGCAATCTTTCGATGCGCCTGGGTGGCGACAGCGTCGTGATTACCCCCTCGGGGATGTGCAAAGGCCGCCTGGAACCGGAGGACCTGCTAATCGTCGATCTAGACGGTCAGATTATCAAAGCGGATTCGAAGCGGAAGCGCAAGGCCTCATCGGAGACGGCGATGCACCTGGAGGCTTACCGCCAGCGGGCGGATATCCGCGCTGTGATCCATGCCCATCCTTCGAATGCGACTGCGCTCACCGTGGCCGGGATTCCGTTTCCGGTCGATATCTTGCCCGAAGTCTTGGAGGGTCTTGGACCCGTCCCAACCACGCGTTTTGCCCTGCCCAGCTCGGACGATAACGCCCGCGCCATCAGCGAATTGGTAAAAGATCATAACGCAATCCTGATCCGCAACCACGGCGCGATCACCTTTGGCACAGACCTGGATGAAGCCCTGAGCCACCTCGAGCGGCTCGAAAGCGTGGCAAAAACCGTGGTGACCGCGCACCTGCTTGGCAACGTCAATCACCTGCCCGACGAGATGATGCCGGCCTTGCGCGAGTTGTATTTCAAAATGCGTTCAAGATGAATCTCTCCATCACCCGCGTCGAAACTGTCACCCCCGAATTGTTGGCCGCTTTCGAGCGGCTGATTCCGCAGTTGACCAAAGCCCCCATTCCGACCTCTGCTGAATTGCAAAAACTACTTGATTCGCCCAGCGTCTTGATTCTCGCCCGCGCCTCGCAGAAAGCTTGCGGGGCTTCTTCCGAGGCTGATGGTGAAATCCTCGGGGCGGCCACCCTGGGCGTCTTCCGCACACCGAGCGGGGTGCATGCGCATGTTGAAGATGTGATTGTCGACGAATCCATGCGGGGACAGGGCCTCGGTGAGGCGTTGGTCAACCACTTGCTCCAAATTGCCCGTGAAATGGGCCTGAAAGGCGTCTCGCTAACCTGCAATCCGCGCCGCGTGGCGGCGAATGCGCTTTATCGTAAAATGGGCTTCAAAAAATGGGAAACGAACGTTTATTGGTATGAATTGGATGATAGACCGTAGACCGGATCAAAAACGAGAGCGCTGGCGGCTCTCGTTTTTTGGTTTTATCGTCCCACCTACCGTCCACGGCCTATTTCACAAAGCGAAAAAACTTCTCGGTCGCGTTCTTCAAATCAGAATATTCGCCCCGGTACTCTTCGGGTAATAGTTTTGCCAACTGGTACATCATCTCATCCGCCATCTGCTGGCGGATTTCTTTTGACACGCGCTCGCCATGCGCGTCGAGATAAAAGATCGGCCCTACGCGGATGTGAAAATCCGTCCGCTTGAATTTCTTGACGTTCTCGCCAAAACTTTCCCCGCCCCAGTGCGCCACAGGCTGCAACGGCGCGCCGCTGTGCAGGGCTAGCATGGCCACGCCGCCGCGCGCGCGGATCAGCTTCCCGCTTTTGCTGCGCGTCCCCTCTGGAGACATGCCCAGGATGCAGCCCTGCTCCAGCGCTTCCAGCGACTTGCGCATGGCAACCATGTCCGCTTCGCCGCGGCGGATGGGGATGATATTCCAGAGCGTAAAAACCCAGTTCAGGAATCGGTTGTCCCAGGTCTCGATTTTGGCGATGGCGGTCAGCTTTTTCCGGGGTTGGAGCTGCGTATACAGGACTGGCGCTTCCACCATGCCAGTGTGATTGGCAAAAGCGATCAACGGCCCGGTTTGCGGGACTTTCTGTAATTCCCTGGCGTCGATCCGGCACATGACTTCCAGGCCAAGTTTGCAGCCGTAGGTGACAATCCATTGCATCAGATTCATCTAGATTTATATCTCCCCCTCTCCTGATCGGGAGAGGGCTGGGGAAGGTCCGCCGGTTTTTGGCGGGGGAGGGAGAAGACGCTATTAGCTGGTGATAATTTCCAGTTGGGCGGGAAGCAGTTCCATCGTGAGACTGGTCCCGGTGTAACACAACATCTCGCCGTCCGCGTGAGCGGGGAAATCTCCTTCGAGCGCGGTAACAGTCACCTTTTTCGATTTACGCATTTTGATTTCGGGCTGGCCCTCCTGGGTTCCTTTCAGGAAGTAAGGAATCAGGCCAAAGATGCGCGCCTTCGAGGCAGTCTCGGCAATGCACAGGTCGAAGAACCCATCGTCGCTCTGGCTATTGGGGGCCATGTGAAAACCGCCGCCCATCCGTTTGCCATTCATGATCGAAATCATCAGCGATTTCTGGATGATTTGATCATCGTCGAGCGTGATTTTGACTTTGGGTGGGTTGTAATACAGGAAAACAGTGGCGATGACGCCAATTAAATAGGCCAGCAGGCCGCGCGTCCAGCGGACTTTGGCTGCAGCGGTGCCGACGGCGGCGTCGAAACCGATGCCGATGCCGTTTCCGAAAAAACGCCCCTCGGGGAAATCGCCGCCTTTGACGAAACCGATATCGATGGTCTTGCGCTGATTGGCGAGTAAAACAGTCAGGCTGTGTTCCAGGTCGGTGGGAATGCCCATGCCGCTTGAAAAGTCGTTCCCGGTTCCAATCGACAAAACACTGAATGCGGCGTGGTTGAACCCGGCCGCGCGGGCTTTCATTAAGCCGTTGATGGCTTCATTCAATGTCCCGTCGCCGCTGGCGCAGACAATCACGTTGTAGCCGTCGCGCACGGCTTGCTCGGCCAGTTCGGCAGCATGCCAGGGGCGCTCGGTCCGGACCAGCGTGAAATCCAGCCCGGCCTTTTTTAAACCTGCTTCGATCTCCGGGATGGATTTTTCGCCCAGCCCGCGTCCACAAATCGGATTAACCATCACAAAATAGCGCATATTTTTCTCCAGTGGGGCGTAGTTTATCACAGGTTGGAAGAGATGGTTAAAGAAAAGCACGGCCAGAGCCGTGCTTTTTGTGATTGAAGCAAGGATTTTCTGTCAATTATCGGATTTGTAAAGTCAGCGCCTGGCAGCCAGGATTTTACTTTTTGTCGTCGAGATCATAATGTGGGATGCGGTGATACATCTCCTGGTTGCCGAGTGCGGCGCCCAACGCTTCTGCCAACTCATCCAGCGCGTAGGTATCTTCGTGAGCCAGGATTTTCTGCATCTGCTCCAGGCGGCTGTGTAGTTCTTTCATCTCTGCCTGGAATTTTTCGATTGCCTCCCGGTCTGTTTTCGCGCGTAAGGATTCTGTGGCGGCGTGCGCCTGATCGACCGCCTGCATGGCGGCGTGAATGTGTTCGACCATTGTGTCCCAGTCTGTCATTCTTGCCTCCACGAAGCTTGGAAATAAGCTCCACCTTTAGATTAGCACGCCGGGGGCGAGAATTCAAGGCTTTTCGCGTCGGTAATCCTCGGGCGTATCTAAATCTTTCAAAATTGTCTGGTCGGCTTCCATGTACAGGATTTCCCCCGCATGTGAATTCAGGAAATTCCTCAACGTTTCTGGGGCTTTCAAAGACAGGATTTTACCCCACAAGCTGCGCTGAACCAGCCAGGGATGCCCGCGCCGCAGGTTGTAACTGGGGACTATCAGACGCGCGTCAGACGACTCAAAGGCTGAGACCACTTTTCGCGCGGAATCCAGACTCAGCTGCGGCTGGTCTCCCAGCCCGATCAGCGCGGATTCTGCTTCCGGGCTGGTGGCCATCAGCCCGCACTGCAAGGATGAGAGCATTTCCCCGCTTTCATGCGCCGGGTTGTAGACACAGCGCAGCGGGAATTTCTCGGCCAAACGCGCTACCTCGGCTTCTACTGCTTCCCGTCCCCCTCCGGTGACGACTATCAGCTCAAAAATATTCCGCTTACCCGCTTCCAAATCTGCTCGCGCATCCGTTTTTAGCGACTCGGCCAAAACGGCAACTACCTGCCCAAGCACGGTTGTATTGCCCCAGGGGAGCAACATTTTGGGCTGCCCCATGCGCCTCGATTGTCCCGCGGCCAGGATAACTGCTGAAATCTTTTTCATGTTTCACTTCTCACTGTTCACCAGCTTTTCGTAATCTTCCGGCGTATCCACATCCAATAGCAGGCGTTTGTCATACCAATTCAGGTAGCGCGGGCTGAATTTGGAGAAGATCGCGCGCCCGCCGGTATCGCCTTGCAGGGCCAGCAAATCCTGGAAGGTGACCCGATCGAAGAGCACCGGGTTGGCGCGCTGATCGAAGACATAAGGGGCCAGCACAGCAGGCAGATCCTGGCTGTGGCGTTCCACCAGCGCGCGCAGCACCTCCACGCTCACCTGCGGCTGGTCGGCCAGCAGGAAGATCGCCCCGCCCGCTGAGCGGCATTCCCGCAGACCAGCGCAGATGGAGGTGCTTTGCCCGTTTTCCCAATCCGGGTTTTGCACAATCGTAACTGGCAGGCCGTGGATGGCCTCTTCGACCTGTTCGGCCTCTGCGCCGATAACGACGACGACCGGAGAAAGCCCGGCCTTCAGCGCAGTTTCGGCCACATTGCGAACGAAAGACTGTCCACGATAATCCAATAGCTGTTTGGGCTTTCCAAAACGGGAAGCTTTCCCGGCGGCCAGGATGATTCCGGCAATCTTTTCCTTGACGGCCATCACGGGCTTGCGTGGGAAATCCAATGCAGGGTCTAGGCTGGCGATAACAACGGAATCATAGGTTGAGAGCAGCGCTTGTCCAATTTCATTTGCCCGCGACTGGAGTTTGGGTGTGTCAGCCTGGTTAAGCAGCGCCACCCGCTGCGCTCCTGCCGGAATATTTTTAAGCCCGCCGTCAGGATGGGTCAGCAAATTGACAAGTGCCCTGTCCGTGATGTTTTCCCCCATTTTTAGCCCGCATAAAGCCGAGTAGCGTTCCGCGCGATGAACATGCTCGCCGGTCAATGGCTTGCCCAGTCCGCTCAAACCGGCCACAACAACCACAATATCTACAACATTGGGGATGACGGGTTCATGTTCGGCGGGCGCTTTCAGCGGTTTCTGGTGCGAACCGTCGGCTTCGATCAACAGCGGTAGATTGTAAGACCCTGCCAGTTGTTTGAGATTTTCCAGTTGTGGCGCAGTCAGGCCGCGGAAACGTTCGGTCGCCTCGTCGAGGCTTCCAGTGACCAGGGTGATTCCATTGCTTAGGGTAGCTTCCATTTCTGGCATGGGATCGCTGGGATCCCACGTGAAATGGAGGTTGGCCATGGAAGCTTGCCATGCGCCCAGATGCGTGGTGGTGGTGACCAATGCCGGGGCAAGTTCTTGAGCCGCACAGAACATGGCAGTTGTTTTACCGCCTGCGCCGACAAAGGCAACAGTAGATGTGCCAATGGCTGGAGCGGAGATTCTTAGAAACGGAAAAGGGAAGCGGATGGCTTTGGAGAGTTGCATTAGATGATTTGTTTACTGAGCATTCTTTTGCGCCCAGTTTCTAAAGCCCATCTAATAGTTGAGAGCGGATTTCTGGTTTGCTCAGGATGGCTTCGAGCACACCGCCGCCGATGGAAAGAGCTTTATCAGAGACCATGAAGCAGTAATCAGGGTTGTCACGTGGGTCAACATCGCCGACCTTGAGTCCTTTTGAGACAGCAATACCCGGACGGATCAAGCCGCGCAAAACGCCTTTGAACGGCGCGAGGATTTTTTCACCGCCGATTTCAGCGATGAGTTGGCCGGCTTCAAGGTGATCTCCAATTTGGGCGTAGCTGGTCAAGCTGCCATCGGCTGGGGCGCGCAGCACACGGTGGGGATCGCCTTCAGGCAGGCCAGTATCAGCGCCAGCCGAACCTGTCCAGTAGACACGACCCAGGGTGTGGCCGCGATTGGTCTCGATCACAGTATGACAGTTTTCTCCGGCGGTCAAGCCGGGGCCGAGTCCGATCACCAGTGGCGCTGACGAGAGGCTGGTATCGGCAGTGCGCTTCAGCAGACGGGCATCGACCAGGGCAGGAAAATATTCGTTGTTCAGGATGGCAGCCTGCGGGTCGATGAGTACCGGAATGAGTCCCTGTCGGGCGAGGTTAAACGCCTCGCCTGGCGATTCTACCCGGCGTCCGGTCAGACCTTCCACTGTAATTTCACCTTGGTAAACTGCCTCTGAAAAGGAAACTCCCCGGCGCACGGCCAGCGGAAAAGGCAGTTCGGAAATAATGACGTGAAACCCGGCGCGGTGCAGTCGCAAAACTACACCGCCAGCCAGATCCCCGCCGCCGCGAATCAAAATGAAGTTCATCGGCTCAGAATCGCAGGGACAGGCAGCTTAGGCCGCCATCCATTTTCTGGTATTCGGACATATCCAATACGATTAGTTTGTAGCCCAACTCACGCAGCTTCGTTTCGAATTTTGGGAACCCGGCGGCGATCAAAACATGCTCGTTGACGCGGATGCAGTTGGCGGCATATTCTTCGTCCGGCGCCATATGGATCAGCTCATAGCTCTTGAAATCCGGGTGCTCGGCGAGCGAATCGATCACCACCAGGCGGTTCTCACCGAGATAGGAAATGCCGCTCTTCAGGTGCAGGATGCCCTTCGTTTGGCGGATATCGACAAAACTGGCGGTGTAGCCTTTGCTTTTCAGCCAGTCGGCGAGCTGCTGCCCGCCTGTTTCGTTGGTACGCAGGGAAATGCCAATGAAAAAGTGCGTGCCGGCTTCGCAGATGTCGCCGCCATCCAGGGTGCCGGGGGCGCTGATTTCGGCCAGTTCAGAGTAGAAGTTTTTCAGGGTTGCCTTGATGGCCTCCGCTTCGCCTGCGCGGCTGTCCGCGCCGGGACGGGTCAGGATCGCGCCGTGCTCCGTCAGGATGGCGGTGTCTTCGACAAAGGTCGAGTCGGGATAGCGCGGGTCGGCGTTTAGTTCGGTCAGCGTCAGGTCGCACTGTTTCAGAGCGGCGCAGTAGGCCTGGTGTGAGGCGATCGTCTTCTGGTAATCGGGTAGCCCCAGATTGACTGTGGTCAGACCGTCGGCAAAGTTGGCGGCGGGGGTGCGGGTAATGGCGCGAGTGAACATGGATTTTCTCCTCTGGGTTTTCTATGGAAGCTGGGGAATGTTTTTTTTCAGAGCGACGGGTTCAACGAAAAGGCTGCAAGCGTTTCAGGAGCTCCGCCAGGCTGTGGGCAGTAACAAAGGCAGGCCCTTCCCTGGTTTCCGGTGTCGACGGGTTGAACCAGACCCCGGCGATGCCGACCAGGTTGGCGGCGAGAACATCCTTTTCGAAGCTGTCGCCAATCATCAAGACCTTGGCCGGCTTGACCTGGAGATCGTCCAGCACATGCTGGTAAAACGCTGCTGATTTTTGCAGCCCGGTGTTACGGAAGCTAAAAATTTTGTCGAAATACTGATCGAGATTCACCCGCGCCAGCGCTCCGCGGATCTGGGCCTCGTTCGAAACGTCCGCGCTGGTGGCCAGGGCGATGATCCGTCCGTGGGTATGGAGGGCCTCAAGCAGGGTATCTGCACCTGCGACCATTTCCACTTGCGGCCAGTCGACCATTGGCGCGCCCTGGGACGGGTCGTCTTTCATGACGGTGTCGCCCCAGTCGAACAGGATGACGGAGTAAGGGTTGAGTTCCATGCCTTGATTATAACCTCGAGAATTTGATAACGAAAATTCGCCTGAAAGTCTGGGTATGGCGCACTATCTGCATATTTTGAAAGGCGCCCCCTGTTTTTATTGAAATGGCATTGATACTGTTGTATAGTTAAAACAGAAAAGGACGCAAGGTAAACTTTACTTCGGCTCCCGGGCAGTTTGACGGGACGGATCAGCAGATAGCCTCTGCCACGCTTTCATCTAGGCATGTATCCGACGTGATTGTTAAAACCGGCACAGGCTGCGACACAGGTTATGATTATATCCCCATTGATTTAAACGAGGGTTCCGGCGGTGAATACGTGTCGTTATGTGTGCAGTACAATGGCTCGTCGGTTATTCGCGGACTAACCCTGGTCAAGAAAGAGAGTACGTCCAAAAACCCGGATTATGAATGCCCGTCGGGATATTCCAAGGCTGGCGTTGATCTTAACGCAGGTATTACAAAAAGCAAATGGGGAATTGATCGCCCGGTCACCCACCTCTACCTGTGCAAAACAAAAAAAGGAGCCGGGAAGATCACGAACATCGTTGTTTTTTCGAGCTCAAACAGCAAGGATATTATCAAAAAGCCGTTGGGCTACCAGACAATCGATGCCGAAAATACGGATTTGAATGAGAGTGTTTCGGGGAGTTTCATTCACATGTACTACACAGTTCAGCCAGAAGCCCCGATTACCGATCTGGATGTTACGATTTCGGATACCGCGATTGTCAACCCTCCATCTGGATACACCCAAATTACCGTTGATCTTAATCAAGGTTCTGGCGGTAAGTATATCTATCTGAACTACAAAAAGGGCGGCACACAACCGCCGCTGACGAATTTGAAAATCATTGAAGGGAAAGATGCAGCCTGCCCGACTCCAGCAGCGAAAGACGCAAAATCCTCAGGCTGGTATAAGATTGACAAGGACCTTAACAAAGGCTCAGGCGGGGCTTATCTTTACCTGTGTACACATCGATCGTCAGAAAAGGATGAGACCCCCATCGTTGACATTCGAATATATTCTGTTGCCAGTGACTATAAGAATTTATTAAAAACGCCCCCCTATGGTTATGTTTCTACCGGGGTGGATTTGAACAAAGGCGCCAAAGGTCGTTACATCAATTTGTATTTCTTAAAGCAATATAAATGAGTTGTCGTCCACATGGCAGTCTCACTTGTTTGACGCCCTGGCTTTCACGGCATTCGTCCCGGAGTTGTCTCTTCGGGGGATAACTCCGGGACGAAAAATCATTGGCTACTTGACCTCAGCTTTTCACTAAGAATCCTATCTTCTTCTCCCACTCTGCCTGCGGTTCGAGCCGCCGCCGGGCTGGTGTTGTTTGACAGGCGTGGGTGTGCCCGTTGGCTGAGCGACCGGTGCGTGCAGGCTTTGCTGGTAGGTATCGTCCAGCAGCATGGTGATGATCGCGGATTCGTCCTCGTTCTCGGCCAGGCTGTGAGCGAGCGCCTCGAAGCGGCGCGAACGTTCGGCGGCGAGTTTGTCCCGTCCGCGCAGGCGGGCTTCGAGCAGGGCGGTCAGGCGTTCGGCGACGATGGCGGCCACATCCTCGTCTGTTGGGGTGGGGCGTTCCTCCATTGGGATGTTGAATTCCTTGGCAATCTTTTCCAATGCAAAGCGTTCGCCTTTGTTAACCAGTGAAATCGCTACGCCGGTGGCCCCGGCCCGCCCGGTGCGCCCGGCGCGGTGGATGTAGGCTTCCGTTTCTTCGGGCGGCTCGTACTGGATAACGTGCGAGAGGCTGGGAATGTCCAGCCCACGCGCGGCTACGTCGGTGGCGACCAGGAAGCGCAGCGTTCCCTTGCGGACGCGATCCAGCACCCGCTCGCGTTCCGCTTGTGACAGGTCGGCGCTCAACTGGTCGGCATCGTAGCCAAAACGCTGCAAGACGACCGCAACGTAATTAACGCGCATCTTCGTGTTGCAGAAAATAATCGCGGAAGTCGGGTTTTCGATCTCGATCAACCGCACCA
Organism: Anaerolineales bacterium UBA5195; assembly: GCA_002412925.1. Taxonomy (GTDB): domain Bacteria; phylum Chloroflexota; class Anaerolineae; order Anaerolineales; family Villigracilaceae; genus UBA5195. The sequence continues at coordinate 285,914 of DHVZ01000073.1, read as the reverse complement.
GGCTGCGGTCTTTGTCCATCCCCTCGACAATGTAAAAAACGTGTTCCGTATCTGTGACGTGAACGTGGTCGCTGCTCAGGCTGAGAAATTCCCCGTTTTGGATGAACTCGCGCGCGGTGCGCATGACGGAATCGGGGAAGGTGGCTGAAAACATTGCAGTATGGATGGCGCGTTTGGGCAGGTAACGCTTGACATCCTGCATGTCGGGATAAAAGCCCATCGAGAGCATCCGGTCGGCTTCATCGAAAATCAGCATTTTGAGATGTTCGAGCGAAAGCGTGCGCTTGAGCAGGTGGTCGAGCACCCGTCCCGGTGTGCCGACGACGATGTGCGCGCCCTGTTTGAGAGCATCGATTTGTGAGCCGTAGCCCACGCCGCCGTAGACGGCCACCGTGCGCAGACCGGCCTCGCCGATCAGTTTTTCGGCTTCCTGCCAGACCTGTTTGGCCAATTCACGGGTCGGGACGAGGATCAGCGCCTGGCAGGTGGCGCGCGAAGGGTCGAGCCGCGCCAGCATCGGCAGCAGGAAAGCGCCGGTTTTGCCGCTGCCGGTGCGGGCCTGGATCATCATGTTGCGTGCCGAGAGCATGTAGGGAATCGTGCGCGCCTGGACCGCGACGAGCGTGTCCCACCCGGCGCGGGCGGCGGCCTGGCGTAAATTCTCGGGCAGGGCTTCGAGGGTGGTATCCGCCAGCAGGTTGTGGGCTTCTTCAGGAGTAAAGGAAGTATTCAAGAGGGTCTCGATTCTAACGATTTGTAATTTAAACCAGTATATCACTTGAAAGGAAACCTCGCCGCGAGGGCTTTACTCAGAGATTTCCAGGGAGTCTCAAGCTCAATAGGACAGTCCATAGCCAAAAGGGTAAAGCGGATTCTCAGAGTCATAAGGGACATCGGCCTTCTGGTTTCGCACCGCTTCCATTGAACTCGGCAATTCGAAGGGTAGTTTCCCTTCCGGGCGGGCTTTGCCAAAGATGACATCCAACACTGCCTCGTCACTGGCCCCGTAATCTGCCAGCAAGGCCTTCGCCAGGTCGCTGATTTCAGGGATGACAGCGGGGCGGTCCAGATAAAGCACCACAATGGTCGGCACAGCCTGCAATAAGGACAAAATTTCGGCTTTGGTCTCGCCTTTGAAATCCAGGTCGCCGTGATGGAAGCCCTGGGCAAAGGGGTTTTTCGTCTCGACCGGGACCCAGGGTGTCTCCAGGCGCAAAATGGCAAAATCGGCCGCTTCAGGGGTGGCAACCACCTCGGCATAGCGGGAGGCGGTCAGCGGGTCGATATTCTTGATGAAAACCCTGGGCTTCCCACTCAGGGGCAGGGTCTGATTAGCATTTTTAAGCAGGGTCATGGCTCGTTTTTGCGAGGCCGCACCCGCTGCCACAGAAGCCGGGTGGCCCAAGACCTGTGGAACCTGGGTCTCATCGACAAACGGATTATCGAAGAGCCCCAACTGGAATTTCAGGCGCAGGAGCCGCCGGACGGATTGGTCCAGCCGCGCTTCAGGCAATTGGCCTGTTTTGACCAACTCAATCACCAGCTCTGGGCAGCTTTCCCCGCCGAACTGGTCCACACCGGCCTCGAGCGCTTTTCGCACCCGTTCAGCCTGGGTGAGCTGTTCGACACCCCAGGCCCGCGCGGGCCAGATGGCACCCGGCATCTGGACATCCGTGATCAGGCCCCAATCGGTGCAGACTATGCCATCGTACCGGTATTTCTCACGCAACAGGCCGGTGATGATGGCTTTATTGAAGGACATGGCCACATTTTCATCGGTTTGATCCATGGGTACCCCGTAATAGGGCATGATCGCCGCTGTCCTGGCCGCAAAGGCCGCCTCGAAGGGGATCAAATGGTAATCGAAATTCCTGCCCGGATAAACCTGACCTTTCTGGAATTCGAAATGTGGATCCAGCCCTTCGTTTTGCGGCCCGCCGCCAGGGAAATGTTTGGTCATACAGGCGACACTCTGCGGCCCAAGAGTCTCACTTTGAAATCCTTCGAGGTAGGCTTTGGTTAACAACGCGGTCAGGTGGGCCTCCTCGCCAAACGTGCCGCTGATGCGCGGCCAGCGCGGTTCGGTAGCCAGGTCAATTTGCGGGTGGAGCGCCACGCGAATGCCCACTGCCAGATACTCCTGTCGGACAATCTCGGCAAACCGACGCACCAGTTCAGGGTCGCCAATCGCGGCAAAGCCCAGGGTTTCACACCATTGTGAAAAATCGACAGCCTGCATCGAAAAAATGTTATGGGTGAAATGATTGCGCGGGTCGGACGCAATCGTCACCGGGATGCCGAGTCGGGTCTGTTCGGCGAAACGCTGGAGTTTGTTGTGCCAGGCGGCGACGGTTTGTGCCCCTGGAAGATCCCAAAGATTGAAGTGATTCATTTTGTGTGCGTCGATCTGGGTCACGGCAGCGCCTGCAAACCCGGGTTCGCCCGGTTTGTCTTCGATGGAGCCATCTGCGTTGACTTTTGCGCCGTTGATGAACATCAGCCCGGCTTTTTCTTTCAGGGTCATTTGTGCCAGCAGATCCTCGACACGGGCCTCAAGAGGTTGGCGGGGGTCTTCGTAAATATCCAGCTTGCCGTTTTTATTGAGATCGCGGAATCTAAAACCACTTTCCGTTCTCATTAGATCAGATTGTTGCGTTACGAGTTCGTTTTGCGGTTCACTATGGCTTGAATCCATGCTTATTCTCCTGGCTGTCCAAACAAAATTGTTTCCTGGTATTGCTCAGTCTCGGTATTCCCAAACCGAGTGGTAAGCCCCGATTGACTCGAAATACATCACCAGGCGCTGGTAAAAAGGGTGGGCGGTGATGGTGGCGCTATCACCAATCACGATCAGCTTGCGGCGCGCGCGGGTCAGCGCCACGTTCATGCGGCGCACGTCTTCGAGAAAACCGATTTCGCCATCGCGATTGGAGCGCACCAGCGAGACGATCACGGCTTCCTTTTCACGCCCCTGGAAACCGTCGACGCTGTCGATTTCCATTTCGGGTTGTTTCAGGCGTTCGCGCAGCAGCCGCACCTGCGCCGAATACGGCGAAATCACAGCTATCTCAGCCGGGGAAAGGCCCGAATCGAGCAAAGCCCCCGCTTTTTTGACGACCAGATCAGCTTCCTGCGGATTGAAGCGGCTGTCGCCCTCTGGCTCAAGATTTTCGTCATAGCTGGCCCCGGCGGTATCGATAAAGTGGATTGGGGTTTCGGTCAATTCGTTGGCGGCGACGCCGGGCAAATCTCTCAGCAGGTGGCTGCTGATGCTTTGGTCGGCGCTCAGGCTGTCTTCGTAAAACTCCTGCGAGGAGAATTTCATGATCTCGTGGTGCATGCGATACTGCACCGTCAGGCGGCGCGAGATGCCTACCCCAAGCTGTTTGAGCAGGCGTTCCAGCAGGCTGAGGTTGAACCCTTCAGCGGCGGCCTGTTTCGAAATAACCGTCGGCGGAAGCTGGAAATGGTCACCAGCCAGCACCAGCCGGTCGGCGATCTGGAGCGGCGCCCAGGCTGCGGCCTCGGTACTCTGGCTGGCCTCATCCATCACGCACCAGTCAAAGCGTTGGCTGCCGAGCAGGTCGCGGTCGAGCCCGGTCAGCGTGGCGCAGACGATCCTGGCCGAGTTCAGCAGGCGTTCGACCACCCGGTCTTCGATCTTGCGCGCGTCGGCCAGCATTTGCTTGGCTTCCTGGCGCTTGGCGCGCCTCTCGCCAGGTTCGGGTTTGGCACGCGTATATTTTGAGGCCTGGTCGCGCAGGGCATAGGCTTCGCGCGCCAGTTTATGAGCCAGGCGCACCTCGGGATGGTTTTCAACGAGTTCATCCAGCGTATGTTGACGAAGTTCGGGCAGCACCCGCGCCGGGTGGCCGAGTCGAATGGCCTTTTCTCCGGCCGCGAGCAGTTTTTCGAGCAGGTTGTCGACGGCAATGTTGCTCGGGGCGACGGCCAGCACGCGCTGACCATTCCGCGTGATCTGGCGGATTAATTCAACCACCGTGGTGGTTTTGCCCGTTCCCGGTGGGCCGTGGATAATCGCCAGATCCTCGGCGGTCAGGGCGAAGCGCACCGCTTCGAGTTGGGATTCGTTCAGGGTGGGGTTTAAAGGCCTCGGGTTGTCGACCGGGTGAAAAGCCGGGGCGCAGAGGCCCAGCAAAACGTCGCGCAAATCCGCGAAACGGGAATCTGCTGCCAGCCGGGCTTTGTCCAATCCCTGCCGCTGGCGCTGGCGTGAGATTTCGTCGCTGGAACGATCCAGACGGAAAACTGGTCGCTCTGATTCACTCTCGGGCCACTGCGCAAAGGCGACCTGGATATTGTCTTTGCTCAAGCGGGTGACCACGCCGCGCCAGCCGCTTGAGCCGTCTTCCGACAGGATGACCGGCGCGCCGCTTCCCAGGCGCGTCCAGGGCAGGGGCAGCGTCTGGTTGCGCTTGCCGAGTGTCAGCAGGATGCGCCCGCCGAGACCGGCCTGCTCATCGCGGATGACGAGATTGGTTAGCGTGAAACCCGAAGCCTCGGCGGCGGCCGGGGAGCGGCGCTGCAGATCCTGCAGGGCTTCCTGCTTTTCGGCCTCGGCTTCCATTTCGAGCAGGCGGGTCAGGCGTTGGAAGTGTTTTTCGGCTGAGATGTCGGCCATGGCATTTCCTAATTCAATAAACCTCCAGCTTGAGCAGCCATTTGACCCAATTGGCGCCGAGCAGGCCGGGGAGCGCAACGCGCACCGGGAAGCCGTGGATGATGGGCACCGGTTGTTTCTCCCACTCGTAAGCTAGGAAGGCTTTGCCAGACATGGCGGCTTCTCTTGTGATGGAAGGGGTGTATCCATCTGCGCCAACCAGGCGGATGTTTTTGGCTTGCGGCTGGATTCCGGCCAGTTCCAGTACGTATTTTAACGAGGCCCCCGCCCAGACGGCTGTATCGTCAAAATTTCCTTTACAGACGATGGTGGTCTTGACCTCGATTTTGGGCAGACAGCGCAGATCATCGTAGCTCAACTTGAGCGGGTAATCGACCATTCCATCGATCTCCAGCCGGTAAGTGGTCAGATCGATATTTATTGCGCTGCCCGTATAGTGTAATCCAGTTGAAGGATCCAGTTCGGCGTATCCGGGTGTCGGAGCCGGGGTTGGAGCGCTGATAGGCGGCAGGCTGCAGGGAACCAGGGCACCGGGTACGGCCGGGGGAATGGTGGCTGTCGGCGTGGGGGTCGGGACAGGGCTTGGGGGTAAGTCAGCGGGTTGGATTTGGGCGCAGGCGCCGAGGGATAACACGCAGAGCAGTGTGAAGGCAAGATACCAGTAAAGTTTTGGCATTCAAACTCCTTTTCGAACGAGAAACTTACTCTATTCTACTGCTACTTCTCAGATTGGTGACTTTTCGGGAAACTCCAGGGAGGTCCCAAAATGCGGTCCTGCTTATGAAAAAAAATGAAAAAGCTGCTTTGGCATCCTTTACAACCGGCGGGTAAATTGTAGTATGATTTAACCGCTTGAAGAATTATCGGTAGTTTTTTATCCCCCTTGATTGGTAACATACCTGGATGATCGCCTGGCCCAGCCCAGGGATTCTGTGGCCTTTATGCCACATCCTCCTCGCTATTGAGGCTATTTTATCTGTCCCAAGGAGCTTGTTGAACATGACGACCTCTGCTCAAACTCCCCAGTATTATTTCATCAGTTATTGCCGCCAGGAAGTCACTTTTGCCGATAATTTCTCACGGGAATTGACCAAACGAGGTCTCCCAAGCTGGGTTGATTTTCGCAATCTGATTCCGGGCCAGCCCTGGCAGCCGCAGTTGGATGCCGGCGTCAGGGATTCTGCTGCAATCCTGCTGGTTGTTTCGAAGGCCTCGATGGCCTCGGCTCCGGTCAAGGATGAGTGGATCAAGTCCCTCGCTGCCGGGAAGCGGATCATCCTGATTATCTTCGAAGCCTGTCCGCTGGATGAGCGCCTGGCCCAGCTCGAATGGGTGGATTTCACCGGGAAATTCGAGAGCGCCATGAAAGAACTTGTTGCGCGGCTGGCGCAGCCTCCGCAAAAAATGGCCTCGCTCCCGCCCCAGGCTGGCAGCCGCCTGCCAGAGGAGGCAAAGGCTTTCTTTGGGTTGAGTATTTTTGCCGCCATCCTGGCGATTGCCGGGGGGATTTTAACCTTCGCGCTGGCTTATCTTTTGGTGAACTCAACCGTTCTGCTAGCTTTGAATGCGATTTCATCGGGGATGGTGGTCGAAAATAACCCGCTGCGCAGTGTGATCATCTCGGGTTTGTTGATGTCGGTCTTTTTCTTGTGGCTGCCTGCCATCTGGAATTTTGTGCAGATTCCATTACAGATCCAGAATCGCAAACATCATGCCGAACACCTGATGTGGACCTTAAACAGGCTGGCCTTCGCGAATTTGTTCTTATTACTTGTTCCGTTGACTTCCGCAGTGACCGACATCTGGGTTGACCTGCAGGGCGAGACCATGTCGACTACTCTCCAGGCTATCCTATGCATCTCTGTTCCCCTCATGCTGGTCATTTTTGGCGTCTGCTTTGCACTCTATCGCCTGCTGATTTCCGATAGCATGTATCGTTGGGCAGGGCCAACGGGAGCCTTGCTCAAAGCCCCTCGCCCGGACAAGTCGAAATATAAACAAAAGGAAAAACCACTCCGGGTTGCGGTTGAATCTGCCCGGCAGGACCGCCCATATGCGGAGGCCTTCAAAGCTTCGATTGAAAAAGCGGGTCTGGTCTATGTTGAAAGCCCGCAGGATGCGGAGGTTGTCCTGACCCTGCTTTCAGCCTATCAGAGTAAATCGAATTTTGATCCAGAACAAAAAACCCTGATCCCGGTTCTTTTGCAAAAGTGTGAGGTTGATCCAGGGTTGTCACAGTTGCAGTGGGTCGACCTGCGCTATGGACAGGATTCCATTGATGCGGTTGTGCATTTGCTGGATGAGCCCCATGAACTGTTGCGGACCCTGGGCGTTTTGCCAGTCCGGGCGCCTGTCTTGCCGACCGGCGTCAAGAGACTGGTGAATGTCCTCTCGATTGTTCTGCCAATTGCCCTGGTTTTTACGATTGTGAGCCTGATGGATGGGTCGGTTTTTGGCAGTGGCGGTTTCTTGAATTTCCTGATTTTGCCGAGCTTGTATTTCCTCAGGCGCTATATCACGGAACGCAAGTTAAAGAATGTACCCTTCCTGTCTTATTGGCTGGTTTTTGGAATCGCAGTTGTGCTGGCCGTCCTATCCCTGTTTGCTGCTTGGGACCCGGCTTTGTTGTTTGTGCCGTTTGCCTGGCTTATTCCGCTGCTGATCTGGTCGAAAGAAGTCAGGATGTGGCTGCCGGCTGCATAAGCAAGTCACCATTTCAAATGATCAGTTTTTTGACTTGTTCGAGCGGCAGCGCCTCGATAGTCCCACGGTAGCCGCTGACAGTTTCGGCCATGCAGAGAGAGTTGTAAATCGCCTCCTCGGTGGCTTCGATGGTGGCTTCAAACAGGGGCGAGATTTGCGTGTTGGGCATTTCGAGATATAGGCTGACCTGTTTCCGCCGTGAGGCTGTCCGCCGGACTTCGGGATGGGTTGAAAAGGCGATGGCATAATCTCCCGACCCATCCGACATGGCCGCGCCGGTGCGGGCCAGCCCGGCCAGCGCGCGGCGCGCCAGGCGCGTCAGGTTGCGATCAGAAAGCGGCGCGTCGGTTGCCAGAACGATCATGATTGAGCCGTCGGCGCTGCTCTGCTCGAGTTCGTTTTTCAGATAATATTGACCCAGTTTTTGGCCGACCGGCAGCCCGGTGATTTGCAGCACACCGCCAAAGTTGGACTGGACCAGCGCCCCAAGCGTGTATCCGCCCAAGTGAGCGGGCAGAACCCGCGAACTGGTTCCGATTCCACCCTTCCACCCGAAAGCGACCGTGCCCGTCCCCGCGCCAATCGCTCCCTCAGCCACCGGCCCGCCTGCGGCGTTTTCGAGGGACTGAGAGATCAGTTCTTTGGTCAGCGACCGCTGACGGATGTTGTTCAGCCAGCCGTCATTCGTTTCGCCGACAACAGGATTGACCGAGCCGACCTTTTCGTTGCCTGGTTGAGAGAGAGTCCAGTCGAGCAGCGCCTCGGCGGCCTGCGGGACGGACAGCGTATTGGTCAACAGGATCGGCGTTTCGAGCTCGCCCAGTTCCGAGATTTGGGTGCCGCCCATCAGTTTTCCATAGCCATTGCCAACCGCCAAGCCCGCCGGAACCTTGTCCTGATAAATATTCCCCTCGTGCGGCAGGATGGCCGTTGCCCCGGTGCGGAGATCTTCCCCTTGAAACAGGGTCACATGCCCAACGAGTACCCCGGCAACGTCGGTGATGGCGTTCAACTTCCCTGGAGGTAAAATTCCGGGAGAAATGCCCAATTCGCGGGCGCGGCAGCGAGGTTTGGTTGACATGCCTGTACTTCTCTTCGATCAGATTAACTTCTCGATTTCGCCCCAGAGTTGTTCCATTTCTTGTTTCGTGGAAAGATCAAAGAACTTTTCCACGCGCTTGTCCTGGGATAAATGGATCGAGAGATTTAATAAATTGTTTTCCTGTTCATTTACCGTGATTTTCCGAATGTTGGAAAGGGAAATATAGCGCTGGATGCACCCGTACCGGGCTGCGCTGCCCCCGATTCCGCGTTCAGGTTCCTGGACCAGGACGATTTCCTTATCCGTCAAAATCGTGAGATAGGCCGGTGTGATTGTCTTGTAGAAGACCCAGCCGAAGAAAGCCCCGGCGCGCTTGCGAATTTCTGGCTGGAAGACAAGCTGGATGATTTTCTCTCCGCGTATCAGGCTTGCCCGCCCCATGTTCATCAACTTGAAGTTGGCCGCTGCCAGGGCGTCAAACTTAGCCTGTTCCACCCCATGGCTTGTTTCGTCAAGCTCAATCGCGGCTGGGCGGATTTTGCTCAAAAAAGGCGCGAAATAGCGCTCGCCAACTGCCGCATTAAACTCGACTTTGGTCGAGGCCGCAATGCCCTCGATTGTCACGCCACTGATGGTAACCCACGAGCGCAAAAGAACATTCCCTGTTTCGACAGTCTGGATGGTTTTGACAGGATATCCCAGCGTGCTAAACCGGTTGCTGTGACGTTCCAAAATGTACAGGGTCTGATCTCGATAACAGATCAGTTTTTCGCTGGTTCGGCGGGGGAATCCATCGAGAGCTGGCGCAAGCACGGTATACGGAAATTCCTGGGTCTCACCTGGCGCCGCATTGAAAAAGGTTTTGTAGATTTCGGGAACCGCCTCACGGGACTCGATTATTTTTGACCAGGACATCATTGTCTGCCTGGCGCCCGTTAGCGTGGTTAACTGTTTATTTGGATCAAGCGGCATGAGCAAGCCTTCTTTTTGCATGAAAAATCATAAATCAGAATCGTCAGCACGAGTCAATTTTACGAAAAAAAGAGCTGGCTTGCAAGCCACGCTCCCCCTCGTTTGGATAGGGAATTCCCCCGGTCATGTGTGTTTCAAGGCTGCCTCAACTTCGTCCAGGTGTTCGTTGCGGTGTAAGGCGCGAATGACCCAGCGCTTGTTATACAGGTAAATTTCCTCGAGCAAGGCGGGCGGGAAGTTTTCCAGTTGTTTATCCAGCGCCTCGGAGGTCTCAATGGCGATCCGCGCGGCTTCGCGGGGCGGGATGGCCGCCCAAAGCGGCAGGGAAAGGTCGTTTACAAAAATATCAATCTCCGGGATAAAGAGTTTGCCATCGCGCTCAGTCATCTCCAGAACATACATCACGCGCCTGTCCCAAAAGGCCAGGTGAGCCAGGGCGATAGCAACTGTCCAGTGCTCGCCAACGCGGGTCTGCATTGCCTCGTCGCTCAGGCGCGAGGCTAGGGCGCGGATGCGCTCAGTGGAAGCGCGGTTGGGTTCTACAAAAGATCGATCGTTCATCTGAGAAACTCCTTTAGGATGGAAAACAATTGGTCGAAGGTCTATTACTTGGTTTCGAGAAAACGGGAGAGCTCACCTTGGATTGCAAAAGCGTAGTCCCGGTTATTCAGGCCGCTCAAAATCTTTTTCGCTTGCCCTCGAGTTGTAGTCAGGACAACATCATAGGTGGCAGAGTAACCGCTCCGCTGTCCCCTGGCGCTGCTGCCGGACGAATGCCCCACTTGCTTCCATTCCACGTTGGCGATTTCGGAGGTTAAAAGGGTCAGGTTTTTCTCACCCAGGAACGGCAGAGGTCCATTCCAGATTTTGAACTGCCTGGCCTTGATTTCAAAAACGCTTTTGTTAAATAAAATGCCCAGTCCGCGATAGACGATGAAAAATCCTGCCAGCAGAAATGGCAGCGTCGTCGCCCATTGCAGCAGGGACAGGCTCCTTATGCGGACCAGGTTAGAAATCAAAGAAAGCAGCGGGAAGCTAAAAAAGACCAACCCGATCAGGAAAAAGACAGCTTCCGCGAGAATTTGGGTCAATCCTCCGCACCCGTTGAACCAGCGATAGCTCAGGCGCAAGCGCTGTGGGTTCCGTTGGATCTGGAGCCCCTTTAATATTTCCATGACAGGTGCCGGATTTCCGTTCATATTTTGCTCCTCGTAATTTACTGAAGAGTACGTCGCACTAGGTTAAATGGGGAACTTTCAAGCGAAAGCGGGTTTCATTTCGCGGAGTTTAAGCCAAAAGCCTGGTGCGACGCACCCTCTTGCCTACGCCCATCACTGAGAACGAAGTCTCCAGATTTCGAAGCCTCCAAAGCCGGTGGATCCCAATTGGGCGTAATTTCGCTTTGTCCAGGTGTGAAAAATCCCGGCGGTTTTGTCATTGGCGTCATAGAGCAATACTTCAGTGATGACAAAGCCATTTGGGGTGGCATAGTTTGTCACAGCATAGGCGCGCTGTTTGCCGTCTGTGCGGTTGACGACCAGCATGTGCTCGAAATTACCGCCTGTCCCGGCATAAATGTACAAAAAATCTCCGGGTTGCAGTGGGAAAGCGTCCCAGTCGAATTTATTGAGCGGTGTTTTTGTCCTCAGGTTTTCGAATCGCTCGGGCGGGAAGGTGCGCGCCAGCAACTGCCGGGCCGTCCCTTGCCTGGGATCGAGCAGCCAGAACTTGTCGAGCGAGGTGTCCGGGCTGAGGATTCCGGTCTCGCGCAGGATTGCGATGGAAAGCGGCCCACAGATGTTGCTGGGATGTCCGTCTTTTCCGATGTAGTTCAGCTCACGGGCCAGGCGGATGCCATCGGCGGTGGTGGGGGCGAGATAGCGCAGGGAGGCGATGTAGAGCGCCAACTGCTCCGTAGTGTCCAGGGGGCCATTTTCTACCGGGGCTATGCCGCCGGGTCTGGGTGTGGTTTCCAGCGTGGCGATTGGGAGCAGAGGGGGCGAAAAACTGTCAGGCGCGGTTGGGAAGGCTAGGGCAGGCTCGATCATAACCGCAGTCGTTGCAGTTGCAGACGATGGCAGGAAGGGCGTGGCAGATAGCTGCATGGGCGCTGGGGACTCCATCCCGAGTGGCTGGGCCAGGGCTGAAGACGGGGCATTGCGCCCAATTTGCCAGATGATACCGGCGGCCAACAGGCATGAAATTCCCAATTCCATGGCCAGGATAATCAGCATGGGTTTTGTTTTGAAAGACATGTTTTTGCTTTTGTACTTTTCTGGTGCTGCCAATCAGCACTTCGCGATTGTTGACAGAATCTCCGAAATGTTTTGCGAAGGTTGATAATAAGTATACAGGAAATTGTGACATGCGAGCCCTAAATCCAGCCCCCATTTTTTGTGGTCTTCACGGAAAATCCTGGAGACCCCATTTCTTATCACCCCTAAAAAAAGCAGTATAATTGCCATCATGAAAAAGAAATTTGGATCTTGTTGCACATTGACGAACCATGCCACAGCTACCTGCCCGGCTGTAGGAAGCCGGGCAGCACCTCCTTCTATTTTTTGAGCCGGTTATGTTTTAATTTCCCATAGTCCTACTATGATTTCCCGGCTCAAATCATGAGACCGGGATTTTTCTTTGATCACATCTCAGTTCAGCTTGATATAATTTTCCCACTTTCAACCTTTTGGAGCCAGAATGAGCAAAAAACTGACCGGCAATGAAATTCGCCAGACCTTTATTGATTTTTTTGTAGAACATGGGCACACGGCTGTCCCTTCGATGTCGCTTGTCCCCGGCGGCGATGCCACGCTGCTCTTCACCAATTCGGGCATGGTGCAGTTCAAGGATGTTTTCGTCGGCACCGACAAACGCCCCTACACCCGCGCTGTCGACTCGCAAAAATGTATGCGTGTGGCGGGCAAGCACAATGACCTCGATGACGTTGGCCGTGACGACACGCATCACACCTTTTTCGAGATGCTCGGCAATTGGTCGTTCGGAGACTACTATAAAAAGGAAGCGATTGCCTGGTCATGGCAGTTGTTGACCGATGTCTGGGGGCTGCCCAAAGACAAGCTCTACGCCACCTGCTTCAAGGATGACCAGGGTGATGTCCCCACTGACGAGGAGGCTGCCGACATTTGGAAGCAGCAGCCCGGGTTCGATCCCTCCCATGTGCTTTACTTTGGGCGCAAGGAAAACTTCTGGCAGATGGCCGAGTTCGGGCCTTGCGGCCCATGCTCTGAAATCCACATCGACCTGGGCGAGGAACACGACAATCTGCGCGGCCAGCCGCACCAGTGTGGCGTCAACGGGGATTGTACCCGCTACCTCGAACTGTGGAATAACGTTTTCATCCAGTACAACCTGTTCGAAGATGGCCGCCTGGAACCCCTGCCTGCGAAACACGTCGATACTGGCATGGGCTTCGAGCGGATCGTTTCGGTGCTCCAGGGCGTGGATTCCAACTATAAAACGGACTTGTTCAAAGGCGCGCTGGATGTGCTTTCCGGGCTGACCGGCAACTCGCGCGAGCAGATTTATGCCGATTTCACCCCGTACCGTGTCATTTGCGACCATGCCCGCTCGGCGGCTTTCCTGATCGGCGACGGTGTGGTGCCGGGCAACGCGGGCCGCAACTATGTCTGCCGGATGATCATCCGCCGCGCGGCCCGTTTCGGGACCAAGATCGGCCTGTACGAGCCGTTCCTCGCCAAAGTGGCGGACGCCTTCATCAGCGAATATGGCGGTTTTTACCCGGAACTGGTCAAGCACCGCGAGGCAATTCTCGACAACCTGACCCGCGAAGAAATCCGTTTTGCGCGGACGGTTGAATCGGGCACGGCCTACCTTCAGGGCCTGCTTGACGAGCTCAAACAGGCTGGAAAAACCGTCCTGGACGGTCATAAAGCTTTCGACCTGTATGCCACCTATGGCCTGCCGCTCGAAATTAGTCGCGATATCGCCCGCGAACAAGGCCTGGATGTGGATGAAGCCGGTTTCAAGGCCGCCCGGGATGAGCATAGTATTGCCTCTGGTGGCGGCAAAGCCATGGGCGCGCTGGGCGGCGAGGATGCGGAGTTTTTTGCCGGGATTTACAAGGATTTGGTTGCCAGCGGAAAACTTGGCGAAAAAGGTGTCGCCTATGACCCGTATACAAGTACACAGATAGATACTGAGATTTTGGCGCTGGTGGTGGAAGGTCTATCAGTTACCGAAGCACAGTTTGGCGATAAAGTGGAAGTGATCCTGCCCAAGACCGGTTTCTATCTTGAATCTGGTGGCCAGGTCGGTGATACCGGGGTCCTCCGCGGGCCGGGGTGGGAAATCGAAGTTAGCGAAATCCGCCGCCCGGCAGCCGGACTGATTTCGCACATCGGCGAAGTTGTCAGCGGCAAGCCCAAAGTCGGTGATCAGGCGCTGGCCGAAGTCGATTACAGCCGCCGGCATGACATCATGCGCAACCATACGGCCACGCATTTGATGCATGCCGCCTTGCATCAGGTTTTGGGCGAGCATGCCCGCCAGGCCGGTTCGCTGGTCTCGCCGACCCATTTGCGCTTCGATTTCAATCATCCCGAAGCAATGACGCCTGAACAGCTCGAGCGCGTGGAGAAAATCGTCAACGAGGCGGTCGCGGCAGATTACACTGTTGTGCCGCGCACCAAGTCACGCGAGGCAGCGATTGCCGAAGGCGCGATGGCTCTCTTTGGCGAGAAATACGGCGATGTTGTCCGTACGATTACGGTTGGCGACCTCGACGACAAATATTCTTACGAATTGTGCGGCGGCACGCATCTCGAGCGCACCAGCGACGTGGGCGCGTTCATTATCGTCAGCGAAGGCTCGGCTGCGGCGGGCATTCGGCGTCTCGAAGCGGTGACCGGCCGCGGGGCGTATGAACTCATCGCGAAGCGCTTCAAGGCGCTGAAAAATGTCGCCGCCGCGTTGAAATCCAGCGTGGAAGAGGTCCCGTCCAAAGTCGATGTATTACAGGAAGAGTTGGCTACCACGAAAAAGCACTTGGCCGCGGCGCGCGCAGAACTGGCGCTTTCCAGCTTCAACCAGCAGCTTGCCAGCGTTGCAACTGTCAACGGCGTCAACCTGCTTGTGACCCAGATGGCCGGCGTGGATAAGGAAGCCCTGACCAAGCTCTCGGATGCCTTCCGGGCGGAGTTCCCAGAAAACGGGGTTTGTGTGATTGCCTCGACCGGCGAGAGCGTGACCGTGATGGCTGCTGTGACCCAGGATTTGATCAAGCATGGCGTCAAAGCCGGAGATTTGGTTGGGCACATCTCTCGTCAGTTGGGCGCGGGCGGGGGCGGCGCGCCGCACCTGGCCTTCGGCGGCGGCAAGGAGGCCAGCAGGCTCCCCGAAGCGCTGGCCAGCGTTAAGGATTGGCTTGCAGAAAAGGTGAAGTGAAATACTTTCAAGTCCAGCGGCTCGACGCTGGACTTTTTTGTTGCTCCCGGCTCTGGCAACTCTCAGTTGAGAATTGCTATCCCGAGTTTGCGCGGCAAGCCGTGTCATGCCAGGTACGTTATAATTGTCTTGAAATGAAAACCCAGGTGATCCACCTCGACTCGCATGACGACTTGATCTCCATCCGCGATCGCATGGAATGGGCCAAGACCCCGCGTATTTTGCTCATTTGGCCCAAGCGGGGGCGGGTCGGTGTGCGCCCGCTGGATTTGGCCCTCTTGTGCCGCCACGCCGAATCGCTGGGTGCTGAAATGGGCCTGGTCACGCGAGATGGCGAAATTCGCGCCGCCGCGCACGAACTCGGGATTTCTTATTTCTCCACGTCCACCGCCGCCCAGAAAAAACAATGGCTCGAGCGCAGTCCTGTGCGTGTCCAGCGCCGCTTTCCGCGCCAGGATTTGCGCGTCTTGCGCCAGGATTTGCCCGGTGTTGATTTTCTCCCCTTGAATGGCAATCCCGCTTTCCGCGTCTTGGTCTTTGCCCTGGGGGTGCTGGCTGTGCTGGTGGTGATGCTCGTTTTGATCCCCTCGGCGGATGTGCGCCTGACGCTCCCGGAACAAAAACAAAGCCTTGATCTCTCTGTCAGTGCCGAGCAAGGCGTGGAAAAGGTGCAAATGTCAGGCAGCGTCCCGGCGCGTATGTTAAAACTTGTCGTCGAAGGGAAAGCTTCCGCTCTCGGCACTGGAAAAGCAACAATCCCCGACAAGACGGCGACAGGCGAATGCCTGCTGACGAACCTGACGGATAAAGTCGTCAGCGTTCCCGCCGGGACGGTCCTGCTCTCTGCGACCACCCCCCCCGTCTCCTTTGTGACCGATAACCGGGTCGATGTGCCGCCGAAGAGTACCAAAAAATCTGTCAGCGTACCTGTTCGCGCCCGGGCTGCCGGTTTAAGCGGCAATCTTCAGGCTGGGGCGATCAACAGCTTCGAAGGGCAGCTAGGTCTCTCGGTGGTGGTTTTGAATCCTGCTCCCACCAGCGGCGGCGGCGATATTACCATGGACGTTCCCACCGATCAGGACCGCGAAAGCCTGCGGAAGCGGCTCCTGGCTGACCTCGAGCGCGAGGCCCGCCAGCGTTTCCAGTCCCAAGTCAAGACCGGCGATGTCTTGCTTCCGTCCACCTTTGTCCGCGTGAATGTGCTTGAAGAGACCTTTTCCCCACCGCCCGACCAGGCCGCCACAAAACTAACCCTTTCGATGCGCGTGGAGTTTGGTATGGCCTATGCCGCATTTGCCGATTTACAGGAGCTTGCCGGGCGAGTGATGGATGCTTCGCTGCCCGCCGGGTTTGTCCCGGTGTCCGGGCGCATCGCATTGCAGGATATTTCTCCGCTTGTCGATGGGCGGGGCATCGTCCGCTGGCAGGTGCATGCCGAACGCAACGTGCGTCCGTCGCTCGACGCGGGGCAGGTGATTTCCATCGTGCAGGGAAAAACAGCGAGGCGCGCAGACAGCCTGCTGAGGGATACCTACGGGCTGAATCAAAGCCCCGAGATCCACATCCGCCCGTTCTGGTGGCCATGGCTCCCCTTGATCCCCATTCGGATTGCCGTGACAAGCTGATGAGAATCCTGGCGGTTGATCACGGGCAAAAGAACCTTGGCCTGGCGTTGAGCGATGAAACCGGCATGCTGGCGCGGCCGCTGGAGATCATTGCCCACGTTTCCAAAATTGTGGACGCGGCCCAGGTGGCCGAACGCGCTGCTGCACTGGGCGCGGGGCAGATCATCGTTGGCGTTTCGTATGATGAAGCGGGCGACCCCAACCCGGCTGGCCGCCGCGCGATGAATTTTGCCGAGGCCCTGCGCCAGCAGACCGATCTTCCGGTGGAATTATGGGATGAAAGCCTGACCACGCAGGATGCCCGCGCTGCACGCATTGTCAGTGGAGCGCCGCGAAAAAAGCGCGCCGGTCATTTGGACGATGTCGCGGCGGCGGTTCTGTTACAGAATTATCTAGATTCACCTACAAATTGATCCGCTACCTTAAAGATTGAAAGCCTACAGAAACTGGTTGCCACTATGACTCGTCGTCGCCGTCGTTCTTATGTTCCCTGGGGATGTCTCACCCTGTTGCTTATTCCGCTGCTCATTGTGATCGGGGTCGCTATCATTGTGCCGCTGATGGCCGCGCGGACGTATGGCCCGCCCTCTGGGAATCTGGGCGCTTTTCGGCGCTTTCAATCTTCAGCCCTGATGCTCTGGTATGACGGGCAGATTACGAACCCGCTCAGTTCCTCTGCCGGGGAAGTTCCTTTCACCGTGGAAGCTGGAGAAGGCCCGGTTGCGGTGGCTGCGCGCCTGGAGCAAGCGGGAATCATCCGCAATGCGGAGGCGTTTATTGCCTACCTGGTTTATTCCGGCCTGGATACTGGGATCCAGGCCGGAGAATTCCGGCTTAGCCCGGCATTGGCGCCGATGCAGATTGCCCAGAAGCTCCAGGATGCCACACCCACGCAGGTGAAGTTTGTTGTTTTACCCGGCTGGCGCATGGAAGAAGTGGCTGCCTCCCTGCCGACCTCGGGGTTGGGCATTTCAGCGGAAGGGTTTTTGCAGGTGGCGCGCGATCCGCGCTCTGGTTTTGACTTCATGCCGCAGGACGCCAGCGCTGAGGGTTTTCTCTTCCCTGGGGAATATCTCCTTCCGCGCGCCATGGACTCTGACCAGTTGGTCTCAACGCTGATGAAGAATGCGGCCCTGGCGATTTCTCCCGAAATGCGCGCCGGTTTTGCCCGCCAGGGACTGGATGTGTACCAGGCAGTGACGCTGGCCTCCGTTGTCCAGCGTGAAGCAGTGAAAACCGAGGAACAGCCCAGTATCGCCTCGGTCTTTCTGAATCGCCTTGCGGCCGGGATGCGTCTCGAAACCGACCCAACAGTTCAGTATGCGCTGGGTCTCGATGGGGGTTCAAATTCGTGGTGGAAATCACCGCTTTCAGTCGGCGACCTGGCGATTCAGTCTCCTTACAACACTTACCAAAACGACGGGCTGCCGCCCGGGCCGATCTGTAGCCCGTCTTTGAGCGCTTTACAGGCTGTGGCCTATCCCGCGCAGACGCCTTATTATTTCTTCCGCGCACGCTGCGATGGTTCCGGGCTGCACAATTTCTCCGAAACATTCGACCAGCATTTGCAGAATGGGTGTCCGTGAGAACAGTATGAAATTCACAAGTCCCCGTCAACGATTAGACGGGGACTTGTGAATTTCATTAGCGTACACCCAGAATCGGGCATCTCCGAGAAGTTTCGTGAACTACTGATTTATGTTATCAGGGTTGCGTAGTCACTAGTGACATGCTCTCCGGTAGAGGCTCCCAACAGGCTCACAAGTTCGGTCACCAGCAAGGCTTTTTCCTGGGCATCCTTGCGGCTCCAGGTGCGGCTTTTGATTTCTACGAAACTCCCCAGATCGGGGCGTTCGACCGTATCCAGGTTGATGTAAAATTCTTCGCCTTTGTAAATCACTTGCCAGCGCAAACGGTCTTTCTCGATGATCTTTTCGCCGGAGGGCTTGAAGTATTCGCGGTAAAAACGCAAGGTTTGGCTGGCCGGGGCCAGGTAGCGGGAGCGGGAGAGCAGCACATCTTCGCTGAATTCGCCCTCGCGGTTTTCGCCAATCAAGGTCAGCCGCGCACGGACGTTGTTGACTTTGCCCTTCTCATCGATGAAATCATCTTCACGGTAGCGCAGGCGTCCCTGGGCGGGGTCGTCAAAGTTGAAGTAGTTGTCGTACTGACGGTAATGCCGTTGGTAGACGATTTTCATTCCCGGCGATTGGAGGGCTTTTCGGATGACAGCTGGGTCGCTGACCTTGATCTTCATCTGCACTTCGAAACTTTCCTCCTCGATGGAGCCGCCCAGCGCGATCAGCTTCGACAGGACCGATTGCTCGCGCGCCATCAGAAAAATATCGATGCGTTTGGCATAACTGGCGGCCTGTTGCAGCAGGTCGGCTTCGTTTAATGTCAGCAAGACGTGTTCGCGCATCAGCCACTTGCCGTTGACCATCACGTCGCTCACGTCAGTGGATTTGGCCGCATAGACTATTTGCGCGTAAGCATTATTTGGGTCGCGCTCGAAACGCGGAGAATTATGCAATGGACTGGTGTCTACCAGGATCAAATCAGCGCGCTTGCCGGTTTCAAGCGAACCGGTGATCTCGCCCATGTGCAGGGCGCGCGCGCCGATACGCGTGGCCATGGAGAGCGCCTGTGGGGCGGGCAGGGCAGTGGGGTCGCCCCCGACCGCCTTGGCGATAAAGGCCGCCAGGCGCATTTCCTCGAACATGTCCAGGTCATTATTGGAGGCTGGGCCATCGGTACCGATGCCCACGTTCAGGCCGACTTCAAGCATTTTTGTAACAGGCGCGAAGCCCGAAGCGAGTTTCAGGTTTGACGAGGGGTTGTGCGCCACGCCTGCGTTGTAGTGCTGCAAGGTGCGGATTTCACCGTCGTCGATGTGGACGCAGTGCGCCGCCAGGACCTTGGCTTCGAACAGCCCCTGTTTCTTGACGAAGGGGATGACCGGCATATTGTTTTCGTTGCGCATGTTTTCAACTTCGAAGGCGGTCTCGGAGAGGTGCGTGTGCAGTGGGACGTCAAACTCGACGGCCAGTTCGGCAGTGGCTTTCAGGATTTCAGGGGTGCAGGTATAGGGCGCGTGCGGCGCAACGGACGGGACGATTAACGGATGGCCCTTCCAGCGCTGGATGAAATCGCGCGCCATGGCGAGCGAATCGTCGTAGGATTTTGCATCCGGCGTTGGGAACTTCATCACCGTTTGGCCGCAGACTCCCCGCAGGCCTGCATCCGTGGCAGCTTTTGCCACGTCATCTTCGAAGTAGTACATGTCTGCAAAGCTGGTCACACCGCTGCGGATGAATTCAGCGCAGGCGATCAAGCTGCCCAGGCGGCAGAAATCCGACGAGACGAACTCGCGTTCCACCGGCATCATATAGCCCATCAGCCAGACATCCAGGCGCAGATCGTCAGCCAGCCCGCGCAGCAGCGTCATCGGGATGTGGGTATGCGCGTTGACCAGGCCGGGCATCAGGATCTTGCCGCCGCAATCAATGGTTTGCGCAGCGGAATAGTGTGCCTTGATCTCTGCTTCGAATCCCACAGCCAGGATGGAATCGCCTTTGACTGCCACTGCGCCGGGGCGGAATTGCTTCATTTCATCGTCCATGGTCAAAACGTGGGCATTGATCAGCAGGATGTCAGCAGGTTGTGTCATTCGGTCTCCTTCGTTTTTTGCTTGGGAGGTATGTTTTGGAAAAGTTTCACTATTATGTACTTGTCTGACAATAAAGTCAAGCAGATGGCTCAAGCTCGCCGCGCTCCAATCCCATATTCTTGTCTGCGCCTGCGCTACCGCTTCCAGGCCAGGAAAACCTGTAAAGTCTTCAAATTCTGGTCGAAATCGGTGTCGCGGTGGTTGGTCAACTCAATATCAACGGATGGGATGCCGCGCGTGTTGGCTGCCCAGTCGGTCATATTTCCGCTGTAATCGCAGCCGGTATTGATCGGAGGGTAGGGGTAATCCGTTACTTCTGCCACTGCCTCTGCCAGGCTGACGGAAGGGGGAAAGTCAGGTTTTCCTCCAGCAAAAATGCCCAACGCCGCGCTGTGATAGCTGATTAAAGCCGCGGGCTTGATCTTATCGATGAAAGCGATCACATTCTGCACTTCCGGTTCCGAGCCGCCATGTGTACCGCCCGTCAATGGGCGCCAGATCCAGCAGCCATCGCGCGGCCATTGCTCCTTCCAGTTGTGAGGCCAGTTGTGGTTTAAATCCACGCCGTTGGCGTTTGCGCGCCCGTCCACACCATGGGCGCGGGCCGTGCCATCCGGGTTCATGTCGCGCAGGATGAACAGGGAGGTGTCTTCTGGAATGCGCTCAGGGTGGTCAGTCAGGTAGGCGATCAACTCATCTGCCAGGGCTACCGTGTTCCACTCCGAGCCGCCATGAATACCCGCTACAATTAATTTATTCACAGGCCCCCGGCCAAACCGAAAAACTTCCTGGGAGCGGTTTTCTATCGATTTGCCAATCACCAGTCGGTTCGACGGCGGGATGAGCATTGGTGTGACACTTGGTCCGGGGGATGGAGTCGGCCAGGGCGTGATGGTGGGGCGCCGCGTGGGAGGCGGCACGGGAGTGATGGAAGGTCGCGGGGGCAGAGTCGGCCAAAGGTTCACGGAATCCAGCGAGGCGTGAGGGGAGTCCACCTGCGCGGTCGGGGCCGCGTTAAACCACAGGAACAGGCCCACTGCCAGCAGGCAAAGCACCAGGTTGGTGATCCAGATCCCTGTTACCAGACCGTTTAGCCGCACTTTCATACCAGCTCCGCCCGCAGCAGGTCGAGCGCTGAATTTGCGCCCCAGGCCGGGACGTTTTTGGGATGCCCGCCATAGCCGCGAGTTTCGGTCTTCAGGCCTTCCGGCGTGATCAGGATAAGCTCCACTTCAGACTTCCCCGTGGCCGGTTTCGCCGCTAAACCAAGCGCTAGATTTGCCCTGAGCGTTTTCATCTCGCCTGCCAGCGTCTTGGCGAGACTTTGGCCTTCTACCAAACCGGGAAGGATTTTCCCGCCAAGAAAGCTGGTCGAACCACCCACCGAAAGCCGCCGCGAGAGTTCGCCGCCGGTGTTAATTTCAACCACGGCCAGCGTCTGGCCCTTTTCGGTCAGTGCGGCCAGCACCAAGCCTTCGAGAGTCTCTGCGTCCGCGCCGTAAATCACGCGCCCCAGCTTCTCGCGGATATTTTTTTCGACTGCAGCAATCAGTTCATTAGCCTTTTCGTCCGTTTCGGCCTTGGCGGTGATGCGGATATCGACCATGCCGTAATGCGCAGCCAGCCCCACGGTGGGGTTGGCGAGCAGTTCCAGCTCGCCAATTTTCTCGTCGATTGCGCCTTCGCCCATCCCGGCGGCGTGCAGCACGCGCGCCTTGATCAGCCCGCTCAGCTTGTAGCGTTGCTTGAGATACGGGAAAACATCATTTTCGGCCAGGTATTCCATTTCGCGCGGCACGCCGGGTAGGCAGATTACCACTCTGCCCCCCTCTCTAAAATCCTGTTCTGTGGAGCTTGGGAGATGAGTAGGGGGTGAGGGTGGCAGTTCAATGATAAATGCCGGGGCCGTGCCAACAGCATTCTTGACAGGGATGGCGCCTTTGGGGATGTAGGCCTGCCGCTTCTGATTCTCGGTGGGTGTGCGCCCAAAGCGGCCCATCCGCTCCACAATCTGTTCCCATAGCTCGGGGCGGAACTCCGTCTCGAGGTCGAAGGCCAGGGCCACAGCTTCGCGCGTGGGGTCATCTACGGTCGGTCCAAGCCCGCCGGTGGTGATGATGATCTCCGTCCGTGCCAGCGTTTCGCGGATGATACCGGCAATGCGCTGCGCATTATCGCCAATTGTCGAAGTGCGAAAAACATCTACATTCAGGTCGCGCAGGCGGCGCGCCAGGTAGGCCGAATTTGTGTCAACAATCTCGCCTAGTAGGATTTCTGTACCGATAGTGATGATCTCTGCAGATGGCATATTTTTACCTTATGCCGCAACTACTTTGGTTTGATAAAGTTGCGGTGCTCGAAAACGTATTTTACCCTGTTACTGGTCATGCACAAAAATAATAGAGAAAGCGCAGGGGATGGCTCCTCTGCGCTTTTTGGCTATTCACCGAAAACGGGCTATTCGATGCCCAGATAGGCCTTTTTCACCATCTCGTTCTGTTTCAGGTTGGCGGCCGTATCACTGAGCACAATCTGCCCGGTCTGTAGCACGTAACCGCGATGGGCGATGGAAAGCGCCATCAGCGCGTTCTGCTCCACGAGCAGGATGGTGGTGCCCCTTTCGTTCATCTGCTTGATGATGTCAAAGATCAACTCCACCAAGACGGGCGAAAGCCCCATGGAAGGTTCGTCGAGCATCAGGATATGGGGGTTGAGCATCAGGCCGCGCGCCGTAGCCAGCATCTGTTGTTCGCCGCCTGAGAGGGTGCCGCCTTTCTGGTTGACGCGTTCCTTTAAGCGTGGGAACAATTCAAAGGCAAAATCCATGCGGCGTTCCACTTCAACCTGGTCATCGAGGACAAATGCGCCAATTTCCAGGTTTTCTTTCACGGTCAACTTGGGGAAGATACCGCGCCCTTCAGGAACATGTCCCACGCCCGCATGGACGATCATATGCGGATCCATGTGGGAAATATCTTTATCTTGCAGCGTGATCTTGCCCTGCTTCGGGTGGATCAGGCCAGAGATGGTGCGCAGGGTGGTGCTCTTACCCGCGCCGTTGGCGCCAATCAGGGTCACGATTTCGCCTTCTTCAACGGTCAGCGAAATGCCCTGCAGAGCGTGGATACGCCCGTAATAGCTGTGGACATTGTCAAGGCTAAGCAGGCTCATAGCGCCTTCTCCTCGTGCTGGCTGGCGACTGCGCCGCGTCCCAGGTAAGCTTCCACCACGCGCGGGTTGGCGCGGATTTCGGCAGGCGTGCCTTCGGCAATCTTTTCGCCATAGTCCATGACGCTGATGCGCTCAGAGATGTTCATCACCACGCGCATGTCATGTTCGATCAGCAAGACCGTGATGCCCTTTTCATCCCTGATGCGGCGGAAGAGTTTGATGGCGTCTTCGGTCTCGAGCGGGTTCATCCCGGCGGTTGGTTCGTCCAGCAGGAGCATCAACGGTTCTGCAGCCAGGGCACGCGCAATTTCCACGCGTCGTTGCGCGCCATAGGGCAGGTTTTTTGCCAGTTCATTGCCAACGCCCTTTAGCCCAACGTATTGCATCAACTCTTCGGCTTTTTTCTCGGCTGCCAGTTCTTCCTTTTTGAATACGCTCAGGAGTAGCAGCGCGTCAACTGCCGATTGTTTCAAATGTGGGTGCATGCCTACCAGGATGTTTTCGATGACCGACATGTTACTGAACAGGCGGATGTTCTGAAAGGTGCGCGAGATGCCGCGTTCAGCAATTTGGTCTGGGCGCAAGCCAAGCAGGGATTTGCCGTTGAATACAATTTCTCCTTCTTCGGGTTGGTAGATGCCAGTGATGGTATTGAAGAAGGTCGTTTTACCGGCGCCATTCGGGCCAATGATGCTGACGATCTCACCTTTTTCCAGGTGAAAATCCATTTTATTGACAGCTGTCAGACCGCCAAAACGTTTTACAACGCGAGTCGCATTTATAAGTGACATATTTTTTCACCTCGCCTATTTCTCGGCTTCGGTTTCGGTTTCATCCAAGAGCATTTTCCGCTTACGGCGTGCCGCCGGAATCAACCCATCGGGGCGGAAGATCATCATCAAGACCAGGATCGTTCCATACAGCAGCTTCTGATATTTGGCCGGGTCAAGCTGTGCCGAGAGGTCTCTCCAGGCAAAATTGATGATAGGGATGACAGAGTCGCTCTGGCGCAACTGGCTCAGGTAGAGTGAGAAACCTTGCAGGATCTGCAAGTTCAGGATAACAACGGTAGCAGCGCCCAGGATTACGCCGGGGATGCTGCCCAATCCACCCAGAATGACCATCGCCAGCACACCGATGGACTGCATGAATGAGAATGATTCCGGGCTGACGAAGGTTCGGCTGGCGGCAACCAGCGTGCCCATTGCGCCTGCAAAGGAAGCGCCAATTGCGAACGCCATCAGTTTTAATTTGACAATCGGGATACCCATTGCCACTGCCGCTGTTTCGTCTTCGCGAATGGCAGCCCAGGCGCGTCCAACTTTTGAGTCTTCCAGGTTTTTCGTAACCATGACGATTACGATAATCACAACCAGTGCCAGCATATAGAACATCACATTGTACAGGGTGGCGTGGTCCGCGGGATGGCCGACTATACCGCCAAATAACCCGTTGAAACCGTCCAGAACAAAGCCTGGCAGGGTGGGGCGTTGAATGGGGGTGATGCCCTGCGGCCCGTTGGTAAAGTTGAGCGGTTTATCCAGGTTGTTGGCCAGTTGGCGGATCACTTCGCCGAGACCCAGTGTAACGATGGCCAGGTAGTCACCGCGCAGGCGCATGACGGGCAGGCCAACCAGGAGACCAGCTATCGCGGCGACGATAATCGCCAGCATCAGAAACAGGTAGAACATGTCCCCGGGGAGCAGGAAAGGCAGGTTTGCAGGCTGGGTACCGGGGGCGTAGTGCAGTACGTAATACTGCTGGGAGCCAAAGAAACCCCACAGATAGGCCCCCACGGCATAAAAAGCCGCGTATCCCATCACCAACAGACCGGCAAAACCGACGATGATGTTCAGACCGAGCGCCAGGGCAGCGAAAACACTGATCTGGAAGATGATTTCCAGATAAAAGATGTTTCGCACACCTACGATAGGGATGATGACCAGCGCCAGGATGATACCGGCAATCAATTTGAAACGATTATCTGCCTTCAGGTAATAGAGCGAGAAAAACGAGGTGATCAATACCAGAAAGGCAAAAATGGAACGCGAGTCGGAGTATACCAGGATGGTGCCCAGGACAATATGCACCACTGTGACAACATATGGCCAGACCCCTTTCTGGACATTTGTTAGAAATTTCTGAAAATAGAGCTGGAGTTGGGCCATAACGTCCTCCTATGCCTTCTGGCTGACGTTCTCGCCCATCAAGCCTTGCGGGCGGAAAATGAGCACCAGGATCAGAATTGCGAAAGCGAAAATATCTTTATATTCCGTACCGGCCGCGCCCAGCGTGAAAACCCCCATATAAGAACCTGCAAAGTTTTCCAACATGCCCAACACAATGCCGCCCAGCAGGGCGCCGGTCAGGTTGCCGATGCCTCCCATGACAGCCGCGGTGAAGGCTTTAATGCCGGGGAAGAAACCGACAAACGGGTCAATGCGGGTAAATTTCAAAGCATACAGAACGCCTGCGGCGCCGCCCAGCAAACCACCCACCAGGAAGGTCAACGAGATGATGCGGTTGACGTCGATGCCCATCAGGCTGGCGGTTGGGCGGTCCTGCGCAACTGCGCGGATCGCTTTACCGACCTTGGTGGCGTTCACCAGGTAATTTAATCCCACTAACATAAGAACCGCGCCAACGATCACGATGATGGACTTAATCGAAATACCCATGGTGATCGTGGTGGCACCCAAGGCTACCTTGCCGAAGATCAGGCGCTCGTCAAAGTTCCCAAAGGTGGGGAATATGCGGTTGAATTGCCCTGTGGTCAAACCTTCCACCAGGCGGATAACATCCTGCAGGAGGAATGAAACGCCAATTGCTGAGATAAGCGGCACCAGGCGCGGTGCACCGCGCAGTGGGCGATAGGCAACTCGCTCCACTGTCACGGCCAGAGCGCCGGCAGCGATCATTCCAGCTACAATGGCCAAGACCAAAAGAACATAAGCTATTCCCAATGGGGCGCTGGCCAGGACGCCAGCCTGATCAAGGGCGATCAGGATTTCCACCCCGACAAACGCGCCGACAGCAAAAATTTCGCTGTGGGCGAAGTTGATGAATTCCAACACGCCATACACCATTGTGTATCCCAGTGCGACTGCCGCATAAACGAAACCGATGGTCAGCCCATCGATCAGCACCTGGGGCAGGTTGATCAGGGTGTAGGTGAACAGCGAAGTCTTGAACCGCTCCATGACTGCCGGGCCGACAGAAGTCTGGTCGAGCACCAGGGCCAGGATAAGTATGATAGCTGATAAAACAACCGCGCTTCCCAGGGAGAATACAATCATTTGTCCCAGGGGGCGGAGTAGCTCGCGAACATTAATGGACTTCAAAAATCGTTTCATAACTGCTCCCGAAGTTGAAAATACTCCCGGCCCCTCAAAAGAAGGGCCGGGATTTGTATTGTTATTAGTATTTACGGGGCAGGCGGGGCGATATCAAGGGTCTGGTCGATGGGGTTCGTTGGCCACTTCGCTGGGTCGGTCGAGCCGACTTTGATGACGAAGTATTTCGCAACGACCGGATCGCCAATGGAGTTGAAGGTCACGGTACCAGTGATACCCGGGTAGTCCTTCAGTTCGCGGATTGCCTTGGCAACCTCTGCGCGGGTTGGCATCTCACCGTTCTTGGCCTTGGCAGCTGCTTCGATAGCCTTCAGGCAGATACCTGCGGCATCAAAGCTTTGGGCCGCAAAGGGTTGCGGATCAGAGCTGTATTTGGCTTTGAAGTCGGTGATGAATTTGGCTGTCCCGGGGTAAACCGAGGCCGGGCCGGAGACGGTCGAGTAGTAGGTGCCCTTGCCATCCAGCAGAGCCTGGCCACCGATCTTGGCCGCATCGGACGAGTCAAAACCATCGTCGCTCAAGAACATGCCCATATAGCCTTTCTCACGGGCCTGCTTGAACAAGACAGCTGCCTGTCCGTACATGCCGCCAAAGTAAACTACATCGGGGTTGGCAGCCAGCATCGGGGAGAGCAGCGCATCAAAGTTGGCTTTTTCTTCAGTGCCTTCAAAGCCCAGGACCTTCATGCCTTTTTTCTCGGCTTCCTGCCTGAAGAATTCGGCAATGCCCTGTCCATACGCGGTCTTGTCATGGACGACAAAGGCGCTCTTCATACCTTGGGCGGCGGCGAAATCAGCGCCCACTACACCTTGGACATCGTCGCGTCCCACGAGGCGGTTGACTTCCAGGTAACCGCGGGTGGTGACCTTCGGGTTTGTGTTGGCGGGCGAAACATTCGCCAGCCCGGCGTTATGATATTCTTCTGACGATGGGATTTGAACACCAGAGTTGTAGTGCCCGACGATGCACAGGATGGCAGGGTCTGACACAATCTGCTTGGCGTTTGCAACACCGGTATCGGGGTTGCCCTGGTCATCGAATGGGGCCACTTCGATTTTGAAGCCCATCCCAGTCAGTGCTGCGCCCATCTGCTCGACACCCAGTTCGGCGCCGCGCTTGATGTCTACGCCGACAACGGACATGTCACCTGAAAGCGGGGACTGGGTGGCGATCTTGATGGTCTTGGTAGCAGTGCTACCGGTTGCGGCACCACCACCGCAGGCGGTGAGTACCATGCTGGCAATCACCAGCAGTGAAACAACATAGAACATACGCTTGAACATACTTCTTCCTCCTTATTGGAATGTGGAACAAAGTGTTCATCTCGCTATGCTAACGAGCATAGGGAAATACTACAGGCTTTTTACAAAAAGGTCAAGTGATTAATTTCCCCTTCTGGTTTTGACAAAGTAATACCCACAGGCAGCAAAAGTATAAAGTGAAAGAGGGAGAAAGCTACATATAACGTTTCTAAATGAGTTGGGCATGATTCAAATGAATTGAAAGAAAAACCAAGGGTCAAGTAGCCGGTGATTTTCTGGCGTATCAAGATCCGAAATATTGGTTTCGATAAGGGCGAAAGAATGTCGCCCTACTCAACCAGCAGCACTCAAATGGGGCATTTAATGTGCCAGCAACATAGATTTTAATCCATTTTTTAATATCCAGCATAATCTTCGATCAAACTGGAATGCTTATACCATTACGGTGTTTCGCCTTGCAAAAGGCGAATTTCCATATGGTCTTCTCAAAGTTCCTTGACGGCTTGCCCAAAGTGTGGCGCGAAAACCCTTTTACCGCAGAGTGGGCGAAGTGCGCAGAGATTTTTTCCGCTTTCCCCGCGTCCTCTGCGGCCTCGGCGGCGCAAAGCTCGACCTTGATTAAACCATGCGAATTTCCAATATTCCTATTGACACCCTAACTGCCCCCTGATAGAATTTTCTTGCAGTGCATATTTGGCAGGAGGAGATATTTTATGTCTACCCAGCGGCAGCTTTTGCTCATCTATCTTTTTCAAATTGTCCCATTGTTAATTTTTCCGCTTGACACCTTGAAATCCGGGATAGTCGTTGTTGGCATTCTGGCAGTTACCTTTGCCTTACTCGGCTATGGTCTCTGGCGTGGCCGTAACTGGGCGCTTTCGCTCAGTATTACCCTGCAGGGATTTAATATTGTCATCCGGCTGCTGATGTTGTTCCCGAATGCGTTGATGCGATTGCCCGAGGGAGGCTTTGTCTTCGACCTCCCCTATCTCGCTTTGAGCGCCTTGTCAATTTGCCTATCGCTATTTTTCTTGCTTCGTCTGGATCGCCCCGATATTCGCGCCACTATCGTGGCATAAGCCCAAAAAATAAAAAAACAGCAAAAAGTGTCGGTTGCGAAAAACCGGCACTTTTTGCTGTTGATAGTACGATCGATCTTAGCTAGTACCGCAACTTTATAAAGATGTAGGGTAATCGATTCTCTTTCAAGGAGAA
Source organism: Anaerolineales bacterium UBA5195 (assembly GCA_002412925.1). GTDB lineage: Bacteria > Chloroflexota > Anaerolineae > Anaerolineales > Villigracilaceae > UBA5195. The sequence continues at coordinate 256,835 of DHVZ01000073.1, read as the reverse complement.
AATGTTCAAAACAGCCCTACAGCTTAAGGTAGTTGCGGCACTAGTGGCCTCCAAGGTAAGCTTTCATAACTTGTGGGTCATTCAACAGGTCATTCGACTTTCCTTCGATGACGATTTTCCCGGTTTCCAACACATATCCGCGGTGAGCGACTGACAATGCCATTTGGGCATTTTGCTCGACGAGCAGGATGCTGGTCCCCTGGGAGTTGATTTCCTGGATAATGTTGAAGATTTCTTCAACCAGAATTGGGGAAAGTCCCATCGATGGTTCATCCAGGAGGAGCAGGGTAGGTTGCGCCATTAAAGCGCGTCCCATGGCCAGCATTTGCTGTTCGCCGCCAGAAAGCGTGCCGCCGAGTTGTCCCTGTCGTTCCTTTAGACGCGGAAAACTCTTAAAGACGCGCTCCAGGCTGCGCTGGATTTCTGCTTTGTCGGAGCGGGTAAAGGCCCCCATCTCGAGGTTTTCCATCACAGTCAGAGGGGCAAAGATTTTTCGGCCTTCAGGGGACTGTGAAATTCCCATCCGGACAATCTCTTCTGCAGGGGTCAGGCTGATCTCCTTACCACGCAGGTAGACGCCCCCCGAGCGGGCGCGCAACAACCCTGAGATCGTGCTGAGCGTGGTGGACTTCCCCGCGCCGTTTGCACCGATCAGGGTGACGATTTCTCCTTCATTGAGATTAAAGGAGATGCCTTGGAGCGCGTGAATCGCGCCGTAAAAAACATTGAGGTCTTTGACTTCAAGCAACATGGCTGCGCTTCTCGCTTAGTTTTTGGGCCAGGGCAGCAGCGCCGCGGCCGAGGTAGGCTTCGACAACCTTGGGGTCGGCCTGAATTTCTTCAGGGGTTCCGCGGGAAATCACCTCGCCGAAGTCCATCACCGTGATGCGCTCGCAAACGCCCATCACCACCCGCATCTGATGCTCGATCAGCAGGATGGTCAAGCTGAACTTGTCACGGATGAAGTGGATCAGATCCATCAGGGAGATGATTTCCTTGGAGTTCATCCCGGCAGCCGGTTCGTCCAGCAGGAGCAGTTTTGGATAAGCGGCCAAGGCGCGCGCAATTTCAAGTCGGCGTTGCTCACCATACGGCAGGTTCTTGGCAATTTCACCTTGTCGATCCTGCAGGCTAAACACCCCCAGGAATTCTTGCGCCTGTTCGGTCAGTTCCTTCTCTTTCTGGGAGAAACGCGGCGTACGCAAGATTGCATCGCTCAAGCCATACCCGGCATGGGCATGATAGGCAATCCGCACATTGTCGAGCACTGTCAGATTGGGGAAGAGGCGGATATTCTGGAAAGTACGGGCAATCCCCAGGTGCGTGATGTCGAAGGGGGGGAGTCCAACAAGTTCGGTTCCTTCGAATAAGATTGAACCGCTTGTGGCAACATAAATGCCCGTAATCAAGTTGAAGGCGGTTGTTTTTCCGGCTCCGTTGGGGCCAATCAGACCGGCCAATTCACCTTTTTGGATGGTGATTTCCAGGTCTTTGACCGCTCGCAAGCCGCCGAATTTCTTGTTCAGCGCGGTGATTTCTAGCAACGGAGCAGTAGGAGTGGTATTTGCGGTCATTGCTTCACCTCACTGGTTGGCGGGAGGCTCTTGCTGTCAGACTCTGCGGATTTTCGCAGGGGTGGCAGGACCTGTTTTAAGAAAGGCACCTCGAATCCGCCGAAAAGGCCCTTGGGACGTAGCAGCATCATGATCAACAGAAGTACTGGATAAACAACGAATCGCCAGGTTTCAAAGCCTTGTGGCAGCCACAAGCGCAGGAACCCTTCCAGCACCAAAGCCCAGGCGAACGCCGCAAAAACGGTGCCGGTCACACTGCCCAAGCCGCCGAAGACAATGATGATCATCGGATCGAAGGATTTGATGAAGTTGAAGGTATTTGGGTGCAGGAAGCCGTTGATGTGGGCGTAGAGACCACCAGCGATCCCAGCAAAGAAGCTGCCCAAAACAAAAGTAAGCACTTTTTGCTGGGCAACGTCGATCCCCATGGCTTTGGCGGCGATCTCATCCTCGCGAACCGAGATAAGCGCGCGTCCGGCGCTGGAGTGCAGTAAATTGCGCGTGATGATCACGGTAACTAGCAGGAAAAGCGAGACCCAGAGCCAGGATGAGACCCCAGGAATGCCCACCATACCGCGCGCCCCCTTCATCTCTGTGAAACCCAAGAGGGTATCAGAGTTGTCCAGGAGTACTTTGACAATAATTGTGAACCCCAGGGTGGCGATGCCGAAATAATCGGAACCCAGAGTAAGGATTGGCAACCCGAAGATATAGCTAACCTCTGCAGCGATCAGGCCTCCCAGAATTACTGCCAGGAAGAAGATCAATTGCAGGGCAAAGGCAGGCGGAAGGACCGAAAATAGAGCCGTAACCGGGTCGATCAGAACTTTGCCAAGCTCTATTGCGACATAACCAGCGACGAGTACGCCGACCAGGTATAGGGCGAATCCCGAAAGCGGATCCATGCCGCGCATCAGGGAGATTAGCTTGGCGATTCCCCAAAAGCTGAGGCCCACCAGCAAAACGACCAGGAACAGCACTACCAGGCCAGAGGCACTTTGCATTTGGTCCCAGCGATAAGTAACATCCGCTGCGGCGTAGGCTCCGATTGCGTAAAAGCCCCATTGGCCCAAAGAGAATTGTCCATTGAATCCGTAGATCAGGTTCAGTCCCAAACTTACGATTGCCATCACGGCCCCAAAACGGAGCAGGGTATTCCAAAAATTGTTCAAAAGACCCATGCTGAGGAGCACCTGGACCACGGCAATAAACAGAACGGCAACAGCCAGGAAGCCGATCGTGCTGCGGTGTGACTTGAAGAAATTCATCGTCAGCCTCCTCGCTTAGGCTTTCTCGCGCTCAGGCTCGCCAAAGATACCAGTCGGGCGAACCAAAAGCACCAGGATTAGGATCGTAAAGGAGATCGCATCGCGCATCGGTGTGGAAATGTAACTGGCGCTCAACACCTCGGCTTGGCCCATGATCAGGGCGCCAACCAGCGCTCCGGGGATGCTGCCAATGCCACCCAGCACTGCCGCTACGAAGGCTTTCAGGCCAGGGGTAATTCCCATCCAGAAGACAACCTGAGGGTAAGCTGTTGCATAGAGAATACCGGCTGCGCCTGCCAGGGATGCGCCAATGGCAAAGGTAATCGAAATGATGCTGTCCACGTTGATTCCCATTAACCTGGCAGTCGGTTTATCGTAAGAAACAGCTCGCATAGCTTTGCCAATCTTGGTGCGCTGCACAATGAACTGCAACAGCGCCAGCAAGAACAGTGACGTGAGCACAATGATGATCAAGATATTCGAGAACAGGATGCTGCCATCTGGTGGCGCAATTCCAGCTTCCAATCGGTGGATGCCATCCTGGATATACCAGATTTCGATTGGGAACGGGCGTTTGTAAGTGATGAAGTTCGGCGTAAAGACAAATGGCAGGGCGCCGAAATATTCCAGGAAGAACGATACACCGATGGCGGTGATCAGAGCGGAAATACGAGGTGCATCCCGCAGGGGCTTGTAGGCAAACCGCTCAATTGTCACGGCCAACAGGGCGCAGGATGCCATCGAGAGCATGATGACAGTTATGGTTCCAACGACCAATCCAAGCGCGGGGTTAATTGTTGGAAAAACGGCCAGGGGCCACAGATGCAACTGAAAACCGCTGATAGCGTAATAGCTGATAAACGCCCCAACCATGAAAACATCGCCATGAGCAAAATTGATGAGCTTGACGATGCCGTACACCATGGTGTATCCCAGTGCAATCAGCGCATAAACAAAGCCGAGTTGTAAGCCATTGACGATCTGGTTAACGAACAAGGGCGGGGATTGAAATGCTTTCGTTCCAATTCCGACCACGGCGAGGAGACCGACGGCAAACAAAAAAGTATTACCAATCCAGCGACCTTTGATCATTCGCTGGAATAGAGATGACCGTGGGGTAGTGGTGATTGATCGATCCATAAGGCTCTCCCAAGTGGAGAAAAGGAGGGCGGCTAAATGCCGCCCGCTGAAAGGGGGCGGCATTTAGCCGCCCCCTTAGAAAGGTGATTATCGCAGATTACGGGGCAACGGTCGCCACGTAAACGATCTTCCCGTCTTTGACCTGCAGGATGACTGCAGCCTTGATCGGGTTGTGATTGGCATCGAAGGTGACTTTGCCCGAAACGCCTTCCCACTCGAGGGCAGCCATGGCATCTTTGACCTTGGTCGGGTCATCGACACCGGCTTTTTCGATGGCTGCGATCATCAGGTTGGCAGCGTCGTAAGCCAGGGTGGCCAGCGCGTCAGGAACAATCGCCTTCCCATCCTTGTCCTTGTACTTGTCACCATAGGTCTTCAACCAGGACTGAACGATCGGGCGGGTATCCTGTTCAGAGTAGTGGTTGGTGTAGTAACCACCCTCGGCGGCCGTCTTGTCCAAGTCGGTGGAATCCCAGCCATCGCCACCCACGAAGGGAGCGGTGATGCCCTTTTCTTTGGCCTGGGCGGTGACCAGGTTGACGATGTTGTAGTAGTCAGGCAGGTAGACCATATCGGGTTTGGCTTCACCAACCTTGGCCAAAATGGCAGAGAAGTCAGTATCCTGGCTGGTATAGGTTTCCTTGCCGACAATTTCGCCGCCGCCATCAACAAAGGCTTTTTCGAAGGCTTCGGCCAGGCCGCGCACATAGTCGTTGCCCTGATCGAAGAGCACGAAGGCCTTCTTGGCTTTCAGGTTGTCCAGGGCAAATTTGGCGCCTACCGTTCCCTGGAAGGGATCGATGAAGCAAGCACGGAAGGTGTAGGGCTTGACAGAGCCATCATTATTCAGTGTAACGTTCGCATTTGTGGAAGTCGGGCTGATCTGGACGACTTTCTTGGCGTTGGCGATTTCTGACATCGGGATGGAAGCTTTGGAGCAGACTTCACCGATGATGTAACCAACTTTGTCCTGATCGATGACTTTGTTGGCCGCATTCACCGCCGGGTCGGCTTCGCATTGGCTATCTGCGACAACGGGAACAATTTTCATCCCAAGTACGCCGCCCTTGGCATTCCACTCATCAATGGCGAGCAAGGCGCCATCGCGGGTGGAGACACCGAAGGTCGGCACAGCGCCGCTCAAGGGTGCCAGAATGGCAATCTTGATTTCCTTTTGCGCAGCCGGAGCGGGGGTGCCGCAGGCCGCCAGCAGCATGCTGGCTACAATCAACAGCGACAGAACAACGAACAAACGTTTGGACATCTTCTTCCTCCTTACAGAATGTGGAACGGATTGGCTTATTCACTCCCGAGGCGGTTGGCCAAATTTCTGAAATTCCCAACTATTAAACCAAGATGAGTGAACCCAAAAATTTTACAGGTTATTTCCGAAATGGTCAAGCAATTATCGCCCCTTGTTTTGGATTGCCCGGATTCGGATGCAAAGTTGCGCATAAGCAAAAACCTGATTGGCATTTGCTGCTGGCTGGGAACAAATTCTTTATTCAGGTGTCGGTCAGGAATCTTTATTTTTGCTGTCCGTAGACGATTTTTTCTCGAACCCGCAGATCCGTATTACGGATTTTCATGGCAAGATCTGCCGCCAGGTTGTACATTAAACGATAGCCAAGTTGAGGGTAGGTTTCACACAACATGATCAACTTGTCGCGTGGAACAATCAGCAAGTTGGCGCCCTTGTTCCCGGCCTGGGCAGTAGCAGAGCGCAGCCCTTCGTCAACCATGGCAATTTCCCCAAACGACTGCCCGCGGCGCATCGTGGCGATGGCTACTTTTTCAGTGCTGCCTTTTGTACTGACGATCCCTGGATTCACCAGGATATTTACTTCACCTTGCACAACGACGTACAATTCCTTGCTGCTATTATTTTCCTCGAACAAGACTTCTTCGGCATCAAAGGTCTTTTCTCGGCACAGGTTTGCAACCAGTTCAAGTTGAGTCTGCGTGAATTGGTAGAAAATATCACTTTGTTTTAGTGAAGTGACGATGTCGCTCAAAACAGCCTCCTCAGATCAAGTTCACGCTGTTAGTGTAGCATAAATACAGAAGCAGGACAACGACGATTTGCCTGCTGTCCTGCTTCTGTATCTTATGGATAGGCTTTCTCCAGCCAAATCATTGGGTTGACCTGGACCCCGTTTACCCAAACCTCCCAATGTAGGTGGGCGCCGGTTACGCGTCCGGTTCCGCCTACCAGGCCGATGATATCCCCTTTTTTGACGGCTTGCCCGGCCTGGACTTTGATCTCCGACTGGTGCCAGATGCCGCTGTAAACGCCCCAGCCGTGATCGATCAGGGTGGCATTGCCGCGCACCGTCAGCGGACCTGCGAAAACTACCATGCCATCTGCGGGAGCCACGATGGGAATTCCCACCCCGCCGCAGAAATCCAGCCCGGTATGCCAGGAAGTGATTTTTAAATCCGTCCCTTTTCCTTGATAAGTGCGGCTGTAGCCATAACGAGACGTAAAGCAGTCGGGGAAATAACCCGGCCCCTGAAATAGTCCCTGCCAGTATTTGGTCGGGGTAGCGGGGGCGGTGGTGGCGGCCAGCCACTCCAATTCGGGGGCGGTGACCGTCGGGTCGATTAATTCAGGGTCGACCACCAGCAAAACATCGATTGGATAATTCCCAGATTGGACGATCACCATTTGCTCATAAGATTGGTTGGAACCATCGGGCAGGGTCGCTTCAAGTTTAAGGGGATAAGGCCCCGGTTCGAGCAAGGCGTGGACACCTTGCAGGGCCACGAAACTCCCATCCTCTTGTGGAAAGAAATGAAGCGGCTTATCCACCAGATTTCCGCCAAGCGTAACACCCGGCTGGGCCTGGATGATAATTTTGGCAGTGCCGCCCTGGGTCATCGGCAATGGGCCAACACTGACCTTGATAAAGGCGGACGGCATTCCGTTTGGTTCTGCGTCTCCAGCGCTGCCTGAAGGTAAATAAAGAACCTCGCCTGTCAGGGCGCCCCAGGTGCCATTCAGGCCATTGGTCTGCACGAGTGTCCACGGATCGCTGTCCTCGCGCACGGCCAGTTCCAGCAGGCTTTCCCCTTGCGACAAGGCAGCCCGACGGGAGAGCGGTGAGAAATCGTCTTTTTGCGGCAAAACCAGGCCAACCCCGGCATAAAGCTCGGAAGGACTGGTGATATGGTTAAGTTTTCGGAGGAAGCTTTCAGAAACTTGATTGCGGCGGCTCAGGCTGTGCAAGGTGTCGCCGTAACCAACGTATTCGGTCATCAGTATTCCGCTGATACCTTGCAAACCCGGGATGATCACCTGTGCGCCGATGGCGATGTTATTGGCGTCAGCAATATTATTGGCGGCCATCAGGTCTGCAAGCGGAATGCCAAAGCGGCTGGCAATGCTCGACAGGCTGTCGCCTGGCTGGATAATGTAGATTGGCCCTGTGGCCGGGGTGGATTCTTGCGCCCTGACAGGTTTGCCTGGCAGGAGTAGAACCAGGACTAATAAAAAAAATAAAATTTTCTTATACATGGTCAAAGGAGATCTGGTCCCCGGTTCGAAGTTCCCCGTGGCGCTCAGGGTGGAATTCAATCACATAACGGGCGGGTTGAGACGGGGCATAGAATGGTCGCCAGGCCCTGGCGAGGGCCGTATCGACAACCTCGTTATCCGAATTGACCCAGGCGATTGCGAGGTCTGTCCACACAAAAAACATATGGATGGATGTATCCAGGCGGCTGTCGCGGGCCTCGACCAGTACCAGTCCTTCATCTTTATTCAGGCTGGAACGAAACGTGAACCCGCGCAGGCGTGAGAAAAACGATTGACACCAACGCGCCTGGATAATGTCAACAGCCGGGTTGGTCAGGTTGCGAATAATGATGGGGGATTGGCTCATAGTGAATAATAAAATGGGGCGACTGTGGCCGCCCCGGGCTTTTGCTTCAGGCTTTTGGCTTCCTGAGCACGTGTTCCACAGAGTCGAGTAGATCGGATGGGCTGAAAGGTTTGGCGATATAGTCGTCCACTTTGGCGATATAGAGTCCCAACACTTTATCGATACTTTGCGCCTTGGCGGTGACGACGATGACAGGGATTTCTTTCATCTTTTCGTCGGCTTTCATTTGCTGGTAAACTTCCCAGCCACCCATTTCGGGCATCATCAAGTCGAGTAACACCAAATCGGGCATTTCTTCACGCACTTTTTCGAGACCCTCTCGTCCCCCTGCCGCTCCGCTGACTTGGTAGCCTTTGCGACCAAGAATCATCTTTATTAATTCGATCATCTCTGCTTCATCTTCAATGCACAGGATGCGGATATTATTTTCTTTCATAATTAAGAATCCTATGTTAAACTCTGGAAAGAATAAATAAGTTTACCACAAGTACAGAACTGGCATCACGCCGTGTCTCCGGGGTTTTGGGGAGGGCGGCAATATTTGGGGAAGTGGGTGTACTTATGTCCAAAAACGCAAGGTTTTGCCCCGAAAACTCCCAAAGCGCCCGATAAAATTGCAGAGTTGGATTGGTGCCGAGATGAAAATTACCACCTGGAATGTAAATGGCATTCGCGCCGCGCTGGGAAAAGGTTTGAAAGAATGGATGCTCGCAGAGTCTCCGGATGTGTTTTGTGTTCAGGAGATCAAAGCCACCCCTCAACAATTATCCGATGAACAGAGAGATTTTCACGGTTACGGCGCCATCTGGAATCCTGCTGAGCGGCTTGGCTATAGCGGAGTTGCCACTTTTTACCGGAATGAACCACTCGAAATTAGCCTTGGCCTCGATGAAGCCAGGTTTGATAAGGAGGGGCGGGTGATTTGCACGCGCCACCCGGATTTCTTGTTATATAACATCTATTTTCCCAATGGACAGCGTGGACAGGAACGCGTTGATTACAAATTGGATTTCTATGCGCGCCTGCTAGAGATTTGCGATTCGCAGCACGCTGCTGGCGAGAACATCATCATCACGGGGGATTTCAACACCGCCCACAAACCGATTGACTTGCGCCATCCGAAAGAAAATGAAACGAACTCCGGTTTCCTGCCTGAAGAACGCGCCTGGGTTGATAAGTACCTGGAAAACGGTTTTGTAGACATTTATCGATGCCTGTATCCGGAACGTGTCCAGTACACTTGGTGGACTTATCGTATGGCTGCTCGCCAGCGGAATGTGGGCTGGCGCATCGATTATTTTCTTGTCTCAGAGCAGCTAGCCGCGCGCGTGAAAGCTGTAACCATCCACGAGGATGTTCAGGGTTCAGATCATTGCCCGGTGAGCCTGCTGATCGATTGAGCTAAATCTGGTTGTTTTTGGCAGATTTTTATTAGAGAATTATATAAAATATTCTTTAGAGAAACAAAAGGTCAGAAGGTTGGTTTATAATCACACCGACCTGAAGAGGAGGTCTTTGTGAACAATTCTCGTAACCAATCTTTGATCATCTATGCATTGCTGTTCATTGCCATTATTGCGATGGTGTTTTTCCAGGTGCGACAGCAGCCCAGTGTAGAAGAAACTTTAACCATCAACCAGGTTGCCGCAGATATCCAGCAGGGAAAAGTGAAGCGGATTGTAGCAGAATCCGATAACAGACTGCGTGTGATTTATCCGGGTGGCGCTCAGGGCGATGTCGAAAAGACAGCCCAGAAGGAAGATGGCGTCTCGCTTGTGGAGCAGCTGCTTCAATTGGGCGTTTCTGCCGGGCAACTGTCTCCCGAAAAGGTAAAAGTGGAGATCCGGCCACCAAGCTCCTGGCTCTCGGTTTTGAGCGTTGTGGGCTATGTGCTGCCATTCGTCCTGATGTTGGTTCTGTTTTGGTGGATTTTTCGCCAGGCGCAGGGTTCGAACAATCAGGCCATGTCGTTTGGAAAGTCGCGCGCGCGCATGTTCAGCGGCGAACACCCCACTGTTACGTTTGATGATGTGGCCGGGGTGGAAGAATCCAAGGAAGAGCTCAAGGAAGTCGTCGAATTCCTGCGTGAACCGCAGAAATTTATCCAGTTGGGTGCGCGCATCCCCAAAGGTGTCCTGGTCGTTGGGCCTCCCGGCACCGGAAAAACGCTATTAGCCAAAGCCGTTTCTGGTGAAGCGGGTGTGCCCTTCTTCTCGATTTCCGGGTCCGAATTTGTGGAAATGTTTGTCGGCGTGGGCGCCAGCCGCGTGCGCGACCTGTTTGACCAGGCCAAGCGCCACTCGCCCTGTATCATTTTTGTCGATGAAATCGACGCGGTTGGGCGTCAGCGCGGCGCAGGCCTGGGCGGTTCGCACGACGAGCGTGAGCAGACCTTGAACCAGATGTTGGTCGAAATGGATGGGTTTGATACCGACACGAATGTCATCGTCATGGCTGCCACCAACCGCCCCGACATCCTTGATCCTGCCCTGATGCGGCCCGGCCGTTTTGACCGTCGCGTGACGCTTGATCGCCCCGATGTGAAGGGCCGTGAAGCCATCCTGAAGGTGCATGTCAAGGGCAAGCCACTCGAGCCCGAGGTTGACTTGGGTTCGGTGGCGCGCGGAACCCCCGGATTTGTCGGCGCTGACCTGGAGAACCTGGTCAACGAAGCCGCCATCCTGGCTGCCCGTCGCAACAAGAAAAGCGTTGGCCAGTCGGAAATGGAAGAGGCGATCGAGCGCGTTGTGATGGGTCCGGAGCGCAAGTCCCGCCTGATCAGCGCCGAAGAAAAACGCATCATTGCTTACCACGAGGCCGGTCATGCGGTGGTCGCGAATGCGATTGTCGAAGCCGATCCCGTCCAAAAAGTAACCATCGTTGGCCGTGGACAAGCTGGCGGCGTGACCTGGTTCCGCCCCGAAGAAGATCGCTTGTTGATGTCGCGCAAGAAATTCCTGGCCACCCTGGCCTATGCATTGGGTGGGCGCGCCGCCGAAGCGGAAGTCTTCGACGATATTACCTCCGGCGCTTCCAATGATATCGAGCAGGTTACCAAAATTGCCCGCACCATGGTTACCCGCCTTGGGATGAGCGAAACACTGGGGAACATGACCTACGGTCAAAAGGAAGAGTTGATTTTCCTGGGGCGGGAAATCTCTGAACAGCGCGATTACTCTGAAGCGGTGGCCCAGATGATCGACAGCGAAGTCCGCAAGCTGGTTGATGAAGCCTACAAACAGGCGCAATCCACGCTGAAGAAGTATCGCAAAGAATTGGATGATGTTGCCAATCTGCTCCTGGAGAAGGAAACCATTACCCGCGAAGAATTTGAAAAAGTCTTTCCTCCGCCTTTCCCGAAGAAAAGCGGTACCCCTCAGACGGTGGGCATGTAACCAGGGAAACAAACAGACAATTAAAAACAGGCCTCTTGAGAATAATTCGAGGGGCCTGTTTTTTTACCTGTTTCCTTGTCTACTAGTTTACTTCATTTCTCGCCTTCTTTGTGCTGCCTGACCAACTCGCGCCGCAAAATCTTGCCGACGGTGGTCTTGGGCAATTCGCTGCGGAATTCGATATGGGTGGGCACTTTGAAGGCGGCCAATGTTTCCTTGCAAAAGGCCTTGATTTCGTCTTCGGAGAGCGTCTCGCCTGGTTTGACCACAATCCAGGCTTTGACCGTCTCGCCGCGATACGGGTCAGGGATGCCCGCCACGCCCACGTCCAGCACTTTCGGGTGGTCAATAATGACTTCTTCCACCTCGCGCGGCCAGACCTGGTAGCCGCCGGGTTTGATCAATTCCTTTTTGCGGTCAACGATGTAGAAATACCCATCCTCGTCCATGCGGGCGATATCGCCGGTATATAGCCAGGTCCCGCCGCCATCACCCAGGTCGCGCAGGGTGTTGGCCGTCTCGGTGGGCATATTGTGATAGCCTTTCATCACCTGTGGTCCGCGGACGACCAGCTCGCCTATTTCGCCGACGGCCAATTCGGTGATGCCGTCATCCAGGCTGATGATTTTGCACTCCACATTTGAGAGCGGCATGCCGATCGAGCCGGTCTTGTTCTGTCCGAGCAGGGGATTGCAGTGGGTCGCGGTGGGCGCTTCAGACAATCCGTAGCCCTCAAATACCACTCCGCCTGTCAGCGCCTCGAACTTTTCTTTTGTCTCGCGCATCAGCGGGGCGGAGCCGGAGATGCAGGCTTTGATCGAGCGCAGGCGATATTTTCCGGCGGCAACTTCTGGGCGATTGTTGATGGCATTGTAAAGGGTCGGGACGCCGGGGAAAACCGTCGGGCGGTATTTATCGATACTTCCCAGCACATCAGGGATATCCCTCGGGTTGGGAACCATCACCATCGATGCGCCGCCGGCCATTGCGAAATTCATCCCTGCCACCATGCCATAGACGTGGAACAGCGGGATGGCCATCAAGACAATTTCTTCACCGTCTTTGAGCGTGGTCATCCAATGTTTGATTTGCAGGGTGTTGGCGACCACGTTGCGGTGCAGCGCCACGGCGGCCTTTGAAACCCCGGTTGTACCGCCGGAATACTGGAATAAGGCCGTATCATCCGGGCCAATTTCGAGCTTGGGACGGTCAGAGGGCGAAAATTTGGCGACCAAATCCTTCATCCAAAGATCACCAGCTTTCAAGCCTCCTTCGATGCGGAAACCGCCTTTTTTCTCCTTGGCCAGTGTAAATAAAATGCTCAAGATGGGCGGCAGGGTCTCTTTGATGTTTGTCACAATCAGGGTTTTAAGTTTGGTCTTGGGCTGGGCGGCCTTCATGGTTTGATAGAAGTTCGACATCACGAACATAATCTCGACGCCCGAGTCGTTGACCTGGTACTCGATTTCGGTTGGGGTATAGAGCGGATTGGTCGAAACGACCACGCCTCCGGCTTTCAAGATGCCGAAATAAGCCATCACAAATTGCGGGGTGTTGGGCATGAAAATCCCCACCCGGTCGCCTTTTTTTACCCCCAGAGAGGCCAGCGCTGCAGCGACCTGGTCTGTGATTTCATCCATCTCTTTATAGGTGATTTTTGCGCCTTTGAAGATTGTGCAAGGTTGGTTGGGATATTTATGGGCAGCCTCCTCTAAAAAAAAGAACAGCGGTTCCTTTGGGTACTCGATACTCTGAGGAACGCCTTGATCGTAGTGTGAAAGCCATGGATGTCCTTCCATTTTTTCTCATCCTCCGCCTGTAAATGCTGAATAGAAATAATACCGCCGGTCACGAACTGCGCCCTCGCGCTTGGGGGAAAAGCAATTTGCGACCGCGAGGAAGTAAATTCATCCCGCAAGCGAACTGCAGGATGAATTCGCCACAACAAGCAGGTTTCTTAAAAGTATAGGGAAAATAAAATAAAAGTCAATTCCGGGAAGAATTTCACAAATCAGACGGCGGCGCACGCAGTTTCTCTCAGGGAAGCTTTTCCGGGTTAACTTTGAACTTCATGACCATGATTCTGAAGTCTTCGCCGTAGATTGGAATCATGTCGTAGGCCACAACGCGCACGATGTATTTACCCGGCTCCTTTTTGCTGACCGCAGTAAACAGGGAAAGCCAGGTGTACTCGGTTCCGGCGCACTCTCCAAAGACAAAATACATCCCGTTGTAGACCGGGTCTTCCAGTTTCCAGCGGGTTTTGTAAGAATCATCGCAATCCTGGCTATAGACCTTGTACTCGTTTTCCAAAAGCTGGACATACCCAATGGGCAGGCGGCGGGAGACGGAAATTGAGACGCCCTCGGCCTGAAATTTCAGGAAGCCTTCGAGATCCATCGCGGCGATGAGGGTCGTGCCAACTTCCTTGCCTTTGCTGTCGACCCAGGCTTCCGTGCGCCGCTCTGTCCAGGTGGTTGGGAGGCTGGCTTCGATGGCGCCCGTTTCGTCTGTAACTGTCTCGAGTTGCTGCTCCGGGAAAAGTGTGGCGGTTGGGGGCAGGGACTGGTTTTGCGGCGTAACCTGTGGGACAGACGCAGTTGTAGCGCTTGGGGCTTGGGTTGGGGCGGCAACAGAAGCGGTTTCGGTGAAGGCAGCTGGGGCTGCTGGTGTTCGGGTTTCCTGGCTCGGGCTGGCGAATGGGGCCGAAAGGCTGATGCAGGCCAGAATCGGCAGGACAAGCAGGGCAGTCATCAAGCAAATGGTTTTTTGGAAGTTCATCTTCTCCTCCGCGCAAGTCTTACAGGCCAGCCAGCAGGCGCACGACTGACCGGGTTTCGTCTGAGAAGCCTTGCTGTTCCTCGGTGATCAGCACCTTGTGCCGGGTCAGAAAAGCGATTCTCTCGAAAGCCCGGCTGCGGCTCCAACCGTCAAAACAATCTGCAACGATTCTGTCCTGGTCTGTCACCAGTTTGAAAACGCGCAAATATTGCTCGTGCGCGTCTGCCGAACGTTTTTCGGGTCGGCAGACTGACTGAATCTGGTCCAGAATACGATTACAAAGCCGCTCCAGGAGGATTGGCTTCAATTTTGCCAGGTATTTCCAATCGGTTTCTTCAATCGTTCTCATTTTTTACCCCAGTTTTTCTTGCAGATAACTTTCTAGCTTGTCCACGATCCCTTCTCGGACCTCGAACCAGTTGATTTGCTCATCTTCCTCTTTGAACCAGTTCGCCTGTCGGCGGACGAAGATACGTGTAATCCGTTTCATCTGCGTTTTGGCCTCATCCAGGGTCATGCGGCCCTGCACCACTGCCACCGCTTCGCGATAGCCGATGGCCGACAGGCTTGGCAGGGTGGGGGAGCAGCCAGCGTCAAGCAGCTTTTGGACTTCGTTTAACAAGCCGTTTGCAAACATCGACTCGATCCGTTTATCGACCCTGGCATACAGCTCCGGGCGCGGACGTTTCAGCCCGAGGCTGATCAGCCGGTATGGAGAGTCTGACAGGCCCCTTTGGGCTGAAAATGGCTGACCGGTGGTGAAAATCACCTCCAGCGCGCGAATCGTGCGGCGGACGTTGCGCGCGTCAATTTTTTCGGCGGAAATGGGATCAAGCAGCTTAAGTTTATCGTGTAGCCAGTATATTCCTGTATCTCCTCTTTCGTTTTTTAGTTTTTCAAGGATAGCACGCAAGCCCTCGTCGGGCTGCACTTCGGGAGGGGTCCAGCCCTGGGTCACGGCGCGAATGTATTGGCCGGTTCCGCCTACCAAAAATGGCAATTTTCCCCTTTGGTGAATGTCGTCGATCGCCTCGCATGCTTTTTGTTGGAAAACCGCCAGCGACCAGGTTTCGTTGGGGTTGGCTACGTCGATCAGGTGATGCGGCACCCGCGCCAATTCTGCGGCAGAGGGTTTGGCGGTGCCGATGTCCATGCCGCGATAGAACAGGCGCGAATCGGCTGAAACGATCTCGCCGTTTAAGCGTTCTGCCAGTTGCAGGGCCAGTTCCGTTTTACCAACTGCCGTCGGGCCAACAATCACGATCAAGGGTAGTTTCATTTTGGGAATGCCAGTTGAGTGAACAATAAAATTATATCCAAGGTGTAAAAGCCCAGCAACAGGAACATGGAGGCGTTGAGTAAACGCATCAGCCGGGGTGTTTTCTTATTGATCTGCAGCGAAACACTCTGGAGGCCCACGACAAACAGGATCGCAAAGGATGGAAGCGCAGGGTAAATAAAAATAGCCTTCAGCACTGTAAAAATCCTATATCGAAGCGCATACGCAATTCCAAACCCGAGTGCGCCTAGGAACGAGATCAGGAACAAGCCAGCGCCGAAGGGTATTGCTGCCAAGGATTGGGTGTCCAAAAAAGAGCGCAGTAATCGGGTGGCTTCCAGGCCAGCGCCAACTATGAGCAAAGTTGTTGGTAATAAAGCCAAGCTATACATGATTCGGCCCAGCCAGCGGATATTCCGATCATGCGTGATCCAGGAGGGCGGCCAGGGGGTGTGCTGGATGAAATTGGCGCGCCCGTATAGCATCGTCCAATAGGAGGTGCGGTGGGCCGGGTAATCTTTGTTTTCCAAATTAATTTGCGGGTCGCTGAGCAGGTCGATGTACTTGAAGGTCAGGAAGCCATCCTGGATGGAGGTAATTCCGGGCCGGGCCGTTTTCGTTTTCTCGAAAAAATAGGGCCAGGGCTGCGGGTCCATGTTCAGGGCCAAGGGGGAGCCATATAGTTGGTAGTTTTGGAGATACTGTCCCAGGGGATTGAGGACAATGAGCGCGAAAACCGAGATTATATAAGTGCTGAGATAAAACAGGGTCCCTTTGCCCCAAGAGAACAAAAAATTCCTATGCGCGATTGATTCCAGGAACAGGGTAGTGGCAATTGCAATCGGCGTAATAATCCCGTTCGTTTTCGATAGGACAGTCAGGACAGAGAAAACAATGGTCAGGGTAAGGTTGAGGCTTTTCCTATTCTTGATGAATTGATAGGCGTAAAAAAAAGCGATCGTTGAGAGTGAAATCACGAAAGTGTCATTCGTTGCCATGACGTTAATGGCGACCAGATTTGGGTTGAGCGCAACCAGGCCAAAGGCGAGCAGTTTTGGCGTATCAGCGATGGCGGTCACCTGGCGAAGAAGCAGCCAGATAACCCAGAGTGCAATGGCGCTTGCTAGGACATTGACCAGTTGGGCGGTAACGATGGCCGCTTCAGGATCGGCGATGGACAGACTCTTGAGCAGGCTGGCCACTACAAAATAGTACAGCTTCGGTTGGAAACATTCCTGGCAGTCCTCTTTCAAGGGCAGTCTGTCAGAATTAAGCATCAACTCGATGACGGGCATGTGGTCGTCGTAGGCTTCGCGATTGACCAGCGCGAGCGATAAACGCAGCGAGACCGCCAGTAAAAATACCAGCAGGAAAGCGATTTGGGTTTTTCGGTTGGTGGCTTGGGTGAGGGATGCTTTCATCGCATGGTGATTATGTTAAGCTGAGATATTCTCAAAGTGCTCGATGCTCGGCACCAGGCCAGGGCGGCCCTCCACCGCCAGCACATCCAACTGCCAGTGGTCGATTTCATGCTCGGCGGCGTAGTGCCCGGCGCAGGCCAGCATGTGGGCCAGCTTGCGGGGCGTAATGGCTGCTTCTGGCAGGCCAAAGCTGCGGGTCGTCCGCGCTTTGACTTCCACGAAAATGGTGACCGTCTCCAGCCGGGCAACCAGGTCAATTTCACCGAAGGGAGTCCGGGCGTTTTTGTCCAAAATCTGGTACCCCCGCTGGCTGAGATAATCAGCGGCGGCTTGTTCGCCCCATTTTCCGATTTCCTGGTTGTGTTTCATTTCAGGACCTTTTACCGCGGAGCGCGCGGCGTTCTCTGCGGTGAAGAACAACTTTTGAAGTGGCAAAAAGGAGTAGTGTCAAAAAGGCGTAGTTGTCAGTATTCGGCAAGTATTATATACTTCAACCATTCTATTTTCAGGAGGGGCAATGAGCAACGATAATGCCCAGGTAGCCGTCTTCATTGACTATGATAACATCGAAATCAGCGTCACAGATACCCTCGGCAAGGATGTGGATGTCGAGTGGAAAAAGATCCTTGAGGAAGCCAGCCACGTTGGCCGGACGGTGTTGCGCCGTGCGTATGCCGATTGGGCTGCCCAATCGGGTGCGCAGCGTGATTTGCTCGGCCTGGGGATCGACCTGGTGCATGTTTCGAGCAAGCGCGGCAAAAACGCGGCCGATATCAGAATTGTGATTGACGCGCTCGAAATGCTGCATGACCCTCGCAGCCAGGTGACGCATGTGCTGCTGGTCTCCGGGGATGGGGATTTTACCGAACTTGTCCATCGCCTGCGCGGCGAGGGGATTTTTGTGATTGGCGTGGGCGTGAGCGGGACGAGCGCCGAGTACCTGGTGAATGCCTGTGACGAATTCATTTTTTACGACAAACTGATCGCGGCTGCACCCCCGCCTCCGCGCCCGGCCAAGAAGGGCGCACCCGAGGCGCCGCCCGCTCCGTCTTTCGATATCACCGAAGCGCGGATGCTCCTGCGCCGTGTGCTGGAAACCTGGGAAGCCGAGTGGATGCCCGCTTCCGAATTGAAAAAGTCGATGCTGCGGCTGAACCCGGCCTTCAGTGAGCGCAACTACAATTTCTCGAGCTTCAAGGATTTTCTCCAGGCCCAGCAGGAGATGATCGCTCTGCGCACCAGCGGCGACCAGCTCGAAGCGCAGTTGGTGCCCGAGGCGGCCCCCTCGCCCGAGTCGCTTTTGGAGCAGTATTTGCAGGTGCTGGCGGGACACAAGATCCGCATGACGCCCAACGAATATCGCCCGGCGATTATTTTCAAATTCCATGAATATGGAAAAGGCGGGGGGCTATCACTGACCCAGCTCAAAGACAAAGTTCACGCGCATTTCGAAGAGAACGCGCCGCATGTCACCGGGGCGTATATCACCGAGATCGCCCACCAGCTTTTCCATACCTATTGTTTTATTTTCGACCAGGAAAGCGAAACTTACCCGGCGGATGTCAAACTCTGGGATAAGCGCGTCAATTTTGCGCCGGAAGTCGCCCGCGCCACAGATTTGCTCGATAAATGCGACAAAGGCCTGCTGCAAAAAATCACCAAGTCTTTGGGCGCGCCCGAAAAACTCGACAAGGAAGTGGCCGCGCGGGTGCTCTACGGCAGTTTTCGCGGCGAACGGATGCTGGAACACGTCACCCAGCTGCTGGCGAATGGGACGAAGTAATAAGTTGGTCCGGTAGGTAAACTGCCGGACCAACTTATTACTTGAATCAAAGCCGGGAGGTGGATTTTTCCATCTCCCGGCGCTTTTTACGATAACCGCTCTTAGGCCGCGGCTTTCGTCCCGCATTCGGGGCAGAACTTCGCTCCCGGGGTGAGCGCCGCGCCGCACTCGGCGCAGAATTTCTTCTCTTGCAGCTTCGCGCCGCATTCGGGGCAGAATTTGGCATTCGCGGCCAGCGGGGCGTTGCACTGCGGGCAGGAAGCCTTGACCTTGCCCGTCCCAACGCTGCTGATGACTTTGGCGTCTTCGGCATCAGCAGAGACATCGGCATAGATTTGTTCCTGGGCCTTGGCCGATTGCTGGGCCGAGATCGCCACAGCCAGATCGGGGGCGCAGCTCTTGCACAGTCCGCGCGACTCGTTCCAACAGGATTTGCGGCAGACCCAACTGGTGCAGTTTGGGCATTGGATGAAATTCGGTTTGATTTTTAGCGCCGCATCGAGAAAGGCTTTGTCCCTGGCCTGCTGCCAGGCCGCCGAGCGGACACTTTCACCGACGTTGGCAGCCTGACTGAAAATGCCGCCGAACAGGCTGGAGGCGGTGTCCAGCGCGTTTGAAACCGTCCCTACTGCCCAGGGTTGGAAGGATGAGCGGTAGCCGTTCCCGCAACGGTTGCAGTTGAATTCAAACTGGAAACCCTGGTTGGTACTATGATCGGTATAATTCCGGGTGAATTCGATTTCTTCCATGTTTTTCTCCTCGTGATCAGGCAATCAAATCATAATGGTTCAATCTTACCGCCAAGACGCCGAATTTGCAAAGAGCCTCTGGTTTTGGCAGGAATAGCCGGGGATTGCAATCCCTGGCGGAATCCGCGCTTTGTTTTCCTTGACGTTTTGGCGGCCTGAACTCGTGGTAGAATGACCGACTTGAGGAGCCGTATAATGCCTGTCAAGCTGATTTTACGTGGTAAAGAATACGAAGTTAAAGCGGGGATGACCTTGCAGGATTCGCTCAGGAAAATCGATGTTTTGCCCGAAGGTGTCATTGCGACCTGCAACGGTGAAATGATCCTCGAAGATGAAATCCTGAAAGATGGCGCGGTCATCAAGTTAATCGCAGTCATTTCGGGCGGCTGACGATGAAATGTAAAACCTGCGGTGAAAAAGCGGTCGTCAACATGCGCCAGCACAAATTGGCGCTCTGCAAGAAACACTATTTGGCGTGGATTCCCGAGCAAACGGCCCGGTTTATCAAAAAATACTGGATGTTTGGTCCGGATGAAAAAGTGCTGGTGGCGGTCTCCGGGGGCAAGGATTCCCTTTCGCTCTGGGACATCCTGCAGCGGCTGGGCTATAACGTCGATGGGATGTACATCGGCCTGGGGATCGACGCCCCCCTTGCAGAGGGCCGGGGAATTGGTTATTCGGATGAGTCCCGCCGCCTGACGGAAAAATTCGCCTCCGAGCGCGGACTGAAACTCCACGTGGTCGACGTCGAGAAAGAATACGGAAATAGCATTCCCGTGTTGGCTGACCTGTCGCATCGCGGACAGGGGCGCCCCTGCTCGGTCTGCGGGATGGTCAAGCGCCACGAGATGAACCGCCTGGCTCGCGACCTGGGTTACAGCGTCCTGGCGACCGGCCACAACCTCGACGATGAAGCGGCGGTCCTGTTCGGGAATACGCTGGCCTGGTCGAAAGAATACCTTTTGCGCCAGGGGCCGGTCCTGCCCGAACACGACGGACTGGCGCGCAAGGTTAAACCGCTCTGCCGCTTCTACGAGAAAGAAATGGCGGCTTATGCCATGCTGCGGGGGATCGAATATATTTATGAAGAGTGCCCGTTTTCCTTCGGCTCGACTTCGATTTCTTACAAGGAATTACTCAATCGCCTGGAGAATGAACGCCCCGGCGCGAAGCTGATGTTTTATCTTAATTTCCTGGAGGCGCGCAAGCATGGCCTGTTTGCCGAGGATGTCACGCCGATCACGCCTCCACTCTTCAATTGTCCCACCTGCGGACAGCCGACCCAGTATGAAGGCAAATGCTCGTTTTGTAGGCTGATGGAGAAGGCCAGTAGCCAGTAGCCAGTTATCAGTGGCTCTCCCAGAAAACTGACTACTGATAGCTGATCAGTGAATCCAGCGGTCGCAGTTCCCGCTTGTATCGGAAAATTTTATTCCGGTATTAATCAAAACAAAGGAGTTTAACAAGTGAATCAGGAAAAGCGTTATCGTTTTTTTGAGATCCTCATGGCGGTCTTCGTGACGGTGCTGGTGGTCTCGAATATCGCCTCGTCCGCGAAAATCATTGACCTGGGACTAAAGATTTTCGGCGTGCAACTGGCTTTTGATGCCGGGACGCTGCTTTTCCCACTCAGCTACATCTTTGGTGACATCCTGACCGAAGTTTATGGCTACCAGCGCTCGCGCAAGGTGATTTGGACGGGTTTCGCCTGCCTGGTGCTTTCGTCCGGTGTCTTTTGGCTGATCAGCCTCCTGCCGGGCGAGGCCACCTGGCAGTCTTATGCCGGGGATGCGGCGTATCTCGCCGTTTTGGGTGGCATGTCGAGCGGCGGGATTGTGCTGGGTTCCCTGGCCGGTTACTGGAGCGGGGAGTTTACCAACTCGTTCATCCTGGCGAAAATGAAAGTGCTGACAAAGGGCCGCCACCTGTGGATGCGCACGATTGGCAGCACCATCGCCGGGGAATTGGTCGACACGGTGGTCTTTGTGATGGCAGCCTCAGCTTTTGGCGTCTTCCCCTGGAGTCTGTTCCTGACCCTGACGATCACCAACTACCTGTTCAAGGTTGGCGTCGAGGCGCTGATGACGCCGCTGACATACCTGCTGGTCAACCGGTTGAAGCAGGTCGAGAACGAGGATTTCTACGACCGTGAGACGAATTTTAATCCGTTTAAGGTGTAGCAGGATAAATAGACTAACCAGACCTCCGCGTTTTTGAAAAACTCGGAGGTCTGGTTGCAGGCGGGCGCGCTAGGCGTCGAAGTACAGACTCATTTCGTAGGGATGCGGACGGTTGCGGATTTCGAGGGCTTCATGTTTGCGCTTGAAATCAATCCATTGCGCGATCATTTCGCTGGCGAAAACACCGCCTGCGGTCAGGAAGTCGTGGTCGGTTTCAAGCGCCTCCAAGGCTTCGTCAAGTGAGTTGGGCAGGCTTTTGATTTTTGCGCGCTGTTCATCGCTCATGTCCAAGACATTCTGATCGAAAGGTCCGAAACCGGCGGCGGTCGGGTCGATTTGGTTCTTGATCCCGTCCAGCCCGGCCATCAATTGGGCGGCCAGGGCCAGGTAGATGTTGCAGGTGGCGTCTGGGGGGCGGAATTCGAAGCGTGCGGTATCAGGTTGGTTGGCGTATTTGGGGATGCGGATGGCTGCCGAGCGGTTGCCAAGTGAGAAAAAGGCGTTGACCGGGGCCTCGAAACCGGGAACCAGCCGCCGGTAGGAGTTGGTTGAGGGGTTGGTGAAGGCCAGGATGGCCGGGCCATGCGCCAGCAGGCCGCCGATATAGTACAGCGCTGCCTGGCTGAGGGTGCCATACCCTTGCGGGTCGTAAAAAATGTTTGCATTCGCTTTGAAAAGATGCTGGTGAAAGTGCATCCCGCTGCCAGCTTCGCCATAGAGTGGTTTGGGCATGAAGGTGGCAGTCTGACCGCGTTTGTGGGCCGACATCTTCGTGACGTACTTGATAATCATGGTCGCATCGGCAGCCTGGAGCAGGCCCATCATCGGGGTTTCGATTTCACACTGACCCGGCCCGCCGACTTCGTGATGATGATATTTGACCGGGATGCTCATGTGTTCCAGGATCATGCTCATTTCGGCGCGCAGGTTGTAGAGCTGATCTTTGGGCGGGATGGCATGATAACCACCGTGCAAGGGGATGTAGTGACCGTGCCCGCCCTTGGCGCTGTTCCAATCGGCTTCGGCGCTTTCGAGGGTGTAGCTGGCCCGGTTGATGCCATATTCATAGCTGACACTATCGAAAATATAGAACTCGTACTCCGGCCCCCAGCGGCTTTCGTCGGCGATGCCGGTTTTTTTCATATACTCTTCGGCGCGTTTGGCGATATTGCGCGGGTCGTTGGCGAAAATGGCGTGCGTATCGGCTTCCAGCGTGGCCGAGATGAAGCTCAAGGTGGGGACTTCCCAGAATGGATCAATGAAACCGGTGCTCAGGTCAGGGACAAGCACCATGTCGCCGGATTTGACGCTTTTCAGCCCGACAGATGAACCGTCGAAGCCGATGCCTTTTTCCATCAAATCAGGTGTGAACTGGCTGGAAGGGACTGTCAGGTGGTGCCAGCGGCCCCACAGATCCGCAAACTTGACATCCACCATTTCGATGCCGTGTTCTTGAACATACTGGTGTGCTTCATCGAATGAATTGAACATGCGCTCTCCTTTTTTGAAGTCTGTTCCCACTGTATCATGCCGGGCTGGCTGATGATAAGTGAAGTATGTCACCAAAAAAGTTGTCCCGTATCCTGAATTGGTTACGGGACAACTTTGGTTTTGTTTTTGCATCGAATTTTCGTGAATTGCCCTAAAAATCCGAGGGTCGAGTAGCCGCCAATTTTGCGGCGTATCGAGACCCGGAATCACTGGTTTCGACACCAGCACTTGCGTCAGGTGCAAGTGTGCGGGTAGGAGAGCGCCACCCTAATCAACCAGCGTATTCCATGTTACTTCAGCAGCCGCCGATTGATTTCGACAATCTCCGACTGGTACTGCAATTGCTCGTCGCGCAGGCGGTCGATGTCGCTGCCATAGCGTAAACGCCGCGCCAGGAAGGCGAACTCCTCGCTGCCATAGGGTGGGATGGTGACATCTTTGGAATTTCCGCGTACTACGCGCATAGAGTCGATCAGCCAGCGCAGGAAGGTGTGCGCCTTATGCAGCCTGGCGTAATCCTCGTCATTCAGGATGCCCGCCTCGCTCAAGGCAGTCATGGCTTTGCGGATGTTGGTCTGCCGCAGGGCTGGGTTTGCCGCGCCGTGGGTGATTTGCAAGCCCTGGATCAGGTATTCGATGTCTACCAGCCCGCCGGGGCTGTATTTGGCGTTGAACTTACCGGCAGTCACCAGGTGCCGTACCTGGCGCTCGCGCATGGCGCGCATGGCGGTCACATCGAATGGCGCGCCGGTGTAGGTAAATTCATCGCGCAGTGAGCAGAGCAAATCCCCTAAATTCTCATCCCCGGCAACCGGGCGCATTTTGACCAGCGCTTGCCGTTCATAGGCCCAGGCCGGGCCGTTAAGCGCATAATAGCGCCTGAAGGAATCCAGCGAAACGGCCAGGCTGCCTGATTTGCCGTAGGGGCGCAACTGCAAATCCACCTGGTAAATGCCTTCCTGCCGGGCGCGGATCGCCTTCAAGAAGTTTTGGACAACTTTCTCGTAAAAAACCGAAGCGGCGATTGGGCGTTGGCCGTCTGTCTGGCCTTCGCCGCTGTAGACAAACATCAATTCGATGTCAGACGCAAATCCCAGTTCGCGCCCGCCGCATTTGCCCAGTGCCAGGACCGTCATTTGCGCCAGGGAACCCTCCGGCAGCCTCGGTGTGCCGTGGATCGCGCGCAAGTCCTCGCCGGTGAGATGGTAGGCGGCATTGACCACCACTTCGGTCAGGTCAGTCAGTTCTTCTGAAAAATCCCAAAATTCCCGGGTATGCCCCAGGATATGGCGCATGTCGATCCGGAACATCTCGCGGTCTTTGAAATCGTTCAGCGCTTTGCGCCAGAGCGCCTCGCCGCGGGTTGGCTGTGGGCCAAGGTGGACGATTGCCAGCACATCTTCCAATTCCAACTGGAGCATGGTGCGGTTTTTAGCGCTTCCGAGCGCCTGGGTATCGCTGAATACCGGGAAAAGGTTGGCGTATTGCATGCGCATGAAATCGTCCCAGAGGAAGTCGCTCACGCCCAGCAGTCGGGCCAGGTTATCCATCACTTCGGGACGTTCGAGGCTGGCCAGTTCGTCGGGCCAGCCTGGTCTTGCAAACAATTGCGCCAGGAATTCGCGAAAATGCAGCAGTGCTGTCGCTGGGTTAGGGGAGCGCGGCAGCAGGTGGGTGAAGTGCTTGATCAGCACTGCCGCGGTGCGTAATTCGCGCTGTTTTTCAGGTGATGTGATCTTTTTCCCGGCCTCATCATTCACGTAGAGCAGGTCATCCACGCGCCGGCCGCTCGACTGCACGACCATGCGCGCAATGTAGGTGTGCGTCAGCGAGAGCGCATTGGTAAATTCGTACAGAAATCCCACGGTATCGATGGTTTCGATTCGTAAAACGGTGTACCGCTCTGACAGGTCGTTGTCGATCGTGATTTCGATCGGATAGAGCGGTGTCTCAGAGCTTTCCATCCCGGCAAAGACCTCGCCCACGCGTGTGGCGAGTTTGCTGCGTGCCTCACGGCGCTGCCCGGTGTGCATCATTCTGAGCAGTTCGTGGAGGTCATTGGCATAATTGCCCCAAAAGTCGCCTTCTGGAGTTTCAGGGCGCACCGATTGAACTGTGAAGACATCCACAATTTTGCGTCGTTCCGGGGCGGATGGGGGTGACTCTGACGTTCCGGTTTTTCCCCGTTTCCCTTGGCGCTGGCGTGACGAATAACTAGTTGGCGTCAAGTCAGACTCAGCCGGGGTTTTTTCCGCCGTTTCGTAGGTGAAAATCTCCCCGGCCTGGATATCAAGCCCATAGACGAACATCAGTCCACAGATCAGTGAAAGCTCGCCGAGGTAATCGTAAGCCACCACTGTTACTTTCCAGCGTCCGCTTTCGAGCGGATCTGCGTCCACGTAAACCAATTGCTGCTCGCTCAGGTTTTCGGCCAGGGTAGCGTGGCGGCTGATTTCGGCAGCAGAAAAGGCGGCGGCGTAGGAGGTGTCCATGCGCGCCACGTGCTCGCGGGTGTGATTAAAAGCCGGTTTTGCGGATTCCACCTCGGGGGCTGGCAGGATATCCATAATATATTTGGTGTAAACCTCCCGAATAGCCTGGCTGTGCTGCTGGTAACGTTCCAGGAACTCTTCGCGGGAGTGAAAACCCAGGCGGCGGGCCAACAGGTTGATGGCGGCAGGGGCGCTCGGCAGGGTGTAGGTCTGGTGGTAGTGCATCATCTGCAGGAAATGTTCGATGGTCCGCAGGAAGATGTAACCGTCGGTCAGGATGCGCGCCTCTTGCACCATCAGCAAGCGGTATTTCGATAACCGCCTCAAGGTTTGCAGGGTGGATTTTTTCCGTAATTTAGGATTTTCGCCGCCATGCGCGAGTTGTAAATACTGCACGACAAATTCCACATCGCGGATCGAGCCTTCGCCCAGCTTGACTTCGCCCCAGCCCCGGCCCTTCGCGCGCAGGGTTTCCTCTGTGCGCTGTTTCATGGCAAGGACGCTGGTGCGCAGGGTTTCGGGGTTTTCCCCGTAGATCAGCGGCTCAACCTGTTTCAAGAAGTCTTCGCCCAACGCCAGGTCCCCGGCGATGGCGCGCGCTTTGAGCAGGGATTGTTTTTCCCACAGGCGGGCATTTTTGTTCAGGTATCCCAGGTAACTCTCGGCGGTGTTGACCAGCGCACCGTCGCGTCCCCAGGGGCGCAGGCGCAGATCGACGCGGTACAAAAAGCCTTCTGCGGTCATGCTCCCGAGCGCCTCGATCAACTGTTGGCCGAGGTGCAGGTAATCGGTGCCGTTATTGGCGCACAAGAAAAGCAGGTCGATATCCGAACTGTAGTTCAGCTCGGTACCGCCGAGTTTGCCCATGGCAAGCACAACGAAACCTGCCGGGCCGGTAGCGCTGCGCGCGCTGGCATACCCCAGGCAGGCGCGGGTCAACCCCTCCGCCAGGTTGGAAAGCTGCGCGGTGACGGCGGGCAGGTCATAAAGATCGAGCAGGTCACTGGCGCCAATCCGCAGGAGTTCGCCGCGCTGGTAGCGCCGCAGGTCGTTGAGCTGCTCAGCCGGTTCGGGATTGCCCATCCAGCGGACGGCTTCTTCGAAAAAATCCTGGGCGCTTTTCTGGTGAGCCAGTTGCTCACGGTTGGTCAACACATCCAGGTGGCGCGGGTATCGGACGAGGATTTCCGTCAGGAATTGGCTGCCCGCAAAAACCGTCACCAGGATTTCAAGCGCCCGCGGGTTCTCCTTGAGCTTGTAGAAAATCTCCCCCGCGTGTGCGCTGCTGGCAAAACGCTCGAAATTGACCAGTGACTGGTCGGGGTCGGCGCATTCCGACAGGGTGGTGAAGAGATGGGGCAGGATCGACTCAAGCAAGGGGCGCGCGCCAGCGTCCCGGGCAGCAATGTGCTTCAGGTTGCGCAGGGCGGCTTGCCAATCACGAAACCCCAGCCAGGTCAGCAGGGTTTTTGCATCATATTCGGACAGTGTGCCGTCGAGCAGTTCGGCGCTTGGGAATGATCTTTGCATGAGGCTCGATTATAAAACTAAATGTCTAGACGTGAAGGGCAAAGGGAAGGGCAAAGGGAAATGCGAAATTTTCGAGTTTTAGCTCTCGGCTCAAGCTGAAATAAAAAAAGCGCAGGAGATCCAGATAAGGAAGTCTCCTGCGCTTTTACAAGACCGATACCGGTTAGTGGTGATCCTGGTATTTTTTTTCGCCCGCTTCGATTGTAATTGACAGGCGATTTTCCGGGGTTGCGAGCGTGCAGGTAGCATACAGGGTATAAGCGCAGGGCATATTGTAGGCTTTGTTGAAATCAAGAACAACGTGTCCGTCTTGTGGTTTTTCGGTCAGCAGATAGCGACCGCCCGCATACGTGGCCTTCGCATTGGTCTGATCTTTGAAGGCAATAAAGAGACCCTCGCCTCCATCCTCCGCGTCCAGGCTGTATGGCTTGCCTTCCCACTCAAAATTGACCGAACCGATCATCTTGGCATCGTGGATTTCGCCGATGATATCTTCCTGTTTGACCAATTTAAATGGTGCGTAGCCAGAATATTTCGCAACAAGACGATATTCAGGTTTATACGGGAAAAAGTTCAATCCAGAAAATGTCTTGCGCATTGGATGGTCGATATCCCACAAACGAATCAACGTACTGTTACCACGCTTGATCACCACCATAATCAAGTTAGTGAGTTGGAGGTAATCTGGTTCGTCTTGTTGATCGTCGCGCAGCGCGCGGCGCGGCAACTCGCCATCATTGCAGGTGATCTGTACATTTAGATCGGATTTAATCGTAACCAGGCCGTTTTTGAAAGTAAATACACCTGCTTTCTGAGGGGCGGTTGGCGGTAGAACAAAGTTGCAGCCAGGGTCACTGCCAAAAGTGTTGTTTCCTTCTTTTAGCCAGAACAAACCCGCCAGACCCAACCAGCTCTTTTCGCTGGTCCGCAGGCGTTCAGCGCGTTCCTCGCGCCATTTCAGCACATCAGCTTCGAAGTCAATGGTTGCCATAACCCGAATATACTTTATAAATCTTCTTTCGACAATGGATGTTCTTTGGAAGTCTTCGGGAGGCAGCCCGCCTTGCGTGGCCTGATTGCGCGAATCCAATCCGTCTGTAACGCACTGTTCAATCCACAATGAACAGCTTTACGCCAGTCTTTGTGTTTGAACGATGCGGGTGGGTATCATCAGCAACCTGGTAACTCATTCCGGGTTTCAATAAAAATTTCCTGCCGTCGCTCAGCTCGGTTTCCAACTCACCTTCCATGACGAGCAGCACGTGACCGCGCTTGCACCAATGGTCCGCCAAATACCCGGCGGTATATTCCACCATACGCACCCGAATGTTGCCCATTTCGAAAGTGCGCCAGTAGGCTATTCCGGTTTCGCCTGCGTGTTCAGTGGGCGCGATAGTGCTCCAGTCAATTGTGCAAAACGGGACATCTTGGATTTTCATGGGATTCTCCTGACGCTTTCACGATCTAAACCGTGGTGGAAAAACTCGTGTAGCAAGAATTGCGCTCTCCAGCTCTGATTGGGAAAATCTACCACAAAGCCACGGAGTCTCAAACTATCTTACCTTCCCCATCTCGGCTGCCAATCCGGTTCTGGGTCATCTGTCAGCTGGCGCACATCAGAGCCGTCGGGCTGCATGATGAAAATATCAGCGTTGCCCGTGCGCTGTGAGTTGAAAGCGATCCAGCGTCCATCGGGCGAAAAGACCGGTGCCGCATTGTTGCCGCCATTGGTTAACTGCCTGATGTGCCCTGAGACGATATCAAACAGGAAAATGTTCTTGTCACCCGGCGGTCCGGCAAACAGGAGCAGGCTGCGTCCATCTGGCGACCAGTCCACGCTGCCGCCGGCATCAGGAAGGTGCCCCTTGGTGACCGGGCCAACAGTCAGTGTTTCCAGGTCAATAATGTAGACTTCATAAGTTTGCAGCGCCTCGGCGCTCGACATGGCGAAGGCCAGGCTCTTGCCATTTGGCGACCAGACCGCTCCGGCGATGTTTCCTGCGCTCTCGTAAATCTTCTGGGGGTTTGTGCCATCCTTGTTCACCAGCCACAGCCCCGAAGGTTTGCCATCCACGCTGTTCGAAAATGCCACCTGGCTGCCATCGGGCGAAAAGGCTGACGATGAGACTTCACCAAGATTGTCTGTGAGCCGGGCCAGGATGTCAGTGCCAAGTAACTTGAGATACAGTTCAAAATTCCCATCGCGATTCGATGCGTATAACAACATATTCCCGGCTGGCGAAAACGCCGGGTAGTAATTGTGCGCCCTTTCGGATGTGACTCGCACAACTTCCCCGCCGGCTGGAGCGACCATACACAATTGGTTCAGATCGTCGCGCGTGCAGGTGAACACGATTTTCCCGCCCAGCCCATCGGGCGCTTCGAGCGTGGGGACTGGTGTAGCCGTCGGCAGTGATGCCGTTTCGAGATCGTTAAAGACAGGAGCGGATATAGGCAACTCAGTTGCTGCTAGCGGTTCTTGAACCTTTGGCGGGTTCAGCTTTCCAGACAGAATCCAGGCGGATATTCCCACCCCCAAACTGGCTGCCGCGATCAGGACCCACCCCCAGGCTGGCAGGCGGCGTTTTTCCTTGAGCGGCCCCTTCAGTTCAAGAGTCTGGGGCGGCTCAAGGGGTGGGAGAAAGTCCCAGATTCCGAGCAGTGAGGCCGAGGCCGAGTCGAGCGGGATCCGTTCCGGGATATTTCCGGCCTCGACGCGGCAGGCCAGGCAGGCAGTCAGGAAAAACTCGGTTGCGTTTCCCACGCGAGTGGATGGATAGGGATCCAGCGCGCGTGGAAGCTGGCGAGCCAGAAACTCCGGGGCGTTGGGGTTGAGCTGGCGCAGGTTTGGAAGCGGTTCGGGCAGGCTGCCGGCCAGCATTTCATAGGTGATCAGTCCCAGGGAATAGAGATCGAAGGCCGGGGAAAGCGCCTTATCGGGAGGGGTGTAACGCGAAGTAAGAGGTGGGATTTCGCCGAGGCGGCGGGCCGCGAACAGCCCGCCCAGGATGATTTTGCCAGTTCGTGTCACACGGATCTTCTCGGGACGCAGGTCGGTATGTGACCAGCCCGCGTTGTGCAGGGCGGCCAACGCCGCAGAGAGTGATTTGAGATAAACGAGCGTCTCCGTCAGGGCCAGCGGTTGGCCGGGCGTGGACGAGAGCACGTCACGCAGGCTGGGGGCATCAAGATAGCCTTCGACCCAGAAGGCGTGCGCAGCGAATTCGAAATAACCGAGGCAGGGGCTGAGACCGGGGTGGGTGATGTGCGCCAGTTCATTTCCGCGGTTTTCCATCTGGCGACTGATCTCGTCCTCTGGCAGTTCGGGCAGCAGGCGGAGCGCCACGGCCTGGTTCGTGTGGGCATCCCAGGCGCGGTAGGCCTCGTTTACGCCGGGCAGGCGCAGGTCGACATGGAAACGGTTCAGGATGACCTGGTTCGACCAGTTCGTGCTCATAAAAATATTATATGCCGAAATCCAAAACGCCGTCGCTCGAGACGGCGTTTTGGATTGATTGAACTAATCTTTTACTTCGGTGCGCTGAATTCGCCGACTATTCTTAAGATGTCAAACCCCTCGGCGTATGGACGCTCGGCCAGCGCGCCGTGACGCACCATCGTGGCGCGCAAAAGCGCCGGGTCGAAGTAGTATTTGTCGAGATAGGTATTGTATTCCGCCAGCGCTGCCAGTTTGGCCTGCACATCTTCTTCGGTGACTTCAACCAGGAAATGCGGGAAAAAGCCATAGCTGGAGCGGACCACGTCAAACCCGAGCACGGTCGTCCCACGGTAGGCGCGCAGGGCTTCTTCGGTGACGACGTTGTGATCCTGGTGGATGTCGGCCCGGGTGTGGACAAAGACCATCTCTGGCTTGAAATCCTTGCGCAGTTTGAGAAGGTATTCCAAGACTTCCTGGCGCAGGTCCGGGAATTTCCGCGTTTCAAACTGCTCGATGATGACGCTTTTTTCGGGTACGCCCAACACGGCAAAACTAGCCATGTGTTCATTAACTACGTTTTTCAGCGCCGGGTTTTTCTGGTTATCCGAAAGTGTCACGCACAGGACTTCACTGTACGGCAGGATGTGGTGCAGGAAGGCTCCGCAGCCCAATTCAACATCATCTGGGTGCGCTCCGACGAAGAGAAGACGTTTACCAAAAAATTTCATAAAATACCTATGGCGCGGCTCGACACAAATTACTTCGTTGCCAAGATTCCGCCAACTACTTTGGTCATGACCAGCTTGCCGTCGCGCTCGAACCAGCGGGTGGCGACCTGCTCAATTTTCCCGATCATCGCTTCGTATTCTTCCTTGCCGTTGAACATGCTTGTCCACAGTTTGCGGTCTTCGCTCAGCGAAGCGCGGACGTAATCGATGAAGGGCGCAACTTCGGGGAAGGTGAGCGGGTTTTCAAAGGTCAGCAGTTCGGTTTTGGCGAAAATGCTGCTGATGGTCTTGAAAATATCGCCCTTGAAGCGGCTGGAGCCTGGCATGGGCGGGATGGCCTGGTTGGTGGCTTCCTTGATGATCTCGTAGAACATCTGCTTATTTTCAGGCAGTGGGCCGGTGACAAACAGGCTTCCGCCCGGTTTGATCACGCGGTGCGCTTCGCTGAAAGTGAATTGTAAATCGGCAGCGTAGTAAATCGCAAAGGCGCTGGAGACGAAGTCGAAGGTGTTGTCAGGAAACGCAAAAGGCTTATTGAAATCCAGAAACTGGAAGTTGACATTCTTGTCGCCGCGTTCGATTTTTGCCGCGCGAGCTTTTTCGAGCAATTCTTCTGAAAAATCACCGCCTGTGATATCGGCCTTTCCTTTAGTATAATCGCTGTACAGGAAGCACTGTTTGCCAGCTCCGCAGCCTACGTCCAGGATTTTGTAGCCCGGCTGGGGGTCGAGAACTTCGACGTTCCACTTGTCAATGTTCCGCGCCCCATATTTTTCGTGAATGTCGATGCGTTTGAGCAGGTCTTTGCTGGTTTCCTGGTAATTGATTTCCATTTATTTTCTCCTCGATTTGGAGTGCGGAAGCCCTATGCCACGAAGGGTACGCTTCCGCACATTAGTTTCGGATTATACCGCACCAATCCTAAAATTCAGCGACTGAATTTTGATTTGAGTATTTTTAATCGGAGTATATCATGGCCTCTAAATCCACCATTCCATCCGTCAAGGGTACGCGCGAATTCTATCCTGAAGAGATGGCGCAGCGCAATTTTATCTATGAGAAGGTCCGCCAGGCCTCGCAAATGTTTGGCTATCAGGAATGGGACGCACCCTTTCTCGAAACCATCGATCTGTATGCGGCCAAATCGGGCGAGGAACTTGTCAAGGAGCAATCCTTCGTTTTTCCTGATCGCGGCGGCGACCTGATCACCCTGCGTCCCGAACTGACGCCCAGCCTGGCGCGCATGATTGCCCAGAAACAGGGCGAACTGGCCTTCCCGGTGCGCTGGTGGTCTTTTGGGCCATTCTGGCGCTACGAGCGCCCCCAGCGCGGACGCTCGCGCGAGTTTTTTCAGTGGAATATCGACATCCTGGGAGTCAACTCCCCCGAGGCGGATGCCGAATTAATCGCGATTGGCGCCACCTTTTTGAAGTTATGCGGACTCACCCCGCAGCTTGCCACCATTTACGTCAATAATCGCCGCCTGATGGAGGCTCAATTTGACGCCCTTGGCATCCCGGTTGAGAAACGTCTGGAGGTTTCCAGCGCAATTGACCGCCGCGCCAAGCTTGAAGCCGCCAAATGGGATGAATATGTGCTGGAAATCGGTCTCAGCCAGGCTCAGCTTGAGGGCCTGAAGCAGATTCTCGGGGATTATGATTTATGGCAGAAATCTGACGAGTTATCGCGAACGTTCAAGACCCTCGAAGCGCTCGGGGTCAAGGATTATGTCAAATTCGATCCCAACATCATGCGCGGACTACTCTACTACACTGGCACTGTTTTCGAGGCCTTTGACGTGTCTGGTTCTGTGCGACGCGCCATTTTGGGTGGAGGCCGCTATGATAACCTGCTCCGCGATGTGGGCGGCGACCCGCTCCCGGGCATGGGTTTTGCGATGGGGGATGTGGTTATCGGGATTATCCTAAAGGAAAAGGGGTTAATCCCGCCTTTCGTTCCCACGCCTGCCCCGGTGCTGGTAACCGTTTTCGACGAGTCGCTCTGGATGAATTCTTATGCCCTGGCTGCTGACCTGCGCGCCGCCGGGCTGAAAGTGACGACTTACCCCGAACCGGCCAAGCTGCCCAAACAGTTCAAGTTTGGCGACCGCATGGGCATGCAGGTTGTGATTGTGGTTGGTCCGGATGAAGCTGCGGCTGGAAAGGTGACGGTCAAAGACCTCAAAAATGGCGCTCAGGAAACCGTTTTGCGGGCTGAAGTGGTAAAAGTGGTACGCAAAATCCTTGAAAGCGCGTGACGGTGATGATATAATCTTGCCGCTACTCCCAAGAACATCGGGAATGCGAATTTATGGCGGGCGTAGCTCAATGGCAGAGCGTCGCCCTGTGGAGGCGAATGTTGTGGGTTCGAAACCCATCGCCCGCCCTGAAACACCCTCTTTATGAGGGTGTTTTTTGTTTTTCTTGGCCGAATTTGGCTTTGCGGGAATCTCTGCGATAGGACTCCAAGCTGCGGTAATCTTCACGAAAAACCCTGCAATTTGTTAATCATCCGGAGAACTTAATGTTTGTATAATAAAGATGGGTATGTCTTCTAGGCGAGACTGATTATTCAGCGAGGTTCCCGAATGAACAATCTGAACGGTCAATATCTTGGGCGGTATCACATCATCGAGCCGCTGGGTCAGGGGGGCATGGCCTCTGTTTACAAGGGGTATGATACAACCCTGGAACGCTATATAGCGATTAAGATCATCCGAACGGATGTCAGCGGAGCTGATGATAGCGGATTTCTCCTGCGTTTTCGGCGCGAAGCCAGGGCGCTGGCACAGTTAGACCATCCTTATATCCTCAAAGTATTGGATTATGGCGAGCAGGAAGGCATTCCCTATCTTGTCATGCCTTTTGAGCCAGGCGGCACACTGAAGGAAAAAACGGGCCAGCCCATACCCTATCAGGAAGCGGCTGCTATTTTGGCGCCCGTCGCGAGAGCCTTGGAATATGCCCACCAGTTGAATATTATTCATCGGGATGTGAAACCTGCCAACATTTTGATGAGCCACTCTGGTATGCCCCTCCTCTCTGATTTTGGGATTGCAAAAATCCTCGAATCCGGCGAGGCGACCCAGCTAACCGCTACGGGAGTAGGGATTGGCACACCAGATTACATGGCGCCAGAGCAGTGGATGGGAAATTCATCTCCGCAGACCGATATTTATTCACTTGGCGTTGTTTTTTATGAGATGGTTACGGGGCACCGGCCATTCACTGCCGATACGCCTGCTGCGGTGTTGATAAAACATCTTCAAGATCCTTTACCTCGTCCCAGGTTATTTATCTCCGATTTGCCCGATGAGGTTGAGCAAGTTTTATTCAAGGCGTTGGCAAAAAATGCGGGAGATCGCTTTCAGGAGATGGGGATGCTTGCAGAGTCTCTCGAAAAACTGGCGCGCAGTGAGCGAACCTTTTTGACATCTATTCCACCAGAGATAGAAACCATTCAAACCCCGGACACGCCTTTGCCTAAGCCGGAGAGTTCCAGCAAGACCGTGCTTGTCTCCTCACCCGCAAAAGGGTCGGAAACCGGGAAAATTGCCTTGATTGCGCTTGCTGCTGCCCTTGGGCTGCTACTAATCTGTATCCTGCTCGGAGGGGGAACTTATCTTGCCTCGCGCCTGGTTGCCACTGCTGGAAGTAACGCTCCCACAGCTCTCCCCACAAGCATTGAAGCAGAAAATTCCCAGCCTACGCCTGGCAATCCATTGTTTCCGGTCGAAACCCCTGGCCAGATTTTACCGTTCTTAACGATTGAAGGTTTTCCTGAGGATATTCCTTTTCTAGAAGATAATAACGGCGATCTGGCAACCACTGTTAATCAGGGCATGACGATGTATACATTTACATCGAATCTTTCAGCCGAACAAGCTGCCGAGTTTTACAAATCTGGCATGAAAAAAAATGGATGGAAACAGGTGAGTGAAACAACGCAAAAGGGGCAGACATCCTGGTATTTTATGAAGGATGAAACCCGTATGGTCATGGTGACAATCATGGCCGAAAAAACGCAGAGCAGGATTGCTCTCATGCTGGTAAAAAATTAGGGAGCTCCCGTCACCCTGCCAGGGAGATTCCCGCAGAGTTGAAAAATTTGCCGATTCGCGGGGCAAGCATTGCAATTCCTTGCTTTGTTTTGTGCTACACTAAAACAAATCCCTAACTGGAGGCCCGCGATGTACTTTCCCTTTAACACCAGCCGCATCATTTTTATGGCATTGAATTGCCTGATCCCGCTGATCTGGTTCACGCTGAGCGCCATCGTCTTGTTTGACTTACGCAAGAAAAGCATGCTCGAGACAGCCCGCGTGCTGTGGGTTATGCTGGTTGTCTGCATGCCGATCCTGGGCGCGATTGCCTACTGGATTGTTCGCCCCGCTGGGAATGAGCAGGGACCGGTCGGATAAACCACCCTTGGCGGGATTTTGTCTCGCGGAGTCTACCATTGAACCGATTTCTACTCTTGGGGACAGCCATTCTGCTGACCCTTTGCATTTTTGCCTGCTCGCCAGCTGCACCATCTTCGCTAGCTACTCCGGTGGATGCGGTTGCCTCGCAGGTGGCGGATAATCTAACTGCCGCTGTATCCACACCCCCGCCAGTTTCGGCATCTGAGGCAGCGGGGAGCCCTGGCTTGCTGGTCGTTTACGAAAAATCCGGCAATTTGTGGGTCTGGACGGGAAGCGGCTCCTCGCAGCTTACCAACAGCGGTCAGGATGCTCGCCCCCGGCTCTCGGCGGAAGGGAAGCTGATCGCTTTCCAGCGCGGCGCGGAACTCTGGGCGATGGAAAGCTCCGGCCAAAACCCGCGTAAACTTTTCGAGGAGGCAGGGGGGCTGCCGCTTCAGTTCGAATTTGCCCCAACCGATCAGAAAATCTATTTCACCAGCGCTGCTTCCGATGGCGCGCCGCGCTTCGACCTGAACCTGGCTGATATTGAAGGGAATACTATCGGGCCGCTGCTGCCCGCCGGGCAGGGCGGCGAATTTACCTTCTCGCCTGATGGAAGCCAGGTTGCCCTGGTGCAGCCGGATAAAATCATCGTTGCCCGGGCAGACGGCACAGGTGCGCAAGTTGCCTACCAGTTTTCGCCGTTGAAAGGTCTTACAGGGGATTATCTGCCGAGCATTGCCTGGATGGACAACGGTTATGGCTTTAAAACGGTCATTCCTGGCAGTGCCGGAAGCCCAGCGCGCTTTTTATTCATCACGGCCTCGGGCGGACAGCCGGCTCAATTGGCGGAGTTCCCTGCCGCCCCACCCTCGATCAGCGAGACTTACATCGCGCCAGACGGTTCGAAATTGATGTATCTCAAAGAACAGGGCAGCAATCTTGAATTGCATGTTATCGACGCCAGCACCGCTGAGAAGACATATTTTGGATATGCCCGCGAAAAATTTGGCATTCTGGGCTGGACACCCGATTCGCAGAAGATGCTTTTCTGGATTGACGACCCGCGCCGTGTTTGGATG
Organism: Anaerolineales bacterium UBA5195; assembly: GCA_002412925.1. Classification (GTDB taxonomy): domain Bacteria; phylum Chloroflexota; class Anaerolineae; order Anaerolineales; family Villigracilaceae; genus UBA5195. Next base: position 220,217 of record DHVZ01000073.1, on the reverse strand, counting down.
GCTGCGGATGATAATAAGTCACCGCTCAGCGATGTGACCTATGCCGTGGGTGTCACCTGGGTGGACGTAGACACTTATCTCTTTTTGAACGAGTCTGAGCTGCGTCTGCGCCGCCTTGGCCAGCCCAGCCAGGTTATCGATACCGGTGTCACCGGAAGTTTCGATGCCGCGACTATTCCTTAATCCTCAATCCTCAATCCAAAATCGCAAATCCCTTGACTCTCCTGCCGCTGGAGGTTGTATAGTAACGACATGATCCGGATCGGAGACTTTTCACGCATCAGCCTGGTATCCATCAAGACCCTGCGCTATTACGATGAGGTCGGTTTGCTCCACCCCGCAAAGGTGGACGACTTCACCGGCTACCGCTCTTACACCTTTGACCAGCTTTCCCGCTTGCACCGCATCCTGGCCCTGAAAGATTTGGGCTTCTCGCTCGAACAGATTGGCCGTCTGCTCAACGAGAGTGTCACTGCGGATCAGTTACGCGGGTTGCTAAAACTTCGTAAAACGGAGATCGAGCAGCGGGTCAGTCAGGAGCAGGAGCGCCTGGCGCGGGTCGAGGCCCGGCTGAAACAAATTGAACAGGAGCATGTCATGAACAAGATTGATGTTGTTGTCAAGAAAATTGAACCTATCAAGGTCGCTTCAGTGCGGGATGTGATTCCCACCTACGCCGAGCAGGGTGGTATCTGGCGCGAACTGGAAGGCTACCTCGCTGTCCAGCGCGTTCGCCCAACAGGGCCGTGCTTCACCATGTACCATGATGAAGAGTATAAAGAGTGCGATGTCGATGCTGAGGTTGCCGAGCCAATCACTGCCGATCTGCCGGAAACGCCACGCGTGCGCGTCCACACTCTGCCCGCAGTGGAAGTTGTCAGCGCTGTTCATCGCGGCCCATACACTGAACTGGGCCAGGCGATTGAAGCTGTGATTAAATGGACGGAAGCCAACGGCTACCGCATCAATGGCCCGGAACGGGAGATCTATCTGCAGCCCGGGCGGAACGGCAGCCAAACGGACCCCGAGACTGTGACGGAGATCCAGTTCCCGGTCGACAAGACCTGAAAGTTGATAGGGCGGGAGAGCATCCCGCCCTATGTTTTTAATGTAAAATAAGCGCATGTCTACGCCATTGAAAATATTATTCCTTGCATCCGAAGCCGACCCCTTTGTCAAAGTGGGCGGACTGGGGGATGTCGCCGGGTCGCTCCCCAAAGCTTTGCGCGAACTTGGCAGGGATTTGGATGTGCGCCTGGTGATTCCTTTCCATACGGCCATTCGCACCGAGAATCTCAGCTTGCGGCACGAGGCTGTTTTTACGGTTTCACGCGCGGGAGAAGAAATCCCGGTGCAGGTCTTTCGGACCAATTTGAATGGCTTGCCGGTCTACCTGGTTTCGGGCAGCCCATTTAGCCAGACGCTCAAAGTCTACGAGAGTGACGCTGCCGTGGACGGCGAAAAATTCATCTTTTTCACGTTGGCGGCGCTGGAACTGGCCCGCCGCCTCGACTGGCGCCCGGACATCGTCCACGCCAACGACTGGCACACAGCGGTTGCGCCCTATGCCATCCGGCGCATGCAATCTGATCCGTTCTGGATGGGCGTCAAAACGATTCTTTCGGTGCACAACCTGTGTTACATGGGCGCAGGTTCTGAAGCGGCGCTGACTGCATACGGTTTGCCGCCGGTTGATGATCTGGCGCTGCCCTGGTGGGCTAGGCATGCGCCGCTGCCGCTTGGCCTGTGGGCGGCTGATGAAATTGCGACAGTTTCCCCATCCTATGCTGAAGAGATCCAAACCCCGGATTATGGTTGCGGCCTGGAAGACTTCCTCTTCTCGCGCCATGAAAGCATAACGGGTATTGTCAATGGCATTGATCTGTCTCTCTGGAATCCACAGAGCGACGCGGCCTTGATCGAGCCATTTTCCAGCGAGAATCTTGCCGGGCGCGCTGCCACGAAAAAATTCCTTCAGACCGAGTTTGGACTTGAAGTGGATGAATCTATCCCGTTGTTGGCGATGGTCACACGGATGGATCGGCAAAAAGGGGTCGATATTGCCATCGAGGCTTTGCGGCTCATTCCCAAGTTGGGCTGGCAGGCCATTTTGTTGGGAACGGGCAATCCGGAAATTGAAGCCAACGCGCGTCTCCTGGAAAGCGACTTCCCAAAACGCGCCCGGGCTGTCATCCGTTTCGATGCGAAACTGTCGCGCCAGATTTACGGCGGCGCGGATATGTTGCTGATGCCTTCGCTCTATGAACCCTGCGGGCTGGCCCAATTGATTGCCATGCGCTATGGAAATGTCCCGGTGGCGCGCGCCACCGGCGGCCTGCGCGATACCATCGCCGATAAAATTTCTGGATACCTGTTCACGGTTGCTTCACCGGTTGTTATGGTCGGGGCGTTGCGCCGGGCCATCAAGACTTTTGAGAAGCGTGAAGCCTGGCAGGCCATTCAGAAAGCTGGCATGGCCGGGGATTTTTCCTGGCTGGTTTCCGCCCGCCAGTATGCCGATCTTTACCAGGCGCTGCTCCAGCGCTGAAATCCGCATCACAACAGACACCGAGGTTATTTTCATGTCTTTCAAGCGCAGTTCCGGTATGATTTTGCATCCCACCAGTTTTCCCGGCCCCTATGGCGTAGGGGACCTTGGCCCGCAGGCCTATCGTTTTATTGACTTCCTGTTTGATTCTGGCTGTAAACTCTGGCAGGTGCTGCCGCTCGGCCCCACTGGCTATGGCGATTCGCCCTACCAATGTTTTTCTGCTTTCGCCGGAAATCCTTATCTCGTCAGCCCTGATCTCCTGTTGGAGCAGGGTCTCCTGACCCGTGATGACCTTTCTGATCTGCCCGCCTGGGACCCCAGCCATGTGGACTTTGGCGGACTCTATCACTGGAAGCCGGGTCTACTTGACAGGGCTTACCGGCGCTTCGAGACCATGTCGCGCGGCCCCGTCCACGCTGAATTCGAGACCTTCCGTTTGGAAAACGCCTCCTGGCTGGATGATTTCGCCCTGTTCATGGCGCTCAAAGATGCCAATGGGGGCGTGGCCTGGAACGAGTGGCCGAAGGCCCAACGCAAGCGCCAGAAAGCCGCCCTGGACAAAGCCCGGCAGGCATATGCCGATTCCATCGCGCGCCAGCAATTCCGCCAGTTCCTGTTTTTCCGCCAATGGAATGATCTGCGGACCTACGTCCACGAAAAAGGACTCCAGATAATTGGTGACATCCCCATTTTTGTGGCGATGGATTCGTCTGACGCCTGGGCAAACCCTGAGTTGTTTTTCCTTGACGAAACGGGTGTTCCCACTGTTGTGGCGGGCGTCCCGCCGGATTATTTTTCGCCCACCGGCCAGTTGTGGGGTAATCCGCTTTATGATTGGGATAAACACGAGAAGACCGGCTACAAGTGGTGGATTGAGCGCATCCGCGCCACCCTCAGCACGGTGGATATTGTCCGCATCGACCACTTCCGCGGCTTTGCGGGCTATTGGGAAATCCCTGGCGGCGCGGAAACTGCTGAGAATGGGCGCTGGGTGCCTGGCCCTGGCGCGGATCTGTTTAACGCCATCCGCGAAGCGCTCGGTGACCTGCCGATCATCGCCGAAGACCTGGGCGAAATCACCCCGGATGTGATCGAACTGCGCGATTCCTTCGGTTTGCCCGGGATGAAAATCCTGCAGTTTGGTTTTACCGGGCCGGATAACCCCTTCCTGCCGCATTTATACACATCCAACTGTGTGACCTATACCGGTACGCATGATAACGACACCGCCCTGGGTTGGTACCGCACCGCGCCCTCACACGAACGCGATTACTACCACCGTTATGTCAGCCGCGATAATGCCGATGTGCCCGGCGACATGATCCGCACTATTTGGGGTTCGGTGGCTGTCTTTGCCATCGCCCCCTTGCAAGATTTCCTGCGTCTCGGCGCCGAAGCGCGCATGAACTTCCCCGGCAAGGTGGGTGGATACTGGGCCTGGCGCATGGATCCGCATGCGCTCAGCGACGACTTAAAAAATTACATCCGTGAATTGAACTGGGTGTATAAACGTTAACTTCTCGAAAGGAGCAGATTATGGCAAACAAAGAGCAAGGCAAAGGCAAGGATAAGGACAAGAAGAAGAAAAAGAAGAAGGAAGTCGCCAAGTAGCGTGTCCGATCCTGCCATTCAAAAAAGCACCCGCGGTAAGATTCATCGCGGGCGCTTTTGTTATCTGTGGCATTTCAAGTAGACTTAGCGCAAAACATTGAATTTGTCGTCAAAAAATTCCAGCATGCGCCGGGCGTATTCTTCTGGCTGCCGGGCTGGGCCGTCACAGTGGTAGGCTTCCGGAACAATCCACAAGCGAGTCTGCTTCCCGGCATACTGCAAGAGAGGTTCGATATGAAGATGCTCGGGTCCAAAAGCGGGATGTGGCTGTCCGCCTGCGACCAGCATGACCGGACGGGGTTCAATCGTCCCGATGATCTCAATCATGGCTGGCGGCGCTTCGATACCGCCGATCCGGATATACATTTGATCCAGGATTTGCGCGGAAAGATAACCGATGAAAGACTGCCAGCTATAGATGGGGATGTCCTTGGCGCGAATACCACTTGGCCCATCTGCCCAAACAGCGGCGATCTGTGGGTAGCGCGCCGCTCCCTGCAGGGCGATCTGCCCGCCAATGGAACATCCGGCAATCCCGACCCTGGCCTTCCCGCCTGGAGTGCGGCTGTTGAGAAAGTCCAGTGCGCCGCCCACATCCTGGGCGTCTTCCCAGCCGTAGGAGCGGCGCTGACCATCGCTTTCCCCAGATGCGCGCTCATCGTATAACAAGGCGCCGTACCCCGCCTCGATAAGGACCTCTGCGTGCCAGAGCATGGCGCTTCGGTTTCCGCCGTAGCCATGTAATAAGATGATGGTCACGCCGTTGGCGGGTGGCGCGTACCAGCCCGCCAGCTTGAGATGGTCCCCGCCGGTGAAGGTCACTTCCTCGACAGGGAAAGATAAGTCTGCTGGAAGAGCCACCCGGCTGGGCGCCGGGGCCAGATCGGAGAGCATCGTCAGGTAGTCGACATACGCCAATAATCCCCCAGCCAGCAGCAGGATGACCAGCAAAGTGAAACCGGCCAGCCTGGATGAATACAAGAGTATCCCTTTCGAGCGGTCAAAGGGACTCTGGTGCGTATAGGTCTCCGGTGCGCGCAGCCTGCGGTGCTTTGCCAGGAGAATCAGCAAGCTGAGAATGGCCAGCGCGATGACGATTGCCAGCCCGGAAAAATACGTTTCCATTGACATGCTTCCGCCTGATGCGTTTTTCTGATTACTCGTTGTTGTTCACTTCTCTCATCGATGCCACATATATCCCGGCCAAAATTAACACCGCCCCGGCGATTTTTAGCAGCGTGGGCGATTCTTTCAAAATGAAGTAAGCCAGGATGGTTGAGCCAATCGGCTCTCCCAGCAGGGTAATGGAAACCAGCGAAGCGGGCAGGTAGCGCAGCGCCCAGTTGAAAGTCGAATGGCCGAGCAATTGTGGCACGATGGCCAGCAGCAGCAGCCAGAGGTAGGTCATTGGCAGGTACCCGAAGGCGCGCTGGCCTGAAACTCCGAGAATGATCAGAAGCACGATGGCCGCCATCCCATAGACTACGAAGATGTAAGGAATCAGCGACATCTTGGCTCGTAACCGGCGCCCGATCAGGATGTAACCAGCGGCCATCCATGCACCGCACAAAGCCAGGAAATCGCCAAAGAAGGCTGTTCCGCGCACAAACGAGGCCAGCGGCGGGCAGGTGAGCCCATTCTGCCAGGTGCATGAATCAGAGATGCTCACGATGCCGCCGCCGGCCAGCGCCAGGAGCATGCCGAGGACGACAGTTTTTCCATTTACCTCGCGCAGGATCAGTGGTGAGAGCAGCGCCACCCAGAGCGGAGTGGTCGTTACCAGCACTACCGAACTGGCTACGCTCGTATACTCCAGCGAAGAAATCCAGGTGGCGAAGTGCAAGGCCAGGAAAAATCCCGAGAGCAGTCCGAGCAGTACTTCGCGGCGTGTCAGGCTGCGTAATTCAGGGCGGTAGCGCGTCAGCGCCAGCGGAGCCAGAATCAGGCTGGACAGGGTCAGCCGGTAGGCCGCCACGACCAGCGAAGGGGCATCCTGTTGCGCAAAACGGATAAAAATCGAGGAGGTCGAGACCGCCAGTATCCCGCCCAGGATGGCAAAAGTGACGAACGATTGTGATGGCTGAGATTTCATAGTTCCTTACCCCCTCTCCTTTTAGGAAAGGGCTGGTTTGAGGTAGATCGCGGTTTTGATTGGTGATTTGCTATCACCCTTTTAGACGACCTAAATCGTCCGAATTGAGAATTGACCCGCCAGTGCGCCGGGGCTAGAATATTGCTATAGTAAGGTACTCAACATTTTCCGTCAACCCGTATCTCAAAGGAGACACTTATGGCTTTTGAACTCGCACCCCTTCCGTATGCCTATGACGCGCTCGAACCATTTATTGATGCGCAGACGATGACCATCCATCACGGCAAGCATCATGCCGCTTATGTGACCAACTTGAACGCGGCCCTCGAAAAGCGCCCGGAACTGGGCAATTGGTCACTGGATGAGCTGGTCTCGAGGTTGAATGATGTGCCCGAAGATGTCCGCACCGCAGTCCGCAATCATGGCGGCGGACATTACAATCATGCCATGTTCTGGCAGATTATGGCTCCCAGTGCCGGCGGCGAGCCGAAAGGTGCGCTGGCCAAATCCATTGATGCCGATTTTGGTTCTTTTGCCAACTTCAAAGTCGAATTCGAGAAGGCTGCCATGGGCCGTTTTGGTTCCGGCTGGGCCTGGCTCGTTGAGAAGGGTAATCAGCTGGCTGTGGTCTCCACTGCCAATCAGGATAATCCGTTGACTGACGGTTTCAAGCCGCTGGCCGGGATCGATGTTTGGGAACACGCTTACTACCTGAAATACCAGAACCGCCGCGCTGATTACGCCGCCGCATGGTGGAATGTAGTCAACTGGGAAGTGATCGCCCAGCGCTACGGAAAATAGTCTTTATTGGTAGCAGTTTGTGCCACGCGCCATAAGGGCGCGTGGCACACCCATTAAAAATTGCGCCAGCTTGGAAATATCGCTATAATGAATTTACCGTCCCCAGTTCACAAGGAGGAAGTTATATGACGCATATTATTACCAGCCTGTGTTTGCGCGATAGCGGGTGCGTGGAAGTTTGCCCGGTCGAGTGTATCACCCCTGGCAAACCCCAGGAACAGTGGCCGATGTTCTACATCGATCCCGATACCTGTATCGATTGCGGTGCTTGCGTTCCCGAATGTCCTTATGCAGCCATCTTCCCTGAAGATGAAGTGCCTGCCGCTTACGCTGCCCGGGGTGGAGAGTTTCTCAACCGCGTTGGCCAGGACGGTCATTATGAGGGAACTGATCATCACGGAGACCCGGTTGTGCTTGAAACGGTTCGGGTGTTGACCCAGGGTGAGGTGGTTGATCTTACGACCGATATCCAGGCGAACACCGATTACTATACAAAGGGCCCAGGGTATTCGGCTAAGTGAAATTTTGGGGAAGAAAAAGCCAGGTTTTGCCTGGCTTTTTGATTTAAGGTGCTATGGTTTTTTTCAATACGCCCTGGCCGATGGTTGCTGCAAGGGTGGGGGCGTTTTCTTCCAAAACGACGACGACAGCCAGCGGCGTGCCCGACCAGTTTGAGAGAGTTCCGGCCAGATACCAAGTAACCGGTTGGATTTTTTCGGAGCCCTCGCTTTTATATTCCCAAAACAGGATATTCTCGCCTTGAAGCGCTGCCGTCACCCTTTTTACGCCGTCGGCTGGCAGGCATTGGGTGGGTATTCCACTTCCTGCCAGCACCACCCAACCTTCAGCGGGGGTTTCCACTGCGCTGGCAATCTGTGCGCCTGGGCAGACTCCGTCTTTGCTCAGAGCGGCGGCGGCTATTGCCATCTGAATCGGGCTGACTCGCAAATCGAGCAGCGTTCCTTTGGGGGCGGCTGCGGCGGCAGGCAGGCGTAATTCTGGTGTGGTGTAAAACCCCAGCACTTCATAGAATCGGGACAACTCTTTGTCAGAGGGCGTGAATGGTCCGTAGGCGGCATCCAGCAGGGGTCTGGCAGCGGAGCTGAGGGGGTAGAGTCCCTGGGTGGCGCGGTTTAACAGCGGGGCGTTTGGAGCATCAGGTAAGGTTTGACCAAGCGTGTCCAGCTGGTTGGCGTCAAAAGTGGGGTGGGAGGCCATTGTCAGGATTTCTCCTGTTTGGGCGTTGAGCAGCACCACCGCGCCAGTGTGCCTGCCCAGAAGCTCATCGGCGCGTTTCTGAATGTCGAGGTTGATACTCAAGCGCACATTCAACCCGTGCGGGGGCTGACCATAAATCAGGTGGTTCCACCAGATCAGCAAGTTCGGGTTGCCTCGCAGCCCCCGCAGGTAAGGATCCAGGGAGGCTTCCAAGCCAGCCTGTCCATACACAGGATGCGTATATCCGATTATGGGGGAAAGCGAGGGAACAAGGTAGGTCCGGAAGTACGCGCCTGGGTCGCCGTTTGTGATCGTGATGGCGCGGTTTTGGTGATCCAGCAGTGCGCCGCGTGGCACGTAGCGGTCAGCAATTGCGCGGCGAGGGTTATCTGTGCGGATGAGCAAGTCATCGGAGCGCACGGTGGCCCACCAGCCATTTGCCAGGGCGCACGCCAGCAAACCCAGCCAAACCAGCCCGGCGGTTGTCAAAAAGGGTCTTGCTGTCGGTAAGCTTGCCGGCTCTTCGTCCACCTCATTGCTGATTTGGATCAGGATCAGCAATCCCAAAAAACAGGTCAGCAGGGATGAGCCTCCGTAGGAGACGAAAGGCAATGTCACCCCGGTCAGCGGAAGCAGGCGCAAGTTTCCGCCGATGATCAGGATGCTTTGTGCGCCAAAATAGGCCGCGATTCCCGCCGCCAACAGGCGGCGGAAGTTGCTTGCGGCGCGAATGGCGACCAGGAAACCGCGCGTGGCGATGAGTGCCAGGATGGTTAGTAAGCCCAGGCTGCCTAGCAATCCGGTCTCTTCAGCGATGCTGGTAAAAATAAAGTCCGAATGCGCCACGGGGACCAGGCTTGGCGCGCCCAGGCCGGGGCCGCGTCCAAATAAACCACCATTTGCCACTGCCAGCAGCGATTGGATCACCTGGTACGAGCGCCCGGATGGATCTGCCCAGGGGTCCATCCAGGCAACCAGCCGATAACGGATGATGTCTACAAAAAAATAGCCGACCAGTCCGGCCAGGATCAGCAATCCCAATGAACCCAGCAAAAGTCGGCGTTTTCCGCTGGCCATGTAGACCAGAGATGCGTAGAGGAAAATGAAGATGCTGGCTGTACCCAGATCACGTTGAATTAATATGATTGCTAGGGCCAGTCCCGTCAGGAACAGGGTTGGAAATAACAGCGGAAGCAGGTGTGTGCGGATGGGTAGCCGGTCGGCAAAGTAGGCCGCCAGGTAGACGATCAGCAACAGCTTGAGTGGTTCTGACGGTTGCAGGTAAATACCGCAGCATCCCAACCACAGGCGTGGTCCGAGGCCGCCAGGGTTGGTGCCAAGGAGCAGCGTGAGTGCTGTCAATAACAACCCACTGAAGAGGAAAATATATTTGTAACGGCGCAGGATATCCAGGTTGTGCGGTAACTTCACTCCTATCCAGAAAATGCCGGTGCAAAAGGCCAGCCAGATGGACTGTCGCAGTCCGAAATTTGCATCGAGTCGCCAGATCGACAAGATTCCCCAGCCAGTCAATAAAGCAGTAGCCGGGAACAGGTAAGGATCGGCATCTGGGGCGTGCCGCGCCATCCGGTTGTGGGTCAGGAAAACCGTAAGTATCCAAATGCTCAAGCCAATCCAGTGCGACCAACGCAGATCCACATCCCAAGAGCGCGTTCTGACAGCCGGGGCGAGGGTCAATGCCAGCGCATAGATGGACAAAAATAGTGCCGCCAGCTTAAGGAGGCGGCTCTGGATTTTAACGGGAGGGAGATAATTTGAGAACAAGTGGCGGAGACTTTGGCGGTGTAATACGCCTGCACACGCGAGGCGCAATAGGAGGTTACTTCAGGTATTTTCCAACGATGAAAGCGAGTTTTTTACGGGTGTTTGCCGGGATCGCTGCCGGGTTGGTGACCAGCGCATCGGCCAGCGAATTTTGGCAGGGGCAAGTTGGAGCAGTGTCCAGGTTTTTCACCAGCAACCGCAGCGATTCTTGTGCCGTTTCGGTATTCTTGTTGAGCGTCTTGATGACCATTTCCACTGTGACAGGTTCCTCGGAAACATGCCAGACGTCATAATCGGTGACATGCGCCATGATGGCATAACACATCTCGGCTTCGCGGGCCAGGAAAGCCTCCGGTGAAGCTGTCATTCCAATGATGGACATGCCCCAGGCGCGGAACACATTTGATTCGGCCTTTGTCGAAAAGCGCGGGCCTTCTATTGTGATCAGTACACCGCCTTTGTGGGGCTTGACTCCGGCGCTACTGACAGCCTGGAGTACTCTCTCGCTTAAATCTGCGCAAACCGGGTCTGCCACGCTGATATGGGCAACCATGCCTTCGCCGAAAAAAGTGCGCGCCCGGTTTTTGGTGTGGTCAAAAATTTGATCCGGGATGACGATCTCGCCGGGAGCGTAATCTTCCCGCAAGGAGCCGCAGGCGCTGATGCTGACGATTCGTTCTGCGCCAAGCATTTTTAAGGCGCAAATATTGGCGCGATAGTTGACTTCTGTGGGGGTAATGAAGTGACCTATGCCATGCCGGGACAGGAAGGCAACACGCTGCCCCTCCAGGGTTCCGATAATGATCGGGGAACTGGGCTTTCCGAAAGGGGTCTCGATGACATGTTCTGTGGTTTCGGCCAGGCCTTTCATTGAATAAAGGCCCGATCCGCCAATGACTGCCAGACTGAGCTTTTCAGCCATGATTATTCTCCTGGGTTGACCTGTACATCTGATTTTATGATCACTGTCAGTGTGATTTCACCACACTTGATTGCATCCCCATTTACAACGACAGTGGAGGTTTGTAGAGATTCGTCGTTTAGTTTTGTTCCATTGGTGGATTGTAGATCATCCACCCACCATTGATTATGATGAAAGGTAAGCCGCGCATGCCTGGCGGAGACTGTCCCATGCGTCAATTTGCATTCGCAGTCAGCGTCCCGGCCTATTAAAATATCGCCGCTTGTGAAATGTAGTAAGGCGCTTTTTTCTTCAGGCGCGTCAACAAGTAGGTCGAGCAGCTTCACCTGGCGGGATGTGATCTCCTGGGCGTCCCGCCGCAGGGATTGCCATAATAAGAAAAGCGCCCACCCTATGAAAGCATAAAGCGCTATGGCTGCCAGGATGCGCAAGCCAAGCAGGATGAGTCCACTCATGAGTCGTTATCGTTTTTGGGTGTGGTATTGCTCAAAGCCGCGGTATTTCGGTCACTGTTGGCGCTGTGCGAAATAGGCGCTGTTTCATTTGGGAGCGTGGATGGGGGCGGGTTATCCTGTCCAAATATGACAGGCAAGCCTGCCAGAGAAATGACATCGCCGGGATATAAGGCGCTTTGGGTTGTCCGCTGTCCATTGACAAATGTCCCGCCAGTTGAGTTCAGGTCAAAAATAATGTAACGTCCCCGAACGTACCTGATCTGGGCGTGATAGCGCGAAACTCGCGGATCATCGACAACCAGGTGATTGTCGAGACGGCGTCCGATATTGGTTACGGCGTGATCCAGGGTAAAGACCTTTGTCCCGCCGACGATCAAGAAAGCCGCCCGCGCCGGGGCCTCCTCCAGGTTTTCAAGCATGTTTTGGGTTTCAGCAACGGCTTCCAATTTATTAATGCGCACATCCAGGTTGTCGATTGCGATCAGTGGATCGGCGGCCAGGGTTATGGAAAACGATTTATCCAGGCTTACACCCATTTCGCTGGCGACCAGGCGAAAGATCTTGTTGAGGCCTTCCATGAGTCGCTGGTCCTTTTGCCACTGTGCCATGGTGGATGGGTGGACAACCAGGAGGAATTGCTGAGCGGTGGCATTGCCCGGGTCTTGAAGATTTTGGGTAGAGAAATTTGCGCGCAAGGCTTCTGCCATGTGTTGGGCGATTCGATCCTGATAGGAGGGGCCTGGCAGATACTTCACTAGGTGGACTTCGATCAGGCTTTGTAAACGTTTTTCGATTTCGTTAATCTGGATGCTCATAGATCTTTCCAAGAGGAGACCAAAAAATTAAGGATCTCTAGGATTTTTCCGCCTACCCCGATTGGGCTTACGGGGTGAATAGTGTCGCATTTTGGGGTGTGAACGCACGTACGCGCGTTCACACCCCAAAATGCGAGGTTTTTCCGCGCGGATTCCCGAAGAGCCATATTATAGGGTTTTGCGCAAAAAATAGCAATGATGTATTTATTTCCTTCATATTACAACGAAAATCGGTTTTGTGCCAACCCATTTGGCAATAATCTGCTTTCCAACCAACGCTTAACGCGATAATTAAGGCGGCTGGGCTCCCAAGTCTTTGAAAATAGCTTCAGCTAGAGAAACTCCCGAATCATCCTTCGGGAGTTTCAATCTTGTGTAGATGTCTGAAGCCGGGTGTTTATTGGATCAGTTTGCCGCAGCTTGGGCAATTAAATTCACCCTTCAGGATCACAAATCCGCAGGCTGGACAGGTTCTGGGTTGGATGTTTCCCAATGGTGCGCCGCAGCCAACGCAGTGCGCCTCGCCAACCGGGTTGGCTGTGCCACAGTATTGGCATTCCAGCCGCTGTAAGCGTTCCGAAATCTGCGTGCTGGCTTTGTGTGTCCGGGCTACAGAATTTACAACTTGCCAGACTTTTTCGGTAATCTGGAGATTCTCGACATCCTGGGCAATATCGTCCAGCCTTCCAAGCAAGTTCCATGGATTGATCAGCGCAGAGATGACCGACTGTCCCATGCTGGCGGCTACGCCCAGCCAGGCTTGTTCGCTGACAGAAACCATCACCCCATCCTCAATTTTTTTGACTTGGACCGTCAGGGCGGTTTCTCCGCCGCTGGCAGCCCCCGGGCGAGTGGCAATTTGCACCTTCATCGAATCGCTGTTGCCAACGGTTTGAGTTCGCAAGTTGCCGCGATTGAAATATGAAAGCAGGGCTTCTGCTATGTCCGTGGGGGTCAGGTTGCCGTGAAAGATTCGCTGTTCCATGGTTTCGATTATAATCACCTTTGCTAAATTTGACAGATATAGGTGGAGCGCGATGCAGTCTTTTTTGAAATCGATTCTTTGGGTTTTTTTGGGGGTTGCGTTTGGCGCCCTTATTTTTAACGTTCCTGAGCCGCAAAAAGTTGCAGCTCAACAACCCACCGGTTCCGTGCCAACGGTTACGGGAACGCCGGTTGGCGCTTTTATCACTGTTGCCAACACAGAACCCCAGATTAATGTCCGCTCTGGGCCGAGTTCTTTTAAATATCCGGCGATTGGCGTACTCTTCAACGGGCAGACTGCCCCTGCGCTGGGACGTTCACCAGGCGGCGATTGGATCCAGATTCGCTACGAAGGCGTTCCTGGGAATATTGGTTGGATCTATGCGCCGCTGGTGAAGCTTTCGCCGAACGCCAATCTGCAAATCCTTGAACCGCCTCCCACGCCCACGCCTCCCACCACGCCCACAATCGATCCGACTCTGGCGGCGGCATTTCTTCCCCAGCTTACGCCGACGCGGTTGCCGACATTCACCCCGCCCGGACCGCTCGTTATCCCTACTTATGAAAGCGCCAGGATGCGAACCGGTGGCGTACCCCTGGGGCTGGCAATTATTTTACTGGCGCTGATTGGTGGTTTTGGGGCGCTCATCTCTTTCCTGCGCGGGCGATAAGGCTATTTCTATAAACATAAAAGGGACCGGGCATTGCCCGGTCCCTTTTATGTTCACTTTTTGGTTAGTTATTGCAGTCGCAAGAACCGCCACAGCCGTGAGCGGTTCCGGATTCGGATTCGCCCTGGCTGTCTGAGCCACAAGAGCAGGATGAGCTGTTCTTCACCGGGCTGTCGACCGTGAAGCCTGGCCCATTTGCAGGGTCGTTGACAAAATCAATCTTGGCGCCGCGCAGATAAGCGATGGATTGGTCATCTACAACCACCTGCACGCCTTGCGATTGGAAAGCCACATCATTGGCGCGGATGTTGTTATCCAGAGCCATGCCAAAACTTACGCCACAACAACCGCCGCTGGCCACATAGACCCGTAAAGAATAACCTTCAAGCTTGCGTTCGGCGAAAATCCGGCTGACAGCTTGAGCCGCCGAAGAACTCATCGTGATAGTTTCAATGTCGTGCCCGGTAAGGGGCTCAGTTTCTTGCAGCATAAGGACTCTCCTGATTATATTTTTCTAAATTGGACAAATCATATCAGATATGCTTGGGGCTGTCAACAAAAATGCCTCGCCAAACCCGGCAAGGCATTTTTGTTGACAGCCGAAACCTTACGCAGTTGGTAACCGATTCTTCAGCGTGCGCTGGAGGATGTCATCCTGGGCCTGATCGCTTGCCTTGGCCTTTTTTGCCTTGGCTGCTTTTTCTGCTTTGGCTCGGTCGAGAGCGGCCTGCCAGGCCAGTTCGAAAACGGTCGGTTCGGGTTCGGAAGGTGTTTCGTTGACCATTTCAAATTTTTCGGTGCGAGGCTTTCCCTTTTTCCCGCCGCGCTTGCGGTCAGCACGGGGGGCAGATTCTTGCGGTTCATCTTTTTCTTCAGGTTTTGGCAAAACGGCTTTCATGCTTAAGCGGATCTGTTTTTTCTTGCGATCGATATCGAGCACCATGACCTCGATTTCATCGCCTTCTTTAACAACATCGCCGGGGGCTTTTACGTAACCGTGAGCCATTTCGCTGATGTGAACGAGGCCGGGCCGCTCTGCCCCGATTTCGACAAATGCACCATAAGTCTCCAGGCGGATGACTTTCCCTTTGAGAATCAGCTCGGGTTTTAGTTCGCGCCAGTCAACTCCCACCGGTTCGATCATAGTCAGTTCTACGCGATCAGCCTTGACTTTGCGCACCCATACGTCTGTAGTCTGGCCAACCTGGATCACGTCTTCGACGCGTTTGACAGGGGTGTCGGAGAGCTGTGAGATGTGAATGATGCCTGGGATTTCCATGCCGAGATCAACAAGCACGCCTGCAAGGGTGGTTTTAACAACTTTCCCCGTCAGCTTTGTTTTTGGCTTGAGCTCGCTGGCGGGGGTTGTGATGATTTCTGTTGGTGTAGTCATGAGTTTTCTCCTGAAGGACGGGAATAATGCCGAGGTATGATTATACCGTAGTTTATTAAAATGTCAATAAAATTTGGCGATGAAAGCTTGGAAAGGACTAAGTTATCGAAAAATATTGACTTAACGGCAGTAAAATAGTAATATTTCGCAAGAAACGGAAAAGAAAGTGGGCAGATATGTACAAAATCGACAATATTGATCTGGAAATTGTGAACATGTTGATGGATGATGGCCGGATGCATGCGGCTGAAGTTGCCCGCCGTATCGGTAACATTTCTGAGCGGGCCGTTCGCTATCGGATTGACCGGATGCTTGAGAATAATGTGATCCGCATCAGCGCGATTGTTAATCCCAAAGGAGTGGGGATGAATGTGGTGGCGGATGTCTGGCTGGAAGTGGAGTCTGATTCCATTGTCGAAGTCGCAAAAAAACTGGCTGATTACGAAAACATCAGTTATGTGGCTTGCTCCATCGGGGAGACGGACGTGAGCGTGCAGGTGCAGGCGCGTGATACGACAGAAGTATACCGATTTATCACGGAGGTGATCGCTAAAGTGCCTGGGGTGCGTAAGACGACTACGTCCATTGTGCCGCTGGTTTTGAAGGATGTGTATCAGTGGCGCATCCCGCCTGGCGTGGTGGATGGAATGCTCGACCGGAAATAAACCCAATAAAAGGAGAATGCCATGAAAAATTTCAAAAAAAATGCAGAAGTTCAAAAGCGCGCACAGAAAGTACTGCCTTTGGGTGTTAATTCAAATTTCCGTTACTGGGGCGAGGGGATTACCCCATACGTAAAGAAGGCGAAGGGCTCGCATCTTTGGGATCTGGATGGGAATGAGTATATCGATTATCGCATGGCATTTGGGCCGATTATCCTGGGACACGCATATGAAGAAGTTGACGCCAAAGTAATTGAAGAAGTGAAAAACGGTGTCTTGTTTGCCATGACCGGTGAATTGGAACTGGATGTGGCCGAGATGATCGTGGAGATGTGCCCCGGCGTAGAGATGGTGCGCATGGCTTGCTCCGGTACCGAGGCAACGATGCATGCCATCCGCGTGGCGCGCGCCTATACTGGGCGTGAGCTCATCTTGAAGTTCGAAGGCAATTATCACGGCTTCCAGGATTACACCCTGTGGTCAACATATGCTCCGGTGGAAGCGTATGGCAATCGGCGTAACCCGATCCCTGTCCCGGCCTCATCGGGTATTCCGCGTGTTTTGGGCGAGAAAATCATTACTTTAGCCTTCAACGATTCCGAAGGCTTTGAACGTGTGATGAAATCTTTTGGAGACCAGATTGCGGCCGTGATTACCGAACCCTGCCAGGGCAATTGCGGCGCGATTTTGCCCCAGTTCGGTTTCCTGGAACTGATCCGCAAAAAAACCGAGGAATATGGCGCAATATTTATTCTTGACGAGGTCAAGACCGGTTTCCGGATTGCCAAGGGCGGCGCACAGGAATATTACAACCTCAAACCCGACCTGGCGACCTATGCCAAGGCGCTTGGCAATGGTTACCCTGTCGCGGCTTTCGGCGGCAAAAAAGAGATTATGAGTATTATTGGTCATGGCGTTTCACAGGGCGGAACATACACAAATAACAAGCCGGGAATTGCCGGGGCCTGGGCGACGCTCAAGATCCTGCAGAACGAGCCAGTGTTTGAAACCATCCACGAACGCGGGTCACGTTTGATTAACGGGTTGAAGGAAATTTTTGAGGACAACAGTATCCCCGCAGTGTTTAATGGCTATCCGGGAATGTTTACTTTTGCCCTGGGCGTGGACAGTGTCACCTGCCAGCGCGATTGGTCTGTGAGCGACCGGGAGTACTACCTGCGCCTGGCCGAAGCCGCCATGGAGCGCGGCGTGATGCCTGATTACGACGCCCGCGAGCCATGGTTCCTCTGCTATGCTCATAGTGAGGCGGATATCGAGAAGACGCTGGATGTCTATGCAGAGGTTGTCAAAACAGTAAAGTAGTGCACGAGCAGGTAGGCAGGTTTTCCAGTCTACCTGTTTCTTATTATCCAAGGAGCAAACGATGACAAGACTTTCAACCAAAGAAATCGTCGACCTGAGCCGCGAGTATACTTTTTTCTCCTGGTCTGTCCAGGCACAGGTTAACCCAATCCCGGTGAAGAAAGCCGAAGGTATTTATTTTTGGGACACGGACGGCAAGCGTTACATTGACTTCTCGTCACAGTTGATGAATACCAACATCGGCCACCAGCACCCGAAGGTGGTCAAAGCCATCCAGGATCAGGCCGCCGAAGTGTGTTTTGTCCATCCGGGCAACACCACCGAAGTGCGCGCCCTGTTGGGCAAAAAACTGGCTGAAGTAACCCCCGGCAACCTGAAGAAGACCTTTTTCGCGCTGGGTGGTTCGGAGGCGAACGAGAACGCGATCAAGATTGCCCGTTTCTATACAGGCCGCCACAAGATTCTCGCCCGCTATCGTTCCTATCATGGCGCGACGCACGGCTCGATTGCGCTGACCGGCGATTACCGCCGCCTGGCGGTCGAACCGACCATGCCGGGCGGGGTACATTTCCTGGACCCATTCTGTTATCGCTGCCCGTTTGGGCAAAAGCAGGCATCCTGCGCCCGTGAATGCATCAAGCACCTCGAGGAAGTTATCCGCTACGAAGGCCCCGATAAAATCGCCGCCATCATCATGGAAGGCGTGGTCGGTTCGAATGGCCTGATCGTACCGCCGGATGACTACTGGCCGCGCGTGCGTGAAATCTGCGACAAATACGGCATCCTGCTTATTTCTGACGAAGTGATGAGCGGTTGGGGCCGAACCGGCGAATGGTTCGCCGTGGATAACTGGAAGGTTGTCCCCGACATGATCACCACCGCCAAAGGCATCACCAGCGGTTATCTGCCGCTCGGCGCGGTGATTGTCTCAGACAAGATCGCCGAATTCTTCGATGACAAATATCTTTACGCCGGGCTGACTTACAATGGTCATGCGCTCTCCTGCGCGGCGGCGCTGGCGACGATTGAAGTCTACGACGAGGATAAGCTCATTGAAAACGCTCGCGAAGTGGGAAAATATCTCGGTGAAAAACTGGAATCCATTAAAGATCGGCATGTTTCGGTTGGCGATGTTCGTTATATTGGCCTGTTTTCGACCCTTGAACTGGTTCAAAATCGGGAGAGCAAAGAAATCATGCCAGCTGGTGTGATGGGCGAAGTGGGCAAAATCCTGCGCGAGAATGGCTTGTTCACCTTCATCATGGCAAATGCGATGGGCAGCATGCTCTTTATTGTTCCGCCGTTGTGCATCACCAAGGAACAACTCGATGAGGGCCTGGCGATTGTTGAGCAGGCTCTGGAAGCAGCGGACAAACAGGTTAAGTGATTTATCCCTCACCCCGGCCCTCTCCCTAGAAGGGAGAGGGGGAGAATTGGAAGATGCAAAAAATCTTGAATTACATCAACGGCGAATGGATTGAACCAAGCGTATCCGAATGCGTGGACGTGATCAACCCGGCGACAGGGGCCGTCATCGCGCGAACGCCCCTTGGCCTGGCTTCCGATGTCGAAGCGGCGGCCCGGGCTGCGGCGGAGGCGCTCCTGGCCTGGCGGCGCACCCCGGCCAATGAGCGGGTGCAATACCTGTTCAAGCTGCGCGACCTGCTTAAAGCCCATAATGACGAAATTGCCCGCACCATTACGAATGAGTGCGGCAAAACCTTCGAAGAATCGAAGGCCGAGATGGTGCGCGCCATCGAGAATGTCGAAGTGGCCTGCGGCATCCCGATGATGTCGAAGGGAGAGATGGCTGAAGACATTGCCCCTGGGATCGACGAAATTATGCTGCGCCAGCCGGTTGGCGTCTGCGCCACGATTGCGCCATTTAACTTCCCCGGCATGATCGCATTCTGGTACCTGCCATACGCGCTGGCTTGTGGCAACACGTTCATTATGAAGCCTTCCGAAAAAGTGCCGCTGACGATGCAATTGATTTTCAAACTCATCGAACAAGTTGGTTTTCCGAAAGGCGTGATCAACCTGGTCAATGGCGGCAAGGAAGTGGTGGATGCGATTCTCGATCACCCGGTCATCCGCGCGATCACCTTTGTCGGTTCGTCGAATGTGGCGAAATATATCTACAGCCGCGCCGCGGCGAATGGGAAACGCGTTCAGGCCCAGGGCGGGGCCAAGAACCCGGTGGTCGTCCTGCCCGATGCGGATCTGGAGATGGCGGTCAAGATCATCGCCGATTCGGCTTTTGGCTGCGCCGGCCAGCGCTGCCTGGCTGTTTCGTGGGCGGTGACGGTGGGCGAGGCGCGCAACTCATTCAATGAGGCGATTTGCGATGCCGCCGCCAGCCGCAAAGTTGGTTACGGCCTGGACGAAGGCGTGCAGATGGGGGCTTTGATTAATTCAGCCAGTAAAATGCGCGTTGAGCAGTTGATTGGCCTCGGGGCGTCTGAGGGAGCCAGTTTGCCGGTGGATGGCCGGGGGACGGTCATCAAGGGTTATGAAAACGGCTGCTTTGTCCGCCCGACTATCCTGATGGATCTGCAGCCGGGCAGCGAAATCTGGAAAACGGAGATTTTCGGACCGGTGCTGGGCCTGATGCATGTCAACACCATCGACGAGGCGATTGCGCTGGCAAATAGCCAGGCTTATGGCAACCAGGCCAGCCTGTTTACGGCCAGCGGTTCAGCGGCGCGCAAGTTCCGTTACGAGGTGGAGGCCGGGAACATTGGTATCAATATCGGTGTGGCGGCCCCGATGGCGTTCTTCCCCTTCTCTGGTTGGAAGGAGTCGTTCTATGGCGATATGCACGGCCAGGGCAGCGACGCGGTTGAGTTTTTCACCCAGAAAAAAGTGGTGGTGGAACGCTGGCCAAAGGAGTGGACGCGCAAGTTTTAGGGCAATTAGACTCTGAAGGGTTTTAATACCACCAGGGTCTCTTCTATTCACCCGCCCGGTGGACGGGACATTTCATCCAAAGGAGTGTATTGTCATGGACCTTGAAGGCTATTCGTATGTCTGGTTGATTGTGATATTCATCGTCGGCTTTTTTGCCGTACGCATGGGTGTCGGCATTTGGGCCTCGCGTAAGGTCTCAAATGCAGCGGATTACATCGTGGCCGGGCGCAAACTGCCGATCTACATGGTTGGCGCATCGGTCATGGCGACCTGGTTTGCAGCCGAGACGTTGTTGGGGGCCTCCTCCACTGCCTACCAATACGGCTTCCAGGGGGTGGTCTTTGACCCATTTGGCGCGGCCGCCTGTCTTTTTCTTTCAGCTTTTTTCTTCACCCGCCTGATGCGCCGCGCGCGTTACCTGACGATTGTGGACTTTTTCGAACGCCGCTATGGTAGCAAAATGACCGTCCTGGCCTCGATTGCCCAATTGATGACCTACTTTGTCTGGACAGGCGCGCAGATGGTGGCGGCTGGCACAATTGTGCATGCCCTCTTCCCGAACGTGCCGCTTGAAGTCGGTATGATCCTGGTGGCGCTCTGGGTGGTGGGTTACACCATGTTGGGCGGCATGCTGGCCGATACACTGCTCGACTTCATCCAAATGTTCTTTACGGCGGGCGGTATTACGCTGATTTTTGGTTTCCTGCTCGTTCAGGTGGGCGGCTGGGAGGGCCTGACCAGCATCAGTTCGACGCTTTACAACCCCAAACCATTCACCCTGCTGCCTGATATGGCTGGTGAAGCCGGTTACCTGGGCTATTTTGGCGCCACCGGCTGGATTTATTGGATGGCGGCCTGGATGGCAATCGGCCTTGGTTCTGTGCCGACCCAGGACCTTTTCCAGCGCTCGATGTCGGCTCGCAACGAATCCACCGCCGTGTGGGGCACTTACCTGGCGGGCGTCTTGTACCTGGTCTTTGGCATCATGTCGCCGCTGATTGGGATCATGATGTACAAGCTTGACCCAAATGTGGTCAATTTTGACGGGGTGCTGGTGATGGCTGCCCTGAATTATGTTCCGCCGGTGTTGGTGGCGCTCTTCATGGCGGCCCTGGCTTCGGCCTTGATGAGCACGGCGGATAGTTCCCTGCTGGCTGGCGCCTCGATTGTGACCCAGAACCTGTTCCCGTTGTTTGGCAAGAAGCTGGATGCCAAGAACGAGGTCAAGTGGACGCGCATCATGGTCGCCATCAATGGCACCATCGGCATTATCATCGCCGTCTCGGCAGCGGTGATTTACGAACTGGGCGTGGTGGCCTGGTCGATCTTGCTGGTGGGCTTGTTCACGCCCTTTGCCTTTGGCATGTATTGGAAGAAAGCCAACCAGTATGGGGCCGTGGCCGCTTTCATTGGCGGTTTCCTGGCCTGGGCGATTGGGATCTTCGTTGCCTATAACATTGGCATCGGTGGTGATGCCACCTTGCTGGTTTGCGAAGGCGATACAGACTGCGCTTTCTGGGATGCAACCTATATTGCTTCGATCCCGGCCTTCATCACCTCGATCGTGATGATCATTGTCGTTTCGCTGGCAACCCAGAAACAGGATGCCCCCAAGCCCATCACCGATGTGGATGGTGTGGAGATGGATACCAACCCGGTCCGCTACTTTGGCACAACCCCCATCGTGGATGCCCTGCGGAAGATGCGCCCCGAAGAATACGACGATTAATTATATAACCAGCGTCCCGAAGGTTTAGCGACAAGATAAGATTTCTGCAAAAACCTTCGGGACGTTTTGCAAAGGAGAAAATATGCCTCAAAATTTGAAATCAGCCCAAGAATATGCCCAGAAGTGGCTGGAGATTATCGAAAAGCCGGAACGCCCGCCCGAAGATTTGGGCAAATGGATTATCGAAGAATCGATGCGTAATTTTGCCGAGCATTTCAATAAAGGCTGGCTCGACTATCGAAAGTCTGTCACCCAGGCCGGGCAGTGGGCTGCCACTGAGTGGACTGGGCGCGGCGCGACCTTCGAAGATGTCCTTGGCCGCAAATATATCGACTTCCTGGGCGGCTTTGGGATGATGGATTTAGGCTGGAGCCACCCCGAAGTGGTGGCGGCGGTCCAGGCGCAGTTGCTGCGCACCCCGATGCCCAGCCAGGAACTGATCGACCCACTGCGCGGTGTTCTGGCCAAGCTGATGGCCGATATCACCCCCGGCGACTTGAAGTATGCCTGGTTTGCGGCCAGTGGCACCGAATCGATCGAGGCAGCCATCAAGCTGGCCAAAGTCCACACCCAGAAACCGGCCTTTATTGTCGCGGTTAAGGCCTTCCACGGCAAGACGATGGCTTCGCTCTCGATGATGGGCAAAGCCGATTATCGCCAGCCAGTGGGGATGTTGTACGGCGGCCCGGTCTATCATGTCCCGTTTGGCGACGCGGCAGCGGTTGAGCAGCAGCTTGATATCTGTGACAAAATCGGTGTCGGCGTGGCAGGTGTCCTGATGGAACCGATCCAGGGCGAGGCGGGTGGCATTGTTCCGCCGGATGACTTCTGGCCGCGCATCCGCGTAGCGACAAAAAAATATGGCGCGCTGCTGATTGCTGACGAAGTCCAGACAGGCTTGGGTCGCACCGGTAAACTCTGGGGCGTCGAACACTGGAATGTCGTCCCCGACATCATCGCTGTGGCAAAGTCGCTGGGCGGCGGTGTCATGCCGATTTGCGCGGTCATCACCACCGAAGAGATTTTCCAGTCCTTCATGTATCCGAATCCCTTCCTGCAAACCACCACCACTGGCGGCGGCGCGCTGGCTTGTTCGGCGGCGATTGCGGCCATCAATGTGACCGTGCGTGACCGGCTTTGGGAAGCGGCGGAAGAGAAGGGAAATTACATTATGTCCACGGTCAAAGCCCTGGCTGAGAAGTATCCAAAACTATACAAGGGTGTGACCGGTAAGGGCTTGCTGATTGGCCAGCACTTCCAGACACCGGAATTGGGCGGGGAAGTGGCAGCGGCCCTCTTCAAGCGCGGCGTGCTGGTGGCCGGGACGCTGACCAGCGCCCAGACGATCCGCATCGAGCCGCCCCTGGTCATCACCTATGATGAAATCAACCAGGGCCTGGACGCGCTGACCCAGGCTGCCGCTGACGTGGCCGGAAAAATGTAACCCCTTTTTTGTTGTTTTGACAGGCGCTCATTTTAGAGTGGGCGCCTGTTTGCACGCTTGTGACAAAATGCGCAAATGTTATTAAAGTCATAAACATGGCAGAAAATAAACATAATCAGTATTGATATATTGACTTTTATTCATAATCGTTATAAACTAGGTCTATGGAAAGCGCATTACGCACGCAATACTCTGGCACGCTCGACGAGATTGATCGTTTCATCATCGAAGCCATGCGCCAGGATGGCCGGGTGGCCTTTGCTCAGATCGCCCAGAAGTTGAATGTCTCTCCAGGCATGATTCGGGTGCGTTATAACCGCCTGGCAGAGATGGGCATACTCAAGGTCGTGGCGATCACCAATCCGCTCCGGATGGGTTATACCACCATGGCGATGATCGGGATTCGCACGGATGGCGAAAAAATGCTTGAAGTGGCGAAAAAGGTTTCCGATTTCGATGAGGTCATTTACCTGATTGTGGTCAGTGGCCGCTTTGATATCCTAGCGGAGGTTGTCTGCCTGGACCATGCTGACCTGCTGCGATTTTTGACCGAAAAATTATACCTGGTCGATGGTGTCCGAGAAGCGGAATCTTTCATGCACTTGAAGATTGAAAAAGAAGTTTATTTCTAAAGCACACGCGCGCGAATTGACGGGCGAGTGCTTTATTTTCTCACCGTGGCGCTGAAATTCTACCGGCAGGGCTGGTAACGTGCCAGCGGAGCTGGTATAAAATCACAAGGAGAAAAATTTATGAAGGTACTGCTTGTCGGGGTTGGCGGGGTGGGTGAGGCGATTGCGCAAATGGCAAAACGCCGCCCATGGGTCGAGCAGATGGTTCTGAGCGACTACAACGTAAAGCGCGCTGAAGAAATCCAGGCCAAGCTGGGGGATAATCAACGCTTCCCTGTGGAGTTCATCGATGCCAGTAAACAGGAGATGATCGAAGGCTTGGCCGGGAAATATAAGGTCGACTTGATCATGAATGCGGTTGACCCGATTTTTAATGAGCAGATTTTCGATGCCGCCTTTAGCGTGGGTGTGACCTACATGGACATGGCCATGACGCTCTCAGCGCCGCATCCGGACGATCCGTTTAACAAGTGCGGCGTCAAGCTGGGCGACTACCAGTTCGAACGCGCCAAGAAGTGGGAAGAGAAGGGCTTGCTGGCCTTGGTCGGCTGCGGCGTGGAGCCGGGCATGGCCGATGTCTTTGCCCGCTATGCCCAGGATCACCTGTTCGATGAGATTGAAGAACTGGGCATCCGCGATGGCGCGAACATCGAAATCCAGGGTTATGAATTTGCCCCGAATTTTTCGATCTGGACAACCATCGAAGAATGCCTGAATCCTCCCGTGATTTGGGAAAAGGACAAGGGTTGGTTCACAACGGCTCCATTCTCTGAGCCGGAAGTCTTCGATTTCCCCGAAATTGGCCCGGTGGAAGTGGTCAACGTGGAGCACGAAGAAGTCCTGCTGATGCCGCGCTGGGTCAAGACTAAACGCGCCACCTTTAAATATGGTTTGGGTGACCAGTTCATTGGTGTGCTGAAGACCTTGCACATGCTTGGGCTGGATAACAAGGAGAAAATCAATGTCAAGGGTGTCCAGGTGGCGCCACGTGATGTTGTGGCCGCTTGCCTGCCTGATCCGGCCTATCTGGGTGATAAAATGAGTGGCAAGACCTGTGCCGGGACCTGGATTAAAGGCAAGAAAGATGGCAAGGAGCGCGAAGTGTACCTGTATCAGGTGGCAGATAACGAAGAGTGCATGAAAGCTTGGGGCTGCCAGGCAGTGGTGGCCCAGACTGCTTTCAGCGCCCTCATCGCTATGGACTTGCTCAAGCATGGTCAGTGGAAAGGTATCGGCGTGCTTGGGCCAGAAGCTTTTCCTCCAGACCCTTTCATGGAAAAAATGGCGGAGTACGGCTTCCCCTACGGGATCAAAGAAATGTAATCGCGGACAAACCTCATCCACTAACCCCTTGCGGGCCGAGTGGATGAGGTTTTTTTGGCGTTTATGCGCCAACATACTTTACCTGGGAGGTTGTTGCAATGGAAACATACGAATATTCCTGGTTGATTATTGCGGGGATCGTGGTTATTTTGATTGTGCGCCTGGCGATTGGCTACTGGGCCTCGAAAAAAGTCGAAACCACCACCGATTATGTCCTTGCGGGCCGCCGCCTGCCCCTCTGGATGGCGGCTCCATCCATTATGGCAACCTGGTTTGCCGCAGAAACCCTGATGGGCTCGAGCTCGGAGGCCTATAAATATGGCCTGCAGGGCGTCATCTTCGACCCGTTTGGCGCAACCCTTTGCCTGGTGCTTTCGGGCTTGCTGATTGTGCGCCTGGCGCGCCGCGCCCAGTATGTCACCATCATGGACTTTTTCCAGCATCGTTATGGCACGACCATGTCGGTGGTAGGGTCGGTCGCCCAGATCATCGGTTACTTTGGCTGGACAGCGGCGCAAATCGTGGCCGGTGGTGCGATCTTGCAGGCCCTGCTGGGTTGGGATTTGGCGGCTGGCATGGTCCTGGTGGCGGGCGTCGTCACCATCTACACCATGGCGGGCGGCTTGTGGGCCGATACCGCGCTCGATTTCATGCAGATGTTTCTGACGATGGGCGGCTTGCTGGTTATTTTTGGCGGCATCCTCTGGTCGGTGGGTGGTTTGGAAAACTTCATCGGCATGGCGGGAGCGCAATATACCGATTACCCGTTTGCGATGACTCCTACAGCTGAAGAAGGTTATTTCGGCTATCAGGGTACGATGGGCTGGTTCTACTACGCCGCGGCCTGGATGGCAATCGGTCTTGGTTCAATCCCGGCGCAGGATTACCTGCAGCGTACTTGCGCCGCCAAAAACGAAAATGTGGCGGTCAAATCCACTTATGTGGCCGCATTCCTCTACATCACCTTTGGCGTGCTTTCGCCCTTTATCGGGATGGCGGCTTACTCGGCGATTGGACCGGAGATTGCAGCTGATGAAACGCAATTTATTCTGATCACGATGGCGATGAAATATCTTAGCCCGATTCTGGTTGCGCTTTTTGTGGCAGCGCTGGCTTCGGCCTTGATGTCCACCTCGGATAGTTCCATGCTGGCCGGGGCGACGATGTTCACCGAGAACATTGTCAAGGTCTTCAAGCCTGACCTGTCTGATAAGACCCAACTATTCCTGACCCGCGCCGCGCTGGTGGTGAGCGGCCTGCTCAGCCTGGTAATTGCTCTCTGGGCTGAAACAATTTACCAGTTGGCGGTTTTGGCAAACACCTGCATTCTGGTGGGCATGGTTGCGCCGTATGTGATTGGCATGTACTGGAAGAAAGCCAACCACATTGGCGCGTTGACCTCGTTCTTCTCGGGTACCCTCTCGTGGGTTTTCCTGTCCATGTACTACTATCAGGAAACAATAGTTGCGTGCGAGGGTGAAGTACAGTGTGCGGTTTGGGATTCGGTCTATATTGGCTCGACACCGGCCTTCATGATCTCGGTGGTGGCTTTCCTGGTCGTTTCAGTGGCAACCGGCAAGATCGACCCGCCCAAGATTTTGACGAATATCCACGGCAAGCCGGTCGATATGAAAAATGCGCTTGGCTGGAGCAATCTGAACGAAGAGCCAATCGAAGCCACAGCAGACGATTAATAGCTCTTTGGGTTGGGTTAAAACAGGCCACGTTGTTTTCTGCGTGGCCTGCTTTGTTCCGGCAAAAAATCAAAATATTACGTCAAAAAGAGCTGATAATTTTGTAATTTACGTTGTTTTCGGAAATAACTTGTTGCCTTTTCGCGGTGGCAACCTTATAATCATTTTAGGATCATCAGCCCATTTAGAAGGAGGTCGTACCATGCCACACGGTTATAACGGAAAAATCCTGCACGTGGACTTGACCAAAGGCGCGTTAACGGTCGAAACACCCCCTGAGCAGTTTTACCGCACCTATATGGGCGGTTCTGCCATGGGGCTTTATTATATTTTGAAGGAAATGCCCAAAGGCGCCGAAGCCCTCAGTCCTGAAAATGTGCTGGCGATCATGGATAGCGTCGTGACCGGCGCAGCCATCAGCGGGCAGAGCCGGGTTAACGTCAGTGCCCGGTCACCCTTGACGGGCGGGATTGGGGATTCGCAGGGTGGGGGCTTCTTCCCGGCGGAACTCAAGTTTGCGGGGTTTGACGGGATCGTCGTCAAAGGCAAATCGCCGAAACCGGTTTATCTGTGGATCAAGGATGGCGTGGCAGAATTGAAAAGTGCCTCTCATCTCAGTGGCAAGTTGACGGGTGAGGTCGATGCCATCCTGAAAAAAGAATTGGGTGACGATAAAATCGAAATTATGCAGCATGGCCCAGCGGCTGAAAAAGGCATCCTTTATTCCAGTCTGCTGAACATGTCGAATCGCAGCAATGGCCGCACCGGCATGGGCTTGGTGGCTGCCAGCAAGAATCTGAAGGCAATTGTCGTTCGGGGTTCGAAAAAACCCGAACTGGCGGATGCAAAGGCCCTGACCGCGCTGGTTCGTGAAGGCCCCAAGCTCTTGCCGGAAAACCCGGATATGGACGGGCTGGCAAAATATGGAACGGCCAGCGTTGTGCTGCCCCAGCATTCGATGGGTACGCTGCCGACCAGGAACTATAACGAAGGCGCGTTCGAGTCTGCAGAAGAAATCAGCGGCGAAAAGCTTTATGATGTCTACCTGCGTGGCGCGGCGGACGGCAAACAGGACCGGCAAGGCCGCGATACCTGCTATGCGTGTATCGTCCGCTGCAAACGCGTGGTTGAACTGGATGGGAAGTACCCGGTTGACCCGATTTATGGCGGCCCGGAGTATGAGACCATCGGCACCTTTGGTTCGTATTGTGGCGTGACGAGCCTGCCCGCGATTTCACGAGCCAACCAGATTTGTAATGCCAACGGCGTGGACAGCATTACCTGCGGCGCGACGATCGCCTTCGCGATAGAATGTTTCGAGAAGGGGATCATCACCCAGGAACAAACCGGCGGCCTTGAATTGAAATTTGGCGATACAGATGCCGTGCTTGAGGTGCTGGATCAAATTGTCAATGCTTCCACATCCCTCGGAAAACTGCTTGGACAGGGTTCCGAGCGCGCTGCGGCGGCCTGGGGCAAGGGTGCAGATGAATGCCTGGTCACCGTCAAGGGGCAGGAGTGCCCGGCGCACATGCCGCAGGCCAAGCGCTCGCTGGGCCTGATTTACGCAGTGAACCCCTTTGGCGCAGATCACCAGTCGAGCGAGCATGACTGGATGATCGAGGACGGGATTGCCTCCGACTTGTATATGAGTCGCATGGCGCTGCTGGGGCTGCCAGACCGCCTGCAGCCGATGTCGCTGGGACCGGAAAAGGTCAAATTTGCCTACCTGACCGAAGCTTTCTACTCGATGATGGACACGCTGGAACTGTGTCAGTTTGTCTGGGGGCCAGGCTGGACGCTCTATGGTCCGCAGGAAACTGCCGAGATGGTCAAGGCTGTCACCGGGTGGGAGGTGACCGTGGATGAGCTCGTGGCTGTGGGCGAACGCCGCTTAAACCTGATGAGGACGTTCAACGCCCGTGAGGGGATTGACCGCAAGGCGGATAAGCTGCCCAAAAAATTCTACCAGGCCTTGCAGGGTGAAGGCCCTACCGCCGGGATTGCGTTAACCCACGAAGAAATCGAATCGGCTCTCGATGAATATTACCGGCTGGCCGGGTGGACCAATCACGGGATCCCGACCAAGGCCTCGCTGCAAAGACTTGATCTTGCCTGGGCGGCGGAGCTGCTCTAAAGCGATGAACAGGGAGGCAGGCGCTGATGACCTGTTTCCCTGTTTTCTTATATATCCTGTTTCACTGGAGTACCTGACAGATGACTCAACTTTATGACCAAAACTTTCCTCACATGTCCCCGGTTTGGGGACGCATTTTCCCGATTGAAGCCGAACGCGCCGAAGGTTCGTACATCTACGCGACCGACGGCAGAAAATATCTCGACTTTACCTGCGGGATTGGCGTGACCAATACCGGTCACTGCCATCCGAAAGTTGTCGAGGCGGTCCGCCAACAAGCCGGGCTGTTCCTGCATGCCCAGG
Organism: Anaerolineales bacterium UBA5195; assembly: GCA_002412925.1. GTDB lineage: Bacteria > Chloroflexota > Anaerolineae > Anaerolineales > Villigracilaceae > UBA5195. Next base: position 190,762 of record DHVZ01000073.1, on the reverse strand, counting down.
CCAACATCGTGATTCACCAGCCGATGTTGCAGTTGATCGAGGAACTACGCACGATAGTGCCTCCATCCATTGACGGATTCTTTTTCAGCAACTCAGGCGCCGAGGCGGTTGAAGGCGCGGTGAAACTGGCCCGCGCGGCCACCGGCAAACAGGCCGTGATCGTCTTTACCGGTTCCTTCCACGGGCGGACGGCGGGCACAATGGCGCTGACCACCTCCAAAACCGGATACAAGGGTGTGGCGCAACTCCTGCCCTCAGGTGTGTATGTGACACCGTACCCATATGCTTACAAGCTGGGTATGACGGAAGGGCAGGCCAGCGATTACGCCCTCAATGCGCTTGAAGAACTGCTTGTCTCGCAAATTGCCCCGCATGATGTCGCTGCGATCCTGATTGAACCCGTGCTTGGCGAAGGCGGATACGTCCCGCCGCCCGCCGCTTTCATGAAGAACCTGCGCGAGATTTGCGATAAGAACGGCATCCTGCTGATTTTTGACGAAGTCCAGAGCGGGTTTGGGCGCACCGGCAAATGGTTTGCGCAGGATCACTACGGTATCGTCCCGGATATTATGACTGTTGCCAAGGGCATCGCCAGCGGCCAGCCTCTATCGGGCGTCTTCAGCCGTCTCGACTTGATGAAAAAATGGCCTGTCGGCTCGCACGGCGGCACCTATGGCGGGAATGCCGTGGCCATGGCGGCAGGTGTCGCAACCGTCAGGGCCATGCGTGACGAAAAAATGCTCGAGAACGCCATCGCTCGCGGCGCGCAGCTCCAAACCGGCTTGCGTAAACTCCAGGAAGAATACCCGCAGATTGGCGATGTGCGTGGTCTGGGACTGATGATTGGCTCTGAGTTCGAAGTGGACGGCAAATACCAGAAGGCCAAGGGGCTGGTCAAGAACATCGTCAAGGCTGCCGAAGACCGGGGACTGCTCCTGCTCTCTTGCGGCACGTACGATAGCACGGTCCGCTGGATTCCGCCGCTGAATGTGACGGAAAACCAAGTGAACGATGCCCTGAAGATCTTTGGCGAATCACTGAAACAGGTTTTATAAAATCAGGCTGGCCAAAAGGCCAGCCTGATTCCTTTGAACCTTAAGAATTGTGTTTCCCGGTCAGGAGCCAGATTTCCATGTCTCCTTTGCCCTTGATGAAAATCTTGCCGCGCGGGATGCAGATAAAATCATCTTTGACGAGCTGGTAAGTATACTGGGTGATCTGGATGCCGCCTGCGATGCCCTGTGAACTCATCCGGCTGGCGATGTTGACGGTGTCGCCCCACAGGTCGTAGCTGATTTTCTTTTGCCCGATGACCCCGGCCACCAGCGGCCCAGAGTTGATCCCGATTCTGAAGTTGACTTTGATATCTGAGAAACGGGAGGTTCTAACGAAGGATTGGATCTCCAGGGCCAGTTCGGCCAGGGCGTGAGCGTGATCGGCGCGCGGCTGCGGGACGCCTGCGGCAACAATGTAACAATCGCCAACGGTCTTGATTTTTTCCAGTCCGCGCTTTTGGGCCAGCCGGTCGAAATGAGAAAAGACCGAGTTGAGCAGGCTGACCAACTCGACCGCCGTCATGCGGGTAGCCATCGGTGTGAAGTTGACCATGTCTGCAAACAGGACGCTGGCATTTGGATAATACTCGGCGATCACCGGGACGGTTCTCTCGTCAAGCAGGGAGTTTTTAAGCTGGGCAGCTACTTTCTCAGGGAAGATGCTCAACAATAAGCGCTCGGTCTTTTTTTGTTCTTCGTCCAGCTTGTGCTGGATACGGTCGCGTTGAACAACATTGAAAGTCACGACAAAAAAAGCCAGCGTTCCTGCCAGCAAGGTGTTGGCGCCCAACCAAAGCCAGGTCAGCCAGCCGGGTAAATTTTCAGACAGGTTGAGATCCGGCTCCATCTTTAGCCCCAGGATGGTGAGCGCAGCCCACAAAATGCCCAGCCAGACAGTCTGCTTGGGCAGGAGGACGACTGCCAGGAACGGGGCTGCCACTGCATAGAAGGCGCATCCGAGTTGCAAAAAGCTGCCCAACCGGTAGCTCAGCGCAAAAGGCGCAAACATCATCAGGATCAGATGAACGGAGATGAGCCAGCCTGGCAGGCGGCGCAAGCGCCGGAGGAGGAGGATTTCAACCAGTTGCCAGATACCCCAACCGAGCCAGAGACTTCCGGCCAGTGGTTCTTTGTGCCAGAGCAGCAAGAATCCCAGAAGCCATGCGTTCAGGCTGCCAAAAGCAAGGGCGAGTACAAAAAGCCGTTTCTTGGCTTTTTCATTGCCGTTGTCGGCCGGACTTGCACCGAGATCCAGGATGGACACAATCGAATGTTTCATGTGTAATTGATTTTATCAAAGGATGACACTTTTGGAGACCTATGCCTACCCTCAATCGTTCCCATCTTGAACAACTCCTCCGGGCCGAGGAGCAAAAATTTCTCACCGAACACCCCAAATCCCACGATCTCTACCAGCGTGCGCGCAAATCGCTCCAGGGCGGCGTGCCAATGCTCTGGATGATTCGTTGGGCCGGGTCGTTCCCGGTTTTTGTCAGGGAAGCCGGGGGCGCGCACTTCACGGATGTCGATGGCAAAGATTACATTGATTTTTGCCTGGGAGATACTGGCGCGATGACAGGCCATGCCCCCGAAGCGACCCTAAAGGCCATGGCTGAACAGGCTGCCAGGGGCATCACCCTGATGCTCCCCTACGAAGACGTGATCGCCGTTGGCGAGGAACTCCAGCGTCGTTTTGGCCTGCCGCTCTGGCAGTTTACCCTGACTGCCACGGATGCCAACCGTCATGCCCTGCGCATGGCGCGCATGATTACCGGTCGCCCCAAGGTGCTGGTCTTCAATTATTGCTACCACGGCACGGTCGATGAAACCTTCATCGTCCTTGACGAGGAAGGCACACCGATTTCGCGCCCGAACAATATGGGGCCGCAGATCGACCCGATTTATACGACCAAGGTGATCGAGTTCAACGATGTTGCCGCGCTGGAAACTTCCCTTTCTGCCGGGGATGTCGCCGCCGTTCTGGCCGAACCGGTCATGACCAATATCGGCATCATCCACCCGGAGCCGGGCTACCACGACTATTTGCGGAATCTGACCCGCAAGTATGGCACTTACCTGATCATCGACGAGACCCACACCCTCTGCGCCGGACCTGGTGGTTATACCGTCGCCCACGGGCTGGAGCCAGATTTCCTGACCATTGGCAAACCCCTGGCGGGCGGCTTGCCCGCGGCCGTATACGGATTCACACAAAAAGTAGCCGACGAATTTGTCGCCCGGCTGGATGTCAACGACTCGGATGTGGGCGGCATTGGCGGGACGCTTGCCGGGAACGCCCTCTCCATCGCGGCGATGAAGGCCACGCTGGAGAATGTTTTGACCCCCGCGTTTTATGAAAAAGCCTTCGCTTTGCAGGATAAATTCACCGCCGGGGTCGAATCCGTCATCCAGGAATTCAGCCTGCCCTGGATCGTCAAGCGCCTCGGCAACCGCTCCGAATACTGGTTTCGCCCCACGCCGCCCAAGAATGGCGGTGAGGCGGCGGCAGCCATCGACCACGAGTTGGACCGCTACATGCACCTGTACATGCTCAACCGCGGCATCCTGATGACCCCCTTTCACAACATGGCCTTGATTTCGCCTGAGACTACCGAGGCGGATGTCGATTACCATACACAAATGTTCAGAGAAGCCGTGCAAAGTTTGTTTGGATAAAGGCGAACTCCCCTCCAATTGGAGGGGAGTTCGCCTTTAAATCTGGTTGCAGGTGAGCCAATTCCGAAAAGTCAATCTGGTTGCGTTTGCTATCGAATTGACACGTTTCGAGCGGCCCGGGCAGTGATGGCGAGGATATAATTATCAAATGGTGAAGAAAGTACGTGCCTACGATAAAATCTCTCTCCTGCGGCTGGCATTTAAGGGACTGGAGCAGGTGGAACTGCAACAGATTGCTGCCCTGACGGAGATTCGCACCTATCTGCCGGGCCAGGTCTTATGCCATGAAGGCGAATATGAAGATGTCTTCTATATTATTGCCGAAGGCGAGATCGTCATTACCAAGAAAATGGGCGATGACGGCGCTGAACATGTTTTGCGGGTGGGGGGGCGAGGCGACCTGGTAGGTGAGATGGCGCTGATTCAAAACGCGCCCCGCTCGGCTACCGTGCGGGTTACCAGCGAATGCACCGTGCTGGAGATGGAGAAACAGGATTTTGAGACGATCCTGAGCCAGAGTTCCCACCTGGCGCTGGACATTATCCGCATCACCCTCGACCGCCTCCGAGCCAACGACCAGGCGGCGATTAAAGAATTACAAAAGACCAATCAAGTCTTGCGTCACCTGGATCATAACAAGTTGGAGTTTATCCAGGTGGCCGCACATGAACTGCGCACACCCTTGACCGTCTTGAAGGGCTACGTCAACGTGCTGCGCTCCCTCCCTGGCATCCAGGAAAGCGCTGCGCTGGGTGAAGTGGTGGAGGGGATTATTTCTGGCGCGGACCGGATGCACGAAGTTGTCAACATGATGCTGGACGTTTCCCGTATCGATGCGGACACATTAAAAGCTGCGTACGTGCCAATCTTATTGAAGTGGGTCATTAATGATCTGGCGCATGATTTGGAGAAAGCCGCGGTCGAGCGCCGAATCACAATCTCGGTCGAATATGCTGAGGGTACCCCCAGTCTGCATGCCGACCCCACCCTGGTTCAAAAAGCGCTCTACCACCTGATGGTCAATGCGATTAAATTTACGCCGGACGGAGGCAAGGTGTTTGTCAGCACCTGCCCGGTGATGATTGACGACAAAGTGCCCGGTGTCGAGATCGCCGTGAGGGATACGGGGATCGGTCTGGACGCCGAGCACCATGAGTTGATTTTTGAAAAGTTTTACCAGGTGGGCAGTGTGGCAATTCACTCGTCAGGCAAGACAACCTTTAAGGGTGGCGGCCCCGGCTTAGGGCTGGCGCTGGTGCGCGGGGTGGTGCGTGCCCATCATGGCAAGGTCTGGGTGGAAAGCGCGGGACACGATGAAACCAGCTTTCCCGGCAGCACGTTTTATTTGCAGTTGCCCATCGGCGCGCCCGGCGGACAGCCGCCATCAACCCCGGTGTAGGGGCAATTTTATCTTCGTTTACGGACCAGCTTGGAATTGCACATCCACGCTCATCCCTGAGCGCAGCCCTTCCGGGAAGGCGTCCAGATCGATGGTGGTTTTGTAAACCACGTCCCCGCCGAGGGTGTTGGCAATCGGGGAAATCATGCTGACGTGCCCAGGGATGTTTTCGTTGAGCGCTTGGACAAAAACTTCTACAGCCTGGCCGATTTGCACCTTTGGAACGTCGCGCTCGCTCAGGTCGGTCGTTTCCACTTGTAATGTAGACATGTCGCTGATCACGACCAGCATTTGCCCGGGGGTGGCGAATTCGCCCACCGAGATTTGCACAAGCCCAATGGTTCCAGCGAATGGCGCAACCAGGCGGCTTTTTTCCAGCTTGTCCTGCGCTGCTGCAAGATTATCCCTGGCCTGTTTTAGCTGGGCAAGCTGGCTGCCTGTGGCCTCGGCGGGGATTTGTTCGCCGTTCAGGGCAGAGAGATACCATTGCGCATCCTGTAAGGCGGCTGTTGCCATGGCCAAATTGGCCCGGGTATTTGCAGCATCGATATCGGTTGGCTTCCCTGCGTACCAATTATATTTAGAGACCAATTCATTTAGGCGTAATTGGGCATTGGTCATCGCAACCAGGGCCTGGGCTTTATTGGTATCCCCATCGGCGCGCCTTGCCACCATCCGGTAGGCGTCGGTGGCCCTGGCAAGCGCTTTCTTGGCCAGGTCAATTTCGCCTTCCGTGTTTTTGATGAGTGTGTCTGAGGCGCGCGGGTAGTACAGGCCGTCCGCTTTGTCCTGGGTATCATCCAGGTTTTGCAACGCAACCGCCACCGCTTTTTCAGCGGCTGCAATCGATGATGGAGAAGTCAATTCCTGCAGGTTGCGCTGCGCCTGGTCAACTTCCATTTGGATGGAGGCGTTATCCAGTTCTGCCAGGATTTGCCCGGCCTGCGCCTGGTCGCCCTGGGCGACATTCACCTTTTTGACGATTCCGCCTACCGAGAAGGCCAATTTCGCTTCGCGGACGGGAATAACCACGCCTGATGCGGTTACGTTCCCTCCGCCGCCGATATTTTTTGCCGGGGCCGATGCGGTGTTATTGTCGAGCGCAACGGTTGGTAGCGGCGCCGGGGTGGCGCTGGAACCACAGGCTGTCAGGGTCAGTATCAGGGTGGAAACCAATAATAAAACGCTAATTCTCATGCTTATTCTCCTAGACGTTCCGGGTGATTGAGAATTTATCAGAAGAACCCTCTCGAAAACTATCCATTCTCTGACCCAGAGGTATCTTCGGCGATCAGCCCGTCGCGCAGGGTGACCACGCGCCGCGCATATTTGATCACGCGCGGGTCGTGGGTGGCGAAGACGAAAGTAACGCCGGTTTCTTTATTCAGCCGGGTCATGATTTCCATCACCTGTTCACCGTTGATAGTATCCAGGTTGGCGGTCGGTTCGTCAGCCAGGATCAGCGCGGGTTTGGGGGCCAGGGCGCGGGCAATCGCAACGCGCTGCTGTTGGCCGCCGCTCAGTTGGTCTGGACGGTTTTGGGCGCGGTCAAGCAAGTCAACCGCCGCAAGTAATTCCATCACCCGCTCATGACGGTCTTTGGCGCTGTGCCCATTCAGCAGGAGCGGCATTTCCACATTCTCGTAGGCGGTCAAGGTGGGGATGAGCGCGAAGAACTGGAAGATGAAGCCAATGTGCCCGCGACGAATATCAGCGCGCTGGTCGCGGTTAAGACGCGTGACATCATGACCGTTGACCCAGACCGAACCGCTGGTGGGCTGGTCGAGGCAGCCAATGAGCTGCAAAAGGGTGGTTTTGCCAGAACCGCTTGGGCCAACCAGGGCGGTAAATTCGCCGTTTTCAATGCTCAAATTGACGCCGCGCAGGGCCTGGGTCTCGACGGTGCCGATTTTGTAAATCCGGGTGACGTTTTCAATTTTTGTGACTTCCATGTTATTTCTCCTGACCTGTCATCGCGAGGAGCGTTCTTTGCGGCGTGACGGTCTCCTGTCAACCGGGGATTGCTTCGCTCACTCTTTTGCTCGCAATGACAGCAATGATTTATTTTCCGCGCAGCGCATCCACTGGTTCCATCCGTGAGGCCAGGAAGGCCGGGTTGAGACCAGCCAGCAGGGTGACAATGATGGCAACGATGGACAAGTTGATCGTGTCCTGGACAGTCAGCCGGGCATAGATGGTATCCTGAATCAGGATGCCGGTCAGGCCCATGTTGCCGATATAAAAGCCGTAGGTGCTGAAATACCAGACCATCACGCCGCCGATGATGTATCCGAGCAGGATCCCGCCCAGGCCCAGCATGAACGACTCGGCCAGGAACATGGCCAGGATGCGCCCGGATTTCATCCCGATCGCCGAAAGAATCCCAATTTCGCGCGTGCGCTCATAAACCGACATGACCAGGGTATTGGTAATGACGGTCGCTGTGATTCCCAGGACGATCAGGTAAAAGAAAATCATCATCGAGTTTGCCATGTCCTCGGTCTGGGTGAGCAGTTCATTCATTTCCATCCAGGTGGTGGCTTTGTATTGACTGCCGGTCAGGGCTGCTTGCACAGCTGTAGCCTGCTCCTGGTCGTGCAGCAGGATAAAAATCGTACTGGCATGATTTTCGGTACCCGTCATCGCTTGGGCTTTGGCCAGCGGCAGGAAAACGGTTGCCCGGTCATAGCCGCTGATGTTGGTGCTGAAAATGCCCCGGATGGTGAAGGCTTGTTCAATTGTCTCGCCGTTGGAGGTGTTGGCCAGCAGCGTGAGCGCGTCGCCCACTTCCAGGTTGAGTTTGTTGGCCAGTGCCAACCCAACCAGGATGCCGCTGCGGTCGTCGGCGGACAGGAAGTCGCCGTGGAGCATGCTTTTTTGGTACATCTCGTTGGCTGGCGAGGCTGGGTCGATCCCGATGATGCGGACGCCGCGCGCTTCGCTGCCTGAGTTCGCGATTCCGCTGGCGAACAGGCGCGGGGTAGCGGCCTGGACAGGCTCCAGCGCAGCGATTTTGGCAGCCAGTTCGGCTGGATTTTCGACCAAGTCCTTCCAGGCCAGGCTGGTTTTATTTTCGTTATAACTTTCGGCGCGGACTTGAAGGTGGCCACTTTCGAAGCGCAGGGTGTTTTCAAGTGCGCCTTGCATTTCACCGTTGAGAAAAGCTGATACGGTCAGCAGCACGCCCAATCCCAGCCCCAACGCGAGCGCTGAAAAGAAGGAGCGGCGTTTGTTGCGTCCCAGGTCACGGAAGCCCATGGTGAGGAGTTGGATCATAGCGGCCTCCTAAACATAATGCAGCGCCTCAGCCGGTTCGCGGCGCGAGGCTTCGATGGCCGGGTACAACGCTGCCAGAGCGCAGATGATGGCCACAGTGATGGCACGTTTGGGCAATTGCTGCAAACCCAGGCCAGGATAGACGCGGTCGTTTAAGAGCGCCATATATTCGGTGACGGTGGAGAAGGAACTGTAATCCATGCCGACTTTTCCCAGGATGAGATTAAGCGCCAGACCAAAGACGATTCCTCCCAGGACCCCCACCAGCCCGATCATGATTCCCTCCAAAACAAACAGGAATCCAATCTGACGAGGTTTCAGTCCCAGCGCGCCGAGCATCCCGATTTCGCGTGTCCGCTCGTAGACGGCCATCATCAGCAGGTTGAAGATCCCGATCCCAGAAATCAGGATGATAAAGATACTAAAAATATCCATCACGCCGCCTTTGCTGGTCAGGGCAGCCTGTAGTTCAGGGAAACTGGTTTCCCAAGAAACGATTTCCGCGCCAGGGAATTGCGCTTTTAGGGGAGTCATCGTCTCCGCTTCCTGACCGATACGCTCCAAAACAAGCGTCACTTCGGTGGTCTGGCCTGTCAGGTTGTAGAGGCTCTGCGCCTCGGCCAGCGAGATGTAGACCGTGCGTTTCTCCAGGTCAGCCATCCCCAAGCTGTAAATCCCGACCACGGTCATGGTGCGGGTGCGCATTTGTTCGTGGTGGGCGCGCCCGGCCAGGCTGATCCGGCCGCCGATGGTGACACCCAGGGCTTCAGCCAGCCCTTTGCCAATCACAACCAGGTCTTCATCCGTTGCGGTCAGGAAGCGGCCATCAGACATGTTCTGGGCAATCACACTGACAGGCGCCTCCACTTCCGGCTCGATGGCGGTGATATCGACTGTAAAAGCGCCCTCGCGGCTGGTCACCAAGCCGCTGGTGTTGATGCGGCGGCTGGCAGAGACCACCTGTGGCAATTTGCGGGCGGCTTCGGCAATCGCGAGGTCATTTTCGAGCGGGAGGAGCGGGGTGGTATCCCTTTTTTCCTGGTAGCCGGAGGCATGAACCTGGATGTTGCCGCCAAAAACCTTGATGGCGTTGCCGTAAATCGCCTGCTCGAAGCCGGTGATCAGGCCGTCATAAAAAATCATCAACCCCATGACCAAAACAATGGAAACGAGGATGGTGAACGTGCGGCGTTTGTGCCGCCAGATATTGCGCCAAGCCAGGCGCAAGTACAATCTCATCGGGATGACTCCTTGTATTACGTGCTAGCCGTGAAAACTTCTTTGAAATTAGTAAACAAGTTACTATTTATATCGATGATAACCTGAATAAAATTTGTTGTCAAGGTAGGTGGGAAAAAATCTCGGCAATCCGGGCGCATTCGATCAGGTTTATGAAAACTTGTCTTGAGCCGATGTATAATCATGATGTTCTGGGGTTTCTGGTTTGCCCCTTTCATTTCAAAAATGATGCTTGGCAGGATGAGAATGGAAGATTTGTTGCTAGATAAGAAAATAGCCATTGTTCATGAGTGGTTTACCACGCTGGGTGGATCAGAAAAGGTGATTGAGCAATTAATAAAAATATTTCCGAATGCGGATCTGTTCAGTTTATTCGACTTTTTACCAGAAAAAGAGAGGGTTTTTCTTGGCTCGAAAAAGGTCCAGACGTCCTTTCTTCAAACCATGCCATTGATCAATCTGAAGAATTATCGTACTTATCTGCCATTTATGCCCCTGGCGGTTGAACAGCTCAATCTTGCAAAGTATGATGTAATAATTTCGAATTGTCATGCTGTTTCCAAAGGCGTGATTACCAGCCCGGAACAGTTGCATCTCAGCTATATCCATACTCCCATGCGGTATGCCTGGGATATGCAAAATACCTATCTCAAGACCAGTGGGTTGAAAAGCATTACCGGCGCAATCGCCCGCATTCTTTTGCACTACGTCCGGAATTGGGATGTGATTGCTTCGATGCGGCCAGATAAACTGCTTGCCAACTCCGGCTTCATCGCCAGGCGGATTAAAAAGATTTATCGGCGCGATTCGCAAATTCTTTACCCGCCAGTTGATACGGATTACTTTACGCCTTTGGGCCCCCGTGAAGATTTTTACCTGGTGGCTTCACGCTTTGTTCCCTATAAGCGGGTTGACCTGGTGGCCGAGGCATTCCGCAAAATGCCAGATAAAAAATTGGTGATCATCGGCGATGGCCCTGAATTGCCCCGCCTGCGGCATTTGTTTGGAGGAAACGTCACCTGGCTTGGATATCAGCCCGCGGAGGCCTTGAGAGATCACCTGCGCCGCTGCAGGTCCTTTATTTTTGCGGCCAAGGAAGATTTCGGGATCATGCCGCTCGAAGCCCAGGCTTGTGGCGCGCCGGTGATTGCCTTTGGAGAAGGCGGAGCCACAGAGACTGTGCGTGGACAGGGGGCTGCAGGCCAAACCGGGCTATTTTTTGATGAGCAGTCTGTCGATTCGCTGCAATCGGCTGTCTTGGAGTTTGAAAATCTCGCACCGTCAATTACAGTTGATGACTGCCGGGCAAATGCCGAGCTTTTCTCAAACCAACGCTTTCGAAGAGAATTCCTGGGGTTTGTGACGACTGCCTGGGATGATTTCCGGAAATCACAGTGAGCTGAGGGCGCTTTCCGATGATCTCGACAATCTTGATTAATGGCCGCTTCTTGACCAAGGCTGTTACGGGTGTTCAGCGCTATGCGTTTGAATTGTTGTCGCAGATGGATATTTTGTTGGAAGAACCTGAATATCGCGGACTAAGGCTGATCTGTCTCGCGCCGCCCGAGTTGGCTGTTTTCCCGGCCTGGAAGAATCTCGCGATTCGCCGGGTGGGGCGCAATCGGGGCAATCTCTGGGAGCAAATTGATTTACCCTTGCATCTCCAGGGGAATTTGCTCTTCTCCCCGGCCAATACCGGGCCGTTTTATGTTGCGAACCAGGTTCTCACCTTTCACGATGCCTCGACCTTTGCTGTGCCCGAAGCCTATTCCCTGGCTTTCCGGGCGAAGTATTGGTTCATCTTCAAAAATCTCGTTCGAACCGCCAGGCTGATTTTGACCGATTCCCGTTTTTCCCAACAGGAATTGGCGCGCTATCTGCGCGTTCCTGCCGAACGCTTCCTGGTCATCCCGCTGGGTGGCGATCATTTTCAGGCCATCCAGCCTGACCCAGCCATTTTGCAAAAACATGGACTTTCTCCAAAGGCTTTTTTTCTGACGGTGGCCAGCCAGAGTCGGCATAAAAACTTTGGTCACGTCCTCGCTGCGCTTCAGATGGTCAAGTCCGGGATTGCCTGCGCCGCTGTTGGCGGAAGTTTCCAACAAGTTTTTCAGCACAATGGCAAGCTTGAGGCGAAAACACTGCCGCCGAATTTCCATGCGCTTGGTTATGTCAGTGATCACCAGTTAAAAGCGCTCTATGAAAATGCGCTTGGATACATCTTCCCGTCGCTGTATGAAGGCTTCGGTTTGCCGGTGCTTGAAGCGATGAGTTGTCATTGCCCGGTCCTTTGCTCTACCGCTGCTGCTTTGCCCGAAGTGGGCGGGGAAGCAGTTCTCTACTTTGATCCTCTCGACACGAAAAGTTTGGCTGCTGTCATCGAGCGCTTTCTGCCCGATCAGGCCCTGAGGGCTGATCTGCAGGCGCGGGGTTATGAACACGCCAGGCAGTTTACCTGGGAAAAAACGGCGCGCGAGACCTTGAATGCGCTCATCCGCAGTTTATAGACAAGGAAAACCATGAAGCCTGAAATCATTGATCAAGAGCATGAATTTTTCAATCGAGAAAAACGTACTCCTTTCCTGCTCTACCGCAGACAGATCATGGCTGCCACGATGGTGCTGAGTGATTTTATTTGTTTGAGCGGTTCGATTGCGCTGGCCCTGTTGATCTGGAGTCAAGTGCGCGCAGATTTAATGGTCGAAACCTACCAGTCGCTGATCCTGCCCATTTCAGGATTATTCCTGATAATTTACTTGATCACCGGTCTATATCCAGGGATTGGGGTGGGGCCGGTGGAGGAGTTGAGACGGCTGACGATTGGCACAACCCTTGGGATGCTCGCGTTAATGGGGCTTAGCTTTTACCTCCGTAATATTACCTCCTGGTCACGCGCTGTGCTTGGTCTGACCTGGCTATTCTTACTCGTCAGTGTGCCGCTGATGCGGAAAGTTTTTCGGCGCTTGGCCGTGCGCCTGCGCCTGTGGGGCCTGCCCGTGGCGGTGATTGGTGAGAGTACTGGCGCCGCCCACGTTTACGCCAGCTTGCGCAAAAACCGGCTGACCGGGTTATGGCCGGTCTTGTGCGTGAAAACCCCCTCCTTGCAAAGCATCTTCCCCGCCCCTTCGGAGCAGCCGCAAACCGGTTGGGATGGAAAAGCTTTGTTTCAAGGGATTGAGATTGTCATCCTGGTTCCCCAAAAAACGCCGCTGGGCGCGGTGAAGAATGTCTTGCTGGATCGCACGCATCGTTTTAAGCGCGTGATCGTCATGTTTGATGAAGCCCGGATCGGCTCAGTCTGGTTCACGCCCTTGCACCTGGTGGAACATTTGGGTTTGGAGGTCACGCATCAACTGATCGACCCGACCCAGCAAACGCTGAAACGCCTAGTTGACGTGGCTCTAATTTTGATCTCCCTGCCCATCCTTTTGCCGCTGTTCGGCTTGATTGCCCTGGCGATCAAGCTGGATAGCCCTGGCCCGGTTTTTTATTCGCAAAAACGAATTGGTCACAACGGGCAGGAAATCTGTATGTGGAAATTCCGTTCGATGGTTCTGGACGCTGAACGTGTGCTCGAGAATTACCTTGACCGTGATCCGGCTTTACGGGCTGAATGGAAACAGAATTTCAAGCTCAAGCAAGACCCCCGGATCACGAGGGTCGGGAACCTTCTACGCCGCACCAGCCTGGATGAGCTGCCTCAGTTGTGGAATGTGCTGCGGCGCGAGATGAGCCTGATCGGGCCGCGCCCGATCGTGAGCGACGAAATTCTCCTTTATCAAGACGATTTTGAAATCTACAAACAGGTCTTGCCCGGCATGACCGGAATGTGGCAAATCTCTGGCCGGAATGATCTTGCGTACCAGGAGCGCGTCAGCCTGGATGTCTACTACGTGCAAAATTGGTCGATCTGGCTGGATCTTCACATCCTGATGCACACCATCCTGGCAGCCTTGCAAGGCCGCGGCGCGTATTGAAGTCGCTTAAATGATGGGGGTGGAAGTTCAACTTTGTTTTTTGATTGAGGCTCTGGGCGATAAGAGTCCCCTGGCAGGGCGGGGGGTCTGGTTGCAGACCCCCGCGCGGAGTGAAAAATCTCCACGGCTGAGGGTCAGGTTGGGGTTGTAGTAGGGGTCGCCTGCCGCGAAGAAATCTGCCCATTTCGTCATCAGCAGCTTGGCTTCCCGGTAAAAACGGGCTTCTTTTTCTGGCGTATCTTCATAGCCGCGGGTCAGCGATTCGTGATGAATTAACTCTGCATGGGGCGTCCAGACGACCAGATAATCCTTCTGGCGCAGCTTAAGACACAGGTCAATATCTCCATATCCAAGCTGATAGTTGGGATCAAAGCCGCCGACTTCGTCAAAGACTTCCTTGCGGATCATCAGGCAGGCTGCTGTCACTGCAGATAGATTTTGGGGCAAAAGCAGATTATATCGATAACCTGGGTAATCCCGAGGGTAGCCAACGAAATAATGTCCAGCACCTACCCCCATTCCGACAATCAACCCGGCGTGCTGAATGAGATTATTAGGGAAATATAACTTTGCGCCCACAGCGCCTACGTCCGGGCGCTGGGCATATTCGAGCATGCGTTCCAGCCAATTGGGGCTGATGACTTCGGTGTCGTTGTTCAAGAAGACTAGTAAACTACCAGTGGATAGATCGACGGCGAAATTGTTAATTTCTGAATAATTAAAAGGATGATGTCTGTATTCGAGAACGCGTACGCGCTTATCCTGAACCTGCAGTTGGCGGTACAAGGCAAAAATATCCTCGCTCTGGCTGTTATTCTCGACAATCAAGATTTCATAATGCTGATAAATGGTTTGAGACAAGATTGAATCGACGCAGCGGCGTAAATCCTTGGCATGTTCATGGTTGGGGATGATGATGGAAACCAGGGAGGGGGTTGGAATTTCGTATCGCATTTGGTAAATGGTGGGGGTTGGCCCCACCTGCACCGTTCCTTTTAGGTCACAGCGCTCCAAATGTTCACTTATAGCCCGGAGGCCCGCTTCACTGGCATAGGTTTTCGCATCCAGTGTGCTGGCGGTGGAGGTTGGCAATGCCCTCCAGTGATACAACACCTGTGGGATATGTGTCACCCATCTCGCCCGTTCGACAGTGCGTAGAATCAAATCATAGTCCTGCGCGCCATCAAAACCCAGGCGCAGCCAGCCGAGTCGATCTCCTAATTCCTTGCGCAGCACCAAAAAATGGGGCATGTAGTTGCCCGCGCGCAAGTAATCAATACTTAATATCGGCTTGAAGACTGGGTTGTAACGGCGCTTGCCATCCGCGCTTAAATAATCTTCATCTGAGTAAAGCAGATCGGTTTCAGAATACTGATTGATGGCGCTAACGACTTCATACAAAGCAAAAGGGGCCAGGCAATCGTCGTGATCCAGAAAGCCGATAAAGCTGCCTTGCGCCATTTCAATGGCAGCGTTGGTATTCCCGGCAATCCCCTGGTTTGTTTCTAGTGCCTTTACTCTTATACGCTTGTCTTGCTTTGCATAGGTCTCGAGTACCCGTTGAATGATAGAAGATGTTGTTTCACCGTTCGCCAGGCACAATTCCCAGTTTTGATAAGACTGGGCCAGCACGGATTGGACCATCTCGTGCAGAACTTTGAGCGGGGGGGAAAAAACGGGCACTACGATACTGATCAGCGGTCGATCGGCAAAAGCCAAAGCCTTGATTTTTTGCTCTTCGAGCGAGTTTTTGCCCGGTTCATTTTGTCTAATCCAGATGCGGTAGTTGCCTGTCAGGAGGGAGCGCAGGGCCGGGGTTTTATTTAGAATCAGCCTAGCGGTTTTTTCTCGCCGACTGTTACGAGGCATGAGGATGGGGCGTAGTCGCTGTAAAAAAGATTTCATATGTCCTAATGAAGGCAAATTCTGATCAGTGTTTTATAACACTAAAAAACCTTATCTACAATAACGGTTAATCTTTTCATATTGGCTTCACTTACAACCAATAACCAGCCTTTTGGGCATCAGTGTAAAACATTTTGACAGTATCCAGCGAATACTCATCCAAATCCTTGCCCACCAGCGAAAGCTTTTTGAGAATGTCATGCGTTACAGTGATGATATGACAGCCAATTTCGTCAGCATGGATTATATTCAGCAGTTCACGCGGGCTGGCCCAGATTAATTCCTGGGTTTTGTATGGCGACATAATCTCCACAGCTTCCTTCATTAGTGGCATCGGGTCACGCCCGGTATCGGCAATACGCCCGGCAAAGACTGAGATATAAGAAGGGGCATAATCCTTCAACACTGCTGAAACTGCACGCACCTGCTCAAGTGTCATTAAGGCTGTTACGTTCAATTGCACACCTTCAGCTGCCAATCGGCTTACTAACTCTACCGCTGACACACGCCGTGTGTTTGTCACTGGGATTTTGACATACACGTTTTTGCCCCAGGATGCTATTTTGTGCGCCTGACGTTCCATTTCATCAAATTCATCTGAAAAAACTTCAAAAGAAACTGGGCGATCTGGAATATACTCTAAAACCTGTCGTGAAAACTTTTCATAATCTGTAATGTGGCTTTGGCGCATCAGCGTTGGATTTGTAGTAAAACCGGTGATGTATGGATTTCGGTACAATTCCAGGATCGCATCCAAGTTAGCCCCGTCTGCAAAGATTTTTACCTTCAATTGGTCAAACGTTTTCATTTTGCTCCTTTTAAAATAATCTCAGCCAGAAACGCGGTGTCTTCCACTGTAAAATCAGCTGGAGAACCTTTGTATGTTTCGGCATAGTGATAATCTACAAAAATGGTTTTCAGCCCGGCAGCCTGCCCCGCGGAGATATCCTTCCAGCGATCACCTACCATCCAACTTCGGGAAAGGTCAAGCCCGTATTTTTCGGCCGCTTGCAGAATCAGTCCTGGTTTGGGTTTGCGGCAGGTACACTTGTCAGCGTTATCATGGTAGCAGACGAAAATCTTACGGATGGGCAGCTTCGATTCGATGAAGGTATTGATTGATTCCACTACAGCGCGTGATTGTGTGCCCCGGGCCACATCCGGTTGATTGGTAATGCCGATCAAAACATACCCGGCGGTATCCAACTGTTTTAGCGAAGAAACCGCGCCGGAAAGGATTTCAACCTCCTCCAGCCGGGCTGGCGGATACGGTTTGCCCTCGCGAACGATAGCACGGTTAATAATTCCGTCGCGGTCGAGAAAAACCGCTGGCGAACCGGCCATTACCGCACCGATTCCCACTTGGTCTGCGCTGTCTTCAAGCGCGGATGTGTAACCAGCAAGTGGTGTACGACCGATTGGAACGCCTCGGTATGTGGAGTAATGTGCTCAGCGTGAATGGTTGGGATGATAACGCAAGCATCCGCCACTTTTGCGGTATATCCACCGTCTCGGCCAACCACGCCAATGATTTTTGCGCCAACTTCTTTAGCCAGTTGAAGCGCAAGCACCAGATTCGGACTGATGTTTTTCTCCAAGTTCCCGCCGCCAACCGAGAAAACAAAGACACAGTCTTTTGCATTCAAATGGCTGCCTTCGAGCCAGGCGCGGAATACGGATGCCCAGCCTTCATCGTTCGTGCGCGCAGTTAATTCAGAGACATTATCCGTAGGAGCATAAGTTTCGATTCCGACAATTTTACGAAAATCGTTGACAGCATGCGAAGCATTGGCCGCACTTCCACCCACGCCCAGCATAAACAATCGGCCGCCTTGCTGGCGGGTTTGCGCCAGCACAGCGACCGTTTTTTCAATAGAAGCAACATCCAGCTTATTCAGGATTTCGATTGCTTCGGCGATAAATGTTTGAGTGAATTCCATATTTATTCCTTGTGTAGAAATTGATTGGGGTCGTTGGTGAGTAGTTCATCCAACTCATGCAAGCCTTCAAAAGAACCGACTTCATAGAAGCGTTCATGCGCTTCATACGCCAACAGCTGGCGAGTTTTAACTAGAGATTGATAGATTTCTGTCAGATCGGCAGGTTGCCCAACAGGCAAGGACGCGAATACTTCGGATTGAAACAGGCCGAGGCCGTAATCAATAAATTCCATTTGCAGACTGCGATTTTTCTTGTCGTAGCACAAAATCTGACCATCGGCCATTTCCACGTTGCTGGTATCCCACTTGCCCTGGTTGCGATAAATGGTCATCAGCCCCGGCTGAGAACGACGTGTAAAAAAGGTCTGAATATCTGTGTAATCGCAAGGCAGGTAGGAATCACCGTATAGCACAAAAAAAGGCCCATCGATCAGGTTCAAAGCCTGACGAATGGCCCCGCCCGTACCCAGTGGAGTATCACCATCAAAAACGTACTCGATCTTCATTCCAAAGCGATTACCATTTTCCACAAATTCGCGGATCATCTCTCCGCGATACCAGGCAGAGATGATCACGTGCCGGACGCCATGCGAGTGCAGCAAGCGCAGTTGGTGAGAAATAAATGGTTCGCCGCCTACTACCACTAGCGCTTTGGGGATTTTTTCAGTAATGGGGCGCAGGCGTGTGGCAAGCCCGCCTGCCAGAATGACCACAGGGTAAAGTTTCATCCAATTAAAGTCTTCGTGCCTTCAAAATCAAAGCGGAAGCGAACTTCTTCCAATCCGGCTTTCGTCATTGTATGGCGCAAGCGATTCCGGTCTTCAGCATAGAACATCAGAAAGCCGCCGCCGCCTGCGCCAACCAGTTTGCCGCCCAGGGCGCCATTTTTCATACCAAGCTCATACCACTCATCGATTTGGGGATTACTCATTCCCACGGAACGCTTGCGTTTATGCTCCCAATGTGCGTGCATCAGCGCACCAAACTCTGATGTGCGTCCGGTGATGAGCATTTCTTTGCTGCGTAATCCTAACTCCTTAACATAATATAAGTTGTTGAGCATTTCCTCATCCATTTCTTTGCTGCGCTTATCCTGGTCTTTTAAAATGGTCGAGGCGCTGCGGGCGAAACCGGTGAAGAAAAGCAGCAGATTATCTTCAAGGTCAAAAAGCGTATCCATACTGATTTGTAATGGGTACGCTTTGACCGAATCATCCCGGTTAAATTCAAAACAGGTGATTCCGCCATAAGCCGCAATATACTGGTCCTGTTTACCAATCGGTTCTTTGAGAATATCCAGCTCAATCTCGCAGGCGAGATGGGCTAATTCGTCCGGTAGAAGCAGACGACGTCGATGCGCAAACAGCGCCTTTAGTAAAGCAGTCGTGAAACTGCCAGAAGAACCAAGTCCAGTTCCTGCGGGAATATCTGCCAGGGTTGTGATTTCAAGTTGAGGCGTCTTGAAATCTAACATGCGAATGGCTTCGCGCACAATGGGATGTTGAATACTATCAACAGCCTCTGCCTGTTCCAAGTGTGAGTATTTTAAGAAGATTCCCTTAATAAACGGTCGGCTCACACAGACGTAAACGTATTTATTGATGGCAGCAGCAATCAGGAATCCACCAAATTCTCTATAGTAAGAAGGAAGGTCAGTTCCGCCGCCTCCAAGCGAAATACGTAGTGGACTTCGAGTAATAATCAATGTGAATCCTTTCGACTGAGAAGAACGTATTGTGCGCCAATCGGAATTTGAGAAAGGGGGGCTTCCAAGAATCTTAAAAACTTTAGAAATTTTGGAAACACAAAACAATAGCGTAGCATTAGTAATTCAAAACCGCTGGTTAGAACATTATTTTTTGCGTTTGGGGGAATGATTGGTATTGCATTACGGTCTATTTCTGCATGTGACATATTATATTTTACTATCGGGTTCCAAGGATTATTTTCCCATAATGCAAAAAAACCGCCGGGCCGAAGGGAATCATGAATAAATTGTATGGCTCTCCCTCTCTCATTGAGGGGGATATGATGGAAAACCCCGTTGCAATAAATTAAGTCAACCTGTTGATTTGGAACGTAACTGTCCAAAGATTGAAAACTAACATTCCGAGATGCATAGTTGGATGTGGCAACTTTCAGGGAATCCAACGAAACATCGACCCCGATGACAGTACAGTCACTACCAAATTCCTCTAAAAGAAAAGGGGTAGCTAATCCAACTCCACACCCAAAATCCAAAATCCCGTGAGGCATACAGTCTCGCTTTTTTAGCTCCTTCGCGACCCATTTAATTCTTGACTGGGCATAAAATTCAATACTCTCGCCTGTTATTCTCATCCAGGGCGAAATATTTTGTTCATAATTATCGGCAAGATGGTCAAATTCTTCTTTAGCCATTGTAAGGTTTAACTCCAAACTGGTTTTATTAGGTTAACGGTGAGACAGTCTCATTACGCCATGACTCGAGGATAAGAGCTAATGAGTCTTGAAAATTGGTGGATGGATTCCAACCGAGCGCATGTAATTTGCCGTTGTCGCCAATCTTTATTGGTTCATCCAAACGCCGAAGAAGCGATGCGTCTACCTCAATTTCAAAATGCGTTTTCGAAAGTTTCTGTAGCGCTTTGGCGATTTCACCAATACTGTGGCCTGATCCAGAACAAATATTGTAAACATCCCCTGGAAAACCCTGATGTGCGATTAAATAGAGCGCGTTGACAGCATCCTGTATATCCAGAAAATCGCGCACAATATCCAAATTGCCGACCTTTAGTTTTTTTTCCAGACCGCGCTCAATGGCGACAACTCCTCTGGCAAAATCAGAACAAACATCCCCCACTTTACGCGGCCCAATAATGAAAAAAGGGCGTACTCGTACAATCCGCATCTGATAATTTTTCCAATATAGCACACTCAACTGATCCTGGGCTATCTTGCTAAGCGCGTAGGGGCTATACGGTTCAAGTGGTTGGTCTTCACCTATCGGTTTACCATCTTTACTGATGGCGTATTCTCCACTGGAGCAAAATACTTCAACAACTGGATTAATGTTTGCGGCTCGAATTGCATCCAACAGATATAGTGTTCCAAAGACATTTATTTTAAAGGTTGTTTCCGGGTCTTCCCAGGAAACCTTGGGAAGACTCTGCGCCGCAAGATGAAAAACGTAATCTGGTTGCGCCATAGAGATAGTATCAAAGATACGCTCTCTATCCAAAATATCACTTGCAATGAAATGAAAATCGCCTTGCAAATTACCAAGGAATCTACTCATCTGTTTATCAAGGCCATAGACAGTTAATCCATGCATTAGTAAAAACTCTGTCAGATGCGACCCGATAAAACCTGATGCTCCAGTAATAAAACATTTCATAAGCTTTACGCTATCCATTCGCTGAGATTTTTTGAGTGTTCGGCATACAAGTTTAACCTACATACACAGGATAGTGGATAAGAAAATCCAAAAAGTCCTGTATTTTTCGGGAAAAGCGCATCATCTCAAATTTGGGGATGGGGTGGTTAGATCCTGCTCCTGTCGCAACAGGATCATTGGCAGACAACAATCTTACCAATGAGCCTGTTTATTGCGCAGATACGTATGGGCAGCTTTAAAGCATTGTTACAGTTTGACCATCTTGTGCTGCTTGATATATGGCGTTCACCAGTTTAATGGCTTCCAATCCGTCAGTTCCGCTCCCAAGAGGCTCGCGCTTTTCCTGAATGGCAGCCACAAACTCTTTCCATTCATCCAGCCAGGAGCGATCATCGCCTCGATACTCAAGCACTTCCTCCGTGAAAGGCGCAGAGAAATCCCGTTTACCAATAAATAGTTTTTCATTCCCGTATCCGCCCCCCAACCCCTCCACCCGAATGTAACCATCAGAACCAAAAACTTCAAAGATGAAAAGATTTTTCCATTGCGTTAAACTGGAGTGAATCGAGGCAATCACTCCAGAATCGGTGCGCAACAATGCAAAACCATTATCTTCCAAAGGTGAAATATCAAAATATTTTGTAGAAGTAAAACCGGTTACGTTTTTAAAATCACCCAAGAACCAGCGAAAAAGATCAATGGCATGGATTCCTTGCTCCATAAACTGTCCGCCAGAGACAATGTTTGTATCAGCGCGCCATTCCTTCTCGTATCCGGGACGGCCGCAAATGCCGTAATTGCATCGTCCAAACATCGGCTTGCCCAAATCGCCCTGGTCAAACAATTGTTTGGCTTTCCAGATGGCCGGGTGGTGACGGTGGTTAAATCCACATTTTAGGGTCAATCCAGTTTGCTGGGCTACAGCGATCATTTTTTCCGCTTCAGAGATGGTTCGCGTCAAAGGTTTTTCGCACAATACATGTTTGCCGTTTTGCATCGCTGCAATGCTAACATCAGCGTGTATATGCGTCGGAGTACAAACGAGAACGATGTCAATATCTGGCCTGGTTACAACATCTTCCCAGCCTTCCCCGGCTTCACAACCCATTTTTCGCGCTAGGGGTTCGGCTTCTGCTTTGTTTTTGGCGGTGATAATTGTCAATTCTGCATTGGGCCAATCGTTAATGATTGGTGCCCGACGTTTGGCTTGCAAGCCTGCCCCAATAATTGCTACTCTCATTTTGCCACATCCTTATTCACCAGATTTGTTCCTCGGCCAATACCAAAGTAAGAAAAGCCAAGAACAGATAATGCTTTGCTGTCAAGCATGTTTTGGGTATCGAAAATCACTGGCTTTTTCATAATAGAATATACTTTTTGATAATCCAAATCCTTGAATTCCGGCCAGGGAGTTATCAAAACCAGTACATCGCTATCATTAATAGCGGAATAAGGGTCCGCACACACCTCGAATCCTGGGTGCTCCTTGAGTTCCTGCCGGTCTGCTTTTGGATCATACACTTTTATCCTGGCGTGCTCGGCAACAAGTTCATTTATGATCTCAATTGAGGCAGAACGCCGCAATGTGCTTGTATCTGGTTTATATGTCAATCCCAGAACGCTTACTCTCAAGTTTACCAATGAACCAAATGTTTTCTTTAGATTTCTAACGACTGATTTGTTCTGACGCTGATTTGATGCCCAGGCGCCATCAATCAAAGAAGTCTCTATGTCAAAGCGATCGCCCAGTTTTTGAAGAGTACGCATATCGCGGGCCAGTGTCCCGCCTGAAAAACCCAATCCTGGAAACAGCATGGCTTTTGAGCCAATACGTGGTTCTATTCTTAATGCTTGGGCTATTTTTATTCCATCTGCGCCTGTTACGTCACAAAGATTTCCTAATTCGTTCGCAAAGCATATTGAAACCGCTAAAAAGGCATTCAGAGCATGCTTGGTCATCTCGGCAGTTCGCAAGTTAACTCGCATCCAGGAAACTGGCAAGACTGACAACAATTTTTCAAGGCGCTCCAATGTTTCTGCGCGATCCGCACCAATGAGGGGGAGCGGAGGATGCATAAATCTGTCAATTGCCTGACCAAGTCTTAGATTTTCGGGGCTATATGCAATTCCAAAATCGGCTTGTGGATTTGCTTCTTGAATGATTGCGGCTATTTGCTCACAGGTGCCAACCGGCACTTGAGCAGTAACTAGCAGGACTGATTCTGGCAGAATGTAGGGGGCCATTTCGCGCGCAACCGCAAAAATACCACTCAAGTCGATATCGTCGTTTTCGTCTACGGGCGTATCGAACATGATTAAGATATCATGTGTCTCTGATAGCCCATCCTTCAAGCTGGTTGTAAATGATAAATTGCCCGATTTGATCCCTTTGGATAGCAAATCATCCAATCCGGGTTCAAACAGGGGCGCTTTCCCAGCGTTGAGATTTTGCGCACGCGCCGGGTCTTGTTCCACGCCCATTACACGGTAGCCTAAATCAGCCAGACAAGCTGCGGCAACCGCCCCCTGATGCCAGATTCCGACAACACAGATTTTGTTCATTCGCTGTTTACCTTATACCATACCGTCGGTTTTACCCAACATCCGCCGCACTGCAATCCGCACCGCCTCATCCGAACTGTAGCACGTTTTCCATTGCAGTTTATTGATCTTATCCACGGTAAAATGCACACGCGGCTGATCCCCAGGCCAAGCCTTTTTTGTTCCTTCAATCAAAATATTTGCTTCTGGAAAATTCATCTCTTCTCGGATAATCTCTGCAATCGTCGTTACCTTTGAAATCGAGGTTGTCCCCAAATTAAAGACATCACAAGGGTGCTCATCTGTCATGGGGATGTTACGAAAAGCAAACGCCATTCCTTCGATACATTCTTCAACCAGGAAATAGTTCTTTTCTTGCTGACCATCCCCGCGGATTAACAATTCACGAGGATTCTGGCGCATCTTGTTAATAAAGTCATAAATCACGCCATGTGTCATACGCGCTCCGATTACATTACCAAAGCGGAATATCCACGCTTGTAAGCCATAAACGTAACTATAAGCGGATAAAAATGCCTCACTTCCAATTTTACCTGCTCCGTAAGTTGATACTGGCAATAGTGGCCCTGCCGACTCAGAAACTGACAGGTCCTTGCATAGGTCCCCGTACACAGCGCCTGTGGAAGAGAAAAGGATTGGACGAATGCCTGTGAGGCGCATGGCTTCGACGATATTGAACGCCGCCATTGTGCAGTCTCGCAAATCACGTTCGGGCTGGGTATACCCTCCAATGATATCCGTGTTAGCGGCAAGATGCCAAACCAGGTCATGTCCACGCAGATTATCGATTAACTTCGGTAAATCCAGCACATCTGCCTGGATGAAGTGGAAACGGGGCTTATTGAAATGATGGCTAATATACTCTATCTTGCCATTGGAGAGGTTGTCGTATACTGTAACCTCGTAACCTTGTGGCAAGAGCATATCCACTATGTGGCTTCCAATGAAACCAGCGCCTCCCGTCACAAAAACCTTGTGGATTGAATCACCTAATAACATGGTTGCTCCTGGAAAATAAGATCAAGGTTGGCTTTTCAGCTCAGTTTTTTAGACTTCAGATGGGCCAGCATTGCATCCACGGACGCCACCACGGCCTCGCGTGAATTTCGCGTATTTTGCCAGCCACAGGCTCGTATTTTGTTGGTGTTGAGACGATAAACCGGAACATCGGCTTTCCAGCCTCGCGAACCCCCGGTAAATAGATATTTAACGTTGCTCAACCCCATCCTTTCACAGACAATATCAGCAATCTCATGCACCGTGAGATGGTCTTGTGAACCCACATTTAACACATCATAACCACTGGCCTGGGTCTTTTCTATCAAGAAGAATGCCTTCAAAATATCATCAATGTGGATATATGGCTTGCTTTGCGTTCCGTCGCCAAATATCTTGAGTTGGGTTGGGTCCTGGGCAAGTCTTTGGATAAAATCGTAAGCGACACCGTGGGTTTGATTGGGTCCCACAACATTAGCAAAGCGGAAAACGGTTCCCGTTATGTCGAACATGAAACTATAAGCGCTAATCAGCGCCTCACTGGCCAGCTTGCAGGCGCCATAAGTAGAAATAGGGAGCATACGATCGTAGTTCTCCGGGACTGGGGTGGAACCAACTTCGCCGTAAACACCGCTACCGGATGTAAATGCGATGCGCTTCACACCAGTGATGCGCATCGCTTCTAATACATTATGGGTCAGGAGCGTGCCATTCAAAAAATCAATAGCCGGTTCTTGCTGAGCCCTGGCGATATCGGAGTTAGCAGCAAAATGGTAGACGATATCATGTCCTTGGATGGATTGAATCAACTTGTCCTGGTCCTGCGCATCTGCTTCAATGATTGTAAGACGCGCATCAGACATCCGTTCTCCAAAATGAAAGCGTTGGCCTATGCTGAAATTATCGAATACAGTGACAGTAGAGTCGGTTGTATCGAGAATAGTATTAACCAGATGTGCACCAATAAACCCAGCCCCGCCGGTGACAAACACTTTTCGAATACTATCTGTTAATATCATTTTATTATTCTCCTAATTTGTAGATAGAGGATTGTTTTTTAGAATCATTTGAATAATAAGCGTAAATGTAAATGTCTGAAACCCTAAAATCATGAGCAACAAGCCAAACACACCCGGATAATAGATTTGTGTCAATCTTAAGCCGCTCTCTATATATACATATGTAAGATTAACATTGATAAGGAAACCTATTAGAAACAATACAAGACCTGAAATTACTCCATGGTCATAAGTAATAAGTTTTTCAATTAATCGCGTGAAGGTCGCGTCAAAATTATTGTAAATGCGTGAAATTACGCCAAGCAGTGTTGCGCTATGCCCCAACGTTGTCAAGGTCAGGCCGAGCAACATCCAATGCAGGTTCAAAAAGACAGGGCCAATTGAATATTCGCCTTGAAGTAAACTCAATACAAGCATCAACCCAATTGTAAAGATAACGATTCCTGGAACAAGCAGGAAGAAATCTGCGCCGTATAAAAACATAATACGCAGGTTAATCCAGCCGGCTATCCACGGCGTTGTCCAGCCAGCGCGTTTCAGGTGACTAAGACGTCCCTCACGGTCTTTATAAAATTTTATTGGAACCTCTGATATTCTTAATTTATACCGGCTCGCTTTTAAAACCATTTCTGATGCGTATTCCCAAGATTGGGATTTTAGATTTATTTTTTTTAACGCCTCGTATGTAATTGCCCGCATTCCACAATGGATATCAGAGTATTTGGTTCCAAACATTATGTTTAGAATCCATGTAGTTAGGGGAGTTCCAAAATACCGATGAAGCGGGGGCATGGCACCTGGTTCAATGTATCCTTTGTAGCGACTGCCCATTACGAATTCATACCCTTTATCTAATTTTTCGATAAAGGGGCTTAGCTCTCGAAAGTCATAAGTTAAATCAGCATCTCCCATAATCACGTAGCGACCGCGAATATTGGGGAGTGAATCAATATAAGCGCGGCCCAGTCCTCTTTTGGGCACGCAAATCACTTCTGCCCCTTTGCCCTTAACTATCTCAGGGGTATTGTCAGTAGAACTGTCTATGATTAGAATTTGTCCCGTCACTCCAGCTTTTTGGATGCCTTCTGAACACCAATCTATAAACTCACCGATGGTCAATTCTTCATTCAACGTTGGAATTACTATCGATACTAATGGTTGGTTTTGATAATCCATGTAACCTCATTTATCCTATTGGAATTTTGGGCTTACTTGCGGGGAGTGCATGTAAGCCCAATGACAAGTTCCATGTCAACACTGGGTATCAGGAATGGAAAATATTGAGTACTATCAATGCTAAAAAGATTTTTTAACTCGGAAAGAACCTCTTTGGCTGTATTGATATGATCGTATTTGATCAACCAATCATAGCTTTGGTGGTATCTCTTTACGAACATCCTTTCCGAACTGAATTTTCTGCCAATACTATACAACATGCCGCCTTCGCAGGGGATGACCACAGAAAATTTACCATCTGGGCGAAGTGTTCGGTGGGTCTCTCGTAGTGTCGCTGGGAGATTATCCAGGTGCTCCAGAACGTGAATGGCCAGCACCCTATCAAAATAATTATCCAAAAAATCCAGTTCTTTTTGGCAATCTCCGATTACAGCCTTGATTTTTGGATAGCGCATCTTTAAGTCCCCAATTAATTCACCACTATACTCCAGGGCTGTATATTCCTGGGCATCAAGGTTCTCGTATTCCAGATGAGCGCCATTGCCTGCACCAATATCCAGCGTCTTACAACCATTTTTGAAGGTTTTAGTCGCGTATTCATGACCAAAACGATCTATAAAACTATATTGGCCTTGCATGCCCGCTTTGGATAACCAATGCTGATACCAGTCAGAAAATATTCTTTTTTGTTCTCCAGTTAAGTCAGGTCTGGATTTAGGCCATTTAGTTTCTTTTAGTGATTTCACTTGCATTCTCCTTTTATATTTGTGTTCATCAGGATGAAACCGTGAATAATAAATAATACCTCTGTCCAAAGATTCAAAAGCAATCTAGCATCCCGGAAAAATATCATCTAGCAGCCTGTCAGAGAGAAATCTTTCAGCCTACTTTTGCCATATTCTGCGCTATTTTGCGCCTTTAATGGGGCTTTGGAAGCAGATTTAGCCCAATTGCCAAGCCAAAATAGGGCATTTGGGCAACAGAATCGCTCTTTCCGACAAGCTGCTAGCTATGCTTTACTCTCTCAGGAGAATACCCTATAGTTTATGGAAGAATAAGCCTATATTTACGATACGATTCTATCGCGCAATCAATTGCATAGGTGATTAAAAAAAAGGTAAATGCAATCATGAATGGGTACGCTGGCGTTAAGTAAAGAGGTGTCAAAGCAGGGAAAGACGCAACATCAATATAAGCCAATAGGGCTACCCTTTCCATTACTGTTATAAACCAAAGAGCTGCAATCACCCATGTGTCAAAGTGTTTATTAACTCGAGTGGTTAGTAATACTAGAATAAGTGCGGCGATCATCGTTGCATACGGGAAAACTATTTGATAACAACGGCCAACCGTATAGAGTATCCTCATTTTATAGTTATTATATTTATTTTGAAAATACAAAACATTTGGCACATAAGCTTTTTCGGAATCTATATAAATAAAGGTTTTAGAATCGTTCCAGCTCATTGGATTTTTGAAATTGGAGAAACGAATTCTTTCCAACAATTCATCCCCGCTCCTGACTTCTAGGAAACATGTCTTAATACAAGAAGTCGATATATCGAATCGAGCGAATTTGGAGGTAGGGAAATCCTTTCCTTGTTCAAAAAAATAATTGTAAACATCACTGCTCGGGAGGTAATCAACTGTAAAGTCTTGAACATAATCACCATTCATATTGGTTACAAAAAGACGCACTTCCTTGTCTACGTTAAAGGCCCACCCGCGGATTGTCCAGCGATTAGCAGAGGAAGTCACAGATATTTCATTTTGAGTTAAATCCTCGAACTGCATTTGTCCATACTGAGAATCGGAACTATTCAATGGATAAGGATTAAATTCCGAAAATGGAACGAGTAACAGAGAAATTCCATTGATAAAACGGGTGATAGTTGGCATAAGATATGCGTTGTTCCACGCGGGCGCTAAGGAAGTGGGTTTAGAAATGCAAGATAACTTACCAGTGTTACAAGCTACATTAATTTGATTTACCAGTGTACGATAATAATTGGCGGGGAACTGACCAGACCCATAATGGCCTGCGGCCGCCACCGCATCGCGGAAAGCCCATATAAACCAGCCACCAATTATTTCCCCTTTCGGTAAATCCATTCCAGGTATTGTGCTATTAGCCCAACCCTTTCCCAAGTCACCCTCAAGAAATGGTTCAAGCTCTTCAAAAGCTGGGCTTACCGCATAAATTTGCCGTCGGGTTCCTTTGGAAACAGGGACCATTGGGACAAATTGTTCAGGTACCACTCTCTGCAAGGCGCTATAGGCCGCAACGAATTCTGGTGCTGCCATTTCGGTTATATTAAAGAATGAGTAATATTTATAGTTTATGAGTGATACAAGCCCAACGATTACGAAATATACGGTGGATGCTAATCCCCAGGCACCTAATCGAAAAAATATATTTTGTCGTTGGGTATTTCTTAATCCTATCAAATATATAACAAAAACGATCAATAGTGGAGGTAATAACCAAACATTATCTTCCCGTGTTAAAGCCGCTGCAGAAAAGGACAGGCCCAATCCAAATGCCCAATATAGATTCTTAATTGAAAGCTCCTTCCTCCTTATGAATAAACCAAGGGCACAAGATATCACAAGAATGCATAACGATGTATATACCCCATCGCGTACCACGCGTGTGAACACCTTGGTGTCATAAGTAAAAGGATTGAACAAAAGGGCAAAAAACAAAATTAGCGCATAATAATTTCGTCGGAACACTGGCTTAATGGCTATGATCAGTGTTAAGCAAGCAACGATGTAGACGAGGTGTTCCGATAAAAGAAATGGTATTCCCAACAAGAATGTGCATGCGATCCAGATTGGGAAGAATGGGCCTTTTATCAGAGTATATTGATCATACGGGCCAAGCCAATTGCCTTTTAATAACCAGGTAGCCTGGTTAATATAATGTTGATCATCTTGAACAGTTCCTACCAACGCGAATATTGGTTGATTCCTGACCAGGAACAATTTTAGGAGTATCAAGGTGATAATTATGAAATAGAATGATTTTTTCATGTTGACGCATATCAGAATGCAAAAAGGTTTCTCTGCGCTGCTCAAAACTCAAAACCTATTTTTATGAAGAAATGTACTGGCGAGAATCTGTGATTACTATGTTATTTTAGCCCAATTTTCCCCTTTGGCAGGGCGAGGATGTTCTCCTATCTGGTGTGGATGAGAGCAAGAAACACGAATTTTGCAGATAAAGCAGATGAGAAAAAGGATGTAGTATATCCTTGATAATTGTTTCGAAAATGTCCCAGCGCATTTTTACATCAAAATCCAAGAAAGAAAACACAATCTTGTCGTTTGGTTTTAGCGCTCCCTTGGCTCCATTCAAATAGATATGGAGGAAGTTAGATTCGTATTGGGGAAGCATGCGGCTGGGTAAAAGTGAGTGAATATATGAAAATATTTCGATCCAATTTATTGGTCAGATAAACCTTGTGTACGCATTGAACGCATAGCGTCCAATATGCACATAATACGGTCTGGTTCATCCGTCCACGATATCACAGGAAGTTGCTGGGTGTAGGAGAGGTTTGGATTGAAATACGGATCGCCGTCACGGATTATATCTTTCATGCACGTAAATGCCGATACCATATCCTGATAGGGAACATTTGCGCCCCGGGACTTCCCCTCATGGTGAATTAATCTTGCAAAGGGAGTATACACAACTCGATAACCGCATTGAATAATGTGCAAGCAAATCTCAACATCTCCGAAGGCCAGGACATAATTTTCATTAAAACCGCCAACCTTATCGAATACATCCCGCCGTATCATTAAACAGGCACCGGTTACCGCCATGTAGTTTCGATACCAATCCACGGAACCAAAGATTCCGTTTTCATGTTCCTGAGCCTTATAATGGATATGATGTGCATGACCTGACATACCAATGATGACGCCGGCGTGTTGTATCTTGCCATCATCCGGGTACAAGAGCTTTGTTCCAACGGCTCCAACTTCGGGTAACTCTGTCCAGCGAACTAGTTCGTCCAGCCAGTCCGGTTCAAGAACCTCCATATCATTATTTAAAAAGAGAAAAATATCTCCTGTTGCTGAAGCGGCACCCATATTATTCGCGCGCGAATAATTAAATGGCTCATCGTAGGGGATGATTCTGATTTTCGGATTCTTTGCCAGGGAAGAATAATATTCTACCGTTTGCGAGTCTATACTTTGATTATCAACAATAAGGATTTCAAAATTCAGGTAAATTGTTTTATCGATAATGGATGAAATACATTTCTCCAATAACTGCGCGCTATTTTTATTTGGGATGATAATTGAGACCTTTTTTCCTTGGGTTTTCCATATGACTCGCTTAATTCCAGTTTCCGAAATGATGGCATGGGGATTTGAGATCCCCATGCGGTTCAAATGCGCCTCTATCACGAGTTTTTGGGCTTGGAATATTTGTAGTTGATAACTGCTCTTGGAAGTTGTTTTGGGTAATGCACGCTGGTGATACATGACTCTGGGTATGTGAACAATATTGTTGGTTTTTTCCGTCACCCTGAAAGCGATGTCCCAATCCCGGGCGCCTTCAAGGCCAGAGTCAAACGGTCCGACTTTATCAAGCAGTGAGCGCCGGATGAGCGAATGTTCCAAGAAATTTACAGAGAGAAGCAATTCCGGGGACCAAGTGTGAGGTTTAAACCAGGGTTTCTTTCTGGCGAGATTGCTCTCGATGATATCCTCATCAAAATAAATCAGGTCTGTTCCTGGCTGTCTGGCAAGCAGCGAAACCGCCTCATAAAACAGATCCGGTGAGATCAAATCACCTCCGTTCATGAATGAAACAAACTCCCCTTGCGATAATCCTAGCGCAGCATTCAAGTTATCAGAATAGTTCAGGTTCTGCGTATGATCAACCAGGTGAATCCGTGTATCCTGTTTAGCATTCTTCTTTATTAAGGTAATTATTTGGTGATTGCCCGGACGACTATTGACAAAATGCAATTCCCAATTTGGATAGGTTTGAGCGGTTAAGGAGCAAATCATCTCAGACACTCTGCTGGGGGCAGTATCCTGGATAAAAGTGATAACACTGATTAGCGGCCGATAATCCCAGTTTAACACCTCATTCTTTTGTGTATCAAGCGTTTTGGAAGAAGGTCCGTGTTTTGAAATCCACGTCAGGTAAGAAGGAACAGAATGAGCATCATCTCTCGCTTTTAATAGATTTTTGAGTCCCCGATAGACCGAACGAACCCAGCTTTCTCGCAGGCTTCCATGGGGAATGAATGTTGCTCGAATGTTGCTTAAGATGACAGCAAACTTCCAAGCCCTGCTGGTAAAACGATGATTCAGGGAATCCACTTGGTACTCTAGTTCTATAATTCTATTATGGAGAAGATCAACTTCATGCCTTAGGTCTACGTTTGCTTGCCCTAAGTCCACATTTGCTTGCTGAATAACTTGAATTTTTTTAGCTTGAGTTAGCCTGGCCCCAAGAATGTAAAAAAATTCTTGGAAATAATCTTGTTGCTCTCCTGATAATGAAAACAGCTTATTCAATATAGGTAGCTGTTCGGTTCCTACATACAAAACCCCTAAACCATTACCATGCAAAAACTCCAAGCTGGGGTAGGTCTGTTTTAATTCCAGCCATAACTTCCAGACACCGAAATCTCTTTCGCGGAAGTTTGTATCGTGAAAGAGAACAAAGCCACGCGAACTTATTTTTGGGAGCCAATTCTCGAAATCGTGTTTTACGGCATCATAGGTGTGTAACCCATCGATATGGAGTAGATCAATACTGTTGTTTTCAAAATAATCTACTGTATTGTCAAAAGTATTTTGGATTAGGGTGGAAAATGATCCATATCTAGAATCGTGATGCATCTTTAAATCCGCAAGTATCTCGGGGCCATATATACCGGCATGGACATCCCCTTCCCAAGTGTCTATTGCAAAACATTTTGTCCCAGTATTTAAATCTTTGGCGGCCTGGCAGAAACCGCAATAGGAATTTCCACTATGGGTACCTAATTCAACCAAAACTCTAGGACGAAGGATATCCATGATAAACATTGCAAAGGGGATGTGTTCGGCCCAACTTAATGGTTCGACGATTCTTAAAGGCTCGGAGAAGCAAATAGGGTGGTTGAAGGGATTGATCATTTAATTTCCAATAGATACTTTTAATTAATCACAGATTTTAAAGCATTTTATTCTTGGTTCCGCGGCAGTGCTAATTATACCGTAACAGAAGCAGGTACAAGTTGTTTCAGAAATAAAGTTGATGGTTATTCTTATGGGGTTGCAGTGCTCAAAATACCTGAAGTGGTGGGCGATGGATATATCTAACCTCATGCAGACCTGAGCTTTGGATTCGAGAGATAACTATATTTGTTTGTTATGCCAAGCGTAGCGATGCATTTCTGTAACTATTGTTGAGAATTCTTAACCCCACGAGGATACCTTACAAAACCAGATGACATCTATACAATATAGATGTCATCTGGACAAGATTAAGAACAAAATCGGGCGTAATCAGGGTTTGCCGACCAAGATGGAAGTGTTCATCGAACTATTATCATACCAGGTGAACCAATACTCAGAGGCATTGGTTAGTAGCTTGTTTGGAACCCCAAACATCTCGTTGAACCCTACTTTGTCGCCATTCACAAATACAACGCGCTGGCTGCTGAATATATCCACTACCCCATCAACCCCATCCACGCTTACCACTCGCACCGGTCCATTGTTGACATCGGTATACATGGGTGTGATACGTCCATTGGGCGGGATGGTGTATCGGCTTTCCTGTTGGATGCCACCAATATAGACATCTACTTCAGCCGTCTTAATGGGGTCCGGATTGCCCACCAATAGCCAAGTGTACATAGTGACATTGTCATACCAGGGGTACCAGTACTCGCTATCAAACTTATTGGCTGGATACCCCATGACTTCATTAAAACTGGTGCCAGCAATCACGCGCTCGCTGGCGAATACAGGAATATCGCTCTTGATACGCACCGGCCCGGCCATCGTTCCAGGATAGGTTGGCGTGATTCGACCCTTCGGAGGAATATCATGCGTTTCGCCTTGCTTTTCCCCACCGATGAAAATTTCCACGTAGGCATGCTCAGTCTCGCTTGGGTTACCAACCAACACCCAAGCATAGGTATCTGCGGAAAACTGATCATACCAAGTAAACCAGTATTCATCTGTAAACTGGTTGGCCGGATACCCCATGACCTCATTGAAACTGTAAATCTCTTTCCCGTTATGGTTTTGCGCCCAGATTGTGCGCTCACTGGCGAATACAGGAATATCGCTCTTGACGCGCACGGGCCCACCCATCGTTCCCGGATAGGTTGGTGTGATTCGACCCCCCGGGGGAATATCATGTGTTTCGCCTTGCTTTTCCCCATCAATGAAAATATCCACGAAGGCATGTTCGGTCTCGCTTGGGTTGCCGACCAACACCCAAGTGTACAGCCCAGGAGATCTCTGGTCGTACCAGGTGAACCAATATTCGGTAGTCAATTGATTTGTGGGCAGTCCCATGTATTCATCGAAGCTGAACCCGTCTACTATCGCACGTTGACTAGCGAAAATCGGCATTCCCCCGGGGTTTTTAACTTGTACCGGCCCGGCCATTAGGTCTGGATAACTTTTTACCAGCGATGGATGAGAAAGAAGGTCGTAGCTGCCCTTCCAGTCGCCGCCAATATAAACGCTCACATAATTCTCGCAAGTATAGACCTTGACATTATCCACAGACCAGCCCACCGAAGACGAAAGATCATTATAATCAGTGCCAATTCGCCAGCGGAAACGGACACTTTCTCCGGCCAGGATCGTGAGATCATACCGCGTAGCCACGACGCCTTCGCTATCGCCCGAGAAGACCCTTTCGCCTTTCAAAGGGTTTTGATAACCTTCATCGTTCGGAATGGTCGCGTTGTAGTTCTGGCCGGCGCTGAACAGCGTTTCGGCGTCAAGCCAGTTCGTGCCGTAATTGATGCTGTATTGCAGCTGCCCGCCGTCGTATCCATCTTCGAGATCAAAAGAGTGATCAAAATACAGATAAGTAGACACTCCATCTGGCAGGGGGATATTTTGGTCCAATTCTGCATAACTGAGGTTTTCTTTGTCCAGTGCTTCCCCGAAGAGCGCGTAGT
Organism: Anaerolineales bacterium UBA5195; assembly: GCA_002412925.1. Taxonomy (GTDB): domain Bacteria; phylum Chloroflexota; class Anaerolineae; order Anaerolineales; family Villigracilaceae; genus UBA5195. The sequence continues at coordinate 155,998 of DHVZ01000073.1, read as the reverse complement.
TGCCTGTGTCTCCCAGGCCTGGGCCGAGCTCCCATTCACTTGTATAACCTACCGGCGCCTCCGGAGGTTCCGGTGCCCAAAACTCCCAGTTGCCGTCTCCATTCTCCAGGTTATCCTCGAGCAGGTACTCTTCTGCCCAATAACCTGTCGGGCAGAGACTGGGTATTTCCGCAGCCGCCCGGGAGGGCTTGAGATTCCCTTCTCTGGTTGGCGCGGCGCCCAGGTTTTGCGTGTCGGCGGTCTCTTCGAGGGCGGGTTTGGAAAAGCCGGCGGCCAGGCTGGCCTGGGCAAGATTTGCGCTTGCGAGGATCGCGATCAGCAGCGCAGAAACGATTCGGTTGAGTTGGGTGAGCATCATCGGTCCTCCACGAGAATTCTCGTTTGAAAAATCAGCCAGCCGCAAGGTTACGAAGGAAAGACTCCTTCACTTTGGCCCTTGGGGCTGGCGGCTGGTTTGCGAGCGTGTTCTTTTTTGCAGGAGTCTGGCGGATTCGAAGCGCATCGATTCATCGCTTAGACATTAACAGTATACCCAAAATTCGGGGTTTTGGAAGATGGAGAAACCTTCGATTGTGTAAGGTTTTGCGCAGGCCCGGGCGGGGTGGGTTTATCCGGCCATGGCCAGCGCCAGGGCTTCTTTCCAATCAGGCAAATCGACGTGGAAAGTGGCCAAGAACCGGTCGCAGTTCAGCGCCGAGAACAAAGGCCGTTCTGCCGGCGCAGGGTAGTCAGCCGTCAGGGCCGGGAGGATTTCCCTGGCCGCCTGCTCGTTCCTGGCCGGGTCAAGCTCCAAGATCAGCCGGGCCCATTCCAGGCGGCTGGCCAAGCCATTCCCCGCCAGGTGATAGACCCCGCGGCGTTCAGCCAGCCAGCCGGGAAGCTCACGGCCCGCCTGGGCGCAGACCAGGGCGGTCACTTCTGCCAGCATGCGCGCCCAGGTGGGGTTTCCAATCTGATCGCTAACCACATACATTTTTTCTTGTTGACGCGCCCATCCCAAAACCTTGGTGACGAAACTCTCGCGGCGCAGGCTGTAGACCCAGCTGGTCCGCAAGACCAGGCCGGCGCCGGCAGCGGCCTGGACGGCTTGTTCGCCGGCCAGCTTGCTCTGTCCATAAACGTTCAGCGGCTTGGGCGTGTCTGCCTCTGTATAAGCCGCGCTTTTTTTGCCGTCAAAGACATAGTCGGTGGAATAATGGATCAGGGCGGCTTTCAGCGCCCGGGCTTCCTCGGCTAGGAGGCCCGGGATGGCGGCGTTGATCGCAAAGGCTTTTTCGGGTTCGCTTTCGGCTCGATCCACGGCGGTATAGGCCGAGGCATTCACAATCAACCGCGGGCCGATGGCGCGGACCGTCCTGCGGACTGCATCGAAATCTTCGAGATTCAGGTCTTCGTAATCCAACGCGGTGATGGGCCCGAGCGGAGCCAGGCTGCGTTGAAGTTCCCAGCCGAGCTGCCCGTTTTTGCCGAGGAGAAGTATATCCATGTTGAGGCCTGCTAATAAGTTTCCGCAGCCTTGAAAGGCACGCCGTTCGCATCTTTGGCAGAAAGGGTGGGCGGCTGCTGGTCAAGGAGGGGCCATTCGATCCCAAGCTCCGGGTCGTTCCAGAGGAGTGAGCGTTCCCATTCGGGAGCGTAATAATCGGTAGCTTTGTAAACGATTTCTGCCCAAGCGCTGAGCGCATAAAAACCATGCGCAAAGCCTGGTGGAACCCAGAGTAAATGCTTGTTTTGGGCCGAAAGGATTACTCCTGCCCATTTTCCAAAAAAGGGGGAGGTTCTCCGCAAGTCAACCGCAACATCAAAGACTTCTCCCGAGATGACCCGTACTAGTTTGCCTTGCGCCTGGCGAATTTGGTAATGCAGCCCTCTCAGGATTCCCTGGCGCGAACCGGAATGGTTATCTTGGACGAACTGGGTGGGCAGACCCAACTCGCTGAATTGGCGGGCCTGGTAAGTTTCCATGAAGAAGCCGCGTTCATCGCCAAAAACTTTAGGTTCAAGGATTAATAGATCCGGGATGGATGTTCTTATGATTTGCATTGCGTCACCATTCTATTGAGCCTTATTTATAAATTGAAGGTATTCCTGAACAACCCCTGGCGCCGGTCCATCCATCTGGATCGCTCCTTTTTCCAGCCAGATCGCCCGCTTGCAGATATCCTGGATAGCCTGGTGGTTGTGCGAGACTAAAATAATAGTTGCGCCACTTCCAAGCAATTCTTTCATCTTCGCCTGGGACTTTTGTTGAAAACCGGCATCCCCCACCGAGAGAACCTCGTCCAAAATCAATATTTCGGGGGTCAAGTGAACAGCAACCGAAAAAGCCAGGCGGACGAACATTCCGCTGGAATAATACTTTACTGGTGTATCGATAAACTGTTCTACTTCAGAAAATGCAACAATCTCATCAAATTTTTGTTTGATCTCAGAAATTTTCATCCCCAGGAAACTGCCATTCAAATAGATGTTGTCACGCCCTGAAAGCTCCACGTTAAAACCGGTGCCAATTTCAAGCAATGCGTTCACGTGATGATACAGGGTGATCTTGCCTTTGGATGGGCGGGTGATGCGCGCAATCAGCTTCAGCAGGGTGCTTTTTCCGGCGCCATTGCGTCCCATCAGCCCCACCGATTCGCCATATTCCACTTCAAACGAAACATTTTTTAATGCGCTAAACTGCTCGGATTTTTCAAGGTGTGAATAGCGATTGTATCGCCCTGCCAGCCAATTGAAAGGCGTATTTAATAGAGCCTTGAACGATCCGGATGGTCCTTCAAGGGTGTGGCGAATACGGTATTCTTTCCAGACGTTTTCAACTTTGATAGCAATTTGGCTCATGATTACATAATATCCGCAATTTTATTTTCCATCGATCTAAATGCAAGTGCGCCGCAGAACCAGATTAACCCGGCAACCAAAAAAGAAACTACTAAGTAGCCAGGTGTTGGCAAACTACCCTGCTTTAATACTGCCCAGCGGAACCCATCCACCAGGCTGGTCAATGGGTTGAAATAAAAAATGATCCTGTATTTTTCTGGCGCAAGCGTTGCCGGGTACATTATAGGGGTGACATACATCCACATCATCAGGATAAATCCAAGGAGGTTCTTCATATCCCTGAAGACCACCATCAGCGCCCCAAACAACAAACCTACCCCAGAAGCAAAAATGGTTGTAAGGATTAATAGAACCGGAATGAGAAGGTAGCGGATCGTAATGGGGTATTTCCCGTCTAATAACAAAAAGACCATTAATATGATAAAAGAGACTCCAAAATCAACGAGTGCGCTGGCTACCGATGAAAGCGGTAAGGCCAACCTGGGGAAATAGGATTTCACAATAATCCCGATATTCCCCACCAGGCTCATTGCGCTCGCGTTTACGACTTGGGTGAAAAACTGCCAGATAACGAAAGCTGATAAGAAGAAAAGGTGATAAGGAATATCCCCAGTGGGAACCTTAACCAATATGCCCAGGATGACATAGAAAATTAGCATCTGGATCAGAGGTTGCAGCACAATCCATAAAAAGCCGATAAACGTCTGTTGAAAACGTACTTTTAAGTCGCGACGGACAAGAAAAAAAAATAAGCCCTTGTAGTCCCAGAGCTCGCGAAAATCTGGTAATTCTAATTTGGATGGGGGCGTGATCACTATTGGAGCAGGATTTTTGTGATTAAGGGTGGTCAATTTAATTTCCTCGCGAACTCATTTACCTGAGAATCTAACCCGGACAAGCCGGAAGAGAAAAACCTTCACCACAAAGGTCACGAAGGGGCACAAAGGTTCACACGTGTGCCTGCGGCTCAGTGCAGGCAAAGAAGAGCAAAGAAATTAAACCCCGATTTCCTTCGTGCTCCTCACCTGCACTGCACCAAACGCAGTGCGGTGCAAGTGTCGTGTTCTTGGTGTCCTTTGTGGTGAAGTTCTTGCTTTTTGCCCGGCCTGGCGGTTTTGGGCCAGGGTACAAGGATTTAAGTTCTAAGTTCCTAACTGACATTCTGCTTAGATGCGCGAAAAACCGAGTAAGCTTTGAACATGGAGAAAGAATATTTCGCTGAAAACTACTATAAAATTCAATAGTTGAATTTTGCCTTACAGAGTACAATCTGTCAAGCCGAATGTGAAGGTCTTCCCTTTCTGAGGCGCCCACATTCCTGTGGCAATTCTGTATTAATTTCATGACCCTCAAGCCAACCACTCCCGGTCACCTGGCCCCGGCTGCATTCTTTTTCCTCGGCTGCCTCGAATTTGGCGCTGCGGCGGTTTTGATTTTGCAATTTAGCCCTGATCCGAAGAACGCAGTTTTCTTTGGTTATTCACTTTTGCGGCTGGCCCTGGTTTTGCCGGCTGGTGCCTTGGCGCTCTGGCTGCTGGCGCTCACAAGCTTGGCGTCCTATCGCGCCCGGGTCTGGCTGAATCTGGAATCGAACCTCCAGAAGGCTCCCCTTTTCTGGGGGATGGTGGTTTTCTCACTGGCATTGCTGGCATTCATTATTTTGACCATTCCTCTTGAAGGCTTGGGGATCTACGGGGACTATTTCGAAAGAGCGCGCCCCCTCTTGTTTGTTTTCTGTCTCTATCCCGCACAATTTTCCCTGGTCTGGCTGATTAAACGTGACTGGCGCATCAACTGGGTCTCTTTGCGCCCGGAATTCATCTCGCTGGCCGCGCTGTTTGCGCTGGGCGGCCTGATCATTTTTTCCGGCCTGGGAATTACCCCGGAGCAGGATCACTGGAACGTTGCCGGAAACCCGATCACCAGTCTTCAGATGCTCAGCATCCTGCTGACCGGCGTGCTTGTCTTTGGCATCTTCAGGCTGATCAAACCGCAGCTTTTCCCCCGAAGTGGTAAATATGTGGATGTGTTGATCATTTTGGCCTTGTTTGTGGCGGCAGTTTACCTCTGGAATAAAATCCCCTTCCTGCACAATGAATTTTCTGCTCGCCCCGCAGCGCCCTCCTTTCAATCTTTTCCCGCTTCTGATGCGCGCACACATGATCTCGGGGCTCTCGGGGTTCTCAACGGGTCTGGCATTTTATTTCGAACTTATACCGATAAACCACTATATATGGTTTTTTTGGCGGGCTTGCACCTTTTTTCTGGTTACGATTACAATCTTCTCTCCTTCCTGCAGACCTGCTTTCTGGCGTTGATGGTGCCTTTTCTTTACGTTTTGGGAAAATCCTTCCATAGCCGCCTGTTCGGGTTCGTTTTGGCGGGCATCGTTCTGGTGCGGCAGCAGAACGCGATCGCGTTATCAAATCTTCTGAACTTTAATGCCACTCCTACCCAACTCCTGACGGAAGTCCCTACTTTGCTTGGCCTGATCGTTTTCACTTACGCGTTGTTTGAGTGGACGAGAAGGCCCGGGAAAGGCTCTCGGCGGGCTTTTTTGGTGGGCGGCATCCTTGGGTCAGTCTCGCTGATCCGCCTGAATCCATTCTTGCTCATTCCAGCCGTCCCCATCTTCCTGTTCCTGATCTTGCGGCGCCGTAAAAAAGAATGGTTCCAGCAATCCGTGTTATTTTTATTGGGCTGCGCAGTCTTGATCGCGCCCTGGGTCATGACCGGGACGGATCAATCTGGCCGATCTTTTTTCATCCACAAATTTTTTGATGTGATCAATGTCCGTTACGGGCCGGGCAGTGCATTGCCCCCAGGGATAGCTCCAGAACTGTCCCTGGGCGCTGAACGTCAACCAACTCTCTCCGCCGGACTGGCTTTGACTCCCATCGACATCCATTCGTTTCCCGGCTTTGTCATCAACCATACTTTGCATAACTTCGTGGGTTCTTTTCTGACATTGCCGGATTCGCTTCGGCCAACCGACCAGCAACTTGATATCCTGATGGAGCGGCCACCCTGGAGCCTGGGGAAGGATCAGGTCGCCCCCCGGCAGATCCCTTTTATGCTTGTAAACCTGGGTCTTTTGGCAATCGGGCTGGGTTGGAGCTGGAAATCCTGGAAGTGGGCCGGGCTTTCACCTTTATTGGTGTTTGTTGTCTATTCCCTTTCGCTCGGATTGGGCAGGACCTCCGGCTCGCGCTATCTGGTCCCCATGGATTGGGTCGTCGGTTTCTATTTTGCGCTGGGTCTGATCTGCCTGCTTCAATTACTGCCCCGGCCTCTCCGTCACGCGCTGGAAGCCGAACCAGGGATGGAATTTCCCCCACAGCCTGCGGCTAAAAAACCTGCCTGGTTGGTTAATGGCGCGATTCTGCTGGTTTTTTGCGTTGCTGCCCTTGTTCCGGCGGCGCAAAAAATTATCCCCCCGCCAGAAGCACTCTGCCAGGCGGTCAACCCGAACGTACTGTTCGAAACTCCGCTTTCAAGCAATTTGGCGCCTGGCGGGCGCATGGTTTATGGCGAAATTCTCTACCCTGAAATTAAAAAGGATCGCTTAAGTTTTGGATTATTAACCTGTAAAAAAGCGTTTTCCTTCAACATCACGGGTTTTCATGGAAAACTGGATCTCGGCCAGCGTGTCATCGTCGGGCTGTCAGGCGATGGTCGTTACCCCCGTTTGGAGTCGATTATTTTGCCTCCCGGTTTGGAAAATCCCGCTCAAGTACTCTGGCTGGCTGAACCAAAATAGATCTGTTGATGTTTTAAACGGGCAAGGCCCGGCCGCTGGAGGTTGGTAAGCGGCCCCCGGCGGCGCTTGACTTTCAACCGCCATTCGACCGATAATAGAAGCTGAATTCCAAGCCTGATCCTGGAGAATTTTATGCCCGTTATTTCCCTGATGACCGATTTTGGAATTAAAGACGGTAATGTGGGCGTGATGAAGGCTGTGATTTGGAATGTTGCGCCCGAGGCCCAGATTACCGATTTGAGCCATCTGATCACACCGCAGAATGTGCGTGAGGCGGCGCTGATCCTGGCCCGCTCTGTGCCATATTTTCCCGAAAACTCCATCCATGTGGTTGTAGTCGATCCGGGGGTGGGCACCTCGCGGCGACCGATGGCGGCCAAAATCGGGACACAGTATTACGTTGGCCCGGATAATGGGACCATCACCCTCCTGCTTGAGCGCGCCGATAATGAAGGCTGGGCGGCCGAGTTTGTCGATCTGAACAAACCGGAATATTGGCTTCCAAATGTCAGTTACGTCTTCCACGGGCGGGATATTTTTGCCCCGGCGGCGGCTCACATTGCGATTGGCGTTCCGCTCAAGGATCTGGGAGCGCCCTTCGACGATCCCGTCAAACTGGAATTGCCAAAACCGGAGAAAACCGCGAATGGCTGGAAGGGCGAAGTCATCCATATCGACCACTTCGGGAACGTGGCCTCGAATCTTCGTATCGAAACCCTGGGCGAAGCGTTAAAAGAGATGGAGAAGATCTCCGTGCGTTTGGGTGGGGTCGAGATCAAGGGCTTGGTCAACACCTTCGGTGAACGCGCGGTGGGAGAGTTGGTAGCCCTGATGGGTAGCACTGGTAACCTGATCGTCTCGGTAGTGAATGGCAGCGCCGCCGAGCGCTTGAATACGAAAGTTGGCGATGAGTTTGAAGCATTTTTGGGATAGGTTTTGATGTCTGAATTGCCTCTGGTTGTCGAAAACCTTTCTTTTCGTTACCGTGACCGGAAGGGCGCGGCGATCAACCGCATTTCCTTTTCCGCTGCGAAAGGTGAGCTTTTGCTGTTGGCGGGAGCCAGTGGGTGTGGCAAGACCACGCTGGTCCGCTGTATTAACGGCCTGATTCCGCGTTCGTATAAGGGCGAGATAACCGGGAAAGTGCTGGTTGGCGGGCAGGATAACAACGGCCTGCCGCTTTCGCGGATTTCGCAGATCGTTGGGACGGTTTTGCAGGACCCCGAACGGCAAATCCTGGGGACGAAGGTCATTAACGAGGTGGCTTTTGGCCTGGAGAATATGGCGCTTGCGCGCGCAGAGATACTCCAGCGCGCCGATGAAGCCCTCGAATACCTGAATATTTTCCATTTACGCAACCGCGAAACCTTCAACCTTTCGGGCGGGGAAAAGCAGAAAGTGGCATTGGCCGGGGTGCTGGCGATGCGGCCTTCGGTTTTGCTTTTGGACGAACCCCTCGCCAGCCTGGACCCGGCCTCGGCGCTCGAAACGCTTTCAATGGTGCGGCGCCTGGTCGATGAAGGGTTGACCGTTTTAATGGTCGAACACCGCGTGGAAGATGTCCTGAAGATCAAGCCCGATCGTGTCATGTACATGTCTGAAGGTGAAATCCGCTACTTGGGGGATGCCGAAGGGCTGATGAGCGCTGTGAACTATAGCGAGGTCAAACTCCCGGCCAAAACGATCGCCAAACGCGCGGCCAGCGACCCGGCCCCGGCGCAGATCAGGTTCCTGCCCGCCTCAGCAGGCCTCGGGGAGTCGGCTTCAGGCCCGCTCGTCCGCTTCGAAAACGTCGCCTTCGGGTACGATGCCGAGCGCGAAGTTTTGCATGGCATCAGCCTGGACATTAAAAAAGGTGATGTCATCGCCATCCTTGGCCCGAATGGCGCGGGCAAGACCACTTTTGTCAAACACGCGATTGGCCTGCTCAAGCCGAAAGCGGGTCAGGTTTTGGTGAACGGAAGGAATACGCACGAAGCCAGCGTGGCTGAGATCGCCAGAACGCTCGGGTATGTGTTTCAAAGCCCCAGCCATATGCTTTTTGCGCCAACGGTGCGCGAGGAGCTGGCTTTCGGGCCGAAAAACCTGAAGCACAGCCCCGAGGCAATTGAGCGGCAGGTCAAGGAGTCGCTGGCGATTGTCAACCTGAGCGATCAAGAGCAGGATGCGCCGCTTTCACTCTCATTCGGGCAGCAGAAACGGGTCAGCATCGCGGCCATCCTGGCGATGCGCTCGAAAATCCTGGTCATGGACGAGCCAACTGCCGGGCAGGATTACAAAAATTACCTGGGTTTTATGGACGCGATTATCCAACTGCCCGGTTTCGAAGCGATTTTGTTTATCACGCACGATGTCGACCTGGCCGTCATCTATGCCAACCGCGTCATCCTGGTCGCTGATGGCGCCGTGCAGGCCGATGGGAAGCCCGAGACTGTGCTGAAGGACTATGAATTGCTCAAGGCCTGCCGCGTGGTGCCCACCTCGCTGCTGGATCTGAACCTGGAGCTTTTACCAAAAACCGGCCATTTCATGCGGGCCGAGGCGTTGGGACATCTTTAGGGTACAACATCCGCGTTTGCGGGTGATTCGATCATTTTCATTTGGAGGATGAAATGGATAAAAAGCTTCTCTCTGTACTTGGGGCGCTGGTCGTCCTGCTGGCGATTTTTGCCATCGTCATGTTTGGTCTCGGAACGACCGAGGCATTGGGCCCATTCAACTTCTCGGTTGACCAGGCCACCCTGCCGCTGCGTTTTGCCTTTGTGGTGATTGGCGTGGCAATCGCTTTCGTGGTTTACTTCCTGACCAAGGAAAACAAGATTTGGGAAGTGGGTACCCGCGAAGTGGTTTACATGGCGATTGGCGCTGCGCTCTACGCCGTTTTCTCGTACCTGTTCAACGGCACCGTCTTCGTGGTTCCGTCGTTGAGCCAGGTTTCCCTGCGCCCGGCAATTGCCATCCCGATGTTTTTTGGTTATGCCTTTGGCCCGGTGGTGGGTTTCTTCACTGGCGCAGTCGGCAATATGTTTGGCGATGCGTTAACCGGTTTTGGCCTTTCTCCGCAATGGAGTATTGGGAACGGCCTGGTGGGTTTTGTCAGCGGTCTGGTTTTCCTTTTTAAGGATAAGAAAAAGAGCATGGATTCGGTGCTCTACCTGAGCGGCGCGCTGGCTTTCCTGGCGGCCTTCCTGTTCTTCACTAACCGCGACCAGTCTAATATGCTCTTCTACGATGTCGACAACGGTATTTTCGGCGACGCCCAGATTTCACTCTTCGCCGGTATCTCCATCGTGGTTGGCTTTCTTTTGGTTGTGGCCGTCCGCTTTGGCTTTGCGAAGAATGAAGATGTGGCTGCCGCCGTCACCTGGGGCATGCTCGGCAACATCCTGGGGATTGGCTTTGCCGCCGTTTCTGATATCTGGATTAACGGCTTTAGCGTTCCTGCCGCTATCGTGGGCGAATTCCTGCCGGCTGCCGGTCCGAACCTGATCTTCGCCGCCATCCTGGTGCCGCTGCTGGTAGCCGCTTATGCTGCTGTTCAGCGCCAGTCGGGACGTTAATTATTTGGCGATTGGGTGATTGTGTGATTGGCGATTTTCAGGCCAACCACAATCACCCAATCACGCAATCAAAAAATCACAAAATGTTAGTCGCCTGGCGTTACCGCAAACGTAAGTCCCTGGTCCAGTGGTTTGACCCGCGCGCATGGGTCATCTTCTATTTGTGTTTCCTGTTTTCCACGCTTGCCTTTTGGGATGTGCGTTACCTGCTGCCGTTTTTTGGGATTGCCCTGTTCTGGTTGTTTACTTCCGGGCTGAAATGGAGCGAAATCCGGCGCCCGTTCTTATTCATTGGCAGTTTTGTCATCTTCTTTGCCATCCTGACTTTTTTAACCGGCCGCGGCGGGCAGGAACTTTACAAACAGGAGCACTTGATTCGCCAGTTCGCCGCGCCGTTTACCATTCTGGGCTGGCGCCCCACACTGGATGTGACCGTGGAGCGGGCATTTTTTGCCGTCAGCCAGTTTGCGCGGGTTTTCAGCATTGCAGTCATGACGATTTTGATTCCCTACTCACTCAACCCGGCCTTGTATGGGATTACGTTCAAAGGCTTGGGCCTGCCCGATAAGATTGCCTACGCCATGGATCTGACGATGCGCTTTATCCCCACTTTCGGGCGCGATTTTCAGCTGACGATGGACGCCCAGCGCGCACGCGGCTATGAGCTGGAGAAAATCAGCGGCGGGTTGATCGAGCAGGTCCGCAAACTTGGCCCGATCATCGTCCCTGTCACCATCCATGCCATTATCGGCTCGGAAGACATCATCGACGCCATGGATTTACGCGCCTTTGGAATTGGGCCGCGCACCTGGCTTGAAGAACTGACCTACCAGAACCGCGACCGCATTCTGATTGCAACAGGGATTATCATTCTCGTTGTTTCGATGGCCTTGGGGTTTGCAGGCTTGGGCAACTTTTGGGTTCCCCCTGAACTCATTCGTTGGACGACTGGCGGGTAAGCGCCGTGTCCTAACGGATCAAATTTAGCCAATCGCAAATTCTTCGTTTTTCATTCCCAGCTGCCCCCCGATAACCCTACGTCTTTTTCTGTTGAACCTGTTAAACGTTGGTCTCCCACCACCCCTGCAGCGCCGCAAACGGGAGGGCCTGGGTCTGCTCACCGGTTCTGCCAGTGTTCCAGGTCAGGATCAAATCCCGTTTGGCTCGCGTAATCCCCACATACAGCAGGCGCAGGCGCTCGCGGACGTAATCGCTGCGCGCACGCAGGGTGGCTTCGCCCTCGGCCTGCCAGTTGTATTCGCTCGCGGTCAGCGCATTCTGCAACTGCGCCAGCGCCTCGGCCTCGAGATTTAACCCGGTGGTTGAGTAAGCGGGTCTCGATACGCCCTCCGGGCTACTCGACCCTCCCTGCTGTATCGAAACCCCACGCACGAACCATTTCTCCGAGATATAGCGGTCGTTCGCCATCCCCGATGGAAAGTCGTAATTATTGACCGACATCAGGTAGACGCGGTCCCATTCCAGCCCCTTGGCCTTGTGCATGGTCGAGACCACCACCTTGCCTTCGTGCCGCGCCGGGTCGAAGCCTGAATCGTCGGCGCTGAAGCCCAAGAAACGCCGTTCGTTCTTGGCGACCACACCCAGTTCCGCCGTCAGTTCAGGCAGACGCCAGTCGGCGTGGTCGTTTGCCACCGTCCGCAGCACCAGCGCCAGTTTGTGCGCCAGGGCCAGGTCGGCGGGTTCGGTGAACAGGTCTTGCGCCAGCGTCAGGATCAGCTGGTCAATCGGGAGCAGGGTCGTGCCCTGCCAGCGGCGGACGACAGCCCGGAAGGCTTCCAACTCTGCCAGTACTTCCTCAGATTCTGACTCCCCGAGGCTCGAGAGCCAATTCCGGTCGGGACGCGGCGCGATGAAGGCTTCCACTTCGCCGCATTTGCGGACCAGTTCCGTTAAATGGGCGTAGAACGCCTTTTGACCGTCATCCTCGCGCCAGGCCCTGCGCCAGACTTGATAGACCCGCGCCAGCTTCGAGGCCGATGACGGGTCCGCCAGGTAAGCGGCGATGTTACCCAGCGCGCCTGCCGCCGCGCGGGTGGTGGAGGTGCTGGAGAGATACTCGACGTAATCGAGCTTGCGTTCCTTCAGCTTGGTGATCACATCCACGCCGCGCGCGTTGCGCGGCACCAGCACCGCCACGGTTGAATCCTGGTTTTCGGGCAGCCACTTTTCGAGCGACTTGACGACTGCTTCCACTTCCTCGTCGGGGGTGTATTTCTTGCCGATCAGGTGAATCCCGGCCGGGTCGTCAGCGGGGTTTGGCTGAGGGTCGTCGGGGTCGGTCGCCTGGATGTAGGGAACGGTCAACGCATTCTGGACTTCGGGCAGCGGGTGGCCGGTTCGGGTCCAGTCTATTAACTGGTTTGCCAGGGCAATGATTGCAGGCTGCGAACGCCCCGAAACGGGTAAATCCTGCTTATATTCCGCTTCCTCGATGAATCTCAGCAAATACTCCGGCTTAGCGGTGGTGAACGTCTCAAAAATGGCCTGGTTGGGGTCGCCGACGCGCACCCAATTGCCGGTGGAAAGTTTGCCGAGGATTTGCTCCTGCAGGGCGCTCGAATCCTGGGCTTCGTCCTCGAGGATGAAGGGGAAACGCTTGCGCAGGCGTTCGAGCAGTTCGGGGGAGAGCGTCAGCGCGTCCAGCGCCAGGCGGATCAGATCGTCAAAATCGACCGCGCCGCGATAGGTGAGCGCGCGCTGGTAGTTGGTGTAGATGTCCCAGCCCATTTCGGCCAGCGGCAGGGGAAGGCGGGGAACTTGCACTGAGCCTGTCGAAGGGTCGAGCCGGGCGCGCAGGCTGTCGGGTGTCTGACGGTTGTCCTTGGCCGAGCGGATGAAGGCCAGCGCCAAACTGTTGACCAGGTCAGGCAGTTGCTGGCGCATGACCCAATCGCGTTTGGATTGGTCGAGTTCGGGGTCGAGCAGTTCGTCGAGGTCATATGGATGCGCGGCCAGCCAGGCGTTGGCGGCTTCCTTGCGGATGAACTCGGCTTCGCGTTCATCGACGATGGCAAAGCGGTTGTCGAGCCCAACCAGCGCCGGGTTCTCGCGGACGATGTCGTGCGCCAGCCCGTGCAGGGTGCGCACGCGATAGCCCAGGTGCGGAATCAGCCCGCTCTCGCGGATGAAGCCGCTGATGCGGCTGGAGAAGTTGTCGACCGCCGAGTTAACCAGTGTGACGATCAGCACTTCCTGGTCGACGCCCAGCACACCGCTGGAGATGATCTGCGCGGCCAGCGCGCTCAAGATGTGGGTTTTTCCGCTGCCGGGCACCGCTGAAATACCCAGCGTGCCGCCGCTGTAGCGGAGGATGGCGGATTGGGAGGGACGAGGGGTGAAGGGAAGGGTCATTTTAGGGTTTAGCGATGTATGCTTTAGAAAAGTAAGTCTTTCGGTTTGGGCATTTCAGGTAGCGAATGAAAGATTGTTGGGAAGTGCGTGGTAAAAGTGAAACAGGCATATCGCAGAGGGTCAGGATTTGCTCCTGAACAGCGGTGAGCGGCGTGAGGTGAGGGTGTCTTTGGCCTGCGAGGTGTATGGTGGTCAGGTAGATGTTCTTGAAAACACGCAGGAGCGTTTCGGCTCTTGGAGTGGCAGTCTGCCGTTTGGGTTGCCAGCATAAACACCTGCCAGTTTTTGCCGTGTGGCCTGAAATGCCGATCGATCAACTGACGAATTTTCATCCGCTCCAACTTGGCAATCAAATCGGCAAGTCTGCTGCCGGCTCAATGTGTACTTCAAGTTGTTGTTTGCTCACTCTCCCAGTTTACCCCCAATTCTTCTATTCTCGGTTTAAAATGCACGAATGATAAGTCCATCGGGGCCGGCGGAAAAAGTCTAGTGCCGCAACCACCTTAAGTTGTAGGGTCATTTTGAGAAATTTCCCTTGAAATATAGGCGATGGCCCTACACTTTTAGGTAGTTGCGGTACTAGTGCCGCAACTACCTTAAGCTGTAGGGCTGTTTTGAACATTTTCTCCTTGAAAGAGAACTGATTAACCTGCATCTTTATAAAGTTGCGGTACTAGAGACCTTGGTTCTCGCTGTTGAGCAACAGGCTGGTTGAAGCGAGCAGTTTCTCGCGCCGCTTATAGGCTGCGCTGCCATAGACTTGTTCGAGGGCCAGCAAAACGCCGCCCACCACCGGTGGAGCAGTCAGCCGGACAATTTTTGCCGCAGGGGCAACTTCCAGAACGGTCTGGCGCAGAGCCTCGGTCATCAGGGGGTGTCCGTCGTAAAGACTACCGATTAATACGATTTCAACCGGTTCGTTTTCCAGGCCAAGCTGGCGGATCACGCCGCAGGCCATTTGCCCCAGTTCGTTTCCGGCCCAGGCGATGACTTTGAGCGCCTCGGGGTCGCCCTGTGCGGCCACTTCGAAAACCTTGAAAACCAGGGACGTGTCGAATTTATATTTACCGACATAAACACCCTCGACCAGTTCATCCAGGTCTTTTGCACCGGTCAATTGCAAGAAGGCCGGGCTGAGGGCGGTGGCCGGGCCGCGTTTATTCCACTCGAAGGTGATGGCGCGCATCGCGCGGGTGACAAGATCGTAGGCGCCGGCATACTCCCCGGACCAATGACTACCCCCGCCGACAACGCGCCCCTCGTGTTTGCCATCCTTGCTCCAGCCGCGACAGTTGCAGCCTGTCCCTGAGACGACCGAAACGCCCCAGCCCTGTGTGACTCCGGCCAACAGGCCGAGGGTGGCGTCGTTGACAATTTCGGGTGGATGGTTCAGCCCGAGCGGCTGGATCGCCCCGAGAATCATCTCGCGCTGGCTGGGCCAATCATACCCGGCCAGGCCCATCCCGGCGGCGCCGATTTGCTCGATTCGCAGCCCCGACATTTTCAGCGCCTGAGAAGCGGCCTGTTTGAGAGCTTTCGTCAGGCCCTCCAGGCCGACGCCTTCCCAGTTGCCGGTCCCGGCGCGGCCCAGGCCGAGCGCCTGACCGTTTTCATCGGCAATCAAGGCGTGGGTTTTTGTGCCGCCCGCGTCAATCCCAAGGAAATATTTCACTTGCCACGCCTCAGCGCTTCACGGATGGGCCGGTAGCCGATGATCTGCAGGCCGGAATTTTTGAGATAAGCTTTCATTTCCTGGCTCATGAAGGCCTGGTAGTTGGCCACGCGGGCGCGCCAATCAGGCGCGATGGCGCGTAATTCAGGCGTATCGATCGAAGGGTGCATCAGGAAATGGGTGATGCCCACCGGAACTTCAGCCAGTAACTTTTTGGCAAGGCCAAGATGATCCTCGTCATGCTCGAGCGGCATCCCGTCCAGGGCGTCGATCATCGGCAGGCCCTGGGCTTCGAGTTGCTCCAGGATGGGCAGGTAGACCTCCGGCCCGGTTTCCCCCTCCTCGTGCATCATCCAGAAGCCGGTCGCGCTGGCGCGCGGCAGCATGTTGGGGATCAGGCGGCTGGTCCCGGCTTGCAGATAGGCCTGGATGAATTTGGGATGCATGATCGTGCCCATGTGAGAGTCGATGTGGGTCGCTTCGATGCCGGCGGCGAGCGCTTTCTCAACCTGGGCGTTGATTTCAGCGGCGACTGCCTCAGGTTTGGCCTTGGCGTAAACGGCGGAATGCCACTGGTGGAAGTAACCGTCTTGATCGAGCAGGCCGCTTTCGGGGTCGCGGGTGGAGATTGGCCCCCAACGATAGTTTTCCCATTCAGCATTCAGCGTGGCATGGACACCCATATCCACCTCCGGGTTGTCCCGGCAGAATTCAGCTGTGGCCGGGAACCAGGGGCAGGGAACCATGACTGCACCGGAAGAAATTGTGCCGAATTCCCATAGGTCTTTAAAGGCTTGCAGGGAAGCCTGGCACATGCCAATGTCATCGATGTGGATGATGACGAGGCGGTCGGTATTTGAATAACCAAGTTTCTTAAGCAGTGGATTGGGGGTCATTGGTAATCCTCATGGTTGAAAGTTTGGGCGGCTTGTTCCCAGATTTCATCCGGGACAAATTCGCAGTTGGGGTAACCGGCCTGGGAAGCCAGTTCAAAGGCGTAGGTTACCAGGTCTGGCAAGGTGTTGGCGCCGTGTTCAAAGTCGAAGAGCAGCGTGCGGGCAATCGCGCCGCCCGCCGTGAGCAAACCGGTGGTCTCGAAGCAGGCGCGCAGGGCGGCCAAATCATAGCTGACGCTGCGGAGTTCCGCCTCCCAGGCCTTGTTTTGCCAGGTCAGCACGGCATAATTGGCGCAGGCGCCCCTGGTCAGCGAACCGCAAACCGCGCCGGGATTGAGCGCCAGGCGGTCCTTGCGCCGCATTTGCCAGGGAGTGTGGGTGTGTCCAAAAACCAGGACTGATTCGGAGGTCATTTCCAGGGCCAGATCGAGCAGGCTAAGATCTTGATCGGGGTAAACCAGCTCAGAGATGTTGCGCGGCGAGCCATGGACAACGCGTATGACGCTGGCGCCAGGCAGCTCGATCACACGCTGTTCGGGCAGGGATCCCAGGAACTCCAGCGTTTCGGGATCAGTCTGCTGATAACAGCAGCGCGTAAACGCCCATTGCTGGCTGGTATACCACCAATCCGGGGCAGAGCCGGAGGCAAACTTCAGCAGGTAATTATCATTGTTGCCGCGAATCATCCAGGCGTTTAACGCCCGCAGCCGCTCGACGACTTCAGCGGAGTTTGGTCCGGCGGCCATGTCGCCAGCCACGATGAAACCATCGACCGGTTCATTTCGCAGATCGTCAAGCACAGCCTCCAGGGCGGGCAGGTTTCCGTGAATATCCGCCAGGACAGCCAGGCGCATGGCTACTGAACCTCGACCACTTTCCCGGTCCGGCTGGATTCGTAGGCGGCATCAACCACTTTGATGTTCGCCCAGCCTTCCTGACCGCCGGGAATTGGGTGCGCGCCTGTTCGGGCGCATGCGAGGAAATATTTCATCTGGGCATCGTACATGCCCTGCAGGGCGCGATGTTCGGTGCGTGGGGAGAAGCCGCCGTCATCGACGGAGTCTTTGGTTTCGATCCGGGTCGGGAAAAGCGAGGCGAATCCGGCCTGCCCGTAGAGCTGCGTCCCGGCGTTGGGCTGGTCGGCGTGCGGCTGCCACCAGCCGAATTCGAAGTAGGAGGTTGCGCCATTCTCCCAGTTGACAATTACCAGCCCGGTATCATCCACATCGTAAGCGCCGTAGTAGGTGCCGATTTTGGCGTAGACACTGACCGGTTGCGGGTCGCCGAGCAGGAAGCGGACGGTGTCGAGGGCATGGACGCCCATATCGGCCATCGCGCCGCCCCCGGCAAATTTTTTTTGCGTGAACCAGCCGCCCGGCCCCCACTTGACATGCACTCCGCAGCCCTTGGTGCGGATGATTTTGCCGATCCGGCCCGCGGCAATTTGCGCCCGCAGCCAGATGGCTTCTGGATCAAAACGCCACATGTGCGCGACCATCAGGGTTTTTCCGGCTTTTTCAGCGGTGGTTTGCATGGCTGCGGCCTCGGTGGCGTTCATCGCCATCGGCTTTTCAACCAGAACATGCAGGCCAGCTTCGAGCGCAGAAATGGTTTGTTCGGCGTGCAGGTAATTGGGCGTTGAAACCACCAGGGCCTCCACCCCGCCAGCTTTGAGCAGGGCCTCCACCGATCCATATTGGCGGGGAATGCCAAACTCGGCGGCAAATTTCGCCATCGATTCTGGCTGGTGGTTGACCACGGCGGTCAGTTCGGCCCCGGCGCTTTTGGCCGCCAGGGCATGGATTTTGTTGATGTAACCGGTTCCAGCGAAGGCAAGTTTCATGGCATTGTTCCTTTTATCCAGTTCGTGCTGGTTTCGATACGGGCGAGAGAACATCGCCCTACTCAACCACCCTAACATCGCTAAAACAAATATACTTTATGCCCGGTCAGGGCAAAAAAGCGTTCCAATTCGGCTTTGGAAAGCACCAGGGTGGCGGTATTGACCAGTGGGTGGCAGAGAAAATGCTCACCCGGCCAGATTTCGGCGTCCAGCCACAACTCAACGTGGTGTTCTGTGTCATTCACCAGCCCCAGCGCCGTGACAGAGCCGCGGGTCAGGCCCAGCAGGCGCTGCAAGTTTTCCTCCGAACCAAAACGCAGGTGCGCTACGCCCAGTTGTTTTTTCAGCTGGCTTAGATCGAGGCTTTTTTCGCAGGAGGTGACAACCAGGAAAAAACGGCGCGCCTTCTTGTCGCACAGGAACAGGTTCTTCGTCGCGATGGCCGGGATGGCCGGGCGGTACAGGTCCACCTCGGCGCAGGTGAAAACGGCCGGGTGCTCGATCCGCTGATAGGCGAAGTGGTTTTCATCGAGGAAACGGAGAAAGCCTGGTTCTGTGCTAATCATCTTATTTCCAAATGTCGTTGCGAACGAGCGTTCTCCAGCGGGTGAAGCAATCCCCAAAGAACCGGGGGTTTTCTCCCAAAAGTCAGTTTTGACCGTTTAGCGGGAGATTGCTTTGGCAAAAATCACCTCGCAACGGCATGTCAATTACTCACCAACTTGATTTTTTGCAATCACTTTCGCGTACCACTCGCCGCTGTCTTTGATCTTACGTTCCAGGGTTTCATAATCCACGCGGATCAGGCCGAAGCGCTTGGTATTGCCATGACCCCACTCGAAGTTGTCGAGCAGTGACCAGACGAAGTAGCCACGGATATCCACGCCGTCCTGCATCGCCAAACGGACCTGGATGAAATGCTGGCGCAAATAGTCGATGCGGCGCTCATCGTGGATTTTCCCGTCCGGGCTGACCACATCTGGATAGGCCGCGCCATTTTCGGTGATGTAGATCGGCGGCACGCGGTAATTCTGGTTGATGCGGTTCAGCACGCGCCGGAAAGCCGGGGCGCAGACTTCCCAGCCCATCTCGGTGTATTCCGAGCCGGGGATGGGAGAAATGCGGCCTTGCTTGGCGCTGATTACGCTCCGCGAGTAGGAGTTGATCCCCAGGAAATCGAGTTTTTGTGAGATCAGCGCCATGTCGCCGGGTTTGACCTCGGGCATTTCACTTCCAAGCGCTGCAACCATTTCGGGGTGGTAGTGCCCGCAGAAAATGGGATGCAGGAAAGCAGTTTCGCCGCTGTTCCAGGCGTGTTCGGCGGCGGCGACATCAGCCGGGTCGTCGCTGGCGGGGTCCACGCCCCACTGGCTCAGGACAATCCCGACTTCGAGCGCCGGGTCGATACCACGGATGGCCTGGACGGCCAGCCCGTGCGCGACCAGCAGGTTGTGGGTGACCTGGCGGGCCATTTTCCGGTCATTTTTGACGCCCGGAGCATGTTCACCGCTGACGTAGCCATCCCAGGCGATCACGCCCGGCTCGTTGAAAGTTGTCCATTTCTGGATCCGGTCGCCGAGACGCTTGACCAGCACGGCGGCGTAATCGGCAAAATACGGCAGGTTCTCGCGGTTGAGCCAGCCGCCCTGGTCGTAGAGGACCTGCGGGTAATCCCAGTGATGGAGGGTGATATACGGCTCGAGGTTCGCCGCCAGGAGCGCGTCGGTCAGCCGGTCGTAAAAATCCAACCCGGCGGGGTTGACCCGTCCGAAGCCGGTCGGCAGGACACGCGGCCAGGAGACCGAGAAGCGATAGGCTTTCAGCCCAAGCTGGCGCATCAGGGCGATATCTTCAAGGTAACGATGATAATGGTCGCAGGCCACGTCGCCGGTGTCGCCGTTGGTGATTTTGCCGGGCGTGTGCGCGAAGCGGTCCCAGATCGATTCGCCTTTGCCATCGGCGTTCCAGGCGCCTTCGATTTGATAGGACGCGGTGGCCGCGCCCCAGGTAAAATTGGATGGAAAACGGTAATTATTCATTGTGCCTCTTCTATCATGATAGGGTAACGCCAACTGGCCTCAGATCAAAACCCCGGCCAGAAAATGTTCTGCAGGAGGAATTATACCCAGCGCGGCCACAAATGCCAAAGGCACTTTGTGGGCTCTTCGGGAATCTCCGTGGAAGACCCCAAAATGCGGCGCCCTTCACCCCGTACCCTGTAAGCCCATCAGGGCGAGCGCCGATCGGGGCAAGCGGGAAAATCCTGGAGACCCACTTTGTGGCACTTTTTCTTGAGCAGGAACGGGAAATCGATGAGATGAAGCAGGGATCATGATCGGATTGTAATGGGAAGGATAGAAAATCGGCGGATGAAGTTGTACAATAGTGGTGAAGGCTTATCGAAAATATTTGTGCTTCTTAATTGTATTTTCCCTGGGATGAACCATAGGAAGGCATATGACGAATCTGGTGCAATTTGAGATTTTGAAAGAGGGGGTTGAGCTTTGGAATAAGTGGCGTGCTCAAAACCCCGGTGTGGCGATTGATCTCAGCGGTTCAGATCTCTATGGAGCCAATCTCAGCAGGGTCAATCTCAACGCAGCCAACCTCCAGAGAGCATTTCTTGAAAAGGCTGATCTTGGGAAGGCTGATCTCTTGGGGGCTAATCTCAGTTATGCCAATCTGATCGATGCCAATCTCTTTGATGCAAACCTCACCGGCGCCAATCTCCGCCGCGCTAATCTTTATGGAGCTAATCTCATCGGGGCCAATCTCCGCGCAGCTAATCTGACCGGTACAACCCTGGCTAACGCAGTTTTAACACGCGCAGGGATTGACCGGGCAAAAGTGTCTGGAAGCCGGGTCTACGGTGTCAACGTTTGGGGCTTGGAAGGTGAATTTGAAGAACAGAGAGATTTAATTATTACCCATAAAGGACAACCGAAAATTACAGTTGACAATATTAAAGTAGCACAGCTCATCTATCTAATTTTAAATAGCGCAGAAATTCGGGATGCAATCAATACTTTTACATCCAAAACCGTCCTGGTTTTGGGTCGCTTTCTGCCTCCAGAGCGCAAGGCAATCTTGGAAGCGCTAAAAAACGGGCTGCGCGAATACAACTTAATCCCGATCGTTTTAGAACTTGACCGCCGGATGAATAAAGACTTTTCCGAGACGATCAAAACACTTGCCAGCCTGTCATATTTTGTAATTGCAGATCTGACCAATCCGAAATCATCCCCGCTTGAGTTGCAGGGGAGGCTGCCTGATTGCCAGATTCCTTTTGTGCCCATTATCAAGGTGGGGGAACAGCCTCTCTCGATGCTGGTTGATTTTCCCAAAACATATACCTGGGTCTTGGATCGAGTACCCTATAGCTCAGCGGAGGGGTTAATCAAAGTACTAAAATCAGAGATTATCGACCCCGCCATCAAAAAGCATAATAAGCTCAGTTTTGACGAGGCGATCGAACAAAGAATAAGATCGGCGAAGGATTTTTTGGGCAAAGGGGAAAAATAAATACCAAAGATGCTTGGTAACTCCTTTTCCGATCCTCTCCCAAATTTTCCCGGTGAAAACGCGGGGTGAGCAACCGGGATTTAGGGGAGGAATCCTGTCAGCTTCTTTAATTCATCGTCGATGAAATCACCGGCTCCAGGGTGCGCTGGACGGAATATAAACGCCGGTAAAGCCCATCCGGGATTTTCAGCAGTTCGGTATGGGTGCCGATCTCGCGGATGGATTTCTCATCCAGCACCACGATCTGGTCGGCGCTGCGCACGGTCGAAAGGCGGTGGGCGATGATGATCGTCGTCCGGCCCTGCATCAATCGTTCGAGCGCCTGCTGGATCAGCAGTTCGGTCTCGGTATCGACCGACGAAGTCGCCTCGTCCAGGATCAGGATCGGGGCATCTTTCAGCACCGCGCGCGCAATCGACAGGCGCTGTTTCTGTCCGCCGGAGAGCTTGACCCCGCGCTCGCCGATCAATGTTTCGTAGCCCTCGGGTAGTTGCATAATAAACTCGTGCGCGTTGGCCGTCTGCGCTGCGGCAAACATCTCTTCATCGGTCGCATTCGGCCGTCCGAACAGGATGTTTTCGCGCACCGTGCCGTAGAACAGGAA
Organism: Anaerolineales bacterium UBA5195; assembly: GCA_002412925.1. GTDB lineage: Bacteria > Chloroflexota > Anaerolineae > Anaerolineales > Villigracilaceae > UBA5195. Next base: position 133,928 of record DHVZ01000073.1, on the reverse strand, counting down.
GACATCCTGCAAGACGATGCTGATTTGCTGGCGCAGGCTCTCGAGGGTGTATTCGCGGATCTCACGCCCATCCAGCGTGATCGTCCCGCTGGTCACATCGTAGAAACGGGGGATCAGGCTGACCAGCGTCGATTTTCCAACGCCCGTCGGCCCGACCAGCGCCACGATCGAGCGGGCCGGGATCTTCAGGCTGACGTTTTCCAAAACGGGGTTTTCGGGGAGGTAGGCGAATCCAACCTCTTTGAGCGTGATCTCACCCTTGACCCGACCGGAAATGGCTACCGCGCCCGGAACGGTGTGCGGCTCTTCATCCTCGGCCATTAAACCGGCCACCCGGTCTGCGCCGGCCAGCGAACTCTGGATGGCTTCCCAGGCGTTGGAGAGATTCCGCACCGGGGCGTAGAACATTTCCAGGTACAGGAAAAAGGCGACCAGGTCCGAGACCGGCAGGACGCCTTGCAGGGCCAGTCGCCCGCCAAAGTAGATCACGATCAAGGTCCCGATCGAGGAAGTAAAGTCCACAAACGGTTGGAAGGTGGCCATCAGTTTGAGCGCGCGCAGGTTCGAGCGATAGTAAACGTCGATCCGTTCATCGATCCGGACGGCTTCCTGGGCTTCGCGGGTGAAAGCCTTGATCTCGCGGATGCCCGAGAGATTGTCATTCAGCATCGCGTTCAGGTTGCCAAGTTCCTGCTGGCGGATGCGAAAGGCCGGGCGGACCCGTTTGGCGAAGACTTGCAGCGAGAACAGCACCAGCGGGATCGGGAGGGTGCTGAGCAGGGTCAGTTGCCAGTTCAGGCTGAAAAGCACGACCGTCACGCCGATAAAAGTAATCACGTTGACGATGATATCGGGCAGGGCATGCGCGATCAGTTGCTCGAACAGGTCGGTGTCGTTGATCACGCGCGACATCAACTGGCCGATTTGCTTATCCTCGTAATAGCGCAGTGAAAGGCGCTGCATGTGCTCGTAGATGTACTTGCGCACATCTGCGACCACGCCCCAACCGGCCAGGTGTGCCAGGTACGAACGCAAAAACTGCAGCCCGGCCCGCGCCACGTAGACGATGAAAACGATGATGGTCAGCCGGGACACCAGCCCCATCACGTCCAGCGTTGCGCCGGGGGCAGTCACGGCGGCCACCAGGACTTTGACAATCCACGGGATCAGCAGTTGTGCGCCAACCAGTAGCAGCATGCTGGCGGCGGTGACGGTCAACGCCAGTTTGTATTTCCTGGCGTAGGTGAAAATCAGTTGAAAGGGTTTCAAGGGAAAGGCTCCGATGTAAATTGCAGTCTAATGTAATTGCGAGGGCGATAGCCCGAAGCAATCCCCTGTTTAAAGGGTTATTTCCGAGGAAAGATTCTGCCCAATTAAGCGGAGATTGCTCACCTGCCTACACCGCAGGTGCAGGTCGGCGCCAAGAGCGCTCCTCGCAACAACATCTTGCTGGGGTGATTATACATCCGCAAACTGTGTGGTTTGGTTGTCAGAAATGAGAGGTGGTCGTCAGGATGATTGACGATTACCAGGTTCGGCTTTAGGATTGGCGTTTGTTAAAGAAAATCCGAGGGTCGAGGGATGTCCTGCCTGCGCCAGTACCGCAGGTACAGGTGAGCCTGCCGAAGGATAGCCGATGATTTTTCGGTGTACACCTGCACTTGTGCCAGGTGCAAGTGTACGGGCGAAAGAGCATCGCCCTGCTCAACCAGCAAAATTTCCTGTGAAAATAAACATGTTCAACTCAAAATCTATCCAACACTTGCGCCTGCGACTCGGTCTGTTTATGACAGGCGGCGAGTGGGCTATGTCCCTGCCTGTCGTAGGCCGCCGCAACCTGAGATATTACTGGTTCGACGGCCTGTTTGCCGCTGCCAGTGATACCATCCCAATCAACTATCTGACGCTCTATCTGCTGGCCCTGGGCGCGACCGGTTCGCAGGTGGGCCTGTTCACGGCCCTGACCAGTCTCGCGGCGGCGGCCTGCCTGTTGCCGGGCGCACTGCTGGTCGAACGTTACGGGCATCGCAAGGAGATCACCGTCTGGTTTGGCGGCGGCCTGGCGCGCTTTGCCTTGCTGGCGCTTGCCTTCCTGCCGTTTGGTTTTACCGGGCAAGTGCTGATCTGGGTGGTGATCCTTCTTTCGGTCATTCGCAGCGCAGCGGGCAACCTGGCTTTTCCCGCCTGGATGTCGATCACCGGCGATATTATTCCCCAGGAGGGACGCGGGCGTTATTTTGGCTCGCGCAACCTCGTTATGGGCATTGCCGGGATAGGGATGACCTACCTGGTGGGGGAGTTCATCACCCGCGTCGGTTCGCCGCAGGGTTATCAGCTTTCGTTGATGCTGGCGTTCGGCGTGGGGATGTTTTCCACCTATTTCTTTTCACGGATTAAAGACCAGCAGGCCGGGCAGCCCGTCCACAGTTCCATGTCGGTTTCACTGCCGGAGATCTGGAAGGGTCTGCGCGCTTCGCCGGTTTTCCTGTCTTTCTGTTTTGCTTCCGCGCTCTGGAATTTTTCCATCAACATTGCCGGACCGTTTTTCAATGTCTACATGGTGCAGGACCTGGAGTTTACGGCTGCCATGGTGGGTCTCGCGGCGGTTTCCATTAGTATCTCGAAACTGTTGATCCAGAAGCGGGTCGGCGAGATCTCTGACCGCTGGGGGCCGGGACGGGTGCAAATGGTTTGCATGTTTTTGCTCCCAATCCTGCCCTTTGTCTGGATTTTTATTACGCAGCTCTGGCAGGTGGTGGTCCTCAACCTCCTGGGCGGGATTCTCTGGGGTGCGTTCGAGCTGGTTTCGTTTAACTTCCTGCTGCAACTTACCCCCACTGCCCTGCGGGCGCGCTATTCGGCTATTTTCCAGATCGTGGTGACGGTGGCGCTGGCAGGCGGCGCGGCGCTGGGCAGCGGGATCATCCTGTGGTGGGGCTATACCGGTATTTTCCTGATCTCGGGGCTTGGACGGATTGTCGCGGCCCTGTTTTTTCTGCGGCTGGTGAACAATCTCCGCCAATGGGAGGCCGTTGCGGGTGAGCCTGCCTCCGTCACTGAGTCTGCCGAGTCGCCTGCGCGGTAGTTGCAGTCCGGGCCCGGGCGCGTTATAATGAATCTAGCCTTGCAAGGAGTGGCTCACGATGACTGAAAAAACTGCCCGCAAATCCCCTCAGGAACACATCCCCGAAGATGTGCGCGAACATATGCGCGCCGCCCGCAACGAGATGCGTCAGAGCGTTGAAGGGCTGCTCCCGCCGAAATTCGTGGAGCACCGCCGCGCGGCCCGCAAGGAGATGCTGCTCGCCTTCCGCAGCCTGCTCGACCATGCCATCGAGCGCCTGGATGAGCGTGCCAAGAAAGCCTGATAAAATACCGCCCCGTCAATTTGACGGGGCGGTATTTTATATCATTTATTAAAAACACCTGACGCTTTGAAATTTGTGGTGGTTGAGTAGCTCCGAACGATAGTGAGGAGCGTATCGAAACCACATGATACAGTCATTTTGTGCTGATTGTTGGTTTCGATACGACGGGAGAACACCGTCTACTCAACCAACGATATTTCCCCTTAGCGCCAGGGACGATGACCGCGCGCGAAAAATAGCATCCAGAGCAGGGGGAGCACGGAAGCGCCGATCAAGATTTCGCCATACCGTTCATTGGAACCGTACAGGATGGCCCCGCCGACCAGCAGGGCGGCAAAAATCATTCCACCCGAAAGCCGGTTGACTGATTGCTCGAGGTAAACCACCTGGCGATTGACCAGCGGCATCTGGACCGTCAGGTTGCCGCGTTCGATCATGGTCAGCACCCGGTCGGTGCGGCCGGGCAGCCCGATCAGCACCTGGAAGATTTTCCCGGCTTCATCCAGCCAGGTTTGCCAGTTTGATGTGCCTTCGTCGGCGACCAACTTGGCAGCGTAGGGGGCGATGGAAATCCAAACATTGAATTCAGGATTAAGACCGGTGCACATCCCTGAAAGGATCGCCACCGAGCGCCCGAGCATCAGCAGGTTTTGCGGCAGTTGGAAGGGCATTTCGAACATCAACTCGCGGAACTGGAGACCGAATTTCATCATTTCGGCGTGGTCGATCTGGCGCAGTTCTTTCATGCTTTTGCCCCAGAAGCGGTCGAAAAGCTGGGCCCCGGCCATTTCGATCAGTTTCAAGTCGGCGCTGGGCAGCAAGACACCGAGAGTCTTGTAAGCCTGCACCAGCCGGGCGGCATCCTGCGTCCCAACCGCGATGACCGCCTCGCGCAACCCGGCGCGCAGGTTTTCGGGCATCCGCCCGACCATGCCAAAGTCGATAAAGGTCAGCCGCCACTCACGTTTGCCATCGGCGTCTGTGCTTTCGAGCGGGGTCACAAACAAGTTGCCGGGATGCGGGTCGGCGTGAAAAAAACCGTCCTCGAAAATCTGCTGCATGTAGGTATCCAGCAGGCGGATGGCCACGTCGGCCCGATCGATCCCGGCGGCGGTGATGGCCTCGTAGTCACCGAGCTTGATCGCAAAGACATTTTCGAGAGTCAAGACACGCCGGGTGGTGACGTTCCAGACCACCTTGGGGACGTGCACACCCGTATTTTCCTTAAAGTTTGCGCTGAAAGTCTCGGCGTTACGGCCTTCGGCCAGGTAGTCGATTTCTGCCCGGGTGGTGCTGGCAAACTCTTCGATCAATTCGCGGACATCGGCGCGGTCGCTGACCGGTTTATATTTTTGCAGCCAGCCGCCCACACGCCGCAAGGCGGAGAGATCGACTTCGACAATTTGCTCGATGAAAGGCCGCTGAACTTTGACCACCACTTCGCTGAAACCCTGCGTTTCAGCATCCGCAGCCGTCAACCGTGCGCGGTGGACTTGCCCGAGCGAGGCAGCGGCCAGCGGGGTTTCGTCGAACCAGGCGTATTTTTCGGAGAGCCTGACGCCCAACTCGGCCTCAGCCAGCTTGGTGATCTCGTCGAAGGCTTCCGGCGGGACTTCATCCTGCAAGCCGGAGAGTTCGTCGGTAATCTCTGCCGGAAGCACATCCAGCCGCGCAGAGAGGAACTGCCCAACCTTGATCATCAACCCGCCCATGCGGATAGCCAGCGCGCGGAAGCGGGTCGCAATCTGGTGGAAGCGCGCCGAGCGCGTGCTGCGCGCCCAACCTTTTAAGCCGATCTTGGGCAGGAAAATTTCCCAAAAGATAAAGCCGAACGTCACCCGCCCAAAGAAAAAGACTATCCGCCAATAGCGGGCGCGTAATTGCGATGCTTTCATGCCGCCTCCGTGTCAAATTACCGCCTTGATTGTAACATCGCATTGTATAATCAATTGGGGAAGCTGGTTGAGCGATGTCCTGCCTGCGCCAGTACCGCAGGTACAGGTGAGCTTGCCGAAGGATAGGGCGGCGGGTTTCGGTACGCCGAGAACGCTACTCAACCACCGCCGCCCATATCGAAACCAGCGGTTTTTGTGCATCGAGACGCACGCTTATCCCTCGACAAGCTCGATTCGGGTCTCGATACGCAGCAATGAACACTGCTACTCGACCCTCGGTTTTTTTCTACAGGTGAAAAATGAGCAAAATCAAGCTCCTGATTGTGGACGACGAAGTTGACTTGTTGGCTGAGTTGAAGCCCTTGATGGAGCGTTCCGGCTACCAGGTCATCTCGGCGATCAATGGTGAACAGGCCCTGGAACTGATTGCCGGCGAAAAACCAGATTTGATCGTATTGGATATGCTCATGCCCAGGCTGGATGGCAGGGATGTGCTGCGCCGCCTGCGCCAATCTGGAAACTGGACGCCGGTCATCCTGCTGACCAAAGTCAACACGCCTGCCGAACGGGTGATGAGCCTGCAGGAAGGCGCGGATGATTATCTTAACAAGCCCTTCGACCCGCTGGAACTGGTTGCGCGGGTGCAGGCCATCTTGCGCCGGACCCAGCAAGGCAGCCTGCCGCTTTCCAGCTTCCGGCGGTTAACCAGCGGCGGCCTGGCGCTGGATCGCCAGCTTCGCCAGGTCTGGTTGAGCGATCAACCTGTCAACCTGACGGCGCGCGCCGTGGGTGTGCTCGAATTCCTGATGCTCAACCCGCAAGAGGTCATCTCGCGCGAACGCCTGCTGGATGAAGTCTGGGGCTGGAGCGACGCGCTCGAGACGCGGGCGGTCGATATCCGGATTGCCGAAATCCGCAAAGTATTGGACGAAGATTCGGAACAGCCTGGTTTTATTGACACGGTGATCGGACAGGGTTACCGTTTTGTGGGCACTGTACAGGGGGAGAAATGAGACGCTGGCTGCCGGGTCTCCTCGCCGCGCTGGCGATGATCATCCTGGGCCTGGGGACCAGCCTGCTGGCTGTCTGGGAGATTCTCCCCAACCCGACCTTTTCAGCCGTTTACGAAGCGGACCTGGCCGGGCTGGTGTCTCGAATGGGATTTGTGCTGGGGGTTTTGGTCTTGATCTCTGCGGCGATTGGGCTGGGAATCCAGCGGACGCTCGAACGCAAGCAAGCTGAGGAACAGAGAACGCAGGTTTCAGCCCAAAAACGTTTCTTCCAACGGCTTGACCACGAACTGAAGAACCCGCTGACCATCATCCGCCTGGGAATTGTCAATTTACAGCAAAGCCCCAGCCTCGACCAACACCAGGCGGGATCCCTGGAGCGCATCTCGCAGCAGGTCCAGCGTCTGCAAAAACTGGTGGTTGATTTGCGCCTGCTTTCGGAACTCGACTCGGGCAATATTGAGCATAAACCTGTGGCCCTGAAGGAACTGCTCGAAGAAGCGATTGCTCTTTCAGGTCAGGCGCTGGAGCCCTCCCGGAAAATCAGCCTCAACGTCCCGCATTTGCCCTGGCCGGTCTCCGATGTCTGGGGCGACCGCGACCTGCTGGTGCTGGTTTTTCGCAACCTGCTCGATAATGCGATCAAATTCACCACGTCTGAAGACCAGGTGGAAGTGCGCGTCACAGAAGATGGCCGCATGGCAATTGTCGATGTGGTTGATACCGGGCCGGGTATCCCGACCGAGGAGATCGCGCATATTTTCGAGGAGTTGTATCGCGGTCAGAACGCGCGCGGTGTGCCCGGCAGTGGTCTGGGGCTCAAGCTGGTCGAGCGGATTGTCCACCTGCACGAGGGAACGGTTTTCGTGCGCAGTAAGCCCGAAGTTGGCACGGTTTTTACCGTCAGGTTGCGGCTGGCGCCAGAAGCGGCCTGATGTAACCAAGCTGATACACCACATCTTGAATTTGTTACGGGGGAAAGGCCGGTTGTTACCCGTTTTTTAGTATAGTTGGGGCAGGAAATCTAACCTCGGAGAACTGCCATGCTAAATAAAATCCTATCCATTCTTTTGTGCTTCATCCTGACCAGCTGCGGGACATTCACCATCCGGGTTGAGATGGCTCCCGCAGCGACGGAAACCACCCAGCCGCCCCAGCTCTGGCCCACTGCGGAAGCGCCAAGCCCCTCCCCAACCGTTCCGCCTGATCTGGTACCCTCTTTCAGCGCAAAAATCCGTTTCAGTGAGGAGACTGGGAAACCTGAATCAACGAATTTTGCGCCAAAAACCCGCCAGGTCTTTGCGATCTGGGATTACGCCAATATGCGTGAAGGGCTGAGCATCCGCCGCGAGTGGCATCTGAATGGACAGTTGTGGCTCGCGCGGGAAGAAGCCTGGGATTATGCCAAATATGGCGCCAACGGCACGCTCACCGACGTTTCCATCTACGATCTCGATCTTGGCCTGCCTTCAGGAATTTACGAGTTGCGGCTGTTTATCGATGGAAAACCACAATTTATTCAAGGACAGACCTCGGAGCAAATTACATTTACCATCCAGGGTGACATCGCCTCCACTCTCGAAGCCTCCCAGCCCGTCATCTTGACTTTCATCCGGATGACCGACAGCCTGCGCGGCTGGGGGATCGAACAATCGGGCAAGGTACTCAGGACAACGAACGGTGGATCGCTCTGGCAGGATCGAACTCCGCCCTGGGGCTCGTTCAGCCAGCATGGATTTTTTGCGCTCAACTCTGAGGCGGCCTGGGCGGTCCCCGGCAGTAATATCATTTGGCGGACACAAGACGGCGGGCAGACCTGGAAATCCAGCCAGCCGATTGCTTTGCCGGCGGAGGGCAATTACCAGGTTCACAGCCTGCAATTCCCCGATGTGCTGAATGGCTGGTTGGTCTTCCTGCCCCAGAACTCCTCGGGAGAAGCGCGCATGATCCTGTTCAAAACCGCCGACGGCGGCGAGAACTGGTTGCGAGTAACGGAATTGGAGCAGCCCGGCCTGGCTTACTACTTACCCGACACCAAGACCGGGATGACTTTCTTCGATGGTCAAAAAGGTTGGATTGGCGGCTGGTGGTGGCAGACCAACCCGAGTCGCTGGGCAGCACTCAAAACGGATAATAAAGGTAACTCCTGGCAGGTAGAAGCACTGCCAGCCATCCCAAACCTGCTGGCTGAGCCGCCGATCACCTGTGATGGTTGGGCCATCGCCGAGATGCAGCCTGGCTCCATGGCCGTCGAAATGAATTGCACGCAAAGAAAACACACCTTTCATAAACTCTATTATCTTTCGAGCGTCACTGGTCCTGAATGGAAAATGTGGGACCTTCCGGGAACCTTGATTGGCGTCGATTTCCTTGATGACCGGCGAGGTTGGATGATCACCACGGGAGCGCCAGGCCGCTTGAACGAGATTTACAAGACCATCAACGGTGGCGCGACCTGGATCAAGATCAATCAAGCTTCCTGGAAAACCGCGCAGTTCGATTTTGTCAGTGACCTGACCGGTTGGGCGATTGTCGGTAACGGAAAGACCCTGGCGCTGATCAACACTGTCGACGGTGGCAAAACCTGGCAGGAAGTCAAGCCGGTGATCGAAAACCATTAGATGTGATGAGGGTTGAGTAGGCCGAAGGCCGTATCGAAACCCGACGATGCGATTTCTTCCGTGGAGCCTACTCGCCCCGGGCTCGATACGGCGGGAGAGCACCGCCTGCTCGACCAGCGGCCTGAAATCAAATTTGGGAACACATCTTGACAGGATTTCGTCTGAAGGGCATACTGTTTTTTGAGAAGGAAAAAATATGAAAACTCGAATTCGCTTGCTTCTGAGCGCCGCTGCGCTCCTGTGTCTGTTTGCGCTGGCAGGCTGTGGGCCGGTTACACCTGTGCCATCTGCCACGCCTGAAAAACTTTCAGTGGAGGTCACTCCTGCAGCTTACCCGCAGGTTGTTAATCAGGTTCCCTTGCCGGGGGAACGCCTGGGACTTTCCCCGGAAATCAGGGTCAGCTTCGACCGGCCGATGGATCAGGCCAAGACCGAGTCGGCCTGGGCTTTCCTGGATTCTGACGGGAAACCTGTCGCCGGAAAGCTAACCTGGGTCAATGAGCAGACGCTCCAGTTCGAGCCGGAAAAAGCCCTGAGGCCGGGCGCGGCCTACAGTGCCGTTATCTCCACCTCGGCGGGCGCCGCGGATGGCTCCAGCCTGTCGGAAGAGATCAAATTTGATTACCAGACCACCAACGAACTGGTCGTCAACCAGGTCTTCCCAGCAGACCAGTCCGAAGAGGTTGATAGCCAGAGCGCCATCACGGTCATTTTTAACAAGCCGGTCGTGCCGCTGATGAGCAAGGCAGACCTGGCCAAACTGCCCAGCCCGGTCGATATTACCCCGGCGCTGGCAGGCAAGGGAGATTGGGTCAGTTCCTCGGTCTTTGTTTTCAAGCCGGAGAATGGCCTGAGTAGTGGAACCACCTACCGGGTGCGCGTGAACGGCGGGTTGAAAGACACCACCGGCGTGGCGTTGCATGGGGACTTCGTTGCGAAGTTTACGACCAGCGCTCCGAGCGTGATCAGTTTCGTCTTGAAAAACCAGGGGAAAAATTTCTCAGACAATATCGACAGCGTCCTGCTCGACCAGGCTTTTGTCCTGACTTTTAACCGCCCGATGGATCAGGAAAGCGTGGCGAAGGCCACTTCACTGCGCAACCTGGAGACAAAGGCCAAATTTCCGGTGAAATTGACCTGGGATGACAAATCCACCCAGCTGACGGTCACGCCGGTTGGACGTTACACCATCGACAGTTTCTACGACTTGACGATTGACCCCTCCGCCCAGGCGCAGGATGGCGGCAAACTTAAGGAATTATATCGCGTCAAGCTCTCGACCGTCTCCCTGCCGGGGATCGCGAGTGTTTCCCCGGAGGCGGGCAAACAGGCCAGTTTCTCAGCTTATTTGCGGATCTATTTCAGGACGTCGATGAATCCTGACAGCCTGAAGGACAAGGTCAAGATTTCGCCGGAGCCAACCAAACCGCTGAAGTTTATTACCGGTTCAAAATCCCTGTCTGTCTACGGCTTGCAGCCGTCCACCGCCTACGTGGTGCGCATCCTGCCGGGCATGGCCGATATTTATGGGAATACCATCAAGGAAGGGCTGTCACTCAGTTTTGAGACCGCCGCCTTGCAGCCGTATGCCAACCTGGGAACGGGCAATTATGCGCTCATCTACCGGCCAGAGGGTGAAAAAACCATCTTTTTCGATTACACCAACTTGAAATCGGCTGAACTGGCACTTTTTTCGGTTCCCTTTGATGAATTTGCCCGCTCTCTCGGCGATTATGACGCCTTGAGGGCACTGGCTGACCGTCAGGAGTCCCCGTTGCAGAAATGGGACTTGAACCTGACCGCCGATAAAGACCGCTTTGGGCGCATCCCGGTCAATCTGGATCAGGGCGGGCGATTGAAGCCTGGCTATTATTACCTGCGTTCGGCCTGGGACCAGGAACCTTTTGGGGTCGGGAGGCAGGAGACTGGCGGGTATTCCACGGTCAGCCTGTCGCAGGGCGTGAAGCAGGCGGGCAGTGGTAATGTCCAGGGTGCGCTCCTGATTGTCGCCAGTGACAACCTGACCTTGAAAACGACCGACACCGAAGCCCTGGCCTGGCTGGTGGACCAGGAAACCGGCCAGCCGACGCCGAACGTCCCCGTTGTTTTTTATAACCGGGACAGGCAGATGGTTGGTCAGACCAAAACGGACGTGAATGGGCTGGCTTATGTTCAGGATGCAAAATATGTCGTTTATGCCCGCACCGACGACCCTCAGCACCTGGCCATGACTTCCTCGGACTGGGGCAGCGGCGTTTATCCGGGGCAATTTGGTATCTGGACGGAGTATTACACGCCGGTCTCGAATGCTTTTGTCGAGATTTATACCGAGCGGCCGCTCTACCGCCCCGGGCAAGCCGTGGAATACAAAGGCATCCTGCGCCTGAATGATGACCTGCATTACAGCCTGCCGACGCAATCCAGGGTCAATGTTCGTATTGAGAATGACCAGGGGAAGGTTTTCGAAGGCGACCTGGATATTTCCAGGATGGGTACTTTTGCCGGTGAATTCAAGTTGGGGGAGGATGTGCCGGTGGGGAACTACTATGTTTCGGTGCGCAACGCTGCCAGTGACGATGAAATCATCGGCGGAGTTTCTTTCCGGGTGGCCGAATACCGTAAACCGGAATTCGAATTGGCGCTGAACGCGGTTCCTGAGACTGTTCTGGTCGGTGAGCAGGTCACCTTCAGCCTGGATGCCACCTATTACTCCGGCGGCCACGTCAGCAACGCGGGGGTCGAATGGTTCATGGAAGCCCATCCTTATTACTACTCGCCTCCGGCGGATTATCGGCAGTATCGCTTCGATAACTTCGTCTACAGCGATTATTACAGCGGCGAGGCTGCCTCCAGTAGTAACCCGCTGACCCAGGAAGGCCAGGGCTTGACCGACGAGAAGGGACACTTCGCACTGACCCAGGCTGCCCAACTCCAAAAACAGGATGTCAGCCAGCAAATTTCTTTTAGCGCCAACGTCAGCGATGTGGGCGGGAGCCTGGTCGGCGGGCAGGTCAGCATGGTGACACTCGCCAGCGCGGTCCACGCCGGGATTCGCGCCGAGAATTACGTCGGCGAGCAGGGCAAACCCCAAACCTTCAACCTGGTCGTGCTCGACCTGGAGGGCAAACCGGTGGCGAAGCAGCCTGTCAGCGTGGAATTTGCCGAACAGCGTTGGTACAGTGTCATCAAAGAAGACGAAGATGGCCGTTCACGCTGGGAATCCTCGGTCAAGAACATCGCCGCGGGCAGCGCCGCGGCCACGACGGATGAAAATGGTCTGGCAAGCGTCGCGTTCACGCCGCCCGGCGGAGGCGAATATAAGGCGATTGTGACGGCAAAGGATGACCAGGGTCGGCCGAGCAAAGCCTCCACCTACCTGTGGGTCACCAGCCAGGCGTATGTTCCCTGGAAACAGACCAACGACCGTTCCTTCGACCTGGTGCTCGATCAAGACGCTTATAACCCCGGCGAAACGGCCAAAATCCTGATTGCCCAGCCTTTCGAAGGCGAAAACTATGCCCTCGTAACGGTGGAACGCGGCCACATTTATGAGAAGAAGGTTATCAAACTTGCAACCAACAGCAGTGTCTACGAACTGCCGATCACCAAGGAGATGGCCCCGGTCATGTACGTTTCGGTGGTGGTTGTCAAGGGCGCGGAAGGCAAGTCTCCGGCGGATTTCAAGGTCGGGATGAAACGCATCGACGTCAACCCGAGCCAGCAGCAGATCAACGTCAGCCTGGAGAGTGATAAAAAGGAATCCAAGCCGGGTGAGACTGTCACTTACACGGTCACGACCAAAGATCTGGCGGGCAAGCCGGTGCGGGCGGATGTCTCGCTTGCGCTGGTGGATAAGGCCGTCCTGGCGCTGGCCCCCACGAACAGCCAGCCGCTGCTCTCGGCTTTTTACCCGGAACGCGGCCTGAGCGTGACGACCGCCAGCGGGATTGTGCTGAATGCCGAAGACTTCAACACCAAGTTCCAGGAAACCATGCCGACCGGCGAGCGCAGCGGTTCGGGCGGCGGGAGTGAAAAAGGTGAAGGCGCGGGCATCATCACCGTCCGTGGGAATTTCAAGGACACGGCTTTCTGGCAGGCGCAGGCGCTGACCGGCGAGGATGGCTTGGCGCAGGTCAAAGTGACCCTGCCCGATAACCTGACCACCTGGCGGATGACCGCGCGGGCTGTCACCGACGACACGCGCGTGGGCGAGATCTCGCACGAGATCATCAGCAACCGCCCGATGTATGTCCAACTCCAAACACCGCGCTTCTTGGTGGTCGATGACCAGGTGCGGATCGGCGCGGTGGTGCACAACAATACCGGCGCAGCCATGACCGCCACGGTGAAGTTGAAAGCCGAAGGCGTGACCCTGCAATCGGCTGAGACCCAGACGATCGAAGTGCCTTCCAAACAGCAGGCGTATCTGACCTGGGACGTGACTGTCAAGCCGGACGCCAAACGGGTGGATTTGACCGCCGAAGCAGCGGGCGGCGGCTACAGTGACGCGACCCAGCCGACCCTGGGTACGCTCCCCGGGAACGGGATTCCCGTCCTGACCTTTCATGTCACCGAGACGGTCGGCAGCTCCGGCGCGCTGCGCGGGAAGGGTTCCGTCACCGAAGCCGTGCTCCTGCCGCAGTCGCTCGATTACCTGGATGCAAACCTGATCGTGGAGACTTCGCCCTCGCTGGCCGCTTCGATGACCGACGGCCTGACCTACCTGAAGGATTATCCCTACCTGTGCATGGAGCAGACGGTCTCGCGCTTCCTGCCGAACCTGATCTCGGTCCGCGCGCTGACCCTGGCCGGGAAAACTTCCAGCGGCCTGCAAACCTCGCTCGACGAACAGGTGCGCCCGGCCTTGCAGCGGATCAACAACAACCAGAATGGCGACGGCGGCTGGGGCTTGTGGCCCGGCAGCGAAAGCTCGCCAACGACGACAGCCTATGTCATCCTGGGGCTGGTCGAGGCGCGCGAATCGGGTTACACCGTTTCGGAGATTGTCTTGCAGCGCGGCCTGGCCTACCTGGACGATAACCTGCCGAGCATCACGCAAACAATGGATGGCTGGCGGAAAAACCAGGCCGCTTTCATGCTCTACGCCCTGGCGCGCGGCGGTCAGCCCAACCAGGGCAAGGTCATGGAACTGCTGACCTATGACAATAACCTGGCTTTGTACGCCAAAGCCTTCTTGTTACAGTCCGTTTACCTGGCCGAGGCGAACGACCCGCGCATCCAGGACTTGCTTGCGACGCTCAACAACGCGGTGGCCAAGTCGGCGGCGGGGGCCTGGTGGAACGAAAAAGAGACTGACTACTGGAACTGGAACACCGACGTGCGCACGACCGCGATTGTGCTGAATGCGCTCATCCAGGTCGATCCCGGGAACCCGCTGATCGCCGATGGCGTCCGCTGGTTGATGAAACATCGCAGCGGGAGCCACTGGTATTCGACCCAGGAAACCTCCTGGTCGCTGATGGCGCTGACCAACTGGCTGACGCTCTCGCAGGAGTTCGAGACCAGCTACCCGTACGCCCTGGGCTTGAATGGGAATCTGCTCGAGAGCAAACTGGCCAGCAAAGATAATTTGCTCGAGACAACCCTCTTGAAAGTGGGCGTCGAGCAGCTGTTGGCCAACGAGTCCAATTACCTGGTGCTGACGCGCGGCGAGGGACCCGGCGTGCTCTATTACACCGCCTACATGGATTATTCCCTGCCGGTCAAAGACATCCAGGCGCTCGACCAGGGGATTCTCGTCACCCGCCAGTATTTCAAGGTCGATGACCCGCAGACCCCGATCACCACAGCGCAGCGCGGGGACCTGGTGCAGGTGCGCCTGACGCTGGTTGTGCCCGAGAGCCTGCATTACCTGGTGATCGACGATCCCCTACCCGCCGGTCTTGAAGCGGTCGATGCCTCGCTGCAAACTTCGGCCCAGGTGCCGGAGACCTACCAGCCGGAGGATTACAACCGCTACGGCTGGGGCTGGTGGTATTTCTACTACAAACAAATCTACGACGACAAGCTGGTCATGTCCGCCGATTACCTGCCCGCCGGGACGTACACGATCACCTACATTGCCCGAGCCAGCAGCGCCGGGGAGTTCCGCGTTCTGCCGGTGACGGCCAAGGAGTTCTACTTCCCGGATGTCTCGGGAAGGAGCGCGGGGAGTGTCTTTGTGGTAAAGCCGTGAAGTGCAGTGATCAGTGAACAGTAATTAGTAATCAGTTATCCCCCTCCCCCAAATTCCGCTTTTTGGAATTTGGGGGAGGCCGGGTGGGGGTCGGTGTACCTGTTTTTGTAGCGGCGAACTGCTGTCAGGCCACGCAGAAAGTGATGGGGGCAGGCCTGTCCCGGCCAGGGCATCAGCGGGGATTTTTGAAACACATCGATATTTTTTTTGACTCAGTAATTCATTGGACTGATGTACAATTAATCGAGTTATTGTGAAAACGGGAATTTACACAAAATGACAGGCAGTACAAAGCAAAAAACGCTTCTTCTTCTTGGGCTGGTGATGCTCCTCACCGTGATGATTGCAGCCAGCCTGCCCCAACTGGAACTCCAACCCGGGATGCCGCTTCCCCGGTTTGAGAATAGCCGGGTGGTGGTTGCGCCGGTCGAGGAAGAAGCGTTTGCGGTGATCTCGATCAGTAAATTCATCCTGATTTTTTTTGCCCTGATCCTGACCGGATCAATGCTGTATGTGCTCTATCGGCTGTTCAAAGGCACGGATTGGAAATTTCTCACGAGTTTTATCCCCTCGATGTTGACCATCAGTTTGATGGCCCTGAGCGTCATCTTCCTGATCATGCTGCTGCCAAAATCCAGCAGTATTAGCCCAATGGATTTGTCCCTCCCGACCGCCACGCCGCCAGCCACTGCGCCCCTTGGGCCGGTGCCCCCGCTTGTGATCTGGTTGGTCGGGATTGGCCTGCTGATCATCACGCTCTTGCTCGGGGGCTGGATCTTGCTTTCAGCTTCCAAACCTCCTTCGACCCTGGATGTGGTCGGGCTGGAAGCCGAAAAAGCCTGGCAGGCGCTCAAGACCGGCCTGGATTTGAAGGATGTGGTTGTCAAGTGCTACCGGCAAATGAGCCTGGCGCTGGAAAAAGAACAGGGGCTTGAACGAGAAGAGTTTATGACCCCCAGGGAGTTCGAAAAACTATTGGAGGGCGTTGGCGTCCCTCAGGCTCCCATCCACCAGTTGACCCAACTTTTTGAAGCCGTGCGTTATGGCAACTGGCAGCCCAACCCGGCAGATGAGCAGAAAGCCATCCACTGCCTGGAGGCCATCATGTTGTACAGCCGCCAGGCCCAGAGGGCGGATTAAAGTGATACTCTCGCGGCGCCTGGTCATTTTCAGCTTTTTTGTCTTCGCCGGCTTGCTGGTGGGGATTCTTTTTTGGCCGTTTATCCTGAATGAAATCATTCAGCCAATTTCAATTGTGGTCTGGCTGCTCTTACGGATCCTGGTCCTGAGCATCGATCAAAAATATTACTGGGGCGTAATCATTTTCATTGCGGCATTTTTCATCTACCGCTTCCTGCCCCAGCAGCCGAGCGCCGGTGAGACCGATGACTCTCAGGATTCGAATTCAACCCTGAAAGCCATTGGATATTGGCGCAATCTTTTTACCTTTACCGATCAGCAGCTTCTGGAAGAAAAGACCCTGAAACGGGAACTCGTGCGCCTGTTGATCGCGTTTTTTGCCACCCAGCAGCATACCACAGCCAACTTCAGGTTATACGAGGCTTTGCAACAGGGCGGGCTACCCCTTCCGGAACAGATCCACACCTATTTGTTTTTCGAAGAGCCCAAAGAGACGAAACGCTCTTTGGGAAAGCGCATCCAGTTTCTTCGGATGGCTCCCCAGAAGTGGATCCAGCGCCTGACCGGCCAGGAAACCGTGGAACATAACCGGATGATCGAAGAAGTGCTCAGTTTCATGGAAACCGAACTGGAGATAAAAAATGACCATCGAAAATTCAACCCCAATTAGTATCGAACAAGTTGCCGAGCTGTCTGCCCGCGTCATTCAGGAGGTGGAAAAGGCGGTTGTCGGGAAACGGGAAGTGCTCCAGTTGATGATGGCGGCTTTTCTCTCTTCTGGCGGCCATATCCTGCTGGAAGATTACCCCGGTCTGGCCAAGACCCTGATCGCCAACTCCTTTGCCAGGGCCTTGGGGATGCAGTTCAAGCGCATCCAGTTCACTCCCGATCTGCTTCCCGGAGATATCACCGGCGGCTATGTCTTCGAGAGCGATCAAAACCGTTTCATGTTGCGCAAGGGACCGATCTTTACCAACATTTTGCTGGCTGACGAGATCAACCGGGCCTCGCCCAAGACCCAGTCCGCCTTGTTGGAGGCCATGCAGGAATACCAGGTGACGCTGGAAGGCGAAACCCTGCCCTTGCCCAATCCTTTCATCGTGATTGCCACGCAGAACCCGATTGAATATGAAGGCACTTTCCCGCTGCCCGAAGCCCAACTCGACCGCTTCATGGTCAAGCTCTCGATTGGATATCCCAGCCCTGAAGAAGAAGATGAAATTTTGAAGCGGCGCGCTGAACGGAAAAAGGATCTCGTCGCCCTGCAAGCCATTATCTCGCCCGAAACCTTCCTGGCGATGCGGGACAAGGTGGAAGAGAGTTATGTCGACCCGGATGTGCGCCGCTATATGGTCGATCTGGTGACGAAATCCCGCTCACATCGCCAGGTGGCGGTGGGGGTGAGTCCGCGCGGGTCACTGGCGCTGCTCAAGTTGACGCGCGCCTGGGCTGCCATCCAGGGCCGGGCTTACGTCATCCCTGACGATATCAAGCAGTTTGTCCAACCCGCCCTGGCCCACCGCATCATCCTGGATCCCAGCCTGTGGGATATCAAAAGATCGGAAAACACGATCATCGCCGAAGTTTCGCGGACGGTTTCCGTGCCGGTGCTCAAACCTGAACATGAATAACAAAACCCTGGTTGTTGGTCTGCTCATCTTCTGTTTGCTGATCGCGGCCCTGATCACGCGCAATGGAGAGATTGCCTGGATGCTGCTGCCATTCCTGGCTTATCTGGGGCTGGGCCTCCTCCAAACGCCGCCTTCCGAGAAGGTCTGCTTGAGCGCAACGCGCACCCTGGAACAGACTCGCTCAAATGGCAGCACAGCGATTGAGGTGTGCCTGACCGTCCAAAACATGGCCGCAGAGGAGGTCAGTTGCTTCATCGCTGAAACAGCCCAGCCGGAAATGAAAATCAGCGCTGATGAACTCAGTCGCTGGGTGACGTTACAGGCGGGAGAATCCACCGAGTTGAAATATACGTTTACGGCAGCCCGAGGGGATTTTGTCTGGAAGTCCATTAAAACAGTGGTTAGCGACCCTCTTGGCCTGATTGAAACTGAGCTGTCCCTGCCGGCGGAGGCGATGATCCAGATCCGGCCGCGGCTCAAAAAGTTCAAGGCCATTCCCATCCGACCGCGCAATACTGTGCATTCTCCGGGTTCAATCCCGGCCCGCCTGGGCGGCAACGGGACCGACTTTTTCGGGATCCGCGAATATCACCCGGGGGATCCGTTGCGCTCGCTCGACTGGCGTTTGACGGCCCGCCATCCGCGCAAATTTTTCACCAAGGAGTTCGAGCAGGAGGAAATTGCCGAGATAGGGTTAATCCTGGATGCGCGCCAGGGTGTCGACCTGCGCCTCGGTGAAGAGAGCTTCTTCGAAGCCTGTGTGGGGGCGACCGCCTCGCTGGCAGAGACTTTTTTGCATCAGGGCGATCGTGTCAGCCTGCTTGTTTTTGGGGGGACCATGCTGAATGTTTTCCCCGGTTATGGAAAGACACAGCTTCACCGCCTGTTGGGTTGCCTGTCGAAAGCCAGGGTCGGGACGGGCAAGCGGGCGTATACCAACCTCGATTTCATCCCCATCCGCATGTTTCCAAACCATGCCTTGGTTATTATCATCAGCCCGCTGACCTCCTCGGATTTTTCGCTCTTCCGGCGCCTGCGCGCCTATGGCTACCAGGCGTTATTGATCTGCCCGGACCCGCTTGACTTTGCCGGCCAGACCCTGGCGCAGGACCTCACCAGCCAATTGGCAATCCGGGCCACCCGCCTCGAGCGCTGCCTGCGGCTGAAGAGTATTGCCCAACTGCACATCCCGGTCATCGATTGGCAGGTCAGACAGCCCTTGTTCCCGTTGGTGCGCAACGCCCTGAGCCGTTCGCGCGGGCAGCGGGAACAGTAAGGAGCTCTGCCTTTGATGACCCTTCGACAGATTTTCTTTTTTGCCTGCCTGGCTTTTTCGACCTTTTGCCTGGCTGCCGGATACCTGATCGCTGGACAATGGGCCGGAGCTGCGCTGACGCTCATCACAGGTTTGGCCTGGTTGTATGCCAGAAAAGACCCGGCCTTGTGGCTGCCGCAGATTTGTTTAGTGGCCGCGGTCTGTTTGGCGGTAGCCGGGCTTTTGGCTGGAGCTTCGCCCGTCTTGATGCTTTTGGGTTCAGGGGTTGCGCTGGCGGTCTGGGATCTGATCCTGTTGGAGGCTGCCTTGAAAGGCGATACTTTGAATAAGCAAACCCGGCGCTATGAAAGCAGGCACCTTCAATCCCTGGCCCTGGCGCTGGGTTTTGGATTATTGGTGACGTTCCTTGGTCGTTGGCTGCATTTCCAGCTTCCTTTTGTGATCTTACTGCTTTTTGTAGCCCTGGTCATCTTTGGATTGGATCGCATCTGGAGATATATCAAGCAACCCGGGTAGAAGGAAGTGAGTAGTGAATAGGTAGAAGTGAGAAGTAAGTGACTTCACTTTATCTACTTCGTCACCATAATCTCCACCACGTTACTGATCACTGTCTCCCCATTTCCATCCACCCCATGCGCCTGGAATTCATGCGCGCCCTCCGTCAGCGGCCACCAGAGCCGGAAGGGCGCGGACTCGAAGGCGGCGAACCGCTGTCCATCGACCCAGAGGGTGATGTGAGTCACGCCGGTCCCGGCCAGGATTTCGACCGGGATTTGCTGCGCCGAAAGAGCCGTCTGGTCTGAGAGCCGGTAGCTGGAACCGGATTGCGGGGAGGTCAGGGTTAGGGCGGCGGAACCGGTTTTGGAGGTTTCATTCGAAAAATCTGAGAGCAGTTGCAGGCCCTGGGAATGCGCCCAGCGCTGGAGCGGGGCGGGCAGGTCGAGCACGATCTGCGGCTGGCGGCGCTCTGCAGGGGTGGAATAGTCTGCCAGTTGGCCGGTGGCGGTATCGATGAAGACTTGCTGATAAATGTTATCGGGCTGGGTGGGCTGGGTACCGTCGATGAACCATTCCGTGTGGGTTTTGTCGCAGAAGGGCGTGGGCAGCAGGCCCGAATAAGTGCAGACTTTGGCCTGGGTCAATCCCTCCGGGCGCAGGAACTCTTCTTCTGGCTTGCCCTGCAAGAGCGCGCGGATCGTTGCCGCCCAGATCGGGGCCGCGCCAGTCAGCCCGTTGACCTCGCGCATGGCCTGGTAATCGCTGTTCCCAACCCAGACACCGACCACCAGGCTGGGGGCTTGTCCCGCGGGGTTGGCGGGGGTATAACCGACCGTCCAGTTATCGTGAAAATTGGTGGTGGTGCCGGTCTTGACCGCTGCCGGGCGGTCGAGGCGCAGGGTGCTGTTCCGGCCAAAGCCGATCAGGCGGGCGTTGTCGTCGTTCAGAATGTCGCTGACCAGCCAGGCCACACGCGGGTCGAAAACCTGCGTCTGCGGGGTTTTTTCCTGGGTGTAGAGCAAGTTTCCATCAGCATCGCGGATGTCGAGGATGGCGTAATGACCGGGGAAATAGCCATGATTAGCGAGCGTGGCGTAAGCGCCGGTCAGTTCGAGCAGGCTCATCTGTCCGCCGCCCAGGGCCAGGGAGAGATCGTATTCGTCCGGGTCGCCGAGGGTGGTGATGCCCAGCTGCCCGGCTAGGTTGACCATCTCGGGCAGACCCACTTTCTGGAGCGCGGCCACCGCCGGGATATTCAGCGACGATCCCAGTGCCGTGCGGGCCGGGACCAGGCCGTGTTCGCGCTCGTCATAGTTCTGGGGGATGTAAACGCTGCTGTCGTGGGTGGGGAAGGCGGTTTCCACGTCCATGATTGGAGTGGCGGCCGTCCACGGCGAAGCTTTTTGCGGGGCTTGCCCCGCGGTTTGCCCTGCACCGAACGCAGGACGGTGTGCGGGGTTGAAAGCCTCAGCGTAAATAAACGGCTTGAAAGCGGAACCCGGCTGGCGGGGCGTGGTCGCCATGTTCAAGGCTCCGGCGATCGACTCGTTGAAATAATCCGCGCTGCCCACCAGGGCCAGGATTTCCCCATTCTTTACATCCAAAACGACCACCGCCGCATTATTGACGTGGTGATCCAGTCCCCCGTCAGCCTTGAATTTGGCGATCTGGCGCGCAACAGCCTGCTCGGCAATTCCCTGCGCATTAAGGTCGAGCGTGGTGCGGATGACCAGGCTGGCCTGCGGGTCGAGCTGACCGCTGGTAAACAAGCTGTCTGCCTGGGCCTTGACCAGCCAGGCGAAATGTGGCGCGCGGATCGGGAAGGGCGCGGTGTTATAGCTGAGCGGCACCTGTTCGGCCTGCTGGCGTTCGGCGGCGCTGATCAAGCCGTCCTTTTCCATCAGCCCGAGTACCACCGACTGGCGTTTCTTGGCGGCGGCGGGGTCGGTGAAGGGATTGTAGAGCGCCGGGGCCTGCGGTAGGCCGGCTAGCAGGGCGCATTCGGGCAGGAACAGTTCAGAGGCCGGTTTGCCGAAATAGGTCCGCGCGGCGGCTTCCGCGCCGTAGGCAAATCCGCCGTAAAAGGTCTGGTTGAGATAGAGGGCCAGAATTTCATCCTTTGAAAAGGACTGAGACATCTGCCAGGCCAGGAGGCTTTCACGTAGTTTGCGGCGCAGGCTGCGCTGGCCGAGTTCGTCGGTCAGCAGCAGGTTGCGGGCCACCTGCTGGGTGATCGTGCTGCCCCCGGCGAGGGTTTCCCCACCCCGGAGGTTGATCCAGAAAGCGCGCAGGATGCCGACGGCATCGACACCGGGATTGGTGTAGAAATTTTCGTCCTCCACCGCGATGGTGGCCTGTTTCAGGCATGCGGGGATATTTTCCAGGGCTACCACGGCGTGCCGCCCGCCCTCGGACGGCAAAATCTCGTAAAGCGGACGTCCGTTCCGGTCGGTAATCCGCAGGCTGGGCTGGTTCAGGTGTTCGGGGATGGATCTAATCTCAGGCAAGCCGTTGAAAACGTAAAAAAACACGCCGCCGAGGGAGGTGACTGCCAAAACGAGAAGTGCAAGCAGGAATTTCCTTCCAGGTTTCATGGGTTTCCGGGCAAGTTTGTGTTCAGACAGGTTCACGATCCAAGTATACCTGATTGGTGCCAGGAGAAATGCGCGTTACGGCTTGCCTCGCGGCTAAGAATGACTTGGCTGGGCCTGTCCTGGCCTGGCAAATGACAGTGGTTGTTTTTATGTGATTTGTTTGTTGCCCGGTGAACCTGCCGCGGCTGTAAAACCACAGGGCTATGGAACCATCGCTGCCCGTGTCCGCGAGCGCGGCAAGGTGGTTTGTGGCATCCACAAGGAACTGCTCGGTTTTGGCTACCTGGATGCAAACGGCCGCAATATCGGTTTCGATATTGACCTGTGCCGGGCAGTGGCCGCCGCGGTGCTGGGCGCCCCTGAAAAGATTGAGGCCGTACCGATCACGGCCGCCGACCGCGGGCCTGTCTTGCAGACTGGTGAAGTGGACCTGGTCTCTCGCAACATGACCTGGACTTCCAAGCGCGATGCTGAGTGGGGCAACTTCACCTGGATCACGTTCTATGATGGCCAGGGTTTCCTGGTGGGCGCCGATAGCGGCATCAAGACCCTCCAGGATATGGATGGCGCTACCGTGTGTGTGACCACTGGCACGACCACCGAGAAAAACCTTGCCACCGCTTTTGCTGATGCCAACCTGAAGTATGAAGCTGTCACTTTTGAAGATACATCCGCGGTTTATGGCGCGTATGAGCAAGGCCGCTGCGATGTTGCCACCAGCGACAAGTCCCAACTGGCGGCTGCGCGGGCTGGTCTTAAAGACCCGGCTGCGCACGTTATCCTGGATATCACCATTTCCAAAGAGCCGCTGACCCCCGCTGTTCCGTCTGGCAACGACCAGTGGCTTGACATTGTCAAAACTGTTATGTGGAGCCTGATCTCGGCGGAGGAATATGGCATCACCTCTGCCAACGTGGAGGAGATGAAGGCCAGCCAGGATGCCGGCATTCGGATGTTGCTAGGCGCAGAAGGCGATTGGGGTTATACCACCCTGGGGTTAAAACCCGATTCGCTTGCCATAGCCATTTCCGCTGTGGGAAACTATGGTGAAATTTACAACCGCTACTTTGGCGAAAAGGGCCTGGCCTTTGTTCTGCCGCGCGGCCTGAACGAACTTTGGAGCAATGGTGGCCTGATTTACGCGCCGCCCATCAAGTAACTTTTCATTTGAAGTGTGCAGCCGGTTTTTCCCCGGCTGCACACTCTTTTCCCCTGAGGTTTCGGATGACAGTCATAACCAATCCACATTCCAGTGGAAAAATTCCCTTTTGGCGTGACGAGCGTTACCTGAGGATCGGTGCGCAGATCGTGTCAGCCGCAATTATCCTGGGACTGATTTATTGGGCAATCTCCAACTTCCTGCTGATTACCCAGCAACGGGGGATGTCATTAACCTACGGGTTTCTCAAGGAACCAGCCGGGTTCCCGATTGCCGAATCGTATATTCCGTATGAGCCGACCATGTCTTTTGGACAGGCTTTTTTGGTTGGCCTGGTTAATACCCTGGTGGTTTCCATCACGGGCATCTTTTTTGCCACCTGGTTGGTTTTTTTCGTTGGCCTGGCGCGACTTTCGTCCAACTGGCTGGTCAGCCGCCTGGCGTTGGCTTTTATTGAGTTCCACCGGAATATTCCTTTGCTGGTCTTGCTCTTCCTCTGGTATTTCGGAGTCTTTACCAAACTTCCCCCGGTCAAAGAAAGCATTGTCTTGCCGGGGCCGCTTTATCTATCCCAGCGCGGCTTATATCTGACCTGGCCGCGTCTGACGGAGACCGGCCCAATCTTTATCATTTTTTTGGTGGCTGGGATTATCCTGGCTGTAGTGGCTTTCAATATTTTACGCAATCTTCGCATCAAGACCGGGCAAAGCACGCATTATATCTCCGTGAGCCTGGGATTATTGGTGCTTATTCCGGCTGTGGGCTGGTTTGTATCGGGAGGCGCGCCTTTTTGGATGGACATTCCAGTCCGGCTGCAAGGCTTCAATTACAAAGGCGGTCTGCGTCTTTCCCCGGAATTTAGCGCCCTGACGATTGGCCTGACCACGTATACGGCCGCTTTCATTGCCGAGGTGGTTCGTTCCGGGATACAGGCTGTCCAAAAGGGGCAGGTGGAGGCTGCCAGGGCGCTGGGCTTGCGCGCTCCACACGTATTGAGTCTGGTGGTCATTCCGCAGGCTTTGCGTGTGGTCATCCCACCCTTGATCAGCCAGTATTTGAACCTGACCAAAAACTCCAGCCTGGCGCTGACGATTGGCTACCAGGAATTGTTTGCGATTGGGAAAGTAACCATCAACCAGGCCGGGCGGGCCGTGCCCGTCTTCCTGATGGTGATGGCGACTTACCTGGCAATCAGCCTGGTTACTTCTGTAGTCTTGAATATTTATAACCGCCGCGTCCAGTTCATCGAGAGGTAACCGTGAGAACTGTTCCAGATTCCGTTGCGCCTCCTGCTGCGCTGCGCCCGATTGAGTGGGTGCGGGAAAACCTGTTCAATAACTGGTTTAACAGTTCGCTGACGCTCTTGTCCCTGGGCTTCCTTTACTTTGTTGTGGTTTTGACTCTGCGCTGGGTGTTCTTTACCGCCGACTGGCGGCCAATCACGGTTGCGCCCCTGCTCTTCCTGGTTGGCCAGTATCCGCGTGACCAACTCTGGCGCCCTGGTCTCAGCCTGCTGATGTCCACCTTTTTGATTGGTATGTCATGGGGTGTTTGGGAGCGCTACGTTAAAGCTTTTGCCATCTTCCTGGCAATTCTGCTTGGCGGCCTGGCCCTGATTCCACTGGAAACACCCACCATCACGCCAGCCGTGCGGGCGGTCTTCCTGGCCTGCCCCGTCCTGATTTACCTGGGTTATCGCCTTGTGCGCTTGAAAGATATCGGTGGACGGCTGGTCATTACGTTGTGGTCTGTTGCAGCGGTTTTGATCAGCCTGGTATTACTGCCGGGGGTTCCTGGTATTCCAGGATTGCCGAGCGTGGCGACCACCGCCTGGGGCGGTTTGTTAATTACCCTCCTGCTGGCAGTGGGTGGGATCATCCTGTCTTTTCCCATTGGCGTTTTGCTGGCGTTGGGACGGCGTTCATCTTTGCCGGTTGTAAAGCTTTTCTCGATCCTTTTTATCGAAGTGGTGCGCGGCGTCCCGTTGGTTACCATCCTGTTCATGTTTTCAATCATCCTGGCGCTTTTCCTGCCAGCCGAATCTAGGATCGACCGTGTCTTGCGCGCGCTGATGGGTACGATTGTCTTTAGTGCGGCTTATACCGCTGAGAATGTGCGCGGCGGCCTGCAAGCCATCCCGCCCGGACAGACGGAGGCGGCCAAGGCTCTTGGTTTAAACGGCTTCCAGATTATGATCCTGATTGTCCTGCCCCAGGCATTGCGCCTGGTGATCCCGTCCATTGTCGGGCAGTTTATTTCCCTCTTCAAGGATACCACCCTGGTGGTGATCGTTGGAATCAACGATTTGCTTGGTGTTGGAAATGCGGTCCTGAAACTGAACCCGGAATTTTTCCGCTTGCAGATAGAAGTTTATGCTTTTATTGCTGTCATCTTCTGGGTCTTCAGTTACTTTATGTCCTATGCCAGCCTGCAACTTGAAAAGAGCCTG
Source organism: Anaerolineales bacterium UBA5195 (assembly GCA_002412925.1). Classification (GTDB taxonomy): domain Bacteria; phylum Chloroflexota; class Anaerolineae; order Anaerolineales; family Villigracilaceae; genus UBA5195. Next base: position 108,091 of record DHVZ01000073.1, on the reverse strand, counting down.
GGTGTCGGAGAGCGTTGATATTTGCAAAATTCGATCACAGAAGGAAAATATCATGCAGGAAGATGTTGAGAAAAAAGAACCAATCATTATCTGCAAGGATGTGCATAAATGGTTTGGCAACTTCCACGCTTTGCGCGGTGTATCCATGGAAGTGAACAAAGGCGAGGTGATTGTTATTTTCGGGCCGTCAGGGTCAGGAAAATCGACCTTCATCCGCACCCTCAACCGCCTGGAAGAGCACCAGAAAGGCACGATCATTGTTGATGGCATCGAATTGACCCATGATGTGCGCAATGTGGAAGCCGTGCGCATGGAAACAGGCATGGTCTTTCAGCAATTTAATCTTTTCCCGCACCTGACCGTCATTCAGAACGTCTCTCTGGCGCTGATCTGGGTGCGTAAATGGCCGCAGGATCAGGCCGAAAAGGTTGCTCTGGAACTGCTGGGGCGGGTCGGCATTCCTGAGCAGGCGCAAAAATTCCCCGGTCAGCTTTCGGGCGGGCAGCAGCAACGGGTTGCCATCGCGCGTGCGCTGGCGATGCAGCCTCAGATCATGCTCTTCGACGAGCCAACTTCCGCCCTGGATCCGGAAATGATCAAAGAAGTGTTGGATGTGATGATTCAATTAGCGAAATCCGGAATGACCATGCTGGTCGTCACCCATGAAATGGGCTTTGCCAGGGCTGTGGCCGACCGGATGTTTTTCTTTGATCGGGGGCAGATTGTTGAGAGCGGTACCCCGCAGGAGATTTTCACGAGTCCCAAGGAAGATCGCACCAAGTTATTCCTGTCACAGATCTTACAGCATTGATGACAGTGTTGTCTCGACGCCAACCCCAATAACCATCCGCCAGGAGGGTTATTGGGGCTCTATTTTGATCTTACTTCGGTCGAATCTCTGTTGTGACTTTTTTGAAAACCCCAAAAATTGTCTCTGCGCTGACTGGGTCAGCCTCCATGATACGGCTGCCGGGCACATCGATTACAAATGGGATAACTTGCAGCGTTTTGACACCACCAGTATCGAGTGTTGCCAGCACCAATGCAGATTGGCGCGTATTTGCCAGCCCGGCTTGATCGAAAAGCGCATTGCCCAGGCTGTAAAGCGCCAGCGTTTTGTGCTGATTGACCCATTCTGCGCACTGTAAGACATGGGGATGGTGCCCCCAGATCAGCGCCGCCCCGGCTTCGGCCAGTTGGGCGGCGCTTTGTTTTTGCTCGGGGGACGCGCCGGATTGATACTCCATGCCCCAGTGGAGCGAGACGATGACGATGGCGCCGGTCTCTCGCGCTGAACGGATGGCTTGTATCGCTGTTTCGAGATCAAGTCCGCTCGTGGCATCGAAGGCCAGGAACCCCAGCCGGATTCCGTTGATTTCGCGGTAGACCGGCTCAGGGCGGGGACCAATAAAACCCAGCCCGGCTTCCGTCAGCGTGGCTTGGGTCTCGGCCAGTCCTTTTTCGCCGCAGTCGAGACGATGATTGTTAGCCAGCGAGAGCAGGTCGAAACCAGCCTCCGCCAGGTAACGGACATTCTCCGGCGCTGCGCAGAGTTGATAGGTGGATTGGGTTTCGACCGGCGCAACGGTGAGCGGGGATTCGAGATTCGCCAGTGCCAGGTCAGCCGATTTTAGGAAGGGCTCAAGGTGCGTAAAAGTCTGCGCCGAAGGATGGACGCCCCGCCCCAGCATCACGTCACCCAGCAGTGCGAGCGTAACGGTTGGGGCAGGGGAGGAAGCCACAGCCTGACAGCCGCTCAAGAGAACGAGCAACAGGCTAAGGGTCAGACGATCCCGCAAGGGGACTCTGTGGACGATGGATCCTGGACAACAAGATCGTCCAGGATCCACGGTCTGCGGTCCATAGTCAAGCGTCACGGTGAGATGAATAGTTTTGTCCAATCTGGTGCGGGCGGGTTCTTCCCGGCTTCGACCATCGCCTGCCATTGTTCGTCAGTCATGCGCGCGCCAGCGGGGACGGAGAACTCGTAGTAACTGAAGACTGCGCCAGTCCCAATGCGCGTAGGCTGACCGGGCAAGACCACGTAAATGATCGTCGGCTGGCCGATGGCTTCCTCCAGCGCGGCAAGGTTCCCGTCTTTGTCGAGGCCGGTGGCTACATCAGCGATCAGGGCGGCTTTCTGGTCTTCCAGGATCGGGCGGCCCTCGCCAGGGTCGGTATCGGCGGCAGCCAGGGTGAATTGTTCGAGCACGCCGCCCCAGTAGAACATGTGCCAGTAAGCCTCGGCAGAGATTTCGGTGCCGTTCAATTCGGCTTCCGCGATCCGCTGCAGGAATTCCAGTTCGGAGATCAGGTTGTTCAGGTTCCCGGCGGTTACTTCACTGAGCAGGTCGCGCTGCTGGAGGCCGTCGCGGGTCATCGTGGCCAGCGTCAGCAGGCGGGCATAAGCCTCCGGGTTGGGTTCCACGTAACTGAGCGGGGGTTTTTCATCGCCGCCGCCGCCCATCTCGGCCATGACCTGCTTGGCGTACAGGATGGTGTCGTGTTTGAGTTCCGTCCACGAGCTGAGAGCAGTGTGCAGGTCTTTGCGGGTCCAGGCCTGGGTCTGCATGAAGGCCGGGTAGCGGGCATCCTTGGGGTTGGTCAACGGCTGCAGGCTGTAGAGCCACGACCAGTACAGGTTTTGCGTCCACGAATCGGTGCCCAGGGCCGAGATTTCCCTGCGTACTTTGGACATCTGCTGATCGTAATTCTCATACTGGTTCTCGCCCATTTCCTTGAGGATCTTAGCGGCTTCATTGGAACCTTGCGCGGCGAAGAAATCCAGCGCTTTAGGCAGGCCGCGCGGATTGGTTTCCGTGCCGACCTTGCGCCAGATGAGCTGGCCGAAGACGTAGGCGTCCAGGGTAAACCGTTGGCCCATGAAGCGGAAGCCCTTGGTGGCCTGCTCGGGGTCTTCCCAAATCCAGACCCACATCGAGTTAACCTGTGGCGGCGGCAGGTTTCTGGCGCCATCCATAAAGGCCGCGAATTTTTTGTCATCGGCGAAAGATTTCGGGTCTGCGTTTGGGCCGAAGACCGCGTCCATGAGCGCGCCATACTCAAAAAAAGATAGGTCATCTGCTTTGCCAACAATGAAAACCGTCGGCTCATAAATGTTTTGCCAGAGTGTCAGCGCGGAGGTCCCGTTGGTGGTACTGGCTGTTCGCAAGGCTTGGGTCATCAGCAGCGCGCGCCGGGTCTCAAAGTCGTCCCGCAGGCGAAAGGTCAGGCGTCCATACCACATCATCGCGCGGAAGTAACGTTTCAGCCCCTCGGAGCGCGTATAGTGCCCGCGCGGGATGTACTGCGAATAATCTTCGATCAGTTTCTTGTCGCTGGGCAGGTCGGGGCGATCCCAGATGGGTGAAACCTGCGCGCCGCTGGCGGCATTGATCAGAGCCAGTTCGTCCTTGACCAGGTTGGTCACTTCGGCGGGAACGATGTCGGGCAGGTTCAGTAATTGCGCCCCCACGGCAAAGAACGCCACGTTTCGCTGCGCCGGTTCTTCGAGCGGCGTGCCTTTCAGGGTGCCATACTGCTGGTAGCTGGTTTTAAGCATGGTACTGGTCAGTTCATTGAGGATCGGGATGAAGGAATCGCGTTCCAGGTCGCGCAGCAGCTTGTCGAAGAGGAGATGGTAGACGTGGTAAATTGAATCGGTAGTGATGAACATCGGACGCGGATCGTCGCCATAGCGATTTTGTTCATAGATTTGGTAGAACTCACGATATTCACCCGGCTTGGGCGACGTGACGACAAAACCGTTTTTCGTGAGCAACTGGCGTTGCGCGTCGCTGATCTTGAGTTCACCGGCAAATTGGACTTTACCCAGGTCGACCGGGAGGGTGTAATCACTGCCGTTGAATTTTGCCGGGAGCTTGACCGCTACCAGTTGGAAGGAGGCGAAAGCTGGCGGGTAAACATCGGCGGGTGGGGTGGGGATCGGGCCGCTCCGGGTTGGTGCGACCTCCAGCTGTGGGGCAGTCGCGAGCGGAGGCTGGGTCGCTGGCGGTCCCATCACCTGGTTGCAGGCGATGGAAACAATCACGATCAGGCCAGCCATGAAAAACAGAGGATTGAGTTTGGGTCGCATGGAACCTCCTGAGGGCGAGAACTTATGGGACAAGAATCAACAGTTGGCCATTCCCTGCCCGGGCAATTACCAACTGGTTGAACGCACCTGGCTCTTGAGAGACGACAGTAAAGCCGAATCCGTTCCATTCCCAGACTTTGAGATTCCGGGCTGGGACGGAAGGCGGGTCATCGTATTCGGCTTCGAGCGTAACGAGAAATTGTTTTCCGCTGCCGGTCAGGTCTGCCGCCGCGAAAGTTGTTACCGGCTGCGCAAGCGCTGACCCGGCCCAGCGCTCGCCGAACGAGCGTTTGAGCCAGCCGATCAAGATGAGGTGACACGACATTCCGTCCGAGTTATGGAACTGGTCGATGCGGCCTCCGTGCGGTAACCAGGCGTCGATGGGCCAGGGCTGAAAGGTGCGCCAGACCAGCAGCACGGCCTCCGGTTGGCTGTCATGGTTTAGGTCGGCAATTTGAACCTGCCGCACCTGCCACGCCTGTGGGCTTTCCCAGCGGATTTGTTTGCCAGTTTGGATGAGGGCCTGTCCATTTACCAGGCTCAGCGTTTCGGGCCTCCCGTCGCCGTCGAAGTCGATCACCTCAGACGGCACAAGCGGTTCCAGGTTGGCTGACAAGAGGGCAGGCTCAAGCCTCGCCTCCGCCAAGCGCCAGATGCGGTTATCGCGCCCGCCAGAAGTGGTGGGCGCAGGCGAGATAAGCAGGCAGGCGGCGAAGCCCAGTAACAGGAATCTGCGGCGAAACATCATATTTATTGTACACCGATGTCAAGTGCCATCGAGACACGGCTTGTGGGTCTTAGCACAGAGATTCCCAAAGAGCTCGCTTGTGTTCGCAGTTTGGCAAAGAAAAACCGCCAGTTCAGACGGTTTATGCGAGGCTGTCTAATTTCCTGGACAGGGACAGGGTATCCGGCTCGGTCAGGCTGGCCCCGTCTGGGAAAATGATGGTAGGGACGCTGCGGTTTCCGCGATTGACTTGTTTGACGAACTCGGCGGCTTTGGAATCCCGGTCGATGTCGACATCGATATAGTTGATCTTCTTATCGGCAAAAACCTGCCGGGCGCGGCGGCAGTCGCCGCACCAGGTGACACCATAGAAGATGATTTCTTGCGGGGTCAGAGTATAAAGATCGGTCATATGCATTATTCCCTAATCATCCTTTTAGATCATCTGGCAGGGGCGGCCAGCTGGGAATCTCCGTGGTAGAACCCCAAAATGCGGCACTCTTCGCGGAAAATCCTAGAGATCCTGATAGTTTTAACCTGCTTGGTGATCGCAGTTGATATTTTAATCGGTATCCGGGATTTCTCTTGCGGCGCGGCGCAAAATCTCGAAGCTGCGCTCGATCAGCGCATCCAGATGGGCTGGCGAGGCATTTTCCCCGGCATCAACAGTATCAAGTGCCTTAATCAATGAGCCGCGCAGTCCACTGGCGCGCCGCGCCCAGATCGAGTCGACCGAAAGCCGCTCCAGCCGTTGGGTGAGCAGGCGCAGCAATTCCACTCTGGCGTCTGGTTTTATTGGCATGTTGCGCTGATCGTACTGGTGCTGGCCGAGCCGGATTTGTTGTAGGCTTCGACTTTGTAACTCACCGCTTGTCCCGCCGCCACGTAAGCCACATCCGTAAATGTGGTCGCGTTTGGCCCCAAGTTGGCAATTGTCTGTCCGTTGCGATAGATGAGATAGCCACCTTCATCATTGGAGCGGTCAGTCCAAACCAGGTTCATATTGATATTGCTGCCACCGCTCGCAAAATCACAAGTATAGTTCCAGGTTGACCAGGCAGGCGGGTTGGGCGGTCTGGGAGTTGGTGCCGGCGGCGCGGTTACAGTTGGCAACAGATGAAGGCTGCCTGATGATTGGGCAAAGTCATCCGCCACCCAGCAGGTTTCTGCGCTGCCCGGCTGTTTGACCAGCCAGTAATTTGTTTTCTCGAGCCTGCCAGCGGCTTCCACTTTCTGGCCTGAGCGCATCACTGTAACAACTTCATATTCCGCCCCCGGTCCTTTGCGGCAGTTGGTGTTGCCGTTAAACAACAAAGTCGGCGCAGAATAAGTGGGGGTGATGGTCGGCGTTTGCGTGATGGTCACTGCCGGGGTTGGCGTTGGTGTTTGCGTTGGCGTCGGTGTTGCCATGGCTTCTAGCGTCATGGCCGCAATGGTGCCCACCAGCGACTGGTCAATTTGTGCCACCGGTGTCGCGGTACTGCGTTTTGGCAGGTTGCAAGCCGCCAGAGTCAGGGCCAGGATAAGGATGAACAGAGGTTGTTTTTGCATTTTTATCCAATTACTCAAGCGCGAAAATTGACTTCGACAAACGCATCCTTCAAGACGGTATGTTCAAAGGAAACGCGGACATGCCCGGGCTGGATTGTGACCGGGGCATTTTCGCCATTGACCCGCGCAGACTCCAATTCTCCGGCGCGGTGTAAGATGAGATCCACCCGGCGCTTTTTCACCTGTCCATCGAAATGGCCCTGCGCCGCCGAGATGCGTATGACCACTTTGCCGCCTTTTTGTTCTGCCCGCAGGCGAGTGCGTGAGAAGCCTTCGTGTTGATAGGCTGTTGAATGCCCGTCGTCATCGAAGAAAAGACCCTCGGCCGGGTATGGCGGCCAGACGTGGAACTCCAGGTGGTCGAAGGCGTGTCCATCTGGAATGTTCTGCAAAACCGGTCCCATTGGCAGGATTGTCCCGCCGCGCACCAGCAGGGGCAGGCGGTCGAGAGGGGCGGGATATTCGACGGAGACAGGCCCCTGCCAGGTGCGCTCGGACCAGAAATCGTGCCAAACTCCAGCGGGCAGGGTGATTTTGCGCGATTTTGCGCCCTGCTCGACGACCGGGCAGATCATCAAATGTTCGCCGAGCAAAACCTGGTCATCCACACAGCGCAGGCGGAGATCTTCTGGGAATTCGAGCATTAAAGGGCGCATGATCGGAATGCCGGTCAGGTAGCTTTCATGCGCCAGCGTGTTGTAATAGGGCAGCAGGCGCATGCGCAGTTCAGCGTACCTGCGGAAATTGAACTCCACCTGCGCATTGTGCGACCAGGGGAAGCGGGTCTTGTCGATTATTTCAGGGCGGACGAAATAGCGCGCCACCGGGCTGAGTAAAGCCCATTGCGCATAGCGAATATGTGTTTCCGGCGAGGTTTTGCCCGAGAGCCCGAACACGTCGGCCGTCCAGTACGAGAAGCCGGCTAGGGCCAGGTTTAACCCACCGCGGATACTGCGCCGGAGGCTCTCGAAATCAGCATTCTGGTCACCCAGGAACAGGGCGGGGTAACGCTGGGAGCCGATCCAGGCAGTGCGGGCGTAGATCAATCCCCTCGCCCCAGGAGAGGGATGGGGCGAGGGTGAATCCCCGAATCTCTCGTAAGTTGCCCGGCCATAGTAAAACCCGTATATATTATGGTATTCACGCCCGTCCATCCCATTCGAGGCCTGTGCGTCATCAGGCAGGTCTTCGCCATCATCGTTTTTGATGAATCCCGCACCGGTCTCAAAGAGCGGGCGCAGTTTTTCCTGCCACCAGCCGACGGTCGCCGGGTTGGTGAAGTCGAGTATGCCGCCGGCGCCGAACCACCAGCGCACGTTGTCATGTGCCAGCAATCCTTTCGCTTTGGCTTCCGTGAATTCGTCCAGGGCGCGCTCGTCATCATGTTCCAAGCCGGGGGTGATGTTTTGGCCGAAGGTATTGAGCAGCCATTTTTGAAATGGCCGGTTGCGGGTGTTCAGGTAGGAGGTCAGGATCAGCCCCAGGCGGACGCCTTCGGCTTTTAAACCGGCAATCAAGGCCTGCGGGTCGGGAATTAATCGCTTGCGCCACTTGAAGTTGTGGAATTTCTCTTCCCAGTGATAGTCCAGGATGATGGCATCCAGTGGAATTTTCTTTTCGCGGTGACGGCGCACGAAATCCAGCACGGTGTCCTGGTGTTCTTGTGGATAGCTGGTGACCCACAATCCAAAACCCCAGCGCGGCAGGAGCGGCGGTCGGCCAGTCAGTGCGGTATAAGTGCGCAGGATTTCCTTGTATGCCGGGCCGTAGATCAGAATGTAATCTGCACCGGGGCCATCGGCTGTCACGCTGAGCTGCGTGGCGGAAATCTCCCATTGGGAACGGTGCGAATTGAGCAGCAGGAAGCCATAACCCTGGCTGGAAATAAAAAAAGGCAGTCCGGAATAAGTGAGGTGATTTTGCTCGCCGAACAGGGCGTTGCGGTTATCGAGTTCCACTCGTCCGGTTTTACGCTCGAAAGCGTTGAACCATTCGCCCCAGCCAAAGAAGGATTCGCCGGGGGAGACACCCAGGGTTAGCTGGATGCCGTCATCGACGTGGCGACGGCCCAGGTGGAAAGCTGTCTGGGGGATGTCGAAATAGAAGTATGGGCGGCTTTTTTTGACGCCGAGCACGGGGGTGGCGATTTCCTTAAAAAAGCAATCCCCGGGATGGTTTTGGGCACAGACCAATCCGTTTTGGGGCGCGACAGTGATGGGAACGCCGTGTTTTTCGCTTCTGGGGAGATTGAGCAGCACATCTTTCAGCCAGGGACGCTCGGCTGGCTGTCCTGTCGCCGGGTTGAAATGCGTGACGCGCACGGCATTTGGAGCAAGTACGCGGATGAGATCGGCTGCGGCCATGGGATGATTATACAGCTTTTGGATGCGCCCGCCCGCCGATGCGGAACAGGCTCAACTTGCCCTTTTTGTCGCGCAGGAAATCACCCAGTGCGCCTTTGCCCGGCTCATCCAGGCCAATGACGCGATCCTGGTCGTAAAAAGCCAGCCGGATGGGCGGTGCAGCCGGGCCGGGAGGTGTTTCGGGCGTGGGGAAGCCCCCGCGTGGGATCTCGTTTTTCACGAGATAACCGTCTTTGACCTCCAGGGTGAAGGCCGAAAGCGGCAGGTCGTAGGTCCCGGCATATTCTTCCAACTCAATATCTGGTTTTTGGGAGGGGGTTGGGGTGGGCAGGGTGCTGTCGAAGTAAATCTCCAGCGCCCATTTGAGCAGATTGTCAGTGATCCGGCCGCCATCGTCGCTGTTTGCCAATGCGGCCAGCGCGAAATTTTTCTCCGGAATGAATTGCAGGACGGCTTGTTGTCCATGCGTAGCGCCGCCGTGCCCGAAAATTGTCAGTTCCCCGGCCTGGCTGCTGCGGATGAACCAGGTCAGTCCGATTTTGCCGCGCCCGCCCGCTTCGGCCTGGGGGACGCGCATGGTTTCCAGGCTCTCGCGCGAGACGACCTGTTCACCGTTGCCCATTTGGAAGCGGGCGTAAGCAAGCAGGTCTTTGACCGTGCTGACCAACCCGCCAACCGGGTTGGTCGCCCGCCCCACAGCCCAGGGACGGGCCACTTTGACTTCGTCATCCCATTTCGCGTGGCCAACGGCGAAACGGTGCGTGAGCAGGTTGTCATCGGGATAGAAAAAGCTCATCTTCAGGCCGAGTGGGTCGAGCAGGATTGCCTGCGCCGCCTTTTCGTAAGGCATTTTTGTCAGCACTTCCACCAGCCGCCCGGCGAGGTTAAACCCGGTATTGTTGTAGGACCAGGTTTCTCCCAGCGGGGTGACCTGCGGCAGTTTAACCAGGCTTTTGACCATTTTCGCCAGGGCATTGTTCCCGTTGCCGAAGTCGTTGAAATAGTCGCCGACCCAGCCGCCGGTATGGGTGAGCAGGTGGCGGGTGGTGACTTTGGCCGTCACGTCCGGGTCGGAGAGTTGTAAACGAGGTAAATACGTCCGGACGGGGGCATCCAAATCCAGCCTGCCCATTTCAACCAGGCGCATCAGGAGCGTGCCGGTGAAGGTTTTGCTGATTGAGCCGACCTGGAAAAGCGTGTCGGCGTTAACCGGCAGCGGGTTTTCAACGCTGGTGACGCCAAAACCGGCGCTGAATTCCTTCCCGGCATTCCAAACCCCAACAGAAACGCCCGGCACATCCAGGCGTTTCATCTCGGCGACGATGATCTCGCAGAGTTTCTTGAATTTCTTATCCTTGATCTTTTCCAGCGCGCTTTTGCGGTTCATAGTTTCACCTTTTGTGGCCTCAAGCGTAAGTTGAAATGTTTAGATGGATACTACTGCGGTTGTCCTAAATTCAGCGAGGCGATGATTTCATCCAGAATAGCCAGGGATGGGCTGAATTCCGAGTCATCGGCTGACTGTAATTTTTGCAGGATGGGCAGCAGGAGCAATTGTTCAGGCACTGGCGTGGTCATCGTGGCAGCTTGCGTGGCGACAAGCGCGATGGTGTCGTTCAAGAATGGCATAGTGACCGGCAAAATCACCGAGATGTAGTATTTTCCATCGGCGCTGATGCCCTGGTAAACGTAATTCATATGCTGGTTGTTTAAGGTGTCCAGCGAGGGTATGTTTTCGTATTCCAGGTACCGGAAGCCTTTTCCACCCTGGAAAGCCAGCGGTTTCATGCGGATTTGGAGCTGGGTGGTACCAAATACGATCGGTAAAGCCGGATAAATACCGGAATCGGGCGGGCTTCCGTCGATCACCTGGCGCGTATTTTGGATCTGATTTTTGTAGACGAGTTCCAGGCCTGTTGTGGTGTAGATCCGGATGGCAGGCCCCTGGTATTTAATCGTTGGGCCGGGATAACCTTTCAGGTCAATCAACAGATGACGAGGGAAGTTCTCGCGCGTCGGCGTATCTGTCGTGCCAAGCGGAATAAGTTGACTTTCGGCGCCGCTGGCGATGGAGGCGGGGACGGCAACCGATAGGCGCGGGAATTCGAATGATTCGAAAACAATGGATGGCGTGGAAGTAGGTACGCCAGTGGCGGTGGGCGGCGGGGGGGAAAATATGAGGGCTGGCGTCGGAATGGCTGTGGGGCTGGCAGGTTGGGCCGGGGCAACGGTTGGCGTTGCCGTCGTCCCGGCGCAGCCAGAGACCAACCATACCAACATCGCTATTCCACTGAAACGGATCGCTCTTTGCATGATCTTCTCCTGGATACTGCCGGAAAACTAAAAGACCCGAAGAAAAGAGAACCTTGAAGTTTTATTCCCAAACCAATTATACGCTCACACAGTGACTATCATATTTTATGGAGCATCTCATCATATTCGATGATATCTTGCGCTTCCCCGCTGCGGCGGCGCAGGGCCAGGTGCCCGTCTGGGCGGAAAAGGTAAAGTGTCCCAGACCGGGCAGACAGGGCTTTTGACAGGCTGCCATCAGCGTCGAGAACCGCCTTGCTGGTGTTGTTTTTCCAGGAGATGACGGGATAAAATTCAAATGGGAATTTGATCTGCTCTGCCAGATTCTCGGAAAATTCGTGCGCCGGGGCAGTTTGATCGGCAAAATAGAGCGCGACGAAACCCGACCCAAACAGCCGACGCAGGAAGGTGGGTCGGGTTTGCCCGTTGCAAATGACCGTTAAAGGCAAATCCGGCGGCCTGGCGCCCAGGACGGGCGCATTGTTCCAGGTTTCGCCGGGAATGTCGGGCGTGAGCAGGGGCGTGTCCGTGTAAACAAAGGGTGTGCTCATCTTGCCGCTATCGACCCATTTGCGGGCGGGTTCGTGGAATCCACTCAGCCACAGGATCAGGTTCCGGCGAAAGCGCAGGAAAGCCGTATTCGGTGCCATGAAGCGCATGGTGGCGATGGTCACGCGCTGGTTTTCGGCTTGGGCTGCCCAGCGTTCGGCCTGATAGGTTTCCAGCAGCCTGGCGGGAGCCAGGCCTTTGAGCACCCAAGCCAGTTTCCAGGCCAGGTTTTCCACATCCTGGATGGCGCTGTTCAAGCCGCGAGCGCCAAATGGGGCCACAAGATGCGCCGCATCCCCGGCAAAGAACACACGCCCGTGCTTTAAGCGTGCCAGCAGGCGCTGGTGGAAGCGATAGGCGCTCACCCAGACGATTTCGTAAGGAGCATTGCCAATCAGGGCGCGGATGCGCTGGTCCATCTTTTCAGGGCTGGCCTCAAGCTGCGGGTCTGCAGACGCTCCAATTTGCCAGTCGATGCGCCAGATGCCCTCCGGCTGGGGATGGATCAGCACTGTTTTGCCGGGATTGGTCGGGTGATCGAAAAAGAAGCGCGGTTCTTGGGGGAGGTCCAGGTGGGCCTTGATATCGGCGATCAGGAAGTAATCGTTGAAGGTCTGTCCGGGGAAATCCAGCTGGAGCAGCTTGCGCATTGTGCTGTGCGCGCCATCGCAAGCCAGGAGATATTGCCCCCTTAGGTTGAGCCTGCCCTGGGGCGTTTCCACTTCGAGTTCGGTTTCATCGGCATTCTGGGAGAGGCTCACGACCCGATGGCCCCAGCGCAGGTCGATGAGCGGATTGGCTTCGATCCTTTCGAGCAAGTGGCGTTCCACATCGGCCTGCGGCAGGTTGATATAGCGCGGCAGAAAACCGGGAGATGGCTGCCCAAAATCCTGAACGTAGAGTCTTTTCTCGCCGCGATAGGTATGCCGCACCGACCAGCCGATGCCCTGCTTGAGCATCGGCTCAGCCGCCCCGAACTTTTCCCAAACTGTCAGCGCGGTGCTGTGATACGCCAGGGCGCGCGAACCGTCGCTGAGATGATGGTCTTCGTCGAGCAGCAGGCTTGGAACACCGTAATGCGCCAGATCGAGCGCGGCGGTCATGCCGGTTGGCCCGGCGCCAACGATCACGACCGGTAAGAGCGGTTTTGTCATTGCGAGGCTTCTAATTCGGCCAATACGTTTTTGGACAGGCTGCCCACGTCGCTGGTGATATTTACGAATTGGAAGCCTTGGGCGATGCGCGCGGCGGCGGCTTTCCCGTTGGAACAGTAGATCCCGAGTGGCAGGTGGTGCCGCTTGGCGGCGTCAATAATCTTTGTCAGCGCCTGCTGGAAAACTGGATGCGGGTTTTCGGGCAGCGGGTCGAGGCCCAGCGAAATGGACAGGTCAATTGGGCCGACAAAGGCCAGGTCGATTCCTTCGACACTGAAAATTTCATCCAGGTTGCCTAGCGCGGCCTGGCTCTCGATCTGGATGCCGAGCACAACCTGCTCGTTTGCCGTCCGCAGGTATTCGCCCATGGAGATATCGAAGGATAACCCGGCATAGGCGCTTCCAAAACTGCGCTGGCCCTCGGGCGGGAATTTCGACCAGGCTGTAACCTGTTCGGCTTCCTCGCGGGTGTTGATCATCGGCGCGATGACACCGTAAGCGCCAGAGTCCAGCGCTCGTTTTATGTTCTCGACACTGGCCTGCGCTACGCGGACGAAGGGCGCAGGGCCGCCGGTTTCTGCAATGGCGGCGACCATCTGGGCAAGCGTTGGAGCATCGACCGGAGCATGTTCGGCATCGATCAGCAGCCAGTCGATGGGCAGGCGGGCCAACAGGCGCGCGCTAAATGGACTGGGGATACCCAGCCAGACACCTCGGCAGGCTTCACCGTTGGCAAGTTTCCTTTTAACAGGGTTTGTGCGCATGTTTTCTCCGGTGTGAAAGGGGTAGTTTCGGATTGGTTTTGGGCGGGGACAGTGGCGCTGTCTGCAAGCTCACTCCAGCTTTTCCCAGACAAGATACCGATCGTCGGTGTAGAGCAGCTTCCAGGCATGAGTATCCTTGATTTGGATCGCCAGCCAGCGCTGGTTTGGCCCAACCAGCAGATCGGCGGCAACTTTTTCTCGCTGTTGTAGTGCTTCCATGCAGGCCCAGTCTTTTTTCAACTGGCACTCGCGCAGGGCAACCAGCGCCTCCGATTGTTGGTCGTAGTTCCCTTTCCATTCGCTGCCCCACAGGGCGAAGACCGGGGTGCGGTCGAGCAGGTAAGGGAACCATTCGGCTTCATTAATTTTGCCGATGTAAAGATAGGTGGCTTCAGGGTTGGTCTGATCGCGGATAAATTTCGCCATTTGCAGGGAATAGGTATCGATCTCAGGCTGGTATTGAATAATTTTCAACACGCCGCTTGTGGCAGAGAAAAGCACGGCTGAGGCGGTCAGTACAACCAACACTATCAAGGAGAGCTTCGAGAAAATCGGAAGTTTGTTTTCTGTTGTTTTGGGGATTTGGCGGAAGACATATGCGCAAAATGCGCCAGCCAGTATAACGGCCAGGAGCACAGTGTAAAAAAATGCCTCTCCCATGAATAGAACGAAAACAAAAGCCAGCGGGAGCTGGAATTTTCTCTGCGCAATCAGCAGGATGAGACCGGGGAATGCCAGGGCTGCCAGAAACCAGTTGTCGGTAACATATTTCAAGTTTCCTCCGATGAATTGCAGGAAAGTATTGACATCCTGCAATTTCACCAGGAATGCGGTATTGCCGTGGGATGAAGATGCAATCAAGATACTGGAAAGCCCGTGGCGGTGCAGGATAAGACCCAGCCAGGGGGCGGCAACCAGCAGGGCGGTAATCAGAATGCCCAATGCGGCAGGGAGATGCGCGGGTTTCCAGTCTGCGATCAGGAAGGCGAGCCCGGCCAGGGCAGCAAAGACAATATACAACCAGTGCGTGGTGAACAGCAGACCCAGGAAGAATCCCGCCAGGAGGAAATTACGCCAGGAAAAGCGTTTGAGAGTCCGTATGTAAAAGAGCAGGCCGGTCAGGCAAAAACCAAGAGCCAGCGCTCGCACAACCCCTGCCGACCAGACGTGAGTGTAAAAGGCAGCAGGGGCTGTCGCAAGCAGCACCATCGAGACGAGGGCGGCAGCCTTGGATCCGGTCAGTTCCAGGGCGAGGTAGTAAAGGGGAATCAGGGCGAGCAGCATGAAAACAGCGGGAACCAACCGCAGGTAGGTCCAGGATGGAATTCCAAGCTTGATCGCCAGGGCAAAGACATACATGGCAAATGGCGGGTAGACAAAAGCAATCCCGCCGGGTCCGTAATGGGGGATGGTCATTGGAAGGGCGAAATTCGCCTGCTCGATTTGTTCTGCCATCAGGGCGAACATGCCCGCATAGCCAAGCGGGAAGGAAAATCGAAACGCCTGGAAAAAAATCACCGGCGCTGTCAAGAGCAAGCCGATCAGGAGCGTTGCGTGGTTTTGGAGGTGGGCAAGGCGAGATATCAAGGTTGTCATTTTGTTTGGCATTTTGGACGAATCAGTGTCAGTACTTCACGAAAGATGAAAGAATTTCTGATTTTGGGTGTGCGCGGCGGGCNNGCCCGCCGCGCACACCCAAAATCAGGCTTCTGTGAGCTGTTTCGTGAACTACTGAGTGTAGTTATTATTATAATCGGCTCACTGATCTGCGGAGGTTAAACTTGGGGTCTTGCCTGAGATTCCCAGAGAAGCCAAATCTGCAACAGTCGGGTAAAATAATTCCATGAAAAAATTCTTTCAAACCAACCTGCGCTTTGATTGGAAAATCGTCACTGTCACGGTGGTTAGCACCCTACTGCTGATAATCGACCATTATCATGCTTTTACTTCGTGGAAGCCGTACGACCGTACCCTCCTTTACCTTGTCATTCCCCTGGTTTTCATTATTTTTGTTTTCCGTGAGCACCCGCGAGAATACGGTTTCCAGCTTGGCGATTGGAAAGCCGGCCTGGTCATTACGTTCGGGTCGCTGCTTGTTCTTTTGCCGGTGCTGTGGCTGCTGGTGCGTGGAGATCAGTCCATGCGCGGGTACTACCAGGCGATGATTGATTCCCGCCTGCCGCTGTATACCTTTTTCGAACTGATTGGCTGGGAATTCATCTTCCGTGGCTGGCTGACGTTCGCCTATGTGCGCAAGTTTGGCGCGGAGGGACTTTGGCTGCAGGCTGTCCCGTTTGCGATTGCGCACATTTCCAAGCCCGAAGCGGAAACGCTCTCCACCATCTTTGGCGGGTTTGCCTTCGGCTGGGTGGCCTGGCGGACGAAATCCTTCCTGTATCCCTTCCTGATCCATTGGGCAATTTTTACCTTCGTCGTGCTGGTTGCCGGGGGCGCTTTTGGCTGATTTTTTGGTCCGCACTGCCACGCAGGCTGATTTAGCGCTGATCAAAGGATTGATTGAGCAGACACGCCTTAATCCCGCCCGGCTGGATTGGCGGCGCTTTGTGGTTGCTTTTTCCAGCAATGGAGATTTTATGGGCTGCGCACAAGCCAAACTGCATGGGACAGGCTTGCTTGAACTGGCCTCCGTCGCCGTCCGCAAGCGCTATCGCGGGCAAGGGATCGCCAGCGCCATGATAGAAGTTCTCTTGTCTGCCCAACCTCGCCCAATCTACCTGATGTGCCGTTCTGCGCTCGGCCCATTCTATGCAAAATTCGGCTTCAGAATTCTTGAGGCTGGTGAGTTGCCAAAATATTTTCGGCGCACCATCCAGGTGATCTCTGGGTTGGAGGTGCTCCAGCAGATGCAGGAAACGATCATTGTCATGGCGCTCGAGTAAGCGGAGGCGTATTTGAAAACAATTCTGCAAGTGGTGGTTGGGATTTTGATCGGCATGGTGATGGCGGGGATGCTGTATCTGACGGTACGTGCCCCGGCAGGAAAGCCGGTGGAACTGCTGCCTTCGCCCACCCCTGAACCGATTTACGTTTATGTCACCGGCGCGGTCAATCGCCCGGGCGTCTATAAACTTCCCCGTGAGAGCCGTCTTGTGGATGCCATCCAGCAGGCGGGTGGTTTCCTGAAAGGCGCAGATTTAACCCAGGTGAATCTGGCCGCAAAGGTGAAAGATGGTGAGCAAATTGTCATTCCCGGAGCGAAGGATGTCCCCACGCCGCAACTGGTGATCGGTGGCAGCGGTTTGCTGGTCACCCCCACGCCGCCCGCGGGGGAACTTGTCAACTTGAATACGGCCAGCCTGGAACTGCTTGACCAACTGCCCGGTATCGGTCCTTCGACCGCGCAAAAAATTGTGGATTATCGCGAAGAGAACGGCCCGTTTACGCAAGTGGAAGATTTACTCAAAATTCCCGGGATTGGCCCCGCGACTTTGGAAAATGTCCGTGAGCTGGTAACCGTTGGCCCATGATTGCCCATCCAAGAACGCAAATCGGAAATTGGAAACCTCCCCATGTTTGATCACTTTGACTTCCTCGCCCCGATCTATGACCGTGCTATTCCATTTTCGCGCCTGGAATTAATGCTGAAAATGACTGCTTTGCCTGCCGACAGCCTGCTGTTGGATGCAGGCGGCGGTACTGGCCGGGTGGCGGCTGCCCTGCGTCCCTACGTCCGCGCCGCGCTGGTGGCAGATTTCTCGCCTGGAATGCTGACCCAGGCGGTGCGCAAAGGGTTGCCCGCTGTCCAGTCGCCTGCCGAATGCCTGCCCTTCGCTGCCGGAACCTTCGAACGGATTATCATGGTCGACGCCTTGCACCATGTTCACCATCAGGCCGAGACGATTGCCGAATTATGGCGCGTGCTAAGCCCAGGCGGGCGGCTGGTGATCGAGGAACCGGATGTCCGTACGCTAACGGTGAAGCTGGTGGCGCTGGGCGAGAAATTGGCCCTGATGCGCAGCCACTTTCTTTCGCCGCCCCAAATTGCAGCCCTTTTCCCGCCTGAGGCTCAGGTCAAGATCGAGACCGAAGGCTACAACGCCTGGGTGATTGTTGAAAAGGACTTTCGCGGGAAGTAATCGAAAAAACAAAAGGCCGAATGACTTCGCCGTCATCCGGCCTTTTTTACTCGTTCTTTTTTACTGTCTCTGCCCTGAAACCTCCAGGACATACTCAACAATTTCCCGCATCAGCGCCTCAGCGAGCGTGTTTTCCTTGAACCAGGTGATATAGGCAGGGACATCAGGGATCGGCAGTGTTTTGACGATCCCTGTTTTTTCGCTTTCTGGGAGATGTCCGCGATAGGCCAGGATGCTGCGTACCGTGACGGCGGGGAATTCTGGTTTCAGGAAGGAGTAGCACAGGTGGGCGGCGCGTTTGATTTGTTCGCGCGGGTCGAAGACGGCCTCCTTTTTTTCGGCCTGTTTGGCGCCGCTGGTAACTTCGATTGCAAATAACCCGGCGGGGGTCACCACCAGGTTGCTGATTTCCCCGCTGATGAGCCATTCTCCTTCGAAGCGCAGACCGCGGTCAACCTGCAGCCGGACATCATTGATGACGTGGAAATTATCGGGCAGGCGCGCGAGGGTGTCGATCATTTCGAACTCGACCACTGCGCCCGCCAGTTCCTGTGAGCCAGAGATGCTTTTCAGGATTTCAACCTTTTCGTATGCCTCGCGGCAGGCCGCCTGCGCTATTTGATTTTTGGTGGTCTTGATTTGGCTCAGTTGGGATTCTTTTTCGCGCAGGTCGTGTTCGATTTCGTCTCGGTCTTCCTGCAAGGTCTTCTGCAATTCCTCGAGCTTCCCCGTTTCGCGCCTGATTCTGAAAAAACTGCGGACAAAGTTGAACAAGCTGCGTTCATGCCGGTAGAAATCGACAGCGAGTTCGGCTTGTTTGATTTCCAGGGTGTGTTCGTCAGAAAATTTATCCAGTTCGACGCGAACCTTTTCTTTCTCCTTGGCAACCTCTTGTTCCAATGCGGCGATTTCCGCCTCGATAGCTTGCCTGGCGTCATCGAATTGCTCTGAAAAATCCCGAGTGCAGCCTTGCAGCAAGAGAGCGATTTCGCTCGGATGCCCGGCTTTGAGCTGGTATATTTCCAGATGCGCCGCAATTTCTTTCCAGGCCCTGCTTGTTCCATAAATGCTTGCCATAACAACCTCTCCCCAAATTTTTAGAACTGATCATCAATCTGCATGAGATAAAAGACATAGCCGTACCAGTCAGAATACTTCCGGTGAATGTCGCATTCTTTTTGGGTTGCATCCAACATTGCCTTTGCTTCAGGATTGCCGCAATATTTTTCCCGCAGCCCGGGCAGCCGTGCTTCGATCGGGGTGTAGTAATCCGTCCACCAACTGGATGGGGGCAGGGCGAAATGGCCGAGTTCGCGGTAACCTGCCACGCGGAGGCTTCGCAGATTCTCGTCGATGCCGCGCATGCCGGGGTATTCTGCCGTCCAGTAGGAAAGCACTTCTTCCGGTGGATTCGGCTTCAACCAGGAAATCTCCGTTACGGCGACATGGCCGCCGGGGTTCCCGCTCGCGGGGTTTGGGCCGCGGAGCAGCGGCCGCCAGGCGCGGAGTCCTTGTTCGAAGCCGATAATGTAGATTGCGCCTTCGCACCAGATGAGATCAAAGCTTTTTTCGGGGAATTTTAGCTCGAACATCGATTGGTTTGCGGTGCTGATGTGTCCAGTCAATCCCTCGGCCAGCGCCCGCTGGTGGAGCTGCTCGAGGAAGGGCTGGTGATTGTCTACTGCGATAATTTTGCCTTTCGTGTAGCGGGCAAGATCGAGGGTTTGCATCCCAGGGCCGCAGCCAATGTCGAGAATCAGCGGGTTGGATGGCAGGTCTTTCAGCAGGGAGAGCGCTTTGCGGGTGGATACGCTGTCGCCGGGGCCTTCCCTGGGCAGATCTTTGTGAATTTCGAAAAAAATATCCATCTCAATCCTTGTAGATGATCAATCGGCCTTCTGGGGTGGTTTCAACGCGCAATGATTTTAAATTTTGCGTGGCAGGGCCAGCCAGCAATTGGCCGTCTTGGTCGTAGCGCGAGCCATGACAGGGACAGGTAAATTCATCGGGTTGGACTTCGACGGTGCAGCCCAGGTGCGGACAGGTGAGACTTAAAGCACGGAACCCATTCTCGGCATGAATCAAAAGTGCGGGGATGGCTGCTAGCAGGCTGCGGGAACCCAGAGGATAGTTGCTGCCCAGCCCCACGTCGAACTGCTGTGGGGGAGGAGGATCCGGTTCGAAACTCAAGAAACGGATCAGGCCGCCCAAGCCGAGAAGCCCGCTTAAACCGAGCAGTCCTCGGGCGCTCAGTTTTAAAAAGTCGCGACGAGAAAGGTTTGGCATTATTTCACGAACTCCAAGATGGTCAGCGTGAGCCAGGCAAAGGCTGCGACGGTGATCATGACCTGCGCAGCCCGGCCTGCACGCGGGAACCAGCGGCCCTTTTGATCTGGCGGTAGGTTAGGGAGGATATATGGCAGGAGGCTCACTGTCAGGATAGCCATGACCGGTACGATAATGCCCATCCAGAAGGCGTCCCCGTAGCGGAGCAACTGCTGCACCCACAGGAAAAACCACGGTGCGCGGACCTCGGGGTTGAGCGGAAGACTGGCGTCGCGAATGGGCGCGGCCAGCGGGGGTGGAATGAGCGTGGCCAGCAGGATCAGCCAGGCGCTGGCAATCAGCATGGCGAGTGCCTCTCGGCGCACCAGTTCGAAGCGCGTGATACGGCTTTGGTCGGAACGCTGGGCGGGCGCAGGGGCCGAGATGCCGCCATCGCGCCGCACGCGGAAAATGTGCCAAACGAGGAAAACGATGGCGATGATTGTCAGCCCAAAGATATGCCAGGCGTAGAAGCGGGTTAGCATGGCCAGTCCGGGGGTTTCGCCGCCCACGATCAAGCCATACAAACCACTTCCGATGACCGGGATAGACTTGAGCAGGTTGGTGCCCACGATCATCGCCCAGTGGATGCCGTCGTCCCAGCGCAGGATATAGCCGGTGAAATTCATAAAGAAAATCAAGACAAATAACACCATGCCAAGTAAGAAATTGAAGCGGCGCGGCCGGGAATAGGCGCCGGTCAGGACCACGCGCAAGAGATGAATACCGGAGACCACAACCAGCGCCTGGGCTGCCCAGAAATGCAGTCCGCGCACCAGCCCGCCGAAAGGCACCAGGAAGGTGATGGTCTGGATGGACAGCCCGGCTTGTTCGGGCGTGGGAATATAGAAGTACATTTCGAGCGCACCGGTAACGCCAACGACCAGTGTCAAAAAGACCGCCAAGCCGCCTGCGCCAAGGGTGTAACGCCAACGTGCTTGCGGCGCAGGGAGGCTGGGAGGGTGCAGGTGGTGGAAGAAGTTGGGTCGCATCCCGCTTACATTAACAAGCGGAGGCTCTTTTTTTGCATTGATCTGATTAAAAGTTGCCAAGGCCATGACTGACAGCATGAGCAGCCCAACCAGGGCATACTGGCTGGCTTGTTCACTTTCCTGAGAGCGGACAGGCAGGTGGACAGGAATCAGCACGGCCTGCCGGGCGTCGAGTTTCAGGCCGGAGGACAGATGACCATTTTCGCGCAGAAGGTAGGCGGCCAGCGCCCAGGCGTCTTTTTTGGCGAGCGCTCCCGGGTCCCACCAGGGCATGGCCGCCTGGATGTGCCGGTATAAGTCGCGGGCGGTGGCAAAGCGCAGAAGGGCGCTGGCGCCAATCACCGGCGGAACCTGGCGCGGGAACTTGTATTTCGGCGCCGCAGTTTCACTGGCGTGACATTGGGATGTCCAGCAGTCCATGTCTGTGCCAAAACCGACTTTTCGCCACTCTTCTGTCAACCCCTGGCCTTTGTCGCCGTGACAGGCCATGCAGTGTGACCAGTAAATGACAGCGCCGTGATCGGCAGCCAGTGGGTTTTTGGGGGCTTCAGGCGTTTGCAGCAGGGGCGAAGCTGGCGGCAGCGGGCCGGGGGTGGCGGTCGGCGCACCAGACGCAGCGAAAACGCTGATGGCCGGCAGGCCGATAATCAATAGAAAGGATAGTCCTGCCATGAGAGCCAGGTAAAAAATTTTGTTTGACGCCCGCGGCATTGTTTTTGATTGCATGGCAGTCGCGCTAGGTGGTGATAACTTTTTCGGCGCCTGCCTGCGCGGCGAGGATATCGCCCATGCCGTCATTCGTGATCTGGGTGGTCGAGTCCCGCATTGTCATCGTGTAATTCTCCCTTGTTGTAGGATACCAGCCAGGCTTGGGCTTCTTCGAGCCGCTCGTTGGACACGCAGACTTCAATCTTGGCCAGCGGGCCAAAGGTTGTCGGGTAGAGCGTTCCGGCGCTTTCATGGAAAAACGTGGCGGGAATTCCCTGTGCTTCGAGCGCTTCCTTGAGAATTTCGGCTTCGAGCCGGTCATAGACTTCCAGCAAAGTACTCCAGCCGTCTTGGGACATGTTTTACCTCCAGGTTAATAGGAATAAAACGGTAAATTCAGCACTGACGATGAGTTGCCGTACCCCAATGGCAACTGGTTTTACGCCGATGGCCGGTTTCAGCGTGCCCATCAGCGTTTCCACCGCCTGTAGCAGGTATGGCAGGCCGACTAGCCAGGGAATCACCCCAAAGGCGCCGAGAGCCAGGGCCCCGATAAGATTGAAAACGGTATAGGCGATGGCCCTTGCTCCGGCGCGGAAACGGGTTTCCAGATCAGGGATGGATTTCCACTCGCGTTGTTCCAGCCGCAGGTAAGCATGAACGATGCTCGCGGCTGACTGAAACCAGGTCAGGATCCACAGAATCCAGCCGAGGGGTTGGTAGCCGCCTATGCCAATCCAGTAAGCAGCGGGAGCGGCCAGGGCCAGGACTCCCGTAGCCAGGATTTCAACCCCTGCCCGGCGGCGTTCCTCGCGGCGGCTGACCAGCCACAAGTGCCAGGCGAAGACCGGCGCGGCGGGGATGCCCAGGTAGAGCACGTAGATTTTTCCTAACATAACGAGTTCTGCCACCGAAAGCAGCGCCAGAGCACCATAGACGATCATCCAAAAACGCGCGGCGGGCAGGTCGCTGGCTGGACGGCGCCCCGAGTAGACTTTAACAGCAACTGCCAGCGGCTGGCGAATCAGGAAGGCGGCCAGAGCGGCGATGACAAGCGCGAGAGATGCAGCGCTAAAGGTTTTGCCTGCGAACAGGCCAATGATCAAAGGGCTGAGCAGGAAGACCCACGAACCGTGATCCTGCGGCAGGGCGATCTGGGAGCGGAAGTATGTGGACATATCTGAATTATACCCAGCGCGGCTTCAAATTGCGCTTTTTATGGAGAGGTTCTTTGGGAATCTCCGTGGTATGAACCCGCGCTTTAGGGCCGTAGGTAGTAAGTGTGTCGAATAAACCAGCTTGAGTCTGCCCGTAATGCATCAAGGTAAAATGTTACTTTAGGGCTGCCTCGTAAAAGTGGATGAATTTGTTGTATAATACTGCTAAATATTACCATATTTGTAATATACAAGATCCGTACCCATGTACTTTTAGGATCTCCGCTGAAAATCTTGGAGACTCTATCCGTGCTGGAAGGAGCAGGCTGCTGATGAGTTTATTAACCAGACAGGCGATATCCATTGATGTTGGCAACCGTTTGCGCCAGTTGCGCGAAGCGCGCAAAATTTCCATGCGCACCCTGGCCACGTTGAGCGGTCTTTCGGCCAATGCTTTGAGCATGATCGAGCGCGGAAAAACCTCCCCTTCGGTTTCTACACTTTATCGCATTGCTGACGCGTTGACCGTTCCGGTAACAGACTTTTTTGGCCCCGATGTAGCCCGAAAAAGGGTGGTTTTTTTGAAAGGCGAGCAGCGGACCCGCCTCCCTTTTATGCGCGGTCTCTGGGAAGGCTTGGGCGGTGAGCAATTCACGGGCAGGATCATGCCTTTTCTGTTGACCCTCGAAGCCGGGGCGAGCAGTGGGCCAAATAGCGTCTTGCATACCGGGCATGAATTCGTTTTCTGCTTGCGCGGGAATCTCGAATATCAGGTGGAAGGGGACCTTTATGACCTGGAAGCTGGCGACAGCCTTTTATTTGCAGCCCAACTCAGGCATCGTTGGCGCAACTCCGGCGGAATGGTGGCCAACGCGCTGGTTATTATCTCAGATTATTCTGAAGGCGATCATCCGATGGCGCATATTGGGAAAATGGAAAACTAAAATGGTGAGCGTTCTCGATTAGCCATGGATGACAAGCGGAGTAACAAAAAGCAACAGCGGATGTCATGAGAAACATCCGCTGTTGCTTTTTGATTTTCCAACGCTATTTTTCCAGAGCGCCCGCCTCGATCCATGCTTTGACCAATTTCAATTCATCGGCGGTCAGGTTGGCAAAGTGGGGTTTGTCCTGGGTTATGACCAATGGACTGTTGGTGCTGTCGTTTGCGGTGATAACCGGGCCATCTTTGCCGCCTTTGATCACATCGGCGTAAGTTGACAGGTTCAGTCCACCTGGCGCGCCTGCGCCTGTATGGCACATGGTACATTTCGAAGAGAACAGCGGGCCGATGTTCTCAAAAGTAGGCGCTCCTGAAAGCGGTACAGAAGTTGCAGGAGGCTCGGATGTGGGCAGTTGCAGTTGAAGAATTTCCCTCAACTTAGGCGCGTCGAAGCCTGCATAGGTGTAGACATTCCCGTGACAGGCGCTGTTTGAGCAGAAGGAGGTATTACTTGTTCCGCCTGCCCCTTCGGTGGTATGGCAATTAACGCAGGTTGCGTCAAACGTTTTGTTGTGCAAGTTGATCCAGTTTGCGTTACGATGCGAATCTGGCTCGGGGCCGCGGCTGATCTCAATCTTGGTAATGAAATCCTGCTGGTTGGCTACCGTTGGGATGGAGTGACACAGGTTGCACTCCAGGCGGATGGCTTCCTGTTTGTCGTTTAAGTGTTTGCCATCGTGACAGCGGAAACAGCCAGCCGTTTGCATGTGTCCCAGGTTATTGGCGTGGGTCTCCCAGTTGACTTTCTGGTCGGGGAAGATGTTTTCGGAGTAAATTTTCTGGATGACAGCCACGGCAGCCTTGATTTTGGCGCTGTTTTGCGCATAATAATCAGGATAATCGTTCTGGTAGCTCTTTTCGAGATCGGCGATGGCATTCTGCGCTGCCTGGGTGGTCGGGTAGGGAACGCTCAAGATCTCGACGCCATTTTTGTGAATAAAGGGAATCTCGCTTGCCAACAACCCGCGGGCCATGACGGTGTCCATGGCTTCGGATGGGTTTTTGAATTCGTGCGTCACCCGATTATGACAGGTGGTGCATTCAACTTCGTCCAGTTTAGTCTCATCGATTGTCGCCGGGTCAAAGCCAGCCTCTAGATCCAGATAATCGGTGGTACTGCCATCCTCATTGAAAACGCGTACAAAGGGGATTTCCTGTTTCTGGTCATCCGTGGCGTAGTACGACACCTGGTTGACGATGTGCCAGTGGATGCCCAGTCCCAAGCCTTCACGTTTGGCGCCGCCGCCGGTTTTCATGATCAGATAGGTTGAAGTGGGCGTATTGGCCTGATCATCGGCAAAATGCGTGATGGTGCGCAGGCTGTCATCGGAGAAAGTTTCGGGTTGATGACATTTTTCGCAAGTTTCGCGCGCCGGGCGTGAACGAGTGGCCCGGATTGGGAACTCGTACGTGTTAAAAACCATGGCATAGATTTCGCGCACATCTTCTGATTTGCGTGCGAATTGCTCTCCAATAAAGGCTCGCCCGATATGGCATTCGGTGCAGTAAACATTGGCATGCGGCGAGACCTTGTAGGTTTCATCCTGAGGAGGCATGGTATGGCAAGTTGGCCCGCAAAATTGCGGCGAATTGGTATACTCCCAGCCATAGGTGCCGCCTGCCAGTAACCCAAAGCCAAGGATGAGCACGATGCCTACGGGCAGGATCAACATCCACTTTGGTGAACCGGGCGGGGGAAAGAAAAATAGCCTGAGACGTTCTTTTAGGTTCATGGTGTCTCCTTAGGTACGGCGCTTAATCTTTCTGGCTTATTCTGATTTGACCATCTGTGGTGATGCAAATGGGCCAAATATATAAGATAATCTAATTATAACCCAGTTGCAATCATCATGTGCCTAGATTGACTCTAAAACAAAAAGGCGGACACTTGTGCCCGCCTTTTTGTTACTTGTTTTAGCGCAGTGAGTTTACTTCAGCGCTTCCAAAGAAGCATCGATCAAAGCATTAACGTAGTTCGGGTTGTGGAGACCACCGCTCGCGTCTTCTTCGATCACGCCATAGTTCCAGAGGGCCAGGGCCGTCTTCTCGTCGTACGAGCCTGGAACGGGGGCGCCTTCTTTGTCGAGCAAACCCTTGGCAGTCAAGGCAGCTTTGAGTTCTGCAACTCTCTCTTCGATTTTAGCCTGGGCGCCGTTGACATTGAAATCCTTGGCATCGGCATGGCAAGCCACGCAGGTTGCAAGCTGGGGCTCGTTGGTGTGGCTAGCGCTTTCACCACCCATGTGGCAGGCGACGCAGGTGTCTTTGACCATCGAGTAGTGCGCGCCGGGCTTGCCTTCGACGCCAAAGCCGCCGGAACCCATCAGGACATCGCTTTGAACGCTCAGGTGTGGGTTGAAGCGAATGGTGGCAGCATATTTGGTGGCATCGGTCTTGTCAACGAAGTTGGGCATGTAGCGGCGGGCCTGGTGGCAGGTAGCGCACAGGTTACCCTGGCCGCCATCAAAGGTCAGGCCACTGACAACCTGCTTGACCGGGGCGGCGGTCCGCAGTTCCCAGTCAGCGCTGGTGTAGGTGGTGTGGATCTTGTGGCAGGTCTGGCAGTTCTGGCGCATGGGGTCGGTGGCGCCTTTTTCGAGCTGGCTAAAGTTCTGTCCAGCGGCAACCATCTCGATGAAGGAATTGCCAGAGTGGCAGCCGGCGCAGGATTTGTTGCTATACTCTTCCGCGTAGGCTGTACCGGAGCCGTGCCCGGAGATTTCCCAGCCACCGCTCTTACCAGCAATCAGGGTAGTATCGTTGTGGCATTCGGTGCAGGTTAAGTCAGCTGCTGAAGCTGATTTCCCATCGGCTCCGGCAGGACCGGCAGGGCCGGTGGGGCCAACGGGACCGGCGGGGCCAGCCGGTCCTGCCGGTCCGCCACCGCAGGCGGACAAAACGGCGGCAGCCAGGATCAGCGTGCCTAGTAAAACGAGGATCTTCTTGGTAGACATGGTTACATTCTCCTTTTTTGGGTTACTACTGCATACTTACGAGCAAAGGTTTTTTCTCGTTATCTCCTGATGTTGTTTCTCTCACCTCCTGTAAATCCGGCAATTATTCTATAAATTGGCCTAATTGATCGTTACTGATTTCCGATTTGCATCTGACTTGGTTGCTCACCGCACGGTGTAATCTAAATTGATACAAAAGGGAAATTAGTATTAATCAATCTAATTATAACTCAAACTGAAATGAAAAAAGCAGACAAATAAGTCCGCCTTTTCTTAAAATAACCTTACACTTTTATTAGTCTAGTCTTAGAACCCTGCAATTGCCAGGGCAGAGCGCGCAGTGTTTTATGTGTCCAGCCAGCGCGCAGTTTCCCTGGGCAGTTCGTTCAGAGGGCTGATGCGCGTGGTGCATTGCGGCAGGCTTTCGATGAAAAGCCGTCCATATTGTTTGGTCAGCACGCGCCGATCCAGGATTGCAACCACGCCGCGGTCTGAGGCGGAGCGAATCAGGCGCCCAAACCCCTGCCTGAATTTGAGAATCGCTTCAGGTACCTGGTATTCGCTGAAAGGCTCCTCGAAGGTTTCGGAGCGGGCAGCCACCAGCGGGTCGGAGGGTACCTCGAACGGAATTTTGGTGATCATCACCACCGAAAGCGAGTCGCCGGGCACGTCGACGCCTTCCCAGAAGGAGCGGGTGCCAAGCAGAACCGCGCGTGGGCTGCTTTTAAAGGCTTCCAGCAGGGCGGCTGGGCTGGCGCCCTCGCCCTGTTCGTAGACCTGGATGTCTTTCTCACCCAGGGGGCGTGCGATGGCCTGTGAGCAGCGTTTGAGCTGCGCGTAGCTGGTGAATAGCACCAACATGCGGCCTTCACTGGCGATGGCGGTTTGGGTAACGGCTCGGCTGACTGCCCCCTCGTAGCCGGGAGCATTTGGCTCGGGGATGTCGTTTGGTAGAAAGAGCAGGGCGGAGCTTTCGAAATCGAAGGGTGAGCCCAGGGTCAGTTCGTCGGCTTCGTCGGCCAGGAGCAGGTTTCTGAGATAAGTGAAATCTCCGGCGGCGGTCAGCGTGGCCGAAGTCAGGATGACGGAGGATTTCTCATGCCAGAGGTATTTCTCAATCAGCGGACCAACACGCAGGGGCGCGGTGTTCAGCGTCAGCCGGTTGTTCATTGGCTGGATTTCGATCCAGTAGATGGTTTCGGGCGAGGGTTTGTGGATCATGCCGCTGATGGCGGCTTCGGCTTCTGACAGGCGGCGCAGCAGGTTGCTGAGGCTGCCCAGAGGGTCTTCAAGCTCTTCCACGCCATCAGAATACAGGTCGGCGGCGGCTTTGTAGAGTTCGCTAATTCCTTTAATCAGCAGAACCATGGTCTCGCCCGCCGTGCCCCAACTGATTTCGACATTGTCCCAGCCGGGTAAGGTGCGGCTGTGGGGCAAGATGCGTTCCTGGTAGGCGTACTGGCTCTTGGGGCGGCCCTCCCGCTGAATGCTGATGAACTCGCTCAGGGCATAGAAAAAGTCTTTGGAATAACTATCCAGCCGGAAAGCCGTTTCACTGGCGCGATGCACCATCTGGGTCAACTTGGCGTAATCGGTGGGGCGCAGCACGTCGCGCGTGACGGTCAGCAGGTGGCCGAGCACACCGCCCGATGCGCCACCGACTTCCCTGCCCATGCGCTCAAAGTCGTTTTGTGACAGCCTGAAAGAAAGCGCCCCGGTGGTGGCCCCTTCCAGGTGGTGAGCCTCATCTATAATGAGATACTGGTATTCTGGCAGGACTTTCGAGCCGGTGGCAACGTCCGAGAGCAGCAAGGCATGGTTGACAATCAGGATGTGCGCGGCCTGCGCAGCCTGCCGGGCTTTGTAGAATGGGCAGGTGCCGCCCATCCGCCCGGCGCAGTTTTCGGCAGAGCAGGCATCATCTTCGGCAGACAGGCGCATCCAAGCGTCTTTTTCGGCGGGGCGGTTCAGGTTCAGGTCATTGCGGTCTCCGCTGGCTCCGTTCCAACTCCAGACCAGGATCTTGGAGAGCACACGCATCTCATCCAGCGTATTGGGGCCGCTGTGGCGCATGATTTCCAGCCTCCGCGGGCAGAGATAGTTGGCGCGGCCCTTGAGGACGGAGGCGCGCAGCTCGATCCCCAGGGCTTCGCGCACGCTGGGAATGTCCTTCTGGATCAGTTGGTCTTGCAGGTTGATCGTGTTGGTTGAAACCACCACGCGCGTATTGTTCTGGATCGCAAAAAGAGCCGCCGGGACGAGATAGGCGAAGGATTTACCCACGCCGGTCCCCGCTTCGACCATCAGGTGGCCGTCGTATGAGAGGGCGTTGGTGACCGCGCGCAGCATTTCGACTTGCTCGGGGCGCTGTTCGTAAGATTCGAAATAGCGGGAAAATGGCCCGCCATACTCGAGGATCGAGGCGACTTCATCGACATCCAGCGCGAGAGGTTCTGTAACCGGACCCAGGGAGGGAATTTTTCCGCCCTTCTCCGGTTCGCCGAATATGGGGCCGTCATCCATCTGCGGCTTGACCGTCTTGCCCCGCTTATCGGCGGGGTTGCCCTTGGCCTGTTCGCGGGCGCGCTGGCGCAGGGCGTTCTGGAAGGCGTAATTGCCATCCCAGTCGAGCGGCTCACCGTTTCGGACGATTTCGGCCAACAGGTCGAGCGGCAGTTCGAGCGCCATTTCGTATAAGCGAACATAGACGGCGTGTGTGACGCGGGCATCATCGAGGGCGCGGTGCGAGGCGGGCAGCGGAATCCCCAAGAGCTGGCCGAGTGCGCCCAGGTTATAGCGGCTGGCGCTGGGCAGCAGGACGGAGGCCATTTCGTAGGTATCGACCACGTCATTCAGCAGCAAGACGCGTTGTTTTTGCAAAAACCCCAGGTCGAAGCGCACATTTTGCCCAAGGACGGGAGAGCCGCCGACAAAATTGACCAGATCCTCGAGCACATCAGCCAGGCGTGGCGCCTGGCGCACCATGCCGTCGTCGATGCCGGTCAGGGTCGTGATGGCTTCGGGGATGTGCCGGTTGGGGTTGATCAGCGTCGACCACTCGTCTTCGACGCGGTGGCCGTTAAAACGGAGCGCGCCAATTTCAATGATGCTGTCTTTGTTGTTGTCGAGGCCGGTGGTTTCAATATCAATGGAGACAATCGAGGTCATGATGAGTTCCAGTTTCACCTGCACTGCACACCGCAGCGCGGTGCATGTGTCAGTAATCAGTGATCAGTTTCAGCTGCGCTGGGGGTAGTTTACCATGAAACAGGTGTTCGAAATATAACGGTCTCTAGGCTTCTGCGCATTTTTCTTAGCAGCGGATTTAAATTATGGAAGCCCCGGCGTTTGCCACGACCCAGGGCTTCCCGTTTTCCAATGGTGACCGAACGCTGTTGCCTGAGCTACGCGATGCTCTCTTCTGGCAAAACTGCGGTGACGCGTTTTATCTCCGTTGCCGGGAAGGGGTTTTGCTTGGCGGTCTTGCGCATCAGTTCTTTCAACTGGTCAATTTTTATAGTCGGGATGGGGGCCTCGTCAGCCTTGATTTCGGCCCGGTCATCGGTGAAAACCAGCGCGGCGTGGATCGGGGGGACTTCCTGCCCATCGCCGAGCGCTTTTTTGAAGGCTTCGGCCAGGCTTTCGGTGTCCGCCTTGACTTCAATATCCGGGCGGCCCAGGCCTTCCTGGGCAAAGATTTTGAGATAACCCAGCAGCAATCCGCCGCCTTTTTGCTTCCACTTATTACCTTCATAAACGATGGTGCCGCGCTGGTAGTAGGCCTCAATAATCCAGATGCCAGCCGGGCCAACGAGCAGGTGGTTGACCGGGGTCAGGAAGTGATAAAGGGTGTAATCTTTGGTCAGACCTTTGAGCGCTGCGGTGAGGCGTTCGTCCACGCGCGGGCGGCGGCCCCAGCGGTTGCCAAAATAGATGCCAACCTGGGAAAGCACGAAGCCCACCGTCAGGGAAATGAAGGAGATGTAGAGTTGGGTGGGGTAAACGAAGGAAACGTACATGCCGCCGCCCAGGATGAGCAGGGCTACCAGGCTGGTATACTGCCCGATTTTTGCGTTGCGGCGGATGTTTTTTTCGTGTGTCAGGACATTCATCAGGAACCTCGGTGAGTTGGAATGGCGCAATTATACATGTTATTAGAAGTGCCACGCATCTTGATCAATCGCGCGCGGCTGTGCGCCACCTGCCCCACTCGTCCAGGGTCTTGGGCACAGGCAGGATCTCGGCTTCGGGGCGGCGTGCCAGTCCCAGGGCTGCGCTGGGGCAGGCCGGGATGCAGACGCCGCAACCTACACAGCGCTGGTTGTCGATCACCAGGCTGGTTTCCAGGCTGAGGGCCTCGAATTGGCAGGTCTCGAGGCAGGCAGCGCAAGCGTTGCAGAGGGTTTCATCGACCTGGTTGACAAAGGCCGAGCGGGCAACGACATTCGCAATCCCCAGGCTGGCCATGCTGCGCAGGATGCCGCAGGAACAGGTGCAGCAGTTGCAGATGTAGTGCAGCCCTTCCTGGTTGTTGCTGACGGAATGCACCAGACCGGCATCCGCCGCGCGCTGCAGGGTGGCGAGGGCTTCCTCGCAGTTCACGGCGTGGATCATCTCGCTGTTATCAAAAGCGCCCGGACGCTGGTCGATAACCATGCAGACATCCAGGGGGTGTTCGCATGGCTCGCCGATCAACGCCTTTTGCTTGCGGCAGATGCAATCCAGCACACCCCAGGCTTGGGCCGCGTTGACCAGGCCGGAAGCGCTCTCGAATGGGTGAATCTCCATGTTGCTGCGGATGCTTTCCCCGATCGGGATGACGCGATGGATTTGCGGGCGGACCTTGAGCACCTCGGTAAAGGTATCTTTAAAGTAGGCTTCGAACAATTGAGCCAGTTCGAGGTCGAGGCTGCCGACTTGCATTTCATAAATTCCGACCACAAAGGGCAGCAGGCGGTAGCCCAACCCGTTTTCTGCCCGTCCGGCCTCGATCAAGCCGCGGCGCGACATCCCTTTGAGTTGGCGGCGCAGTTCGGTGGGGTTACCACCCAGCCGCGAGGCAATTTCCTCCGCGCTTTCGAAGCGGGTGGAGAGCTGGCAGGCCAGGCTGGCTTCTTCGAGTGTGAAAAGCTTTTCCAGCAGGCGCAGTTCAGTGCCAGCCTTGGTGGCGGGAAAGCCGTTGGGCAGGGCATCCAGCGCCTGCGCCAGCTTTTTATATGGAGAGCTTTCCATCGGTTTTACTCTGCCTTGGCTTTCGCCAGAGATTCCTGGATGCCGGTTTTCATGGCTTCGAGCACACCTGATTCTGCCGCGTTCTTGGCAACCCGGATGGCATTCTTGATCGCGATTTCATCTGAACGGCCGTGACCAATGAAAACCAGTCCATTGACGCCCAGCAAAGGGGCTGCGCCTTCTTCGCTCGGGTCGAGCATTTTCTTGATCTTGCCAAGCGCCGGTTTGACCAGCAAACCGCCCAGCAGCGCCAGCGGCCCGCCGTTTTTGATGGCTTCCTTGATTTTATCGATGATCAACTTTGCCACAGCTTCGGACGATTTCAACATAATGTTGCCGCTGAAACCATCTGTGACGGCCACATCCACTTCGCCGCCGATGACTTCCTTGCCTTCGACGTTGCCGAAGAAATTCAGGCCGGAGGCCTTCAAGAGCGGGGTGGTCGCCTTGACAAGGTGATTGCCCTTGCCTTCTTCTTCGCCGTTGGAGAGCAGCCCAACCGTTGGGTTCTGGATGCCGCGCACTTTTTGAGCATAGATACTGCCCATAATGGCGAACTGGAGCAGGTTCTGGGGTTCGCAATCGGGATTGGCCCCGATATCGAGCACCACGCACGAGCCTTTTGCGGTGGGGAAGACGGGGGCCAGCGCGGGTTTGTCCACCCCGCGGATGCGGCCCAGGCGGAACAAGGCTGTCAGCCAGGCCGCGCCGGTGTTCCCGGCGGTGACGAAGGCCTCCGCTTCGCCCCGTTTGACCAGGTCGATGCCAACGGCCATCGAATTTTGCGAGTCTTTGTGGCGGGCTTTGAAGGCCAGGGCCTCGCCTTTGGCTTCCATGTTCAATATTTCGGGCGCGTTGACGACGCGGATCGGCAGGCTGCCGGGGTTTTGGGCTGCCAGCACCGGGTTGATCAGGGCTTCGTCACCGACCAGGATAACTTCCACCCCGTATTCGCGGGCGGCCATGACGGCGCCGATCACATCGGGGGTCGGGTGGGTATCGCTTCCCATGGCGTCCAGAACAATTCGGATCATACAAGGCTCCTTGTTTGAGAGGTCATTTTGGTAGCTCACTTGAGCGCGTTGGAAAAGAGCGCGCAATCTCCGTTGACAAGCGCGAGCGTTTCAAGCTGTTGGTGGGTAAAGGTCGTAATCCAGGTGTTCCAGAAATCATCGGGCATCTCGCGATAGAGCACAACCAGCAGATGTGGATTGCCTTCCGGCGTTTGCGCGTACCAGGCTGAAGTCAGCACCCCGGGCCAGGCGCCGCTGGCCGAGGCCAGGGTCTTGAAATCCTTGGTGTTCTCCGGGTTCATTCGGGCGGGCCATTCGAGGTGCTGGCGCATGAGGGCCTGGGTTTCCGGCGGCAGCGCAGCATGATAACCGTAGGCGGCCAGCAGGATCCGGGATATGTCGCGGGCGCTGCCGCGCAGGCCGTAGGCGTGGATGACTTGCTTCTGGATATTGACCGGCGCGGCATTCGTCGGCTTGCGGATGAAATCGACCTCGGCGGCACGCCAGGCGGGGTTGTTGACGAACAGGTTTTCCAGGCGGGATTGCTCGGCCAGGACTTCAGCCGGGGTCAGTTCTTCTTCGGCGTACATCCCCGTCTCGTGGTTTTTAATGAACAGGTATAGGCCGAGAAAAGAAAATGGCTGGCTGGTCTGTTCCAGCCCCAGGCGCAGGTAGAGTTTCGGGAAATCGACCGCCTCCAGGCGCGAGAGAAGATAGTCTGTGGCGGCGTTCGAGCCATAACTGACCATCCCGCCGACAACTTCATCCAATTTCAGGCTGGCGTTTCCTGCGCCGCGCGCCTGGATAAATTCTTCATGCGCCCCACCATCGGTGCCGGGAAGATAGAATTTTTCCAGGTCAGAGACCGGAATATTTTCCTGGGGATCCAGCCGGCCAGCGGCTGCATCCTCGGCATAGGCGGTCAGCAGGACCAGCTTGAAAGTCGAGCCCAGCGGGAAAGGCTCATCCCCGTTGTGAAAAAAATCAACCTGGGGGTTGGTCGGGTCGAGGCAGGCGACGGCTACGTTCGCGGTGTTCTGGCTGAGATAGTTAAGCACCGCCTGCCGGGAAGTATACCGAGTATACGAGGTGAAAAAAAAGGCCGCTGTCATGAGGCCAAGCGCGACAACCAGGGCGATGATAATGGGTTTGTTTTTAAGCTGCATAATTTTAGACTGGATAACCTGCGCAAGGTGATGATCAGATTTGTTGCTTGACAGGCCAAAGAAGCTGATTATAATACGTCCTTGCCTGCGCTGGTGCTGGAATTGGCAGACAGGCATGGTTGAGGGCCATGTGCCGAAAGGCGTGAGGGTTCAAGTCCCTCTCAGCGCACACTGTTCAACATTCGGGCGGGGATTATTCCCTGCCCGAATGCGCTTATAAAGCCCAAGCATAGGTTAAAATAAATGCCGGGCAGTGCTGGAACACTCCCGGCGCGGCCTACGCGAGCGAACGCGCGGCTGGAAAATAATATCATACTTCAAGTCTTTCGCATCCGAATTTCGGCGTGAGCGACTTTGCTTTTCTGTAAGCCGTGCGCAGCCAGGCGAGGGATGCCACGATCACTTTGGTTTTTGCAGATGACCATGCAGTCACACGGGCGGGCATTCGCACGATTTTGAGCGCGGCGCCCGATATTCAGCTTGTTGGCGAAGCCGAGAATGGGGATGAGGTTCAACCCCTGGTGGAAGCGTTGCGTCCCCAGGTGCTTTTGCTCGACTTGAAAATGCCGGGGCGGCCCTCGGCTGAGATCGAAAGATGGGCGCGTGCGAATTTCCCCGAAATGGCCACCCTGATTTTGACCGCTCACGACCGCGACGCTTACCTGGTGAAGATGGAAAATTTTACTCGTGCAAACCAATCACCGGGGTTCTTGTGGCATCCATTTTCTATCAAGGATCTGCTGATGAAACTGCCATTATTTTTTCATTTCCCGGAGAAATCTGTCTGGACGGGTCTGCCCGTGGTGCTGACGGACCTGAGCTGGGCGAGCCTGGTCTGCCTGCTCTTCTGGCCGGGACTTGCCCGTCCCTTAGGCTTGACCGTGCTGCTGCTTTCGTTCGTTGTAGGCCTGACCTTTGCAACGCTGAAACACGTCCGCGCCTGGCACAAGGGTCAGCTAGACCGGGCAGGGCTGGCCTGGTTCCTGAGCTTGTCGAAGGGTGGGGGCGGTTGGTCAAGCGTCCGCGGGTCAGGGTAGCCCAGGTTTGAGAAACAGACTTCTGCGGTCAGACCGGCTGCGGAAGTCTGTTTCTTTATATCTGTGGTTACAAATTGCGATTTCCTGCTGGCCGCGCTTACCGCCAGGTTCCCGGGTCTTCATCTCGTGGCTTGGCTGCCATGCCCACCGGTTGGTAGGTCGGCTCGGGCCGGGTGGAGCGCTGGTAGGTGTTTTGCGGCTGGGGCTTTTGGAACGGCCTCGGGTTGGCGGCCAAGGGTTGATTGACGGGTCGGCCCGCGTCGAAACGGGATTGGGCGGCGCGGTTGGAAGCTCTTGAGTCCGCCATTGAGAAGAGCCTGTCGCCAGCCATCGAAAAAGTCCCGATGATCAGGATGCGAATGACCCAGATCATCACCGCCACGAAAACCGGGACGACTTTGAGCATGGTTTCGCGTCCGATGATGGCCGAGCCGAGCGCGGTATGCCCGCTGATGGCAACGGCCACGCCCCACCAGGTGAGGGTGGCGTTCATGGCGGCAGCCAGCACCCAGGCGCCGAACAGGTACCAGACCTCGGCGGGTTCCTGTGAGGCTTCGGTCTGGGGGGTGAACAGGCGCGCGATGCCCGCAAAGTCGATCCCGCAGAATGCGACTGATAAGATGGTGGCCCAGCGCAGGCCTGCGAAGGTCAGGTTTGCGCCGAGCAGGTCGGTCAGGGCGAAATCGGTGGTGGAGTAGTTGAAGACCTCGAAGGCCAGCAAGGCTACCACTAAGATGGCGCCAAAGACTGTTCCGCGCTGCAGGCTCGTTTTGCGGAACTTGTTAAGTAATTGGGTGGAAGAAAAGTGGATCATGTCTTGCTCCTTGAACTTTCCAAACGAAAGAAGAAACGCTGACATCATAATAGAACAAATGTTCTGAAATGTCAATGGTCAATCTGGCCTTTTTGCCTCTGGGTCGGGGAGACAGGCTGCGGCGAAAAATTTCAAAATTGAAGGGTAACCATAAGGTTGTGACTTCGTCTGTTAAGTCGTAAAATTGAAGGGTCATGAAAAATCTTGGAAAGGAGGAAAAGACGATGTCTAAAGAAGGCGACCGATCAGGCTCTGCAGACAGCCAGCCTCCCAGTGCTGGCGAAGCTGATTTAACGACGGGCGCCTCGAAGCGCCCTCCCTCAACATAGAAAATAAGGAGAAGCGCTTATGTTGACAATTTTTAAGAACACTGAGCAGGGCCTGAAATGCGTGGAAGAATTCATCAACGGGTGCTGGGTCGATGTCGTCGATCCCACACCGCAGGAAATCAGC
Organism: Anaerolineales bacterium UBA5195; assembly: GCA_002412925.1. Lineage (GTDB taxonomy): Bacteria > Chloroflexota > Anaerolineae > Anaerolineales > Villigracilaceae > UBA5195. The sequence goes on along the minus strand of DHVZ01000073.1, from coordinate 71,623 downwards.
CAGCTCGAAGAGTGGGGCGTTCACCCGGATTATGTACAATACTCGCTTGATATCGATGAAATGGCTCGCGCCGAACGGGACGATGATTACACCTTTATCTTGCTGCGCATCCCGTTTGAAAACGGCCCCGAGGCCGATATCCCCTATAGCACCATGCCGGTCGGCATCCTGCTCTTGAATAACTGCGTTGTGACCATTTGCAAACAGGAAAATGAAGTCCTCCGCATCTTGCACAATGGCAAATATCGCGGTTTGAAAACCGCCAAACGATATCGTTTTGCGCTTTATCTCATGCTCGAAACCGCCAACCGCTATCTGGCCCTGCTGCGACAAATTAATAAAACCACTGAGGCGATTGAAGATCGCCTAGAGAAATCAACCCGCAACCGCGAAGTGCTCGAACTGCTCAAATACCAGAAGTGCCTGACTTACTTTTCCACAGCCTTGCGTTCCAATGAATTGATGATGGAACGCTTGCAGCGCATGCAAATGTTCACCCAGTACGAAGAAGATACAGACTTGCTCGAAGACGTGCTGACCGAAAACCAGCAGGCCATTCAAATGGTTAAAATCGCCACCGAAATCCTGTCGGGCCTGATGGATGCCTTTGCCAGTATCATCTCGAACAATCTGAACGGCGTCATGAAAATCCTGGCGGCTCTCACCATTGCGCTCAACATGCCGACCATCGTCGCGTCCTTTTATGGGATGAACGTCAGTCTGCCAGGTGAAGGCCAACCCTTGGCGTTCCTGTTTGTGCTTGGGGTTTCAGTAACGCTAACTGCCATTGCCATTTACATTTTCTACAAACGCGATTGGCTTTCATGAAACTCTCCGCCCCTCAACTTCTGGTCGAGGCCCGGGCTTTCCTTGGGGAAGGCCCGGCCTGGGATTCTGCCCGACAGCGGCTCTACTGGGTGGATATCCTGGACGGCCTTTTGCACATTTTCGACCCCCAAAACGGCCAGGATGAGGTCATTAACCTGGGCCAGCCGCTTGGTTGTGTCGCCCCCGCAGTGGACGGGAACCTCATCCTCGGGCTGAAGGATGGGCTGGCTGTCCTGCGCCTGGATGCCCAGGGTGGCCTTTCGGATCTTCCATCTGCCAGGTTGGATTTCCTGTCCAACCCGGAGCGTGACAGGCTCGGGAATCGCTTCAACGACGGCAAATGCGGCCCCGATGGGCGTTTCCTGGCCGGGACGATGGACAACGCTGAAGTGGATGCCAGCGGCTCACTCTATTCCCTCAGCCCGAATGGTTCCCTCAAAACCCTGCTGACCGGTGTGCGGATTTCGAATGGGCTGGCCTGGTCACCGGATCATAAAACCTTCTATTACATTGATACGCCCACGCGCAAAGTGCTGGCTTTTGATTACGATCTGCGCAGTGGCGGGATTGCCAACCCGCGTGTGGCCGTAAAAATCCCCGCCAAGTTGGGCTGGCCAGATGGGATGACTTCCGATTACGCTGGGAACCTTTGGGTGGCGCTCTGGGGCGGGGCGGCGCTGACGGTTTGGAATCCGGCCACCGGTGCGCTTGTCGAAAAAATTCCCATCCCGGCCAAAAATGTCACCTCGTGCGCCTTTGGAGGCCCGGAACAAAACGAACTCTACGTCACCTCGGCCCGCAAAGGCTTGAGCGCAGCCGATTTGGAAGCCTACCCGGCCTCGGGAGCCCTGTTCCGCCTCCAGACAGATGTCACCGGCCTGCCGACGTTTGTGTTTGGCGAGTAAATTCTCTTACCGGAGAAGTGTATGACCAAAAACAGGCTTGCCTACATCGACATTGCTCGCGGGATTGGCATCCTGCTGGTGGTATTGGGGCACACGCTGGCCGAGGCCAATTACCATGTGCAGAATTCGGCGGTGCTCTTTCTAGGCAGGCTGATTTATTCCTTCCACATGCCGCTCTTTTTCTTTCTCTCGGGCGTGTTCTTTAGACCGGAGATCCGTTTCCTGGACCTGCTCAAGCGGCGCTTTGATTCCCTGCTCAAGCCTTACCTGTTCACTGTTTTCCTGGTTTATTTCGTCTCGGTGTTTTATGACAAGGCCCTGGGATTGTCCACCGCTCTCGTCAGGATTGCGAAAGCCCTCTATGGAAATTCATACTACCTGGAGCTGTACTGGAGCCAGATCTGGTTCCTGCCGATCTTGTTTGCCATCAACCTGTTCGCCTTTGGTTTTTATATCATTTTCAAGCGCCTCCCGGCCTGGACGATGTTTCTCGGTCTCCTGCTGACGCTGGCAGTGGGCATCCTGACCATCAACTGGTTCATGCCTTTGAGGCTGGCGCTTTTCGGACGCAACCTGGAACTCAATGGTTTGCCTTTCAGCCTCGATCTTGTGCTGGTCTGTGGATTTTTCTTTCTCCTGGGGCGCGAAGTCTACAACCGCATTCCCATGGAAGTTTTCTCGCCGCTCTGGGTGCTGGTCGTCTCTGGAGTCATCATGCTTGCCCTGAATCTGGCTTTTCCTGCCACCCTCGGCCTGAACTTTCGTGTCTACGAGTCGCCGGTTTTTAACACGCTTGAGGCGCTGGCCGGGATTGTGTTCGTGATGTCGCTTTCGCAATGGATTGAGAAATGGGGCGGCTGGGCCTCGAGAGCTTTCCAGTATTATGGAAAAATATCCCTGATTGTGCTCATTTTTCATTCCCCCGTGCAGTTTCACCTGGGACGCAAACTCGCCGCGCTGATGGGTGAGAGCATTTACGGCTACTTGATCGCTTTTCCATTCGCGATTCTCATCCCCGTCTTCACCTACATCGTTTTCATCCAGCCAAATTCCATTCTCTTGTGGCTGTTTGGCATGGCTGGACGGCCTGCCTCCAACCCGGCGGATTTTGGAAAAGTGTAGTTCCGCGCTTTGCTAAGGGATTTTGAATGTAAAGCGCCAATCTACCCCCGTGTTTTCCAGCTTGGTCGATGTGCCCATAACTTCAAACCATGTATTTCCCGGTTTGAGCGGGAAAGACTCTCCGTCCTTTCCAGCCAGGGTCAAAATCTGGTCTTTGGCATTCCGGAACCAGCGCAGCTCAAACGCCTGGCCGTCGCGGAACAAATTGGCTTTCCCGGGTCCGGAAACGATAATATCCACAATTTCGGGGTCGCGCAGAATGTAGGCGTGTGGCACAAACAGCACAACCAGATTGTCGGCACTGATCGGCTCATCTGTCAGGCGGTCAGTCAAGGGTTGATAGACCTCGTTTTTCCCATTCTCGAAGTCGTTTTCAAGATCTGAGAAACGATAATACTTGCCGCTCCCAGGCTCATAATCCCAACGGTTGTAGATGGCAGCGGAATACCGCACAAAAACGCGGCTGACGGGTTTGCCCTCCGGTGGGGTCAAGCGATTGAACCAGAGACCCTCCAGGTTTTGTCTCCCATTGCCGCCAGCCACCCGGCGATTGTTGATATAAGAGGTTAAGTCCACAGTACTGGTCATTAAATAGTTGAGACTATCGGGTTGATAGCGGCACATTGGCGGGCAGAACGATTCAACCACCAGCCGGTCGGCATAAGACTCGTTGTATAACAAATTCCGCACGCGGTAATCGGCAGACCCAAAGGCGAAATTGGCTTTGTACATGGCGATCAGGTGGTTGTCGAAGAAGCGCCCTGAACGGATCGGGCCAACCAGGCTGGCATCCTGCCCCAGGAAAACTGCGGCGAAACGGGTGGTGCCCTCCTCGATGTAATATTCAAAAACCTGGTCAGCTTTCGAAAGTCCCCACTGCGGACGGTAATCGCGCGGCAGGTTGGCTATTTTGATAATCATCGGCCGCCGGTCCAAAATGGATGGATTTTCCACCTTCAGCCCTGTCAGGGGGTTGATGTTTACGGGGAAGTTCGACGGGCCATAACCGTCAGTGGGATAGCCGGGTGTGGGCGAGGCGGTCGGAGTCGGGGAGGGTGTCACCGTTGCAGTCAAGGTGACGGTCACAAGCGGGGTCAACGTCCGGCTTGGCGCTGCGGTGGCAGAAGGTGCTGCCGGCCCGGTAGCCGCGCAGGCGGTCAGGAAAAAACCCAAGGAAAGTACAATCCAGCCAGACTTCATGAAGCCTCCAATTAATATCATACTCCAAAATTCCCGCGCTTGCCTTTCGAAGCGCTTTTCCATATAATGAGCCAATGCGAAATCGCCTGCTCTCAGCTGCACAAAAACTTTCCAACTGGCTCGTGCCGCTCGCCGCGCTTGCAATTGTGGCCGCTTTTCTCTACATTGCTCCGCCGGGTATTTTGAGCAAAGCCGATGCCATCGGTTATGCTGTCTGCCACCGGCTTGACGCCCGCTCTTTCCATGCCAATGGGTACCAACTGCCGCTCTGCGCGCGCTGCTCAGGGATGTATCTGGGGGCGGTCTTGGGGTTCGTCTTCCTGAGCCTGACTGCCCACCGCAGCGCGGGGACGCCGCCCAAATGGGTCATCGCCATCCTGATCTTGTTTGGGCTGGCTTTTGCCGTGGATGGGGGCAATTCTTATTTATTCCTGATGAAAACCACTTATGGCGGACGGCTGGATTTCATCCCGAACCTCTACGCACCCAACCAGACCCTGCGCCTGTTCACGGGTTCCGGGGTTGGCCTGGGGATGGCGGTCGCGATTTTTGTCTCCTTGAACCAGACGTTCTGGAAAGATTGGGACAACCAGCCGGTTTTGGGCAAGCCCCGCGATTTCGGGCTACTGGTTGCCCTGACCGGGTTGCTCAATCTCCTGATTCTGCCTGAATGGCCGCTGGTGCTCTACCCGGCAGCCCTGATCAGCGCTGGCGGCGTCCTGCTCCTGCTTACACTGGTTTACGGCATGTTGTGGACGATGCTCATGCGCCAGGAAAACACCTACCTGACCCTGGGCCAGGCCTGGCTGCCGATCCTGGCCGGGTTGACGATTGCCCTGCTCCAGATCACGCTGATCGACGTCTTCCGTTTCTGGCTGACTCGCACCTGGGGCGGATTTCCGCTGGGCTAAACACGCCTCAGATTTGGGAGTATAATTTTTACATGGAACTTCTGCTGGGTATTTTTTCTGCCTTTGGTCTCTCGGCCAGCGCCGGGCTGAATGCTTACATCCCGCTCTTTACCATTGCGGTCATCGCCCATTATACTGACTGGTTCAAACTGAGTACCCCTTATGATCTGCTCGCCAACCCCTGGATCATTATCCTGTTGGGGGTGTTAATCATTATCGAGTTCCTGGCCGATAAAGTTCCGGCTGTTAATCATATCAACGACCTGCTCCAGACCTTTATCCGCCCGGTGGCCGGGGCCATCGTCTTTGCCGCCTCGGCCAAGGTGCTGACCGACGTCAGCCCGGTGCTTTCGCTGGCTTGCGGTTTGTTGATTGCGGGCAGTGTCCATGTGGCGAAAGCCGGTCTCTTTCGCCCGGCAGTCACGGCCACCACGGGTGGCGCGGGCAACATTCCAGCCAGCATCGCCGAAGATGTCATCTCCACCGTTATGTCCATTCTGGCGGTGATTGTTCCGGTCATTGTCGCCTGCATGTTCGTCAGCTTTACAGCCTTCATTATCTGGTGGCTGTGGCGGCGTTCAAATGCGCGCGTCTAATTCATCCTAATTGGAGGAGAAACATTATGGAAACCCCGACCCCTGGCTTTGAATCACAATCCCAAGCTGCTGAACCGAAGAGCAACCGAACGATGATCATCATTGTTGTGGTTTTGCTGCTGCTCTGCTGCTGCTGTTCCGTTTGCGGCGGACTGGGCTATTTGCTCTGGACCAATGGCGACGAGTGGTTTGGTGTCGGCAGCTTGCTGCGCGCGCTTGCCGCGGTATAAAAAGATCCCTTGTTGCTTTTGCGCAAACAGCCTCCCTGAAAACGGGAGGCTGTTTGCGCGCCTGTCAAAATCAGTGTCTTGAGATGAGACTCAGGGTTTGACAAAGAGCTTCATCATTTTGTCACCGGTCGTCCAGCAGGCTTTTGTGACAATCGGCTTGGCAATGGCGTAAGAATATCCGCCGGTTTGAAAGGCCAGGGCCACACCACCAACACAACCGATCACATTTAGTTCAATGTAAAGCGTCTCCATAAAGACCTTTTCAAAAACATCCTGCTTGAAATCTGCCTGCAGACCGGCCGTGAATTTTGCCACGGTCGCAAAGGAATCGCGCACCGGCTTGATTGCCTTCTGGATGGGATCTTGCGCATTCCCGGCATTGCCGCCAATGCAGCCTCTCGACCTGTTGTACATGATCTCAACTCTGGGCGAATCTTTGGGTTGTTCAAGTACGTCAATCAGGCAGGTTTTGGTATAAGATTGTTTGGTCTGGCTGTCCTGGATGACAAGGTTGATGCGGACAAAGTTCTCAGCCCACCACCAATTCTTGGTATACGCCATTTTAAAACCAGCCGCATCTTGCTTCGACCAGGTTTTCCACTCAAAATTTTGATTATAGCCTTCGATTTTCACCGAGGTGAATTTGAGGGTTTGGTCATCAAGCAGAAGAACAATCTGCTTTCCGGATGAAGCAGAAAGCCCCGAAGTTGTGGTGAACCCGGAGCTAAAAGGCGCAAGCAGCGTCAGAATACAAAAAATCCAGATAGTTTTCTTTGCGAAATAGGACATGATTGGCTCCTCACGGTTGTTGGATGAAAATGTGATGCGGCCTTCGTAGGATACCGTTAACGTTCACTTTTTGCAAGCAACAAACTTGCAAACCCTGTTTTCTGATTGAATTGAGGCTCTTCGACTTCACAAGCCAGATGCTGATATAATGCCGAAGTCAGCTTAGAATCTGGGAGAGAACATGGCTTTTAAAATTAAATTTGGCACAGATGGATGGCGCGGGGTGATTGCTGAGGAATACACCTTCGATAACGTCCGCCGCGCGGCACAGGGTTTTGCCTCGTACATGCTTGCGCAGGGCCGAGCCGGGCAGTGGGTAGTCGTTGGTTACGACAAGCGCTTTGGCTCCGAGAATTTTGCCGCCGCCACGGCCGAAGTGCTGGCCGGGAATGGCTTGAAAGTTTACTTGACAGATGGCGCGACGCCAACGCCGGTGATTGCCTTTGCGGTGGTCGATCAAAAGGCTGGCGGGGCTGTCAACATTACTGCCAGCCACAACCCGCCCGGGGACAACGGTTTCAAGGTTCGCAACGAGACCGGTGGCGCAATCGCTCCAGACGGCTTAAAACTGATCGAGGCGGGTATCCCCGATTCTGTCGAAAATGTCAAGCAGATCGATTACTCTCTTGCTGAGAAGCAGGGCCTGATCGTCAAATTTGATCCGGCTCCCGCGTATATCAAGCACCTCCAGAAACTGATCGACTTGCAGCCCATCAAAGACGCCGGGCTGACGGTGGTGGCCGATGCCATGTGGGGCAACGGCGCAGGCTGGTTCCCGCGCCTGATTGGCGGCGGCAAGACCAAAGTGATCGAAATCCATAATGTTCGTAACCCAAGCTTCCCTGAGATGAAGCGTCCCGAACCCATCCAGCCGAATGTGGATGTAGGCCTGCAAGCCACGCTCGACAACCATGCTGATGTGCTGATTGTCACCGATGGCGATGCTGACCGCCTGGGGATTGGCGATGAGAACGGTCACTTTATTGACCAGTTACGCGTCTATGGGTTGATGGCTTTTTACCTGCTCGAACAGCGCGGGCTGCGCGGCCCGATCGTCAAGACCATCTCGACCACCACCATGCTCAACAAGCTCGGGAAAATGTATGGTGTGCCCATTCATGAGACCGGTGTAGGCTTTAAATATATCGCCCCCAAGATGACCGAGACCGACGCCTTGATTGGCGGCGAGGAAAGCGGCGGCTATGCTTTCCGCGGGCATGTGCCTGAGCGCGATGGCATCTTGGCCGGGTTGTATTTCCTCGATTTCATGGTGCGCACCGGCAAAAAACCCACCGAACTGCTCCAGATGTTATTCGACAAGGTTGGCGAGCATTTCTATGGGCGCATCGACAGCCCTTTCAGCGGTGAACGCGCCGCCCGCGAAAAAACCATCCTGGAAGCAGGCCCTCTGACCCTCGGCGGCCTGAAAGTGACCGAACTGGTCACCATTGACGGCTTCCTGTTCAGACTCGAGGATGGCGGCTGGCTGCTGATCCGTTTCAGCGGTACCGAGCCGATCCTGCGCGTCTACTGCGAAACCATGCACGCAGATAGGGTGGATGCGATTTTGCAGGATGGATTGAAAGTGGCCGGGATCAAGTAGTTCAGTGACAGTCACTTTTGCGAAGCACTCCGTGGCATAGCGGAGTGGGCCAAAGTGACTGTCACTTTTCCTATGAATCTGACTGATACTCATTGTCATCTAGATTTGGAACAATTCGACGCCGATCGCGGCCAAGTGCTGGTGCGCGCCTGGGCGGCGGGCCTGACCCGCATCCTGATTCCGGGAATTGACCTGACCTCCAGCCTGCGCGCCGTTAAACTGGCTGAAAGCCACCCGAACTTGTTCGCCGCAGTTGGCGTGCACCCGAATGATTCGTTAAGTTGGGATGACGATTCAAAAGAGCGGCTAAAAAAGCTTTTTTTTGAGTCGAGTGGCTTGCCACACGAGCAGGAGCTTGCTCCCGCACTCCATAAGGTGGTGGCTATCGGTGAAATCGGGCTTGATTACTATTGGAACGAGGCCCCGCACGACCACCAACGTGCGGTGCTGGCGGAACAGCTTGCGCTGGCGGCGGAACTCCGGCTCCCGGTGGTGATCCACCTGCGGGAAGCGAACGACGCCCCAGACGGGGACTGCGCCCAGGATTTGATCGAAATCCTGGGGAAATGGACCCAAAGCTTGCGGGTGGATCATAATCCGCTTGCGGAGCGCCCGGGTGTGTTACACTCCTTTAGCGGGAATAAGTCAACGGCAGAAAAAGTTGTCAATCTAAATTTTTATCTTGGTGTTACCGGCCCGGTGACGTATAAAAATGCGCAGGCCAGGCGCGAGTTGGTCAAGACCATCCCGTTGGAGCGCTTGCTGATCGAAACAGATGCGCCCTTTCTCGCCCCCGTGCCCCAGCGGGGGCGCCGCAACGAACCCGCTTTTGTGGGCCATATTGCTGATAAAATTGCAGAAATCCATTTACGAAACCCGGAAGAGATCGCCGCATTCACCACAGCGAACGCGCAGCGGCTCTTTGTCTGGGGAGGCTGATCTTGGCAACTACATTTTTTGCACCTGTACAGGACGATATTAAACAAGTAGAAACACTGATGCGCGCCCAAGCCGATTTAGGCCACCACCCGGATGTGCGCGCCGCACTTGAACATCTCATGTCAGCAGGGGGGAAGCGTATTCGCCCCACGCTGGGTGTTTTGATTGGGAAAATGTTAGGCGCTGATCATGCAAAAATGGTCACGCTGGGTGCGGCGGTGGAAATGCTCCACACTGCCACGTTGGTTCATGATGACCTGATCGACGGTTCGCTGCTGCGCAGGGGGATTCCCACGCTTAATGCACGCTGGTCTCCGGCGGCGACCGTGCTGACTGGTGATTTTTTGTTTGGGCGCGCCGCCAAGCTGGCCGCCGAGACTGATCATTTACCCCTGATGAAACTGTTTGCCGAAACCCTGACGGTCATCGTCAACGGGGAACTGACCCAGTTGTTCTCGGCGCGCGGGGTTGTTGACCGGAAAAACTATTATGACCGTATCTACGCCAAAACGGCCTCGTTGTTTGAGATGAGTGCGCTGGCCGCCGCGATGATCGGCTCGGAAGACGAGTCCGTGCGCCAGACATTGAAAACCTTCGGTTATGAAACGGGCATGGCTTTCCAGATTATGGATGATGTCCTCGATTTCACCGGCGAACAGGCGACGGTTGGCAAGCCGGTCGGCTCTGACCTGCTGAATGGGCTGGTGACGCTCCCGGCGATTTATTATGCCGAGAGTCATCCCAACGACGCGGAAGTAAACCTGCTGACCAGCGGCGGCTGGGGCAATACCGAAAGGATGGAAACGCTGGTCAGGTCCATCCAGGCGGGTAACGCTGTCAGGCACGCCATGGACGAAGCGGTTGAGCATATCGGGAAGGCGCTCCAGGCAATTGAGTCATTTCCCGCCTCCATCGAGCGTGATGCGTTGGTGGACCTGGCCCGCTATATCGTCGACCGCTCTTCCTGAAACCAGCCCGAAGGCTTTGGGCGGCCATGTTTCCCTCAACTGTGAAACAAATTTGTAAAACAAGTGCTTAATTATACGAAAAACCTGTTGACTTCGTGATTCGCGCGTGCTAAAATGAACGCATAAATTGACGAAGGTAGTTTTGCGTTCCAAAAATTCGTTCCAAAAAGTGAGCACTGTGGCTAATCTTCGCAAACCCCTGCGGTTGAACGTCGGTTTTATTATCAACGCGTCGATTGGTTACAGCCGCGATTTCGAGTTTTCTTTCCCTATCTACAAAGACGAAGATCTTGAGATGACTGACGTGCGGGGGGTTGCCAGGGTTGGTCGCACGCCGCAGGGCTTGGTTGTTCGCGCGAACTTCGGCGGAGATACCACGCTCGAATGTGTGCGCTGCCTGCGCGAATACCAACAACGCCTCGTGTGGGAATTTACCGAGTTGTATGCCTTCAAACCTGAAAATGTTGCCGAATCTGGGCTGTTGGTTCCCGAGGATGCCCATCTCGATTTGCAGCCGCTGGTGCGGGAATTTGCCCTGCTGGAATTTCCGATCAAGCCGCTTTGCCGGGAAGATTGCCAGGGTCTGTGCATGGAATGTGGTCAGAATTTGAACGAAAAGGATTGCGGACACCGAAATGAGATTGACAGTCCGTTTTCGGTGTTGAAAGACCTTTTGGAAAAACGCGCGGACCAAGACCAGCCCCAATAGCAGAAGATTTGGGTTCCGGCGCAAAAACATTGCAGGAGGACAGACGTGGTATTAACTGGGCGTAAGCATCGCAACGAAGTCCTCAGTGTCCTGCTTGAAAAAGCGGGTGTGCAAGGGTATTTAACCACAGACGATTTGATGGAGGCCGCGCCGGATTTCGATACGGAGCGGCTGTCTGTTATTTTATCGGTCTTGCGCCGCCGGGGCGTCGACATCCTGGATGCCGAAGGGGATTATGACCTGCCCGCGGATGAAACTATGCCGCTGGAGCCTGGTTATGAATCCTGGGCAAACCCGGTTGAGGGAGTGGCCTACGAAGATAGCGTCGGGATGTATCTCAAGGAAATGGCCCGTGTCCCATTGCTCGGCCAGGCCGAAGAATTGGAAATTGCCAAACGGATTGAATCTGGCAAGCAGGCGGTTGCCGAACTGCTCCAGCAGCCCCGCCTGCCGTTGGAAAGCCGTCGAGATCTGGAACAGGCTGTCGCCGATGGGCAGGCAGCACGCGAGCATTTGATCAAGGCCAATACCCGCCTGGTGGTCAGCATTGCCAAGCGTTACATGGGACGCGGGATAGCTTTTCTCGATTTGATCCAGGAAGGTAATCTGGGGTTGATGAAAGCGGTCGGGAAATACGATTACCAGCGCGGGTTCAGGTTTTCGACCTATGCCACGTGGTGGATCCGCCAGACGATCTCGCGTTCGATCGCAGACCAGGCGCGCACGGTGCGTGTCCCGGTGCATATGCTTGACCGCATCCGTCATCTGTATAAAGCCACTCATGAGTTGGAGCAGAAATTGGGACGCACGCCGAACAATGAGGAATTGGCGGCTGAGATGAATTTGAGTGTCACCAAAATCCAGTGGATTCTCAAGGTTTCCTGGCTGCCGCTTTCGTTGGAAAGCCCCGTGGGAGATGATGAAGAGTCAGAGTTGGGCATGTTCATCGAAGATGAATTCAGTCCGACACCCCTGCAAAGCGCCTACCAATCCATGCTCAAAGAAAAACTGGAAGAGGTGCTCTCCACCCTTTCTCCCCGCGAGGCGCGCATTTTGCAAATGCGTTTTGGATTGAATGACGGTATGGCTTACACGCTCGAGGAGGTTGGGCAGAAGTTTGGCCTGACGCGCGAGCGCATCCGCCAGATCGAAGGGAAGGCGCTGCGCCGCCTGCGGCATCCCAGGCGGGCGCGGCAGTTGAAGGATTATCTATAAGCCGGTAAGGACCCGTAGTTGCAGGCCCTCGGTTTCGGCGTCCACGTGATTAGCTCCAACCGGGCTGAGGTTTATTCCGGGTTTTCGATTTCGACCCTGAGAAAGTCCAGCACAACATTGGTCAGGGCCAGCGCTACCATGGGGTCAGGGTTGCCGCCGCCCAACACATGCAGGAAATCATTATCGTCCCAATCTTCATCTGAGGCCTCCCGGGCGGCCTCGATTGCCTCAGGCGTGGCATCGTCTTCCATCAGCATTTCAAAAACCATCCTGGCATGCGCTGAACGCGATTCATACCAGGCGTGGAAATTGGGGTGATACCTGATTTGAAGCCGCAGTTTCTCGTTGTTGACCAAATCCCTTTTGTTGTTATCCATGTTCATAGGCTTCTGCATTAGTTTGGCTGCTTTGGCTTTTCGTTTTGAATGACTTCTGCGGTGCTTAGCCCGTATTCCAACGAGGCCTGGAAGACATCCAGGAAGAACCAGGTGTGATATGCCTTGCTGGCGCGATAAGCCAGCCAGCAAGCCGCCACCCCTGCCAGTACGAGTAATAAACCCGGCAGGCTGAAGTGGGTGAATAATTCAGGCAGATGCAGGATGGAAAACAGGGCAGCGATGAAGGAGATGTTTTTCAGCATGATGCTGTTGGATTCGAAACGGTCGATGGTCTGGGTGAAACCTGGGTTGCGGGCACGTAAGAGCACGAAGAGCAGGTGATAGTCTTTCGGGCGGTAGGCGATATTTAAATCCGGGTATTGTTGCTTCAGGTTTTCGAGAACAGCCTCGGGCATGCTTCTGCGCGTCAGCAGGCTGAAACAAAACCAATGCGCAAACACGTCGAAAATATTTCCGATGACGTAAGCCGATAGCGCCACGATCCCAATTGTCCCGATGCTGATTTGGGAGTTCACCTGGGCAAGGTCGTAAGCGCCCCAGCCCATACGCGCCGAAAAATCATTGAACAGAACCAGGTACATTAATCCCGGCACAAGATAGGCGAAAAAATCATAGATTCCCAGATTGACGGACATTTTGCTCTCCTTGTCCCGCAACTTTTATAAATATAGGCTGACCGGCTTCACATAGAATGGAGAATTTCCAAAACAGCCCTAGGCTTTAAGGTGGTTGCTGAATTGTCTGGTTAAAGAATTATAATGCTGCCAAGTATTCTTGGACAATCAATCATGACTTTCTCAAATCCCCTGCTTTTCACGACCTTGGGCGGGCTGCTCAACTTTTAGGCATTGCAGCGAAGGGCTCGCAAGATCACCCGGCATTCAAGTGTTTTCCACCCAGCGCGGGCAGGGGGGCTAAGCCCGCTCCATGCTTTTCAGCTACCTGGCCCGATGGAAAACGGTAAGTTGTCTTTCAGCAACAGGGCGCTATTCCTCATGTCCTGTTAATTGACGGATGCGCTCGACCAGGATCTCGCTGCTGGAGGGTTTTTCCAGGTAAGCGTTGAAACCCGATTTCAGCGCCTTTTCGATCTGTTCCGGGTCGCTCAGCGCCGAATAAGCCATAATCGGGACAGCGCTAAAAGCGCGGATCGCCTGGCAGACTTCCAGGCCATTCATCCCCGGCATCATCATGTCGAGCAGCACGAGGTCGGGTGCTTCGCTGCGGACCAATTCGACACCCTCGCTGCCCCAATTGCACTCGATTACTTCCATCCCATAGGTTTTGAGCAGGATGCTGACTAACAGCGTCATCGCGGGTTCATCGTCGATCGACAATATTTTTAGCGCCATGTTGTGCTCCCTTGCTGGTTTGGGCAGCTTGCTTTATAAAAGCCATCTTCAAGCATCATAATATTTTTCGGCCAAATTCTCAAGCCTTGATTCGATTGAGATTCTCAAGCGTGTTGTTTTCTCTAACGGGTCTTTTGCTTGGAGGCTGCTCACCTGGAAATCGACTTCAGATACAATTCTTCGACGTTCTTCCGCGCCCAGGGTGTGCGCCGCAAGAACTTGAGGCTGGATTGGACGCTTGGCTCATTGTAAAAACAGCGGATTGGGATGAGTTTCGCCAACTCGCGCCAGCCATATTGCTGCACAAGCCGGGTAAGCATCATTTCCAATGTAATGCCATGCAGGGGGTCTTTGGATTGAAAACTGGTCATCACAACTCTCCCTTAAACGCTCGATCCAGCACGGACGGTATCCCACTCGCTGGTGGCTCGACACCAAACGCTGGTCTTTCAACACCCTCTGGGGACAGTACCATGCAGCATTCTGGGGCACACCTCAATTTCAGGCCCTTTGGACACGGACCCCCTGACAATTGGCTCAAAAAGGAAGTTTTATTGACAGGTTTGTCCAATTCAAGCGCACTCAATACCCGAATCGGAACGAAAAAGGGGGCTTTCGCACCCTTCTTTGTCTTTGCTTCTATCCTCACATTTGCTCAAAAAGCCAATATCGAGGCTTGTTTTTCTATTCCCTGCCTTGAGCCACCAAAGAGATTTGAACTCTTGACCTGACGATTACGAAAAATTACCAGGGAGTGTTCAAGTCAAATTTCGGTAAATGTGGGGGTGTATCGGCAGAGTTTCCCTGTAGGTTCTGGTTTTTAGCCTGTCTGTTGATCAGCCGACTACGAATAGACCGGATGATTATCAAGAATTGCAGGCAGCCCCGAGAATTCAAGTCGGGCTGTGTTGCAATGCGTTTGATTTAACTTGATTTCGTCCTGAGCTAACCTGATTTTTAGATGATTTCGACTTGCGACTATCATCTTGGGAAATCAGAACATTGGTCTTTTGGAGTTTGGCCGTGACAAATATAACAGACCGAACGATTAGCACAAATTCACAGGATACCTACCTCACTGTGTTGGTAGATGGCTTTCTGCTTGACCGAAAGATAAGCGGGCGTGCCCCCACGACTCTCAGATATTACAGGCAGGCGCTGAAGACCTTCATCGCCTGGGCAGATGCCCAAGCGGTAAAAGAAGTTACACAGCTCACCCCGAATATCATTCGGGCATTCCTGCTCTACCTCGAGGAGACAAACCACAATGCCGGCGGCGTGGCTGTCTTTTATCGGTCTGTACGTGCTCTACTCCGCTGGTATGAATTTGAATTCGAGCCGGTTGGATGGTCCAACCCACTGCGTAAGGTGAAAGCGCCAAAAATGCCGAAGCAGTTATTGCCCCCCGTTTCGCTCGAGGATGTGCATGCCTTGATAGACATTTGCGATAACGACACCCTCGGATTGAGGGATAAGGCAATCTTTTTGATGCTCCTGGATACAGGCGCGCGGGCAACCGAGCTGCTATCGGTCAACCGCGATGATGTCAACACTGTCACTGGTGAAATCATTATCAAGCACGGCAAAGGAGATAAACAGAGAAGTGTTTTCCTGGGGAGAAAAGCGCGGCGGGCTTTGCGGGCCAGCTTGAAAACGAGAGTTGATAATACCCCTGCCCTGTTCGTTACCAAGGATATCGAACGATTGAGTTACGAAGGATTGAATACCGTTGTCAGGCGGCGAGCCGAAAAAGCCGGCATAACCAAACCGGAGATCCATGCTTTCAGGCGCGCCTTTGCAATCAATATGCTTCGAGCTGGAACCGACTTGATCACCTTACAAAGGCTGATGGGACATGCCGACCTGCAGGTCTTATGGCGCTATCTAGCCCAGACGAATGATGACTTGATGGCTGCGCATGCGAAAGGCTCACCGGTAGATTTGCACTTTTAGAACACTCATTTTGCATTTATGATAGACTCTTAAGAAACAAACCGCCCCGCGGCGCTGTCACGCCCGGGACGATGGTCTAGCCGAAAAAGGCGGCTGACGCGCAAAGTATAGCATATTTGCACGCCGTCTGCTTTTCTGGCAGGCGGCTTTTTTGTTTAGGATGCAAATATGCCCGAGGTTACAGAATTTTTCTACCCCCAATTAAAAAGAGTTTGTTTGGTTGATAATACAACACCAGATTATGTGTTGAATTGGCTGTTTGATGAAATACACTTGGCTAGAGATTTTTCAAGCAATATGTTTGATGTTTTCATCCATGATGTTAAACGGTGGGGTCTTGTTGATACAGACTCCCAAGACTTTGGAGTAAAACGAACCCCTTACAGCGTTTTTCTATTTGGTCAAGTGAAAGAATGGGTAAAAGCCATCGTACCAGAGGCCACTATTTTAGATGCTACAACAAACCAAGTAGTAACTGAAGAAAAAATGAGACTGGAGCGTCAGGGACTTCTCCTGTCGTTTGAGTGTAAACAGCTTCTGACCGAGCCAATCAATCGCGTTAAAGTGACTGGTTTATGTGCTACTGATGATATTTGGCCAGGGCTTTCCATTCACTTTGACGCTCTTTGGGAAAGGTTTTCCAAGGAGTTTGGCGCAGTCGCTATCGACGAGCCCAATCAATTCCCGGATGACAAGTTACTCGAGTCTGTAAAAGCCACCTTGCCAAAGGGACAAGATATAAGGGCTGCAAAGCGGCGCGAAAGAGTAAAAGAACTTTCCCAAGCAGGATGGAAGGTTGATCAAATAGCTTCGAATTTAGGGGTAAGCATACCCACGGTAACACGGGACCGCCAAGCCCTTGGAATAGCAACTCCACGAAAGGATAAATCAAACAAATGATTTAACTTGATTTCTGTTTGATTTACACTGATTTTTAGATGATTTGCCCGCCGGGTTACGATTCTGTAACCCGGCGTTTTGATTCCTGGAGGCTGATAAATGGCAAGACTAACCTTGATTGTTCAAGAAAGTGAACTTGAAGCTCTCTATACCCTGGCTGAGCGAGAATGTCGTGACAGTCGTTCCCAGGCGGTTTTTATCCTTCGGAAGGAGTTGCAGAGACATGGTCTATTACCTGCTGACGATTGTCCAGAAGTGCCGGCAGAGACTCTCTCCCCCTCCCCGGCCAGGGACAACACTCAAACCCAACCTACTTAAACGCGTTCCGCCCGTGGCGACGGGCGGCGCGTTCAATACGAAAGGAGCATATGATGCGCAAGAATTTTAACCGTTCCCGCTCTCGAAAGTCAATCCCGATTTATTCGGAAACCGGTCATAGGATTGGCAGCGTATCAGGTGACACGTTTCACAAGACTCTGAAGGCTGCTCACTTCCTCACCAGTCCCCCTGCTATTGCCTTTGATATCAAATCGCTCAAAGATGCCGAGCGAAGCAATGCCGTAAAGGTAGAAGTGAAAGCCTTGGAATCGGGCGCGCGCTACTGCGCTCCGATTTCGCTTATCTGGAAACAAGGCACTCGCTTTAACCGTGGCTACGGGGAGCAAATATACCTGCCCCTTTCCGCTTGGGAATACAAGGGACCACGGAAGGCGGGAGTCTCGCCCAAGAAAGATGATCCCAAACCCACCCCGCCCAGTGCGGCCCAATTATCCCTATTCTCGAGGTGACATGATGCTCGCAGAACTGCTCGAAAAGTCCAAGGTTGTAGAAAGTCTCGATCCTGCTGACAGTGACGATGGGGATGTTTTTCCCTTCTTTGCCAATGTCCCTGAGTTGCCCCGCCAGGCCATGCTAACCGACCCTGAGATAAAACGGGCGGAGTCGGCAGGAACCTGGGTAAATGACTACGTCAATTTTGCTACGAAGGCCTCGCCAATGACACCGGGGATTTTTCACGAATCCTTTGCTCTGGGTCTACTGTCCACGGCAACTGCAAGGCGCGCGTACATTCGGGCAGGTAAGCATGTGATTTACCCTAACCTTTATATGCTACTTGTTGCACAATCGACCCTTTACGCCAAAACCACCGGGCTTGATGTGGTTGATGATGTCCTTAGAATGTCAGGTCTGAATTACCTTACCCTGCCCGCCGGCGTGACTCCCCAGAGCCTGGTAACTGAATTATCGCACCGGACTCCGCCGACCTTTGGCGACTGGAGTCAGGATGATAAGGACGACTGGCAGAAAGAACGGCGGTTTGCAGCTCAACGCGCCTGGTGGATGGATGAGGCAGCCAGCTTGCTCGACCTGTTCAAGCAGAGGCACACCGCCGACCTGCTCTCCTTGATTTTGCGACTCTACAACTGCCCTGAAAAGCTGACCGCGGCCACCATAGGCCGGGGGCGTGAGACGGTCCGCTTTTCATACCTGACCATTTGTGGACCCACCACCCCAGCGGCTATGCGGACCCACTTAAAGACACAGGAACTTTGGGGAGATGGACTCTTTGCCCGTTTCTTGTTCGTGACTCCTGACACGCCTCCAATACGAGCTTTTTACAGCGATACGGCCATTGAAACGCCTCCTGAACTGGCAAAGCATTTGAATACCCTTGCTTTTACCTACCTACCCATGCCCAAAGATAGCGGGCCTGGAGTCGTGCAATCTCCGCCGGCTTTACAGGCCGATGTACCCATATCTGTTTTTAGGAAGTGGGACACCTATCATGAGGGTATCTGGCAGCTGCTCAGTAAACGTGCCGTTCCTGAAAAGCTTTATGCCTGTTATGGGCGCCTGGCTACAACTGCAATCAAGATAGCCACCCTCCTGGCTGCTTCTGACTGGGCCAGCATGGCCGAAGGGAATCCGCTTACCATCCGCCCTGAGCACTGGGCCCGGGCTCAAATGATGACCGAGGCATACCGGGCAAGCCTACACCGGTTGATTGACGATGCAAGCCAACCCCTGGCCGATGAAGACCAGGAGATTGCAGATAAAGTGCTTTCCAGGGTGAAGGCAGGTAAACGGAACTCACGGCGGGAACTCTCCCAGGATATGCACATGACTGCAGGTGGGCAACGGGACCGGCTCGAACGCATTGTAGAGCAACTCATCAAAGATGGGGTGATCATCGAAAAGGCTGCCAAAGGCCAGCGCGGGCCAGGCACCACCCGACTCTTTATCTCTAATAAATAAAAAAAGAGAGGATATAAACCCGTAGCAGGATTGCTACATGTTACGTGTTACGGGTTTTTTGTCAGACAATCTAACATGATGCCATCGAAGTGTTACGGTCTGAATTGCATGCCGGCACTTCTCAAGGTGTTACGTCTGGTCATGTTAAAAGGCCAGATGTTACACCATAATCGTAACGGAATTTGAGATATGGACGCTCAAACCATCAAACAAACCACGAATCTAATTACCCTGGCAGAAAGAGCCGGGGCACAATTCCACAAAGCTGGCCGAGTGTGGCAAAGCGCCTGCCCGTTACACCAAGGTGATAACCCCACGGCCTTTACTGTCTTTGTGGGAAAAGACGGCATACAGCACTTCAAGTGTTTTACTCGCAACGAGTGCAACCAGCACGGAAGTGATGTGATTGCCTTTGTACAGGCTCGCGACGGAGTCGACTTCAAGACTGCCTTGCAAACTCTGGGAGGGGAATTACGGTATGGCTCGAGCGCTGTTCCCGCTCCCATGCCGGTCCACAAGCCAGCCATAACACTACCTGATTCCACCTGGCAGCGTGAGACCTGGCGGGATGTGGGGATCAACTCTGACAGGCTGCTCTGTCATGCCGATGGGCAGCCGGCGCGCGAATATCTTACCCGGCGTGGATTGCTGCCTGAGACCTGGCACGCGCATAACATTGGAGCTGCTCATATCTATGACCCGAAGGTCAAACGGCGACGCCTGGCAATCTCTTTGCCTTGGTGGGATACTGAGGGTGGGGCGGATGTGGTGACGGCCGTCAAGTACCGCTTTATTGGCGAGGATCCTGCAGGTCTGCGTTACACTGCCCGGCCCGGAAGTGTTTTTGTTTTGTATGGCCTGGCCTATGCCCTCGAGTCTAATTTGACCCTTTGCCTGGTCGAGGGGGAACTGAACGCGCTTTCAATCTGGCAGTGTCAATTATCTGGTGTCTCGGTGGTGTCGATAGGCAGCGAGGGGGGCGGGCGCCCGGAAGTCTTGCGCGCGCTCTTTGCCCGATATCGGCACGTGCTGACCTGGTTGGATGATCCTGAAAGAGCACGTGCGCTCTCGGCCCTGAGCGGACCGGCTGCCATGTCCTTGTTGCAAAGCCCCCAACTTGATGGGGTGAAGTGGGATGCAAACCGAATGTTACAGGCAGGATACTTGTTTGACTTTCTGGGGCAGAAACTGAATGCCCCCAAGAAAAAAGTTTAGAGTTTGGATTGTAGAACGTACAGGTATCATTTGCGTACAAGAGTCCCCGATCGAAGCGGAGATATTCTTATTCTGCTGGGGATGAGCGACCGGGCAGGCCTGGCCAGCGTGCCGGGACCTGGTGGGGAAGTGCGTGAGAGTCGGTTCCTGGTCAGAGTTTTACTATCAACTCCACTTAAGGGATACGCCCCCTGAAAAAGTTTTGAGATTTGGAAATGTAGAACGCGCATGGTCATCCGCGCGAAAAACATTCCCAATGTGGAGAATCTGGTCAATACATTTTTCCCCAGAAAAAAAGCTATTTTGACCATGAGATTTGACCGCTTTTGGCTGGCCGCGGTTGAAAAGTGGGTGAGAGTCTATTACCCGTTTCTGTGGAAACGGTAGGTCATCTTGCGCCGGCGCGCCGATTGAAAAGGCTGCGAGAGTCGACATTCAGGATCCTGACCACCTGGTAGGTGAGCTGTTCCAATAGACTCTCAACCTATGGCTTGCTCCTCAAGAAAAACGGTTATACAATCCTCGCAACTGTCAAAGATGAGTGCCTGGCATTTGGCAGTACAAGGAGGTGCAGTTGAGCGAGTGTGTACCTAAGCCGTTTCTTTGCAAGGTGTGTAAATTCGTGTTGGGGTTTGTTGAGTCTAATGAAGAAGGGATTGACTATCTAAATGTCTTGCGTTGGGCTGTGCCACATAAGGACTGGCCGCCACAAGCTGATGTGCATCAGCTTGTGGCGGCCAGAATTGCGGACGGGAATGTGTTATGCAGTCACTGTGGGGCTAAACGACCCTATAAACTTTCTGGGCAGCAGCTGGAATCTTTGGTCAGGCAAAGGCGAATTGCGAAGGGTGGAAAAGAGTCCTGAGCAGCTCGCCACACCCAGGTGTGCTGATTGAAAAGGCTGTGAGAGTCGATATCCAGGATCCTGGTCACCGGTGGGTGACCAGGTCAAAATAGACTCTCGCAAGGTTTTCGCACAGGCCCGCCGCCTTGCCCGTTTACCTGTGGATTTGTGTTTGGTGGGGAAAATCGTGTTACCGGTAACATGTTTTCCCTCGAGGGAACCATTTTTAGACATGGGAGCGATCACCTGCCGGCCCTGGCGGAGAAAAGGTTGTGAGAGTCTATCCCGGCCAGCGCGCCACGGGCTGGTGTCGCCGCCCTGGGGGGAAAGGTCGTGAGAGTCTACGGCGACCCAAAGCCGGGGCGGGTTTCCCCGCTGCCTGGTGTCGCCGCCGGGGATGGTCAAAATAGACTCTCGCAAGGTTTTCGCCCAGGCCCGCCGCCTTGCCCGTTTGCCTGCGAGTTTTTATTTCTGGACAAAAATAGAACATTTGTTGCTGCAATAAATGTTCTATTTATCCGGCCAATTTTTTGCCCGAAAGTCTTGCCAGCCTGCCGTCCTGGGGGGGAAAGTGGGTGAGAGTCTATTCCCCGTTTCTGTGGAAACGGTAGGTCATCTTGCGCCGGCGCGCTGATTGAAAAGGCTGTGAGAGTCGATATCCAGGATCCTGGCCACCGGTGGGTGAGCTGGTCAAAATAGACTCTCGCAAGGTTTTCATTCCAGCCCATTGCCCTGGGGGAAAAGTCGGTGAGAGTCTATTCCCGTTTCTGTGGAAACGGTCGACCGGCTTACGCTGATGATGATCAAGCCAAGGCAAAGAAAAGGCCCGCCTTGATTATTCAAGGCGGGCAAGGTACGCAACAACCCAACCGGGGCGGGGTTGCTGGCACGCTCAAAGGGGATGGGGATTATTGCGTTGGAGCGGGACCCGGAGAAGTGGCGGCCGAGTCGTCAATATACTCAAACAAGTCACCTGGCTTGACTCTGAAGTATTTGCACAAAGCGTCAATCACAGGCACATCGAAGCGGGTAACTGCGTTGTTGGCCCATGCCAATAGAGTTTTGCGCGCTATACCCGTATCACGGGCTATTTCCGAAATGGGAATAGTCCGTTTTTCTAGTATGCGCTTTTCTGCAAGTAACACGCTGAAACGATTGTTGACCACGTCCATATTTTACCATCCTTGAAACCTTACTGGTTGCGAGTGAGTAACTAGACATCCTTATTGTAACACAAAAGGCTTGACTTATTGACACACTAGGGTTACAATTGGGTTAGATGAGTAACTAAGGTTACACTACAGGGAGTTTCACCCAAACCCTTGACTCGATAAACAAAACAGGACAAAAGACCATGACAAACCCAGCCCGCCCCACCCGTTCAGAGATTTTCACAGCCTATAACAAGGCCCGTGCATCTGCCCGCAAAGCCGGCAATGTCAAGCAAATCGAACGGCTCAACAAGGCCTTGGGTATCTTGCTCTCGAAGTCCTACTACGAAGGCGAAAAGGCCACTTATCAGCCCACTTACTTTACCTGTGGTTGCAAAGACTGGCAATATCGCCATGCGGCCAAACGCGCCTACACCGGCGGCTGTAAGCACATGCTGGCTGAGTCGCTGCTCCTGGCCATTGCCGAGCGGCGCGCCAACCACGAAGTCACCAGCTGGGTACTGGACCCGTACAGCCGCCACGTACTCGAGACAGCCTGCTCACATGCGTAAAAATTGAGCATGTGCCAACTATCCCAACCGATGAAAGGAAAATAATATGCAAGTCAAAACGAAAGTCCTAACCTGGAAAGAATATGAGAATGTTTTGGTAGATATCATCACCACCAAAACACCAGCCCTGGCCGTGTCCAACCGCCTGGAGTATCTCAAAAACCAAATATTGTTGTTATCTGACGATGATCCGGTTTTAGATTTTTGCATTGCTATTTTGGCGCATGCCCCGACAACCCCCTTGGTCGGAGAGCCGCCCGCTGAGGATCTAACATGGAGTCAAATTTACGAGATGTCATCTGTTGAAGAACGGCAAGAGCTTGTCATTGAAATCCTCAAGAGACTTGACGAACACAAACCTGGGTGGATGCATTCTCCTAAGCCATAAACCGAACCCGCCTCGTTGACGCGAGGCGGGTAAGGATGGTGACAGGCCAGGCCTGCCCTGTGATTCAGCGTCAAGCACCCGAGCAGGTCGACCGTCAAGAAAATTTTACCCCCAATTTCCATAAGGATGGTGACATGAACAAACCGAAACACATTCTCATTCTCTCTTTGCTGGCCCTTTCTTGGGCACTGCTGGCTTGCAGTCTGACTACACAAGTCCAGCCACAAGCCGGGATCCTGGCAGCCTCGCCCGAATTGGTCACTACGCCGGCGATGGCCTCGCCTACATCCACACAAACGGCTATGCCTACCCCGGGCCCTGCCTGCCTGGTACACACTGGCTTGCCTGATGGTCATGTCAATTTGCGTACCTGTGCCGGGCACACGTGCGCGGTGACTGCGGTCCTGCTCGAAGGCAACGCGCTGGCAATGCTCGAGCCTGGCACCTGGTCACGCGTGCGGACCGCTGACGGCCAGACAGGGTACATCAATTCGACTTATGTGACCTGTGAGGCGACAAAATGAATACTGGCATGATGTGGTTTGACAACGACCCTAAAACGACTCTGACGGCAAAAGTTGTTGTTGCAGCAGACTACTACCGCCATAAGTACGGATGTGTACCCACTATCTGCCTGGTAAATCCGAAAATGCTTGACCAGCCCGAAATGAAAATAGGGGTGATCACAGTCAAGCCATTTCGCTCAATTCTCCCCAGTCATCTTTGGATTGGGGTTCAAGACAATACGAAAGGAAAATAACCATGACTGAAAATCTGCAACAAATCGAAATGCCCGAGGAAGAGTCAACCTTTGACCGTGAACTCTCTGCCTTTATGGGGCGTGAGACTTTCACCGACAAGATGATCAAATCGCGCAAGCGGCGCAAGAACTACGGCCCAAACACCTTTGCTCATGAGCTGCGTGAGTATTGGTTCTTGTACGCCTTTCTGGCTGTTTCTGGTCTGTTCACGCTCATGCTGGGTATATTCATGGGCATGTCCCCCAAGGTGCTGGCCGACGGTTCGATTTTCTTTCACGTAGATGGGCCGCACATCCTAATGGCTGCGCTCTATGGCTTGTCATTTCTGACTGTGACCGAATTTGCCTTTGCCTTGGGCAAGCGGCTCTTTTACTTGCGCGAGTCTGGCAATATCTGGCAGGCCGGCACGATGCTGGTCATGATGGGTATTGCGGGTATCAGCGTTTTTGGTACCGGGATTGCCGGCGGCGTGATTGTGGCCTCGACCATCGATTTCATGTCCGAGTTTGTCACCGTGCCCGCCTGGGCGCAGTATTGGGTAGTGAGGATTATCCCCGGCCTGATTGTTTTGTACTCCGTTTTGTTGACAGTCTATGCCCTATCGTCAAGCCGGGCCGAGTCTGAGCGAATTATCAGGGACCGGCAACACGCTCATGACCTGGATATGGAAATGCGTCGCAAAACCCT
The DNA here is from genome assembly GCA_002412925.1 of Anaerolineales bacterium UBA5195. Taxonomy (GTDB): domain Bacteria; phylum Chloroflexota; class Anaerolineae; order Anaerolineales; family Villigracilaceae; genus UBA5195. The sequence continues at coordinate 47,131 of DHVZ01000073.1, read as the reverse complement.
GGAACAATTTGCACAGGAAAAGGTTGAATCGGCGGCGCTCAAAATCTACATGCGCAAAATTGAAGACGGCACTATCAGCGTAGCCGAAGCCTTGGCCGCGGCACGCTCTGGGAATGTCCTGGATAATATTGCGGCTGAGACGAAAACGAAAACCGCCCAGCCTGCCCGCCGTCGCTTCAGCCGCCCGGAGCCCGTCACGTGGCCTGCAGCTGATAGGCCCGTGATGATGAGTGACCTAAACTGGCAGGATGAATCTCCTACGGTGGAGGGCGGACAAGTGACGCCCCCTTTAGCAGGATTCAGCGGGAACGGCCACAAGTAACTGTGATGCGAGTTTGTGCCCGCTGTGGCGTAACTTACGAAGGTGCACTACACAGCCGTTATCACTCTCCAGCCTGTAAACAGGCGGCTTACAGGGAACGCAAAGACCGGCAAAAGGTGACGGCATGATTGCCTACTGATAAGAGTATCTGACCCTTTGACGTTCTGCCCGTCATGGTGACACATGGCGGGCAGTGGTGAACGGGTGAGACGTGAGAAACGAATTACCTGTCTTGAACCTTGATAACTGAATATTTTGGCCGGGTAAATCAAAAATCAACCAGGAAGGCCTACAGGGGGATGTAGTGCTGTCTTCGTGCTTTCTGTGCTAAAAAAGGCAGTAAAACGCCCTTGTAGTCCTTCCTGGCAAGAGCTAGGGTTGTTCTTCGGGTGAAACCGGATAATACGCCCTAAAAATAGCTTATGAGAATGTGTATTCTATTAAATTTCTGAAAAGGATGGTAACTCATGACTGAGAATGTCCAACTTATGCCCATCACGGGCAGCCTGGCAGCCGTCACGATGCCGATTGACGAAAACCCGGCGGCAATTTACCTGGCTGGCCTGAAAGAAAGCGGACGGCGGTCGATGCGTCAGGTCCTGAACCTGGTTGCTGGTCTACTCACCGGCGACTCCGATGCTCTTTCGTGCCCCTGGGCGTCTCTGCGCTTTCAGCATGTATCGGCGATACGGGCCCAGCTGGAAGGCCGTTACAAACCCGCTACGGTAAATAAGACTCTGGCAGCTCTCCGTGGCGTTCTACGGGCAGCCTGGCAGTCTGGGAAGATGACTGCTGAAGATTACCAGATGGCCGTAAGCGTGAAGTCGGTCAAGAATACGACTCTCCCTGCCGGTCGCGAGCTGACCGGCGGCGAACTGGCAAGCTTGATGAACGCCTGTGAGAACGACCGAACCCCCGCCGGGATCCGGGACGCTGCCATTATCGGAACCATGTACGCGGCCGGCCTGCGTCGCGAGGAAGTGACTACGCTCGACCTGGCAGATTACGAAGCCCAAACCGGACAGTTGGTTATCAGGGGCAAGGGTAACAAGGAGCGAACGGCCTATCTGCCCACCGGCGGTGCCCAGGCCCTGGGTGCCTGGTTGATCATCCGGGGCAAAGAAACCGGCTCACTGTTCTACCACGTCAACAAAGGTGGGTGTGTCATTCCGAAGCGAATAACACCCCAGGCAGTCTACAACTTGCTCGATAAGCGCGCAATTCAGGCGGGCGTGAAAGATTTCAGCCCTCACGACTTGCGCAGAACGTTTGTCAGCGACCTGCTCGACTCCGGGGCTGATATCGTGACCGTTGCAAAAATGGCCGGTCATGCCAGCGTCACAACTACAGCGCGTTATGACCGGCGCCCCGAGGAAGCAAAGCGTAAGGCAGCGAGTCTGCTACATGTCCCTTACCGTGGCCACGGGTGAAAAACTCGAAACTCGTAACACGTAGCAGCTTGCAACGGGTTTCAAACCTGGTATCCACATCGAGTCTTTTAAATGCGCTGATTCCCAGAGTGGTATATAGGGGGGTATGCTACGGGAGCAACTTTTTGTTAAGGTTGGCCGATATTACATCGTAGAAAACCGCGACGCTGGCCAGAGTTGCCCAGATAATCTAACCAGAAACTCGAAACTCGAAACACGTAGCAGTGTGCTACAGGTTTCGATTACAGGCTGGCTTCCCGGATATGAAGCCCGTGAGAGTCGCTCTCAGATCCACGCCCTACACGGGTGTATCGGCAAATGTGTGTGAGAGTCGTACCTGTATCGGGCTGGGTGTATCGGTCAAATTCCCGTCCTGTGATGGTTGGTTTTGCGAACGTTGGCGGCTTGCTGAGCCCTGAAAAATTACTGGAACACCCCCACATAGATACCATTGTGTGAGTTTTGGTTGAATCTTAGTAAACAGGGGCGAAATTATGAGAATCTGCCTGTGATAAAATGGCACAAAAGAAAACCCCCGAAGCACTCGTAATGCTTATGGGGGCAAGGCAATCGGGCAAACGACTGCCAGCAATATTATATCAGGCCGTCTGCCCGCTCGCAGTCGGCTTTTTCTTTTCCAGACATGACCGGACGATTATAGAAACTTTGCGTATTTCGTCCCCATGCAGCCAGCACATACAGGGTTATTTAATTAAAAAGCCCCCCATTCCTGGGGGGAAAAGCCGTGAGCCACCAAAGAGATTCGAACTCTTGACCTGACGATTACGAATCGTCTGCTCTACCAACTGAGCTATGGTGGCCTGTCCCCGTGTATTTCGGGGGCGCTTTCAGCGGGCGGGATTATACAGGATTCCCGGATTTTTCGCAATATTTTGGCAAAAAAGCAGCCACCCGCTTAACGGGTAGACCTGCCTCCTGTTTCGCTGAACTGCGCGGAGTTTGCAGGCGGTGCCAGGGAAACTGTCCTTTGGGAGATTACTTCCGCCACAACGGATGTATCGGGCTGGATGGATAATCTGGCGTAAAATAGACAGCATGATTTACGTTGCCATGCTCTCCTACCATACCTGCCCGCTGGCCACCCTGGGCGGCAAAGATACTGGCGGCATGAACGTCTATGTTCGCGACTTGACTTGCGAGCTGGGCCGCCAGGGCGTCCACGTCGATGTTTTCACTCGCTCACAGGATGAGCACGTCCCGCACATCCTGCACGACCTGGGTTATGGCAACCGCGTGGTGCATGTGCCTGCGGGGCCTGAACAACCGCTTCCCAAAGAGGAGCTGGCTGGCTACCTGCCTGAATTCGCGCAGGGTATCAAGCGCTTTGCCGCCGAAAAGGGCATCCGCTACAACCTGATCCACAGCCACTACTGGATGTCGGGCCTGGCTGCCGGGATGCTCTCAGACGCCTGGGGCGTACCCATCGTCCACATGTTCCACACCCTGGGCGAGATGAAAAACCGCATCGCTGCCAGCGAGGCCGAAAAGGAGGGTGCCTACCGGCTCGATGGCGAACGCCGCGTCCTGTCCCGCGCTGATCGGATTGTGGCTGCCACGCTGGCTGAACTGGCCCAACTCCAGTGGCTTTATAAAGCTGACATGCGCAAGATCACTGTCATCCCGCCCGGAGTTGACACGGGGCATTTCTATCCCATCCCGGCAGATGAGGCCAAACAGGCCATCGGCATCCCCGCGGAAAACCGTGTGGTTCTTTTTGTTGGGCGCATCGAGCCGCTCAAGGGGGTCGATACACTTATCCGCGCCATGTCCTGCCTGCGCGTTTGCGAAAAGGATAAGCCCGCCGACCTGGTCATCATCGGGGGTGAACCGGAAGCTGCGCCCGAGGCCATGTCAGTCGAGATGACACGCCTCCAGCAGATGTGCAAAGACCTTTACCTCGATCACATGGTCGTTTTTCTTGGCAAGCGCGGCCAGGATACCCTGCCGTATTATTATTCTGCCGCAGAAGTGCTGGTCATGCCTTCGCATTATGAGTCATTTGGAATGGTCGCCCTGGAGGCGATGGCCTGCGGGATACCGGTCATTGCCTCGCAGGTGGGTGGGCTGGCTTTTCTGGTGCAGGATGGGATTACCGGTTTTCACGTCCCGGATGGCGATTCCGAAGCCTTGTGCGGCAAACTCAACCTGCTGTTGGGCGACCCTGCCTTGCGCCAGCAGATCGGGCATCGGGCTGCTGACTATGCTCGCAGCTATGCCTGGCCCGCCATCGCTGCGCAGATTATCAAAGTCTATGAGGGTTTGCTGCAGAGCGTTGGTTGAGTAGGCCGATGCTCCTTCGCCCGTAGACTTGCATCTGACGCAAGCGCTGGCGTTGAAACAAATACCCTCGACTTTTCAAGAATTATTTCAACGCCTCTACAATCAAGCTCACATTATGTTTCATCATCTCGATATAGCTGGAGGCTTCGCCCCCGCCTGCGGTGATCGAGTGTGTATACAGGTTGGTAACCACTTTCGCGCCGGTCTCCTGCGCAACCTGATCGGCCAGTTTTGAGTTAGCGCCGGTTTCCAGGAAAATTGCCCTGACGTCCATCTGCCGGATGGTGTCGATCAGCGCCGCCATCTGCTGCGCCGAGGGGGATGCCTCGCTGCTGGTGCTGGGGATGACTGTCCCGGCGATCTTGAACCCGTAACGGTCGGCAAAATACCCGAACGATTCATGGTTCGTCACCAGCAGGCGTTTTTCTGGTGGAATTTGGCTGACCTGCGCCATGATCCAGTTATCTAATTCTACTAAATCGGCAATATATTGCTCGGCGTTGGCCGTGTAAATATCCGCACCCTCCGGATCGACCTTGGTCAGACCCTCGCGGAGGTTTTCCACATAACTGATGACCTTGGTCGGGTCCAGCCAGAAGTGCGGGTCGCCTTCATGGTCAGGGTCGAGAGCTTCGTTGGCGCTTGGTTTGCGGCTCGACAGCCCGGCTGAGGCCTCAATGAGGATCGGGTCGCCTCCGGCATTTTGGAGTGTCTCATCCAGCCATTCTTCGAAGTGCGCACCGTTGATAATCAATACCTGGCTGTTGACGATTCTGGCGACATCCTGGGGGGTGGGTTGGTAGGCATGCGGGTCGATGCCGGCTGGCATCAGCGTGTCGACTTTGACGCGTTTTCCAGCCACATTCTGGGCGATGTCGGCCAGGAAGGATTCCACTGCCAGCACTTTGAGCGGATTGCCGCTCCTGTTGTCTGGAGTTATCATGGCACCACAGGCGGAGAGAATCATGCTTGGAATAGCAAATAAGAATAGGGCGGTGCGAAAGCGGTTTTGCATCTAATGCATCTCCTTGTTGATATTGAAAATCTTTTTCAATAATAAAACGCAAAGGATAATCTGTCAAGGCAGGCAACTTGAGAGATTTTGCAACTGCTCAATGATAGAATACAAATATGGCAAACTTGGTTCAACTTAAATTTAACGAACTCGCACCCGATGTGGAAGTCCTGACCACGGCAGGGCAGCCTTTCAGGCTTTCGAGTCTCTGGCAAGGCAGGGCGCTGGTGCTGGCTTTTACACGCCATTTTGGCTGTCCGCAGTGCAAGGAGATGCTCGATCAACTGGCACAGTTTAAAAGTGAATTTGTCTCCAGGAACTTGAATCTGGCGCTGGTCACGCAGGCTGCGCCCGAAGCAGCCAGGCAGTTTTGCGATGCGCGTGCGCCAGGCGTTACCTGCCTGGCTGACCCCGAACGGGTCGCCTACCGCGCGTATGGCCTTGGGCGGGCCTCGTTGCTTCAGTCAGTACTCTCGCCGCGGGTAATCAGGTCGAATAAGCGCCTGGAGCAGGAAAAAGGCTGGAAACCTGAGATGCCACCCATCGGGCAGGATGCCTTCCAGATGTCTGGAACTTTTGTCATCGGTCCAGACGGGCGCATCCGCCTGCCGTATTATTATGACGATATTGCCGACCATCCGCCGGTGGAACTTTTGCTGCGCGGCCTGATGGGTATGGACTGGTCAACGCCGCTCGAATCCCCGATTCAACCTGAGTGAATTATGCATAGTCTTTCTTTAGCAACCTACCTGGCCTTGAAAGAGGTCTGGCGCAATCGCGGCCGTTTTTTGTTGGTCAGCCTGGTGATTGCGCTGATTACCCTGCTGGTGCTGTTCATCGCTGCATTGGGTGAAGGCTTGGGTACGAACAATCGTGAATATCTTTCCCAAGTCGATGGCCAACTGGTGGTCTTCCAAGAGAAGGCCGATTTTATTGTCAGCGCCAGCCGGATGAACCAATCCACTTTGCGGGCAGTCCGTCGTGTGGAGGGTGTTGCCGCCGCTGGGCCAATTTCGACCTCGACCACTGCCATTTTGCTTCCCGCTGATGAAGTTTTGAAAGTGTCCATGCTGGGCGTGGAAGCTGGTAGCCCGGGAACTCCGGCAATTGTCGCCGGCCGTTCCTTCCTGTCTGCGACCGCTCGTGAGGTGATCATTGACCAACGTGTGCTCGAGCGCTCAGAGATCAAGTTGGGGGATGTGATTACAATCCGTTCAACACAAGGTACGGAAGATGAGTTCTATGATCTGAAAGTGGTTGGCACGACCATTGGACAGGCTTATCTTTTCCAACCCTCCATTTTCGTGACGCCCTCCGTTTGGGAGCAGGTTCGCCCCAAGGCCGAAGCTGAACTCAATAACACTATCCCGGCGATTAACGTGATTATCGTTCGTTTGAGTGACCCCGCTGGAGTAGAGCAGGTGCAGCAAAATTTGCTCAACCAGGTCAGCAACATCCAGGTGGCTGATCTCGAGAAGACCATCCAGAATATCCCGGGTTACTCGGCCCAGCAGGGCACGGTGCAGACGCAGGGCTTTTTCACCCTGTTGATTGGTATCCTGGTCATCGGGGGTTTTTTCCAGATCCAGATTTTGCAGAAAGTTCCGCAGATCGGAGTGCTCAAGGCGATTGGCGCGTCGAATTTGGTGGTGGGGGCGGCGGCCATCCTGCAGATTATGATCGTGACGGCAATCGGTGTGGCGATTGGCGGGTTCCTGACTTTCCTGCTCTCGCTGGGTTTCCCTCCAACCGTACCGATCACCTTCAACGGGACGGCCTCCGCGTTGGCGATTGTGGCGCTGCTGGCGATCGGCCCGTTTGGCGGGTTGGTCTCGGTCTTTTACGCGGTCAAGATTGAGCCGCTCAAGGCCTTGCGCCTTTCATAGGAGCTGACATGATGAGCGCGATAGCCCTTGAAGTAAATAATGTAGTCAAGACTTTTTCGAGCGACACCGGCCCGATCAACGCGGTGGATGATGTCTCCTTCTCGGTGGCAAATGGGGAATTTGTGGCCCTGGTTGGCCCGAGCGGTTCCGGCAAAACGACGATGCTCTCGATCCTGGCGGCGTTACTGACCCCGACCAGCGGCCAGGTGCTGATCGATGGGCAGGATCTGGCCCGGATGGGTGAAACCCAACGCGTCAAGCTGCGGCGTGAGAAAATCGGCTTCACCTTCCAATCGAATAACCTGATCCCCTTTCTGACCGCTGCGGAAAATGTCGAGTTTATGCTGCGTCTGAATAACAAACTGGATAAGGCGGCCAAGCTGCGTTCCCGGGAATTGCTCTCTCGCCTGGGACTGGCCGAGCGCCTGGGCAGCCTGCCCAATCAGATGTCCGGCGGACAGCAGCAGCGGGTGGCGATTGCCCGGGCGCTGATCCATGCTCCAACGGTGGTGCTGGCCGATGAGCCGACCGCCAGCCTCGACACCGAACGCGCTTTCCAGGTCGTCCAGACTTTCGCGGCGCTGATCCACGAAAACAACCGCGCAGGGATCATGGTCACCCACGATTTACGCATGGTGCAATATGTGGACCGCGTGCTGCAAATGCGGGATGGCAAGCTGGTCAAGGTTTTCGAGGAGCGAAAAGAGATTTTGGCTCTGGCCAAAGGAGAATAACAAATAAACGTTGACCCGGCAGTCCAGCTGCCGGGTCAACGTTTATTTATTGGTAAAACTTGGCACTTTTCTGGCCGCAAACTGGGGAAATTGGCGGCACACGGTGATAGAATCAGGCCGTTTCAAGCCAGTTTGGAATTGTTGGAACTTTTTGTGATGAGTACCGGAATTTTGGGTCTGAGCGCGTGTACGCGCGCTCAGACCCAAAATTCCGAATCTTTATCACGAAGATTCCCGTGGATCCAGAGTTTACTTTCAGGAGGAAGCCCAGATGCCAGTACCCCTTCAACTGATTGCTCCCAAATTTGTTCCGCCGCTCGAACCGGAGTTTCGCCCGGCGGCGCTGGCCAACCGCGCCTTCCGCGCTGCTGCAACCGCTGGCGCCGGCGTGCCGCTTATTCTGGGGCTGGAACGCGCTCACGGCGAAATTTCCCGTTTTGAAACGGTTGTCTTCCCGGAGGGTCATTCCCGCGCCGGGGAAAACCTGTACTATGCCGAACGCCTGGTCAAATTCATGTTGTGGGCCAAGGGTGGGTTCAAGGTTTACGTCGGCGGCCCGCACAGCATCGCTGAATATTTGCAAAAAATCTATGCCCCTGCTGGCGAGCGTAAGTTCGATTATGCCTTTATGGGCGAGCAGGTTTATGAGCAGACCTTTACTGTCGTCCCCTGTTCCCTCAAAGACGTACCCGCTGCCAAAGAGGGCGGCAAGGCGCTCGGACGGCATCTGAATGGCTGCCGGATTGGCTTCGACTTGGGCGCATCCGATCGCAAGGTCAGCGCGGTGGTGGACGGTGATGCGATTTACAGCGAGGAAGTCATCTGGGAACCGCGCAAGCACGGCGAACCAAGCTATCATTACAACGAGGTCATGGCCGCGTTGAAAACTGCGGCCAGCAAAATGCCCCGTGTGGATGCGATCGGCGGCAGTTCAGCGGGGATTTACATTGACAACCGCCCGATGGTGGCTTCGCTTTTCCGTAATGTGCCGCGCGAAAAGTATGGACAGATTCACGACATGTTCCTGCGCATCCGCGAGGAATTGAACGTGCCGCTGGAAGTCATCAACGATGGCGATGTGACCGCCCTGGCGGGTTCGATGTCTCTGGAGGATACCGGCATTCTGGGGATTGCCCTCGGTTCCAGCCAGGCCTCTGGCTATGTGGACCTGAACGGTTATATCCAGGGCTGGCTGAATGAACTGGCCTTCGCGCCGGTCGATTACAACCCGTCCGCCGCGGTGGATGAGTGGTCTGGCGACATTGGCTGTGGCTCGCAGTATTTCTCGCAGCAGTGTGTTTTCCGCCTGGCCCCACGCGCAGGAATCGAAATCCCGAAAGAGATTACCGATGCAGAGAAGTTGAAATTTGTGCAGGAGAAGCTCGAAGCCGGGCACGAGGGCGCGTTGAAAATTTGGGAAAGCATGGGCATTTACCTGGGCTATGGTCTGGCGCACTATGCTGAGTTTTACGATATCAAACATGTCTTGATTTTGGGACGCTGCACCTCCGGGCGTGGCGGTGATCTGCTCCTGGAAGGCGCGCAGAAGGTGCTGGAGGCTGAATTCCCCGATCTGGCGAGCCGTATCCACGTTCAGTTGCCCGATGAAAAGAGCCGCCGGGTGGGCCAATCCATCGCTGCGGCAAGTTTGCCTGCTTTCTAAGGCTTTACCGCCAAGACGCCAAGTTCGCCAGGTTTTATAATTTCCTTCGCGTCTCTGCGACTTTGCGATAGGTTTTTTTACAGGAGTAAAGATGAAATTCAATCTCGAGACCGCAGAAATTTATATCCCCGATGGTTTGCCTGTGCAGGCAGCCCTGGCCCGCACGACCCACCTGTGCCTGGCTGCCCACCAGGATGACATCGAAATCATGGCCGCCGAACCCATCCTGAGCTGTTTCCAGCAGGAGCAGTTCTGGTTTACCGGCGTGGTCGTCACCGATGGACGCGGTTCGCCGCGCGATGACCTTTACAAGGATTACACTGATGAAGCCATGCGCCGCGTGCGCTTCAAGGAACAGTTCAAGGCGGCTTTTGTTGGTGAATATGCGGCCCAGGTCATGTTCGATTATCCCAGCAAGTTCATCAAGGATGGCCAGGATCAACGCAGTGTGGAAGATATTCTCGCCCTGTTGAAAGCGACCAAACCGCAGTTCGTTTATACCCACAACCTGGCCGACAAGCACGATACCCACGTTGGCGTAGCGCTCAAGGTGATCGCCGCCATCCGCCGCCTGCCCAAGGCCGAACGCCCCGAGAAACTTTACGGCTGCGAGGTCTGGCGCAACCTGGATTGGATGGTGGACAGCGAGAAAGTCAATTTCGATGTTACCAAACACGAAAACCTGCAAGCCGCACTGCTAGGTGTCTTTGATTCGCAAATCTGTGGCGGCAAGCGCTATGACCTGGCTTCGATGGGTCGCCGCAAAGCCAATGCGACCTATGCCGAGTCGCATGGCGTGGATGAAACTCTCGGTCTTTCCTACGGCATGGATTTGTCTCTGCTGATTACGGATGACAGCCTCGACCCGAAAGCCTTTATCCTGGCCCAGATCCAGAAATTCGCCGAGGATGTGGCCGCGCGAGTCAACAAATTGAGCTAACATATCGCCCTGAGCGGAGCGGTAGCGTAGTCGAAGGGTATTTTTGCAGTCCATTGCATTTTTACAATGGCTTTCGCCCAGCGAGAAAATTGAATCAAAAAGCCCGGCGCGATTTGGCCGGGCTTTTTGCATTGTGCAGTAGTTATGAGCGGGCTTTGTACAATGCCACCAGCGCCGCGCCGATGGCCTGGGAAAGGTCGCCCAAGGCGGCGGGAACGATGGTGACGTTTGTGCGCTGGTAAGGCCACATGTAGGGCCGCCCGGAAGCGTCGACGATCTCCAGGTAGCGTTTGCGGAAAGCTTCAGTCGTGCTTTCCGGATCCATCAGGCCGCCGCCAATGACCACGAAGGTCGGGTCGAAGGCGATCACCAGGTTGGCGACGTGCAGCCCGAGGGCCCTGGCCTGAAAATCAAAAATCTCGGTTGCCAGCGGGTCACCTTTTTGGGCCAAGCCGCGTAAGGCCAGGACTCTTTCCTTGATCGGCGCAGTGGAGCGAGCCAGTTCATGCTCAGGGAATTTTCCCAATTTTTCGGCCAGTAGATAAGGTAGCCCGGAGATGGTTGTATAAACTTCGACACAGCCCCAGTCTCGGCCACAGCCGCAGGGGTAGGGTTTGATCCCGCCCAGTAGGTGGAGTGGCGCGGGCATGTGTCCGCCCTCCACACCGGCCAGGGTATCGCCATCCAGCGGCAGACCCTGGTTGTCGATGAAGGCTGCGCCCAGCCCGGAGCCTGGAGCCAGCATCAGCACCGAGCTGTTGCTCTTGCCGCGCACGTGTTGGGCTTCGGCCACGCCACCCAGGTTGCCATCGTTCCCAACCACGACCGGGATGGCCCGCCCGGCGCGTTCGGAGAGCGCGCTGCTGTAATCCCGGTGGACTTCCCAGCCAGTAAATGAGAGCGGCAGGTTGGCAGAATGGTCGAGGATGCCGTAGCGTTGGAATGGGCCTGGGATGGCCAGGCCGACGCCCTGGACCTGATCCCAAGTTAGTTCGTTTTGGGCCAGGTACTCGCTGACTGCTTCCACCCAGCTTTGGACGACTGCCTCGGTTCCCAACTGGGTATTTGTCCGGCGTTGGAGCAGTTTTGTCGAAACAGCGGTGCCGTCGGTCCAGACCGCTCCGATTTTGGAGGTAGTCGCGCCGCTATCTGTGCCAATGTAAACTTGCTTTGAATTCATGATACCAGCCTCGTATAAAAGGTTTTCTGTATGATGACAGTTTGTCAATTATATCGCCCAATGGGGAATCCATTGGGCGATATTGCGATTGCGCCAAAGCTTAATTTATCTGCGAATGTTCTCGCGATGGGTTACTCCGTTGCGGAGATGCGTACTCGCGTTTTGTTTTCGGCCAATTGGGTGATCAGGAGAATGCCAACCAGGAGAAAAATCATCACACTATAAGCCTGCCAGATGCCGACAAAATCTGCCAACCGCCCAAGGATTAGCGGCAGTGCCAGGATGGCCGTGCCGGAAGCGAGAGTGGCGCGGGCGCTGGCTTTGACGGTCTTGGCTCCGGCGGCGGCCATGGCCATCGAAAGAGTCAGCGGGTAGAAATTGGCAATTCCCAGGCCGGTGATAAAAAGTCCGCTCATACCCAGCAGGGCGGTCCCGCCCAGCCAGAAGATCAGAAAACCTATGCCTGCCACCAGGATGGACAGGGTCACCAGCTGATGAGGAGAGAATGTCAGCACCAGGCGGCTCCCGGCCAGGCGGCCAAGAATCATGGCGACCAGGAACAGACTGACGGCTTGAGCCGCATTGGCCTTGACCATTCCAAGGCTGTTTTCCAGGTAATCGGCGCTCCAGGAAATCATGCAGAATTCCGTTGAGACAGCCAGAACAATCGCCACCCAGTAAATCCAGAACTGGGCAGGGAGAGTCTCTTTTTCTTGGGTCGAATTCACTGGCGAGGCGGTCGCCTGGGGCGGTGTGACCTTGCCAAACCCGACGCGCATCAAAACCGGAACGACGGCCGCAATCCCCAAGGCTAATCTCCAGCCCCCAGCCATATGTGCAAACCAGCCGACCAACAATGGGGCGGCGGTGGCAACCAGCGATGCGATCACATTGGCTTCCGAGAAAGCAATGGCGCGTTGTTTCCCATGCAAGTCTGAAAGGGTTGAGGGAATGATCACCAGAATTAGGGAACCGATCAGGCCCATCAAGAAGGATGCGCCAATGGTGACTACCGGGCTTTGACCACCGACCAAAACCAGAGCGCCAAGGCTCAGGCCAATGGCTCCAACCCAGAGCGAACGTCCGCGCCCAAGCTGTTGAATGATTGTGTGACCGCCCACACCAATGAGCAGGATGCCGACGGCGAAAGCCGTGAAATGCAGACTGCTGACCGTATAGGATAGCTGAAGCTCGTCCTTGAGAAAAGGCGTGATCGGGCCAAGGATGTTGAGAAAATAACCATAGAAGGCCAAAAGCAGGTAGGCCAGCCAGGTAAAACGATCCCTATGAAAAGCTGGTTTCATTTGTTCAGGAATTCGACGACTTCCGCCGGGATAAAGGGCTGGTCCAGCCGGTCATAGACTTCCCAGGTCTCGTTATGGATGACGGTCTCTCCGGGGGGCAATTTGCCCAGTGCGCCGAGGGTCTCCAGTTCGATGAATCTATGATTGCAATAGGTCTCGGTATTGCATCCGCCATCCGGGAAGGTGGCACCAGGTAGCGAGTCAAAGCGTTTGACAAAGAGAACGCCTTCCAGCCAGTAGGCCTGCCAGCCATGTGGGTTGAAATATCCGATTTTAATGGGCGGCAGGCTTGGGGTGGCGCGGATCAGGAGGCAGTCGTCGCGCCAGACCAACCTGGGGTCGTCCACTTTGGTATAAGGCCAGATGGAAATCTGACGATTGGCCAATAATCCGGCGGGGTCGGTATTGCCGACCGGCTGCGGGAAAATCCCCACGCCGCCCAGTCGAAACATACTTAACGCCCAGGGGGCCAGTTCCACCTCCCAGGGGCCGTCGTTGCGCAGTTCGTGCCGCAAGATGACCTGTGGCTGGTCGGGGTTCAGGCGGATTTCGAGACTTTTGGCGATGTGGGTCCAGGCTTCGGTTGGCTGATCGAGGCGCACCCCACCCGGGATTTGGCTGACAGTTGCGCCTTCGTTATCCGGGATGTAGGTGCGCGGCATGGCTTCGGGCGAGTGCCAGAGCCGGTGCCCGCCGCGGAAGTAGAAATCGCCGAAAGGAGTATCCAGGGATTCGTTTCCCAGGTCAGCGAACATATTGGGTTTGCCGACGGGATTGAAGCGCACAATACGTGGAGAGGTGGCCATAAATTCGAGTCGAACGAATTTATTTTCCAAAATAGTTGTAGGCCAGCCGTTGAATTCGCTTTTTAGCATGGGATACCTTCGTTGAGTGTAAGTTATTGATTTCTCGGGAATTACCGTAGCAAGACTCCAAAAATGCGGGCAGTCAGATCTCACTGACCGCCCGCAGGTCGATCAAGCTTGGAGCTTTTTCTAATCTGTGCCGATTTCCAGCAGGTCAATCACCAGCGGTTTAATCAACTTCTCGAGGTCTGCCTGTTCAATCCCAGCGATTTTGGCGCTGATGATGAAGGTTGAGGCGGTATCGCCCTCGAAGGTGCTCAGCGCGGCGATGTCGCCGCCTTTCTCGTAGATGGCCTGGGTCAATTTGGCAATCTGCCCGGGTTGGTACGGCATCGTAACGCTGAAGTGGACTCCGGGCCGGCGGCCGCCCAGCATTTCCAACATCAGGTTGAACAGATCCGTTTCTGTGATGATCCCGACCAGGTCTTCGCCCTTCAAAACCGGCAAAGAGCCGATTTTGTGATCGTACATCAGCCGGGCGGCTTTTTCAATCGAGTCCTGTTCATGGACGGTCACGACTTCTTTAATCATGATGTCTTTGACCTTGATCTTTTCAATCAGGGCAGTGATTTCCCAGACGCTCAGGGTGGTTGCCGAAGACGGATAGGACTTGATAATATCCCTTTCTGAAATCAGGCCAACCAGCTTGCCATTTTTGACGACGGGCAGTTGTTGGATTTTTTCCTGCGCCATTAACTTGTGCGCATTGGTGATCTGCTCCTCGGGTAGAACGGTAATCACCTGGCGTGACATGCGTCGACCTACGTTCATAACAAACCTCCAGAGTTATGTTTTAGAATTAGGGAAGTGAAAGAGAACGGTTGAATGTGAGGTTGATCAGAGTGTAATGCACTGCTTTGTGATCCAAGCCTCCTTTCAAGGAACTTTTCCGCGCCCAAGTTTACGGCTACCATTGTATTACCAAATTCAATTGGAACCAAGTTTTGGATCTCCCGGATTTTCCCGCCTGCCCTAATGGGCATACGGGATGAAGAGTTGCCGCATTTTGGATTCTTGCCAAAGAAATTCCAGAGAGCCAGAATTGGAAAATCAGGTTTTTGGCAAGGTAAAGCTTAATTTGAAGCCTGAGCCGGTATCTTCTCCGAGTTCCAGGTTTCCGCCATGCAGGTTGATCAAACCGCGGCAAATGAAACCAAGCATGGCCAGATCCAGCTCAAGTTTATCCCTGGCTTTTTCACCGGTGCTTTCGATTTGGATAATGAATTTTGCCTTGTCCTCGTGCGCATGCAGGGAGATTGTGCCATTCTCGGCGACGTGATTCCCGGCATAGGTCAGCAAACCGCTGACGACTTGCCGGATGCGCGCACTATCCAGCCGGGTTTCTGTTTCCTGGAGATCGATCTGTGTGGTGAGTTCCTTGGCTGGATTTTGCGTTTTCCAGCGATTGGTTGCCTCAGAGATGACCTGGATCAGGCTATAGTCATTTATTTCGATTTTGAGATCGCCGTTGTTCAGGCGTGCCATGTCGATCAGGTTGTTGGTCAGCGCTAGCATGCGTTGTCCATTCACGTGTGCAGAAGTCAGATCTGTTACCTGAAGCTCGGTAACCGGGCCGTCGATTCCTTTCAGGACCACTTTTGTAAAGCCGATAATGGCGTTGAGGGGTGATTTGAAATCATGAGCCGCCCAGGAGATGAATTCATCCAGGTCGATATGCCCGGCTTGCTCCTTGACCAGAAACAGGTTTTCAAGCCTGGGCGCTTCTCCCGCCAGGGTTCTTGCCTGCTCCTGGTTGAGGCGGCCTTGTTTGTACAACTGCATTGCCAGTTCAACCTTGACTTCTTCAGGGGTCAAGCCGGCAGCTTCCAGTATTTCGGCGGGGATTTCAATAGGAACGCCCATTTTTCAGCTTTCTGGCGAATGCCAAAGAATGTTGATCATGTAAATATTATAGTTGATGGTTGGCGTTTCGCGTGAAATACAAATCCCGGGGAGAAGCCCCGCGAGGTTTGTAAGGTGACGAGGCGAGATTGATTTTATCTGAGCAAGATCCCGACTTTATCAGGGTTATTCGGCGCAGACGGGTCAACCAGGACGCCGACTATGGCTCCAACCTGCACTTGAGCCAGTTGGACAATCGAAATCGTGATGGTCTTCTGGACTTGATAAGCTGGCATGTTGGGTAGGTGGACCTCCAATACCATGGCAACGCGCGGATTGTCGTTGATGCGCATACCGGTGTCCTGGATAGCAAGAATGGTCGCTTCGCCCTTAACCCCCACCGCGGCCAGTTCTTCGGCACGTTGGCGATTATTTGCACTCATTTTGCGGAGGATGAAGATTGGAATAGCAATGGCGGCTGCCGTAATGGTCAGTGTGCAGACCAGCGAAAGACAGATGATGGCAAATGTAACGCCCGTGATGACCAGACCAGGTTCCATGAAAGGCTCCTTTAGAATGCCCCGAGTCATCAATTGCGCGCTGCTGTCCTGGAAAACAAAACGCAAATTGTGACGATGAAAGGGCTGGCGGATTTGGAAATGGCAGTCTGTTGCAAGGCCTCCAGAATTTTCGCTGAAATGCAGCGTTTGGCCGGGGGGAGACGATACTCAAGGCCCCTATTTTATGAAGATATTATACGACTAATTGGGCTAAGTACATCCTATAGTTTCTAAGTCTCCAGGGTTTTCCGCGCGGGATCTGCCCACGAAGATTCCCCAAGAGCCAGTTTTCTTAGCGCGGATGTACTTTAGGTTTGCGTCTTACGCGCAGGAGGGCGATTTTCGTAGAATGGTTGAAAGGAGCTGGGTCGACCGGCAGACTGCCAACGCGGGTCTGCGGGAAACCAGTACTATCCTCGGGAACAGGAATTAATTCTTCGAGGCTGAGATACCCATCGGCGCAGAGGGCTTCCAGCGAAGCCAGGTAGTCCCTGCCGCTGACGAACAGGGCGTTGTTGATGACCGCCAGCCAGCCGTCGTTATTGACCAGCGGTCGAATTTTGTTGATCAGTTTGGTGCTGCCAGTTTCGAGATCGACCGTTCCCTTGGAAGTGGCCGCGAAAAAAGGCGGGTCGAGAAAGGCGCAGTCGAAGGTCTGACCGGTGCGTTTTAATTGGCTGACGACGGGGAAAAAATCCTCAGCGATGAAATCTTTTTTGTCGAGCGGGAAGCCATTCAGAGTGTACGAAGTTTTTGCCACGTTGAGAAATGCGCGGTTGCGGTCCAGTTGGACGACGCGCGCCGCGCCGCCAGCCCTGGCCGCCACGCCCAGGCTTCCCGTATACGCAAACGTGTTCAGGACGGTTTTCCCAGCGAGGTTACCCAGCGCCCAGGCGCGCAAGTTGCGCGTATCCAAATAGAGACTCGCGTCCCGATTCATTGTCAGGTCGATGGCATACCAGACGCCACGTTCCTTCACTTTGCGGTCGGGAGTTGTTCCGAAGGTTATTTGGCCGCGTTTTTCGCTGTCAGATTGTCCGTTGCGGGTTTTGACCAGGATGCAGCGCACCCAGGGAAGTTTTTCGAGAACCCAGCGCTGCGCGCCAGCGGCCTGGCCGTCAGCCGGGGCCTCGGCGTAGTTGTGCAGGAGAACGCTGCGGGCATAGATGTCGATGCTCAGGGCGGGGAAGCCCTCAAGGAAACCGTTAAACAAACGAAAGGCGGATTCGTGTCTTTCGTCGAAAAAACCCCCTCGCGCGGCGAGGGCCGAGTCCAGCAGGGCCGGCAGGGAAATCATGGGTTGTATTGTACCAATATTGGGGCTTGGTTTCTGTTGGGTCTCTAGAATTTTTCTGCCTGCCCCGATGGGCGTACGCGCGCTCACACCCTAAAATGCAGAGTCCTACCACGGGGATTGACAAAGTGCCGTTCTGCTTGTTTCGAGGGCCAGGAATTAGACAAAAAATCCGACATCCCCCCTGGAATGTCGGATGCTAAATGGCTAAACACTTCGCTGCCAAGTTTTGTCGATGATGGGAATCCCCTACATCACCTTTTGCGTGAATCCCGGTACAGAGTTCCTATGCAGTACAAATCAAGACAGCGAAGTACTATAGATATACTTCATTTTATCTTTGAAAAGAATAGACAGAATACCGGTCAATCTAGGCATTTGTACTTTTCTCCAGGCGCTCACTACACCCTGGTCATCGTGACAAAGACCATTGGGCGGCGTTTGGTCTCTTCAAAGATAAAGGTGCGGACGACATCCAGGATATCTTTTTCAACGCGCATGCCGACGTTGTGAATCACATCTTTAACCCGCTTGCGGATAGCCGGGAGGAGCGTTTCAATATCATCTGCCGAGATAAAACCGCGCGTGATGATTTCAGGGTCCTCGGTCAGGCGGTTGGAGCGCTTGTCGATGCTCAAGTTGATCACGAGAATGCCTGAACGGGCCAATTGCTCGCGCTCGCGCAGTACGTCTGGATCAGCATCGCCGATGTTGCTGCCCTCCACTACGACATACCCGCCGGGAATGCGTTCCCCGAGGCGGATTTTGCCGTTTTCGAGTTCCACAATCTGACCGTTTTCGATCACGTTGATGTTTTCGGCGGGAATCCCCACCTGTTCTGCCAGCCAGGCATGGCGTTTTAGCTGGCGCAGTTCGCCGTGCGCAGGAATGAAGTTCTTGGGACGGATCAGGTTGAGCATCAGTTTTTGTTCTTCCTGGCTGGCGTGCCCGGAGACATGCACCGGAGCCTGCGAGTCGTCGATTACATTGGCACCCATTCGCAGCATGCGATTGATGGTTTTGCTGACGCCTTCTTCGTTACCCGGAATTGGGTGAGAAGACAGGATGACCGTATCATTCGGGAGCAGGTCAAACTGGCGGTTGGTGCCCGCCGAGAGCCGGCCGATGATTGAGGATGGTTCGCCTTGCGAACCGGTACACATGATGACCACCTGTTCGGGCGGCAGTTTGAGAGCGGTTTCGATTGGTACCACGGTGGCGTCAGGGACCACCAGATAGCCGAGCGTGCGCGCCATTTTGGCGTTATCCACCATGCTCATGCCCACGAAGGCCAGTTTGCGCTGGTTCTTGACGGCGGCATCTGCAACCTGCTGAATGCGTGAAATCAGCGAGGCAAAGGTGGCGATAATCACGCGCCCTGGAGCCGCCTGGATGGCCACATCCAGCGCCGGGCCGATGATGCGTTCCGAGGGTGTCCACCCCGGGCGTTCGGAATTGGTCGAGTCGCTTAGTAGCAAATCTACACCGCGGGTCGAAAGTTCCGACAATTTGGCAAAGTCTGTCGGCCAATTATCCACCGGGGTATGGTCAAATTTGAAATCGCCGGTCTGCACGACCAGTCCGGCTGGCGTGGTGATCCCCAGCCCGACAGCATCGGGGATCGAGTGACTGACGTGGAAGAATTCCACTTTGAATGGACCGATTTGCACGGTGTCGCCCGCCCTGACGGGGCGCAGGTCGGCTTTCGAAGCC
The DNA here is from genome assembly GCA_002412925.1 of Anaerolineales bacterium UBA5195. Taxonomy (GTDB): domain Bacteria; phylum Chloroflexota; class Anaerolineae; order Anaerolineales; family Villigracilaceae; genus UBA5195. Next base: position 28,081 of record DHVZ01000073.1, on the reverse strand, counting down.
ATTCCGTTCCGCGCCAGTTTGACCTCCACCAGGCCCAGGGTCAGCTTGGTTCCGAAAACGGGAGCCGGGATGCGCTTGAGCACATGCTGAAGGGCACCGATATGGTCTTCGTGGCCGTGCGTGATGACAATCCCGACGACCTTGTGGCTTTTGTCGGAGAGATACTCGAAGTCAGGGATAATGTAGTCCACCCCGATCATGTCGTTATCTGGAAACATCAGGCCGGCATCAACCACCAGGATCTGGCCGTTGAATTCATAAGCCATCATGTTTTTGCCGACTTCCCCCAGGCCTCCCAGAGGGATGATTTTTAGTTTTTTACTCATAGTTTATTTCACCTTTTGATTGTTAGTTATATTTAATCCGCCCGCGGCGGTAAAGTTCAAGAAAAAACAAAAAAGCCCCGGCCTTTAGGGCCGAGGCATTAAGTTACCATTAGTAAGATATCTTTGTAAAAAGACTTTCCAGAGGTAGTATTCCCAAACCAAAAAGTAACTATAGCATGCAAAAGCCGATTTGTCAAATTATTTCAACGAAAAATCGCAAACTGCTTAATATTTTGATAGTTTTATTGGTAAAATTCAAGACGATGATGCAGGATTGAGTTTTTCAGTCGCCAGGCTTTGCCATGTGCGATGAACGGGGGACCGTTCGTCCAATCCTGATTTTGATTTAAATTCCAGATATTTTTATCATTTACCAGGCAGATACTGTCAAACCTTATTCTCTCGATTGGGAGAGATTTGACTTTCCTGATGGAAATGTCAAGGGTTTGATTTCTGCCGATAAAAGCCACTCACAAGGACCCAAATGCAACTCGAAATCAACCTTCCCACCACAAAGGCCTATGCCAACCGTCGCACCTTTGCAATTATCTCCCATCCAGACGCGGGCAAAACCACCCTGACCGAAAAACTCCTGCTCTACGGCAATGCCATCGACTTGGCTGGCAACGTGCGCGCCCGACGCAACCAGCGCGCGACCACCTCCGACTGGATGGAGATGGAGCGCGAACGCGGTATTTCGATTACTTCTACCATCCTGCAATTCCCGTACCAAGGGCATATGCTCAACCTGCTCGATACCCCCGGCCACCAGGATTTTTCGGAAGATACCTACCGTACCCTTTCTGCTGTCGACTGCGCCGTGATGGTTATCGACGCGGCCAAGGGTATCGAACCGCAAACGCTGAAATTGTTCGAAGTCTGTCGCAAACGCGGCATCCCGGTTTTCACCTTTGTCAACAAAATGGATCGCCCGGCCCGCGATCCGCTCGAGTTGCTGGATGAAATCAAGAAAGTCCTGGGTATGGAGCCGGTTCCGATGAATTGGCCTATCGGAGATGGAATCGATTTCGAGGGTGTCTATGACCGCGCCTCACGTGGCGTCTATGTCTTTAAGCGCAGCGAACGCAACGAGCGCATCTCGGCGGAGACCTTGATTCCGCTGGATGAACTTGAGTCGAGCGGAGTGCTTTCCCGCAGACGGGTGGAGGCTCTCAAAGAAAGCATTCACCTGCTCGATGAAGTCGGGATTGTCTTTGACCACCAGAGCGTCTTGCAGGAAAAACAGACCCCGGTTTTCTTTGGCAGCGCCCTGACAAATTTTGGCGTGCGCTTGTTCCTGGAAGAATTCGTGAAATTTGCGCCATTACCCCAGCCCTACCTGAGCGACGCTGGGATTATCTCGCCGGAGATGCTTGATTTTACCGGCTTCATTTTCAAAATCCAGGCCAACATGAACCCCCGGCACCGCGACAGCGTGGCTTTCCTGCGCATCTGCTCTGGGCGTTTCGAGCGCGGCATGGACTTGGTCCACGCCCAATCCGGTAAAACCCTGCGTCTGCTGCGTCCCTATAAATTATTTGCCAGTGAGCGGGAGATTATTGATGAAGCCTATCCGGGAGACGTGCTTGGGCTGCCCAATAACGGTGATTTTGCAATTGGCGATACGCTCTGCGCCGGCGCGCCGCTGCGCTTTGCTCCCATTCCACGCTTCCAGCCCGAACATTTTGCCTTGCTGCGCAACATCGATCCTGCCAAGCAAAAACAATTCAACAAAGGCTTACAGCAATTAGAAAGCGAAGGCGCGGTGCAGGTTCTTTACAATCTCAACGCCTTCAAACGCGAGCCAATCCTGGCGGTGGTTGGGCAGCTGCAGTTCGACGTGGTGCAATCGCGCCTGAAAACCGAATACAACGTGCCAAGCGTACTCGAAAGACTGCCTCATACTGATTTGCGCTGGATCAGGGGGCCTGAGGCTGCGATGGAAAAGTTGCCCAACCGTAGTGAAGTGATGATTGTCCGCGATGCGCGGGATGACTGGGCGGCTTTATTCATCAATTCGTCATTCCTCAAGCACTACATCGAAAAATACCCCGAACTGCGCTTTGTGGAGCTGGGGCAGGAGTAGCCTGTCTTCTACCCGATTCTCGCCTTGAACCTTACATTGCGACAGGTCGTGAGGCGCACTACAAGCGCGTGGAAGATTTGCTTGGCAACCTTCCTGATGAGCCGTCTGCCGACGCCAGCCCAAAAGAGAAAATGGCCTATAAACTCGCGACCAATATTGGCAAAGAAATATATCGTTTACGCAAATGTACGGTTGAACCCGTGATCGGCATCATCAAAGAGCTACTGGGGTTTCGCCAGTTTTCCTTGCGCGGTCTAATAAATGCTGCTGGCGAATGGTGCCTGGTATGTCTCGCATTTAATTTGAAACGCATGCACTCAATATGGCTGTCACAAGAACTCTATTAACGCGCCAGTTGCCTGGACTTTAGGAAAATTTTCCCGTGAAATCCGCTGTTTGGACTACTTTCACTACTATTTTCTGACTTTTGAGACCCATTTCTTCACGGGAGAGATAATTTCTACGCTCTCTCCGACAAGCTGCTAGCCTGGAAATTTGCGGGAAGCTCGTCTGTGTCGGGCGGTATCCGAAGCGGAATGAAGTGGTGGAGTGGCTAAAGACAGCCACCCCTTAAAAAACCTTCTTGCCTGGCATCGAAGCCAGAATAGCGTGTTTCTTCGCGGCAAATCTATTCGGGTTTGCCTGGGTCGGGAAAGGATAAAATTGAAAGCCCTTCCTGGCAGTTATCTCCTCAGGGTGTCAGAATGAATGATCGAAGCTTTTCATCGTGGTTGGCAATTGGTCTGCTTCTGCTGATAAGTTTGTTTGCAGGGTTGCACCCGGTATCAGCCCAATCTCAGGAGCAGCCTGTGGTTCGGGCGGTGTTATTCACTTCTCCGATCTGTACCTTTTGCCGTCAGATCGTGGAAAGAGACTTGCCGCCCGCGATTGAAAAATTTGGTGGTCAGTTGCAAATCATCTATATCGATGTCGAGACACCTGATGGAGAAAAATTGTATGAAGCGGCGCTGACGGCCTTCAACCTGCCGCGCAGCACGCCAATTATTTTCGTTGGCGAAACTGCGCTGGGCGGCGGCAACCTCACGCCACAACTGCCTGCGCTCGTGGAGACTTACCTGGCTGCGGGGGGAAAGGATTGGCCTGCTATTCCCGGCCTGGACGAATATCTGACCACAATCCAGATGATGGTGGAGCCTATTACTGGTTTGCCAATTGCGGCTGCCAGCCCAACCCCGCGACCGAAGATTCCCGCATCAATCGAAGCCGGGCCGGTTGTCCACGCCGTTATGCTCTGGATGGAGGGCTGCCCGCATTGTGAAGAGGTCATAAATACTGTCCTGCCGCCTCTCCGCGAAAAGTATGGCGCGCAGCTTTACCTGCACCTGGTTGAAGTGGTCACACTGGACGATATCAAGCGGTTATATGAAATTTCTGCCGGATACGGTTTCACCAAAGAGCAGACCGGTGTGCCGTTCCTGGTCATCGGCGAAACGCCTCTGGTTGGTTCGGATCAAATCCGCACACAGTTGCCCGCGCTGATTGAGCAGCACCTTGCTCAAGGCGGGACAGGTCTCCCGGCTGCGCTCCATTCCCTGATTCCCAACCCGACAACCACACCCGCGCCAGAAAAAACAATGGTCTACATCTTTTGGGGCGATGGCTGTCCGCACTGTGAGGCTGCCAGGCCTTTTTTGCGCAAGCTGGCAGATTCATACCCCGGCGTGGAGATCAACGAGTATGAGGTCTGGTACCAAACTCAAAACCAGGCGCTATTCACAAAGATGGCGGCAGCCTATGGATTCGAACCGCAGTTTGTCCCCACCATTTTCATTGGCAACCGCCACTGGGAAGGGTTTTCTGAAGAGCTGAAAGCGGAACTGGAGACCGCCCTGGCCGCGTGTGCTGAAACCGGCTGCCCGGACGCGGGCGAGGGGATTATCTCCACCCCGACTGCCACGCCAGTCCCTGACGCACCATCAAGCAGCCCGCCAACCGATTCGCCAGATAGCCAGCCTGCAATCTCTCCCACCGCCATCCCTGCCAGGGTTAAACCTGCTGAAACCCGGGATAACGGCTTCACGCTGGCGATGGTGATCATGCTTGGCATGGCAGCTGCCCTGATTTACAGCCTGATCGCCCTGGCCGCAGGAAAAACCTTTGCCATCCCGGCCTGGACAGACTGGCTGATCCCAGCGCTGATTGTGATTGGCATCGGTGTCGCGGCCTATCTCTCGTATGTCGAAACCCAGGCGGTGGCAGCGATGTGCGGCCCGGTGGGTGACTGCAATGCGGTGCAGTCCAGCAGTTATGCCAAATTATTCGGGCTACTGCCTGTGGGTGTGTTTGGCCTGTTTGGTTATTTCGGCTTGCTGGCGGCCTGGCTGGTGCGCCGCCTGATCCCTAGAGCGGAAAAACTGGCTGCCGCTGGCTTTTTAGGCATGGCCACCTTCGCTGTGATTTTTTCCATCTATCTAACCTATCTCGAACTTTTTGTGATCAAAGCTGTCTGCCTCTGGTGTCTCACCTCGGCGGTGCTGGTGACTTTGCTCTTGCTGCTTGGGCTGTCTCGCCTGCGCTCGAACTATGCCTAGTGCCGCAACTGCCTTAAGCTGTTTGCCTGTCAGCACCCATCATTATGCCTATCAAGGCTGGTTGAAGAGCCCTGCATTATTTACAATCTGGCGGCATCTGGACGGTGATGGCAGTGTTGATCTCGCTCACTTCGGTTTGGATTTCAACATGGATGGTTTCGGTCTTTGGATCGCCCGCCGGGCCAGAGCGCATTTCCATTGTGACCCGGTATTTGACCAGGTATTGACCATCTTGCGCCACCCAATACTCCCCTTGCGATTGGGTCACTTCGGCCCCTGAAGTTCCCAGCCCAGAGACGGTGAAAGTGAAATGGTTGGCTGGCACGCCATTGATAGTTTCTGCCCCGATAAATTTAGCATCTTTGGTAGCAACAGTAATGTCAAACAGGTTGAAGATGGCATCCGTCATCGTTTGCTGAAGCGGGGAAGCTTCTGAAAGCTCGCTTTCGGTTTCCCCATCGCTGGTTGAGCGCTGACAATATTTTTGCCCCAGGCGGTATTGCTCGCTAACGGTGGTCTTTTTGGTTGGCTCATCTTCTGAACTGCTGGTATTCTCAACTTTGGTGTAAAGCTGATCGCCATTCTGGTTGTAGCTGGTGGTGCTGATATTCTCATTGTAGTCCACCGCTTTGGGTCCGGTGAAGAGCGTGCGGATTTTGAGTTTGTAACTGTTCAGGCTGGCCAGACCCTCGTAGAAGCCCACTGGCCGCGGATCGGGCGCGGGTGTAGCTGTCGGCAGCGGCACTGCGCTGGGCAGGAAGGGGATGCTAACCCCTGGCTGGTTCGATGGCTCACCAGCGGGGGCGGTTTGCCGTTGATACGTGTTCCAAACACCCCAGCCAATGAACAAACACAGGGCGCTGACCATGCAAAACAGCGCAGCATAAACAACAATCAAGAGTAGATTCTTTTTTTCAAACATCTCAGCCTCGCTTTCTTGTGTTGCTACAACTTTTCAGATAGTTGCGGCGCTCAGCTGCTATTCGTCACGCAGCAGCGCGGTCAGGTTGGATTGCGAAATCTGCCAGACTGGCACGCTGGAACCGGCCAAAGCGATCAGGATGGCAAACAGCAGGCTGGCCGCCAACACCTGGGGGCTGAAATAGGCCTGGGTGGAAATCCCGGCTGCCCGGGTTTCAGTCAGCGCCCCAATCAGGAAGGCGCCCAGGCTGCCGAGAATATATCCGAGGAGTGTAATCACCCCGGACTGTGCCACAAGATAAAAGGACATGGCGCCCTGGCCAAAACCCAGGCTGCGCAGAATTGCCAATTCGTGACGGTGCATCCAAACCAGGCGCCAGAGCAGGTTTGATAGAGCCACCATCGCTGCCAGGCCGAGGGTATAGGTAATCGTGGCAATGAAATCGAGGAAAGACTTCCACTCTTTCACAATCTCGCCGTTGCTGGTCCCTTGCGGGACGATCGACGCGCCGAAGGACAGTTGTTCCCCGGCTCGCAAGCCTTGATTGGCGCGGATCACATAGACTGAAACATCCGTGCCCCAGCCGAGCAAAATCTGCGCATCGGGGAGGGAAACCCAGGCTTCATAATCGGCGTAGGTCTGGGTCGAAAAAACCCCAATCACCTGGAAGCGCCGCCCGCGGATTTCGAGATAATCCCCGGCGTTGACCTTGCGCCGCTCGGCCAGTTTGACGCCGATCATCGTCAGTCTGGGAGCATCCCCGGTCAGCAGCGGCCGCCCTGCCAACATCCGGAACTCTTCGATCTGGGCATAGCTCTCAAGCGGAACCCCGCGCAATAAGATCGCGTTGTCGGGCGAGGTGCCCGTCACTGTGTGGATTTCCGGAATGACCAGCCCGGCTCCTCGGTTTTTTAGCTCAGTGGAAAGGTCGGCTGGCAAACGGCTGCCGTAAAACTCGCCCATGCTGCCACTGCTCTGAACAACCAGCAAGTCAGAGCCAACTTCTGGGAATTGGTGGGCCAGCCCGGCGCGATAGGCCTCCAACACCAGGTAGCCGGTCAGCGGCAGGGCGATGATGATGACCATCAACAGCGTCACTTTCCAGCGCGCAGCCAAGGTTTCCAGGCCAAGTCGGAGCATGCTGGTCAGCATCAGTTCCTCTGCAATGAAGAAACGACGCTGTCTTGCAACAGGCGGCGGGTGGCCAGCCAGGCCCCCAGGGTGGGCAGGGCCAGCATCCAGGCCAGGGAGGTCAGCGCATTTTCGAAAGAAAGCTGGAAAAGAAAAGCCACTCCCAGAACATAGACTGGCGCTAAGCTTTTTTCGAGGGTCATATAAACCCAGGCGGCCAGCAACGCCAGCAGGTAAGCCGCCAGCCCGAGGAGCAATGCGCGCAAGGAAAGAGACAGACGGATGGCCGAGGGCGAAAAACCCAGAGCGCGCAGGATCCCGGCTTCCCGGCGGCGTTCCTCCAGGCTCAAACTGGTCAGGTTATAGGTGCCGAAAACGATCGTGACGAGCGCGACGGTCGCCACGATCCGCACCAGCAGGGCAATATCGTGCAGGATTTCCAGCCTGCGCCGAGTGAGGTTGTCTTCATAAAAGAGAGCGTATTGCCCAGCCAGGCGCGGGTCCTGCTCCAATTTAGACCGCACGGCTTCAGGGTCGCTGCCAGAGGCAATCTGGAGTGTCAGTAACTGGCTGTCGCGGCGGGGCGCGAACAGATCCTGGGCAGTTTCCAGAGGCATCCAGATCGAGGCAAAAACCATTCCCGGGGAGCGGAAAATCCCTGTCACGCTGAAGTCCCGTCCAAAAATATTAAGTTTGGTCCCCACTACCCAGCCATTGGCAATTTGTGCGCCTTCCCCAATCGCGATTTCCTGCGGACCAGAAGGCCAGCGCCCTTCAATCAGGATTAACTGAAAGACGGGTTCCCAATCGGCCAGCGGGCTGGCGCGCAATTGGATCAAGCTGTCATTGATGCGCAGGGTGCGGTAGATGATCGGCGCCACCCGGCTGACCGGGCCGGGGAGCAGGTCTTCGGCGGCCTGAACCACCTCCGGGGAGATATTTGATTCATCCAGTATGGCTGCATCGGCTTGAACAATCAGCAAATTGCGGCTCAAGTTGCTTTTCTGGAGCAGAGCTTCCATCGTACTCGCCAGGGCCACCAGGAGCAGGTACGAAAAAACCACCACTGCCAGACCCAGGAGGTTGAAAATAGTCTGACTGCGGTGGTGGAGCAGGTCCTTCCAGATGAAACTGAACATGGTTCAGCCTGTTGAGAAACTGCCGCTGTGCAGTTCCAGCCAATGAGTGGCCAATGGGCGGTAACGCAGGTTGTGGGTGGCTATCACGAAAGTAGTTCCCAGTTGCCGGTTTAATTCCAACAACAGTTGCATGACCGTGTCCGCCGCTGTATCATCCAGATCTCCGGTAGGCTCATCGGCCAGGACCAGTTTCGTCTGGTTGGCGATGGCGCGGGCCACCGCGACACGCTGCTGCTCACCCCCCGAGAGTTCGGCGGGCTTATGCCGCATTCTTGAATCCAGCCCCACCCGGGCCAGCAGCGCTCCGGCCTGTTGCAAGGCTGTGTGACGGGGCTGGCCTTGCGCCAGCAAGGCCAGGGCGACATTTTCAACGGCATTTAAAGAAGGGATCAGGTTGTAGGATTGGAAAATGAAGCCGAGCTGCTCGCGGCGGAAACGGTTTAGGTCCGCTTCGCTAGCGCGTTCGAGCTGCATCCCGCAGACCTGCAGGGTCCCTTGGGTCGGGTGATCCATGCCTCCCAACAGATGCAGCAAGGTCGATTTGCCCCCACCGCTGGGTCCGACGATCATCGCAAAAGCTCCAACCGGGAGTTCCAGGTCGAGACCGCGTAAGGCATCAATTTGCAGAGATCCGCGCTGGTAGGTTTTCCAGACTTTGTGTGCTTCGATCAGCATCCAAGCCTACTTGAGGTGGAATGAGGGCTGTGGTTTTATTCATTATATTCCCAACCTGGCAGGGAATGCAACGGAACCCTTGAGCCTTTCGTTCGGAAAGATGTACTGACTTTCTTAAAAAACCTGAATCCCTTGTTCTTTTCTGCTAACCTTAAGCAAAAAGGAAATAACCATTTTCAATTCTACTTTCCGTAATTTGCTCTCAGGTGCATCTATCAAACTAAATATTCTTATGCGCATGGCAGCCATTGCGAAAGCCCAAAACCTGGGCATTATTATTCCACTTCCTTAGCTGTGATTTTCAGGATTGTTTGGGCTGCTCGGTAATACTGCGGCAATTGGTCAACACCGTAACGCACCGCGCTGTAATGGAAAAGAATTTCTCGTGCTTCACCCAGGAATACCATGCGCATTAAAATACTCATTTACACTCTCATTTGTATCATCCTGACTGGTTTGATTGGTGGCTGTATGTACCCGCCGTTTGCTCCTGCAGTCGAGCAGCCTTCATATTGGCCCGATACTGAATGGCGCACATCCACACCAGAAGAACAGGGAATTGACTCTACTTCGATCTTGTCCATGCTTCACGAAATACGGCAAAAGGATTTGAATATTCACAGCGTTTTGGTCATCCGGCATGGCTACGTTGTGACCGAAGTATATTTTCCTCCGTACACCCGGGAGATTAAACATCCTTTACATTCTATAACCAAAAGTGTGACTTCGGCCATGACCGGTATGGCTATTCGGGATGGCTATATTAAAAGTATTCAGCAAAATGTCCTGGACTTCTTTCCCGAAATGGCGAAAGGAACGAAAGATAAATACCTGAAAGATATAACCCTTGAACACCTATTGACGATGTCCGCCGGTTTCAACACCGGCACCTTGCCGGACTTTGCTGGCAAGGATGCGAGTTTCGATGCAGTCGAACACATTTTGACGTACAACAGCGTTTTGTACAGGCCGGGCGAAACCTTCTTCTATGATTCTGGTTTGCCACAGGTGCTGTCAACTGTCATCCAAAAGACCAGCGGGCTAACGTTGGAAGAGTACGCCCAACACAACCTGTTCAGCCCGTTGGGCATTACAGATTATAGCTGGCAGTCCGACCCGCAAGGCACAACGTTCGGAAACAATGGCCTGAGCCTCCGTCCGCACGACACGGCAAAATTGGGCTATCTGTATTTGCATAACGGCCAATGGAATGGGAAGCAAATTGTGCCGGCCGAGTGGGTGCAGACCTCCACGACCAAGCATATGGAAACCCAAGGTTTGATGAATGCCGCCGAAGACGACGGTTATGGCTACTATTGGTGGATCGATTCTTTCGGCGGTTATTCTGCTCACGGATTTGGAGGGCAATATGTTTTTGTATTGCCCAAGTTGGATATGGTAGTGGTATTTACCGGCGGTATTGCCGATCCCGATTTCCCAGCCCCGCATCAGTTAGTCAAAACTTATCTTCTGCCCGCCGCGCAGTCAGCGCAACCTTTAGCAGCTAATCCACGGATGGACGACCAGCTCACGACAGAGATCAAGAACATTCAAAACACGGAAAAACCGGCCATGCCGCTGCCTGACATAGCCAGACAAATCTCTGGAAAAACCTACCGCCTTGTTGGTGTTTCGCCGGCAGGCTGGCCAACAGAGATCACTTTTACTTTTCCGGGTGATGAGACTTACACCACCTCATCGCTGACGACTAATGGTGAAATCCTCACAGTTACCGGTGGTTTGAAAAATGTGTTCTATATGAATAAGCGCGGGCCGGAGAGTAAGACCATCGTGCCTATGAGAGGGTATTGGCAGGATGAGCGCACTTTTATTGAAGAGCAGTACTTTGACCTGTCATCCGATATCCAGTTCCTCACTGTGACTTATACTTTCGATGGCAAAAAGGTTTCAGTTACTGTGGATTCAAGTATGGACTATTTTCCCACACTCACAGGCACTGGAGAAATCATCGAATAAGACAGAAATGGTAAATCTCTCATCAACAGATCGGGCTATTCAAAAACCGCCTGTAAATCAATCCGTCGCTCCGCGACAAATGTGACGCGGAGGAGCCAAGCCTTCTTGTTGCGCGCTTGCCTATACTCGATAAGCGGAATTGCTCCTTTGGTCCGTCATCTTGTATGACCGGCGGATTGCAGGCCTGGAAAGCAGCTGGATATCCGTTGGAAGGAGATAACCCGTAATTACCGCAGTTAAGGAAACGGTCAGCCAGCATTTGGAGCGGGCCATTCAGTGTGTAAATTAGGGCCTGGGCGGGTGGTCAAGGCAAAGGTGGTGGAAGCCACTAAAGAGCAATCCTGTAAAAAAGAACTGCATCGAAAATTCGGTGCAGTTCTTTTGATTTGATTTTGTCATGGATGTCATCTTATCCCACCGTTATTCCATTTCAGATTTCGTAGTCTCTGATTTATCCTTTGAATGACTGGCAAACTCCCAGAATTTGGCTTGTGCCAGGGTCAGGGGTAGGCGCCGGTTGCGGACCAGGTAAAGATTGCGGGTTAGTTCCATCCCTTCGACAGCGACTTCAACGATTCGCCCCAGAGCTATTCCGCGCGCCGCTGCCAGCCGCGAGACAAAAGCCACCCCCAGACTTTCTTCCACGGCCATTCCAATCGCTTCGGCGTTGCCCAGCACCATCGCTACGTTGAGCATATCAGGGGAAATATCCCGTTTATGTAGTCCTTCCATTAATACTTCGCGTGTTCCGGCTGCTTCTTCACGCAGAATCATTGGTTCATCGAGCAAGTCATCCGGGTAAATCTTACGGTACTGGGCCCAGCGATGTTCGGTAGGAACGATTAAAACCACGTCATCCTTGAAAAAATCCTGATATTCCAGATCGTTGTGACCGATCTGTTTGCTCGAAACCCCCAGAGCGATATCGCCGATCAAGAGTTTGTTGATGACCGAATCCCGGCTGGTAACGAGTACATTGATCCGGACTTGCGGGTACTGACGACGGAAGCGAGCAATCAACCCCGGAAGCAGGTACTTGCCCGAAGCCGTTGAACAGCCAATCGACATTTCTCCCATGACTTCATTTTGCATTGAAAGAATCGTTTTTTCGATCCGCTGTGCGGTTGAGATTAATTCCTGCGCCATTGGGACGAGAACTTGCCCGGCTTCGGTTAACTCGGCTGAACGTCCTTTGCGCAGGAACAACTGTGATTCTAGTTTTTTTTCTAAGCCTCGGATGATTTGGCTGACCGCAGATTGGGAAATATGAAGCTGGCGGCCGGCCTCGCTGAAGCTGCCATGTTCCGCGATGGCTAAAAAAACATTGAGCGCTTCCAAATCCAGCATATTGCTCCTTGAGGGTAAGTTTGACCAATATATCCATTGGTTGACCGGGCGAAACTTAATATTTTTTTACTCTGGTCCATGGGTAATGTTATTACAAATCCTGATGGTATACCATAAAAAACTCTAATACTTGCAGGTTATATTTATCACTAGTAATTACAGGTGGAACGGATAGAATGAAAGCTAACTTGTGAAATGCGTAACGAGCGAAGGTGATTCTATGATAAAGCTTCCTAAGTTCATGATGATGACTGTGGTTTCCCTGATCCTACTCTCGGCTTGTGGATCTCCGGTTTCCCCGATCCCGACCAGCGCAGTGGCTCCGCAACCCATCCCAGTTACCGAAGGGGCAGCCACAGCTTCTGTGGCTGCCACGGGCGTCGATGAATGCGTGGTTTGCCACACGGATAAGCAAACGCTGATCGAGACTGCCAACCCCGAGGAAGACCTGGAGGGCGAATCCAAAGGGGTTGGCTGAGGTGGCGATGTGGCTCCGTTGGAGCCTTGGGAGAAGGTGCTTGTAGATTTTGATAAGTTCAGCCAGACTGCTCACGGGAAACAAACCTGTGTGGAATGTCATGGCGGCATCCAATCCGCTGCCAAGGATGAAGCCCATGCTGGGATGAACCCGACCCCGAGCAACGACGCAGAAAAATTTTGTAGTGAGTGCCATGCCGAGATGGTAGCTTCCTACGAGAATGCTTTGCACAATACCCAGGCCGGGTATTGGAACCAAATCAATGCCCGCAGTACACCTGAAAATCACCCGCAGTTGGAAGAGATGTTCGGGAATCATTGTTCGACCTGCCACACCTCCTGCGGCGAGTGTCATGTGAACCAGCCAGAGAATGTGGGCGGCGGTTTGTTTAGCGGGCATGTTTTCGAAAAAACCCCGCCCATGACCCGTTCCTGCACTGCCTGTCATGGCAGCCGGGTAGGGAATGAGTTCCTGGGAAAGAACGAGGAACTCCCGGGGGATGTTCACTTCAGGGAAGCGCGGATGAATTGCGTCAAGTGCCATCCGGGAACTGATTTGCACGGTGAACCGGATGCCGCAGCGGGCCCAGATAGCCATCGTTATAGCGGTTCAGAAACGCCTGCCTGTCTTGACTGTCATCCGACCGCCGCGCCGGGACAGGATAGCAACCCGATGCACAACCAGCATAGCGACACGCTTTCATGCCAGGTTTGTCATTCGATTACTTATTCAAGCTGCGATGGCTGCCATGTGGCTGTCAGTGAAAAAAGCGGCAAGCCCTTCTTCGAAACTGAAGCCACATACCCAACATTTTTTATCGGCAGGAATCCGCTGATTAGCCCGGACCGCCCCTATACCTATGTTCCGGTCCGGCATGTGCCTGTTGCCCCAACCAGTTACCAATTCTATGGTGAGAACCTGCTATCCAACTTCGATGCGCTGCCCACCTGGGTTTATTCGACACCGCATAATATCCAACGGAAAACACCGCAGAATGCAGCCTGTACCGCCTGTCACGAAAACTCGCAATATTTCCTCACCGCTGACAGGGTCAAGGAGACAGAATTAGCGGCCAACCAGAAGGTGATTGTAGCAGCGCCCCCCGCCGCGGTTGACGTGATGTTGAGCCTGGCCCAGAATGCCGCCGACATCCCGGCCAGCCACAAAGACCTGGCCTGCCAGAATTGTTGTAAAGTCTGCCACGACACGGGTATCCGCCAGGCCCCGATCAGCCCCGAAAGTCATGCGGCTTTTACCGAAGCCTCTTGCGCCAATTGCCACAAACCCTAAGCAGTTAATCGTATCCGTAAAGCAAGTTTTGAGAACATAAGGAGAAACACCATGCAAAAGAAATTCCAAGTTTTATTTGCCCTGCTGCTGGCCTTCAGCTTGATTTTGAGCGCCTGCGGCGCTCCAGCTGTCGCGACAGAAGCACCGGTCGTTGCCCCACCTGCTGAAGCCCCCGCAGCTGAAGTCCCGCCCGCACCTGCCACGTTGGATCTTCCGACCTTGCTTGAGGCCTTCTGGGCTACCGTCCCGCCTGAAAAAGCTTTTGGCTCGATCAGCGTCGCAAAGCTCAATGAGCAATTGGTCGAGAAGCCCGCTTTCCTGGTCGATGTGCGAGAACCGGCCGAACTGGAAGCTTCCGGTTATATTGCAGGCGCAATCAACCTCCCTGTGCGCGGAATCCTGCAAAACCTGGATAAACTGCCAGGCCTGGATGAACCGATGGTGATCTACTGCGCTTCCGGTCACCGCGGTGGGATAGCAATGATGGCCTTGCGCATGCTGGGCTACACTAATGTCATCAACCTGAACGGTGGAACGAACGCCTGGGGCAAAGCTGGCCTGCCTCTCGAAAAAGGTGGTCTGCCTGCCGAGGCGGCTTCCATTAGTGCTCCGATCATCGCCGACAAGATCTTGTTCGAGACTCTTAACGATTTCATCTCGAACCTGCCTGCCGACAAGGGTTTTTATACTGTCAAAGCTGACAAAGCCACTGAATTTATTATTGAGAAAGCTCCCTTTATCGTCGATGTCCGCGCGCAGGCTGATTGGGACAAAGATGGCTACATCGAAGGCGCCACCCTAATTCCGTTCCCTGAATTTCTCAAGAACCTTGACAAACTCCCGGCTGATAAGAACGCCTCCATCCTGATTTACTGCGCTTCCGGTCACCGCGGTGGTATGGCGCTGATGGCCCTGCGGATGTTGGGCTATGCGGATGTCATCAATCTGAATGGCGGTTTGAATGCCTGGAAAGCCGCCAAACTACCGGTTGTGGGTTGGGTCGACTGGCCTGTTACTTATGCCGAATTCCTGACCAATCTGCCCGCTGACCAGGGTTTCTACAGCGTCAAGGCTGACAAACTCAACGAAATGCTGGCCGACAAGCCGCCTTTCATTGTCGACGTGCGCGAACCAGGCGAAATCGAGACCAATGGTTACATTACGGGTTCAATCAACCTTCCCATCCGCACCCTGCTCCAAAACCTGGATAAACTGCCTGCACAGGATCAGAAAATCGTCATTACTTGTGCTTCCGGGCATCGCGGCTCATTGGGCATGGTTGCTCTGCGCCTGCTCGGCTACACCGATGTGGTCAACCTGAATGGCGGCATCAATGCCTGGAAAAAAGCTGAATTTGCCCTCGAAACGGGTGCTCCCGCTGCTCCTGCTGCTGGAACTGCTCCACAGGTGGATGCCGTCCGCCTGGCTTACCTGGATGCCTACCTGAGTGGCTTGCCCGAAGGTTTTGGCGCGGTCAAAGCCCCCGATTTTAATACGGAATTGGCCGGCGGCGCCACTGTTTTCCTGCTGGATGTCCGTACCCAGGCTGAATGGGATGCCGATGGGCATATTGAAGGCTCTGTTTTGGTGCCGGTGACTGAATTACCTGCCAACCTCGACAAACTGCCCGCCGACAAGGCTGCCCCATTGGTTGTCCTCTGCAAATCCGGTCATCGCGGCGGAATGGCGCAGATGTACCTGCAATCCCTCGGCTATACCAACATTCGCAACTTGAATGGCGGTCTTGGAGCCTGGATTGCCGCCGAACTGCCGGTTGCAAAGTAAGCCGAACCATTTATTTTGAGATCTCAAGCCGTGGGCTGCTCCTTTTGGAGCAGCCCACGGTCTTTTTTACTTTCACACAATATTGTGTATTCTTTCTCAATCTGGTATGATATTTACATATTCGCATGGATCAGGAGCAACAGGATAGATTATGGATAAAAAGATATCCCTTGGCAATCGATTGCGCCAGTTACGCACTGAGCGGCGTCTTTCGCAGCGTGATTTGGCGGCGCAGGCTGGGATTTCAACCAATTCGATCAGCTTGATTGAGCGTGAAGAGATCTCCCCGAGCGTTTCAACCCTGCAAAACCTGGCGGGGGCGCTGAATATTAAGGTCAGTTATTTTTTTGATGATGAATATTCCGGTGATGTGTTGCTGGTAAAAGGCCACGAGCGTCCTATGATCACCGGAAATGGCCTGGTGATCGAGGGGGTCGGGAAGCGTTTGCAGGGACAGGAAGTGGAGCCGTTTCTCGTCACGCTGGAACCGCATGCCATGAGCGGCGAGCGCCAGGTGGTGCATCCGGGACAGGAATTTATTTGTTGTCAGGAAGGTAAAGTGGAATACCTGATTGACGGCCAGTCTTATCTCGTTGAAAAGGGGGATTTCCTGATTTTCGAGGCCACCCTGCCGCATATCTGGCGCAATCCGTTTGATGAGCGAGCCGTGTTTATCCTGGTAATCCAGACCCCCAATGAGTCGCGCGACTCGGTGCAGCGCCATTTTGTGGATTTTCCATCGATCAAACATATTGGGTAAATTTAAAAAAGCGGCGGGGCGTTCAAACACTGAACGTCAGCCCGCAGGCAATGGGCGCAATNNAGACACTGAACGCCCCGCCGCTTTTTGCTTACCTGCGTCCGCAGGCTGAAGCCTAATGAAAGATACTTAAATATGCCCGTTTGCCCGGCTTCAAGGAAAGCAGGAAGAGCAGGGTCATCACTGCCGCTGAGGTCAGGCACCAGGCGCAGGTGGCCCCGATCACAAAGGGTTCGAGAAAGGTCAAGTAAATGGAAAAAGCCAGCCCAAAAGCCGTCATCGCCAGGAATGCCAGGCGCGCATAACTGGAGAGCGGTTCCCGGTCCAGTCGCCCAAGTCTCCAAGCAAGCAGGATAAAGAGATAACCGGCCAGGCCCAAAACGCCGATGGGGAGAATCCCAAACAGGCGCGCATATTCGCTCTGCTGGACGGTGTTGCAGTCTCCGACCGGGCCACAAACCGCCGCGACCTGGGTGGTTTCGACATAGGCCAGGTAGCCGGCCACGCCCAATCCGATCAGACACAAGAGAGGGGTGGCCCAGGGCCAGCTCTCCTTTTCGGCAAGCGCAATTGTCGTTTTGAAAACCGCCGCCGCCCAAAGAATGGCTCCAAACATGCCAATCAGCGCAATGACCGAGAAGGCGTTTCCAAGCGGATCGCGAGCGAATTGAACGCGCCAGTTGGGCGGCTTACTCTCCATCCGGGTAATCTCGGCGATGGGCGTTAAGGTCGATTGGGAGGGCGCCACCGGGGTGGTTTGAAGCGTGGCCGCCGGTGTTACCGGGGGATGGAGGCCCGTGGAAATTACCTCCGGCAGCCCTGGGAGGTCGGGCCAGTCCGTGCCGCCTTGACTCAATTTCTCTTCGACGAGGCCGGGGAATTTCTCTTGAATTTCCAGACCCCCTACCAGAACCTGCCGGTCCACGATCAGCGTGGGAACACCAAGTACTTTAATCTGATAGTGTGCGATGGCCGCATCATAAAGCGCATCGCCCTCCGGCAAGGAAACATCCACGCCGAAAATCTCCAACTGCGCGCCGTATTTCTCAAGCAGTGGCGGAATGACCTCTGCGGTGACCTTCTGGCAGTGACTGCAGGCGCTCCGGTAGAACAAGAGCGTGCGCACCACCGGCATAGCCGTCGGGGCGGCTGCCGTGGGGGTATTTTGTGGCTGCAGATCCAATCCGGGAAGGTCAGGCCAGTCCACGCCGCCCTGGGCCAGGTACTTCTCAATCAGCGCGGGGAATTTCCCGGGAATGTCTACCGAACCAATCAGGTATTCATCGCCAATCACGAGCAGCGGCACACCCGCTGAAGGCAGTCTGAATTTCTCCACGGCTGCTTGAAATTGCGCCGCACCCAGCGGTTCGGTCACATCCACACGGAGGATTTCCAACTGCGCACCATAGCGCTCAAGCAGCGGCGGCAGGACCTCCTCGATCACGGTGTGGCAGTGTCCACAGTGCGGTGAGTAGTACAGAACCGCGCGGACCACGCTCTGGGGTGCCTGGAAACTGGTCAGCCAGAGGGGTAAAACGAGGAGCGAGAAAAGCAGTCGAGTCATCCAGGGTTATTCCTTGCTTCTGGTCTCGTACCAGCCCGCGCGGGCCTCAGGACGCAGATCGAAGTCGGGGACGTAGGATTTGATGTCGAGCAAGGGCGTGCCATCGAGCACATCCACGCCCTCGATTTGGAGCAGATTCCGCACTGTTTGAGCAGCCGGACAATCGAGAGACCCAGCGGGTTGGGGCGGTAGGGGTAGCGGGTGGCAAAAACTCCGTGTCAGGGTGATCCGCTGGTTTCATTTATTTTGACGCATCATCAACGAATCCAGATCCTCATCCAGGGATTGTAAATCTTCTTCGTGCTCAACTTCCTGCTGGAGGATGGTCAGCACAATATTGTAGGTGACCGGGTCTGTGTCCCTGACAATTTTGAGCAGATTCTGATAGACATCAATCGCGCATTGTTCGCCTTTGATGTTTTGAGCCAGGATTTCTTTTACAAACGGGTCAACCGGAGCGTCATACCCACAATGTGTGGTGGTCAGCCATTTATCCGGGCTGAGGAGCGGCGTGCCGCCCAATTGAATGATGCGCATTGCCAGCAAATCAGCATGAGCCAGCTCCTCGGTGGCATGGATCAGCAGTTCCGAAGCGACCGCATCTTTCATCGGGCCTTTGACAATTTTGGCTCCCAGCCAATACTGATAATAAGCCAGCCATTCATCGGCAAAGGCTTGGTTAAGCATCCCCAGCAATTCATCTACGTCCATCCCAACAATTTGACGACCTTTGGTACCCATGGCATACTCCTTCTTGAATGAATTTCACGAGGCCCAGCTCTTATTTTAGACCAGTTTCTCAATTTTCAAGATATTTTCCCTGTGCGACACCCCAAAAGCGCTGGCCGCGCCGAATGATGACCTGCACCTGCCCGGCGTCGCACATCTCGTCCAACGTTTGCTGTGCCTGACCGGGGAGCCACTTTTCGAGAGTCGCCAGCAGGTTGCTTTCGCACATCGGGTGGCGGGTCAGGATGGATAAGAGCGCCTCGGTCACATTGCGCTCACTGGACAGGTCAAAATTACCGGTTGTTTCCGCAATAAATCGGGCGAGTTTCCCCAGAATAAACAGCGCGCGCTGGAGTGCGGCTTCGTCCGGCGGTTCGACCCAGGGTTCGGCGGGCGGACGGGTGGGCAGGAGCAGGTGAATCTCGTCGGCCTGGATGTCTTCCAAAACGGCAGACAAGGTTTGCAAGTCACGCTCGCCATCGTTCAGTCCTTTGATCAGCATCACTTCGACCCACAACTGTCCCTGGTACCCGGCGCGGAAGTCGCTCAAGCCGCCAATCAGTTTTTCGAGTGTCAACGAGCGGTGTGGACGGTTGATTTTGCGGTACAGCCGTTCGCTGGCCGCGTCCAGGCTGGGCAGGACGGCATCGGCGGCCTGTAATTCGTGGCGGACTTCAGGCAGGTGCAGGAGCGAGCCGTTGGTGATAACCGCCACGGGGATTTCCGTCTCCTGTTTGACGGCGTTAATCAGCCAGCCAAGTTCGCTGTGCAGGCAGGTCTCACCGGAGCCGACGAAGGTGATCCAGTCAATCTCGCCGAGAGCATGAGACTCGAGCACAGCCTGTACCTGTTCCAGGATTTCGGTGCGGGGAATGTACTCGCGCCGGTCAAGGGTGAACGGCGCGGTGCGTCCCAACTGGCAGTAGGCACAGTTCCAGTTGCAGGTTTTGAATGGCATCGGGTCGATGCCCAGCGATTGTCCCAGCCGCCGCGAGGGAACCGGCCCAAAGACAGATTTCATCGTTAGTTGTACGCCTCGCGGGTGGCTTCATCTGCCAGCGTTGGGGCCAAAAGCGGCTCCCATTTGGCAGCTTCCCAAGTTCCCAGGCTGGTGTGCAAATCCAGGTACTTTTTAGGAATCGGATGTGTGCCAACGACCACTTTGACGCCGTAGCGTTTTTCAAGGAAATTCTTGAAGGTCTCGATGTACGGACAGGGAGGATAACCCACCAACATGCCGGTTGCCAGGTGGACCACCTGCGCGCCGTTTTTGACCATTTCTTCGCCAGTATACTCCACGTTGCCGCCGGGGCAGCCATCGCAAGTGGTGTAACCGACCAGTTCCACGCCGGTCTCGGCATAGAGACTAAAAGCGCCTTCCCGATTTTTTAGCGCCCGCAGGCATTTTCCGCCCGCGCAAGTCCGATAGCGGTTGCAAATGATGATGCCAATTTTCGTTTTCTCGCTCATCTCTGCTCCTTGTTGTATCTGCTGAATCAAACACCGGCCCGGCTCACGAGGGACCGGGCCAGCAATGCATTTCTATCCGTGCCCGTGCGCCACGCTTTCGTCACACGGCGCGGCTTCCTTCAACTTGCCGCCCAGGTAATTTTCCAGCGATTGGCGCACCGTGCCGCTCGCGCCGGTGGCGGCTTTGATCCCATACTGCTCAAAAAACTCGATGGCGCGCCCGCCCATCCCGCCGCTCAAAATCACGTTCGCTTTTTGCTCATGGATGAAAGTCGGGATTTGACCCGGTTGGTGGGCTTCAGCAAATGGGTTGGCAACGCCCTGCACCGTGGTTACTTCGCCATTTTCCACATCCACCAGGATAAAGAAGGGCGCATGCCCGAAGTGCTGGGCGACCAGGCTTTCGAGACCAGTGTTGTTTTCTGCAGTAACTGCGATTTTCATTTTAATGCTCCTCGTTGATTAATTTTTCCAAGTCTTCAGCCATCAAATAACCTTCAACGGCGATCTCTTGTGAAGTGACGCCGGGCACTTCAGCCACGGCTTTCTTAATGTTGACTGCCAGCATGACTGCTATCGGGCAGACAAACGATGACGGACGAAAGGTATAGCGCACCTTGCCAAGCGCATCGGCCCACAGATTTTCCACCAGGCGCATCCGCACCACATCGGTGTTGGTTTCGGGGTCAATCACGCTTTTCAGGCGTTCGAGAATGGCGGTTTCAAGCTCGGTCATGCCTTCTCCAAGAGCAACGCGGATACTCGCATCCAAACCCGGCGGATGGCGATGCTGGAAGGGGCTTGCGGCTGGAAGGCGGTGACCGCTTCGCCCGCCACCATGGCGCTGGCTACCGTTAAATCGAACGGAATCCGCCCGATGGTTTCGACCCCCTGCTCGTGGCAAAAGGCTTCGATTTCATCTGCCCCGGCTGGGAAAATATCCGCTTTATTGACTGTCACCAGCGCCCGCACACCAAAGTGCTGAAGCGTTTCCAGCGCCCGGCGCAGATCGTGCGCGCCCGAAACGGTTGGCTCGGCCACCACCAGCGCTAAATCCGCACCAGAGACTGCCGAAATAACCGGGCAGCCAATTCCCGGCGGCCCATCGACGATGACCAGTTCGCGGTTTTCGTCCAACGCTTGCAGACGGGCGCGCTGTTTGACCAGCGTCACCAGTTTTCCGGAGTTTTCGTGTCCGGGGTACAGGTTGGCATGGTAGAGCGGACCATAGCGGCTCTCCGAAAAGTAAAACTTGCCTGCCACCTGCTCGCGCATGGTGATACTTTCGCTGGGGCATTGGTAAACGCAAGCCGCGCAGCCATCACAGGCGATGGGGTCTACTGAGTACAAGCCATCAGCGCAATGGATGGCATCGAAACGGCAGACCGTCTCGCAAAGGCCGCATTCTGAACACGAATCCGGGTCAATGACGGCCACTTTTCCACCTTTGAAATCCTGCTCTTCCAGTAAATGCGGTTGCAGGACAAGTTCCAGGTTGGCCGCATCCACATCGGCATCCGCCAGAATGACCTGACCAGTTAACCCGCCGCGCGCTGCAAGATGGGCAAATGCCGCTGTGACACTGGTCTTGCCTGTGCCGCCTTTGCCGCTTAAAATGACCAGTTGTTTCATGCTAAAACGCTTCCCATCGATAACTTGCAGCACGCTAATAGATCAGTCATACAACTTCCATCCAAAGTGGCTTTCCGCCTCGTTCGGATCGAGCAGGTTGTGCGGCAAGTCGGTGTACAGAATTTCAGCTTCGGCCAAAACACAGCGTTTATTGGAAAGAATTTCGGCGTGGGCCTGGGTGCGGCTGGCGCGGCGTTTAAGCAGCCAACCTGCGGCTTCGAGCGGAACCCCAACCGGGACAGGCTGGCGGTAACGGATGTCCAGGCGGGCGGTGACGAAAAAACAGTTGGGGTTGTTGATCATGACCGTGCGCCCGCCCACTTCGTCCAGAATGGCCGCCACAATGCCGCCGTGCGCCATGCCAGGATAGCCAGCATGTTGCGGCTCAAGGGTGAAGCGGGCAAAAACCTGATCTTTCCCGTTATCATGAAAGCGCAGGCGTAGTCCAGATGGATTTTCGAGCCCGCAAGCAAAACAGGAGGCGGAATTGTATTGTTGGTTCATAGCAGACTGGTAATTTGCATAAACATCTGACGAAAACGGTTGCCATATTCCGGGTGAATATCCACTAAGGTTTTCCCTTGGGCCACGCCTTCAGCAATGGCGCGCTCGAAGGGAATGCGCATCAAAATGGGGATTTTGGCTTCAACGCAGTAGGTTTCGACGGCATGATCACCAATCCCATCGCGGTTGATCACCACTCCGGCGGGGAGACCTAATTCACGAGTAATGCCGACCACCTGTTTCAGATCATGCAGGCCAAAGGGCGTCGGTTCGGTCACGAGCAGGACAAAGTCTACTCCCCGCATGGTTTCCACCACCGGGCAGGAGGCTCCGGGGGGGGCGTCCCGAATTTCCAACTGCTGGTCGAGCGACGCCCTGAGTTTATCGAAGGGTAGGCGATGCTCTACCGCCGTATCGAGACCAAGCCGCTGCCACTTCTTCAACTCCCGGATAATCGGCACCGCCATCGGCTCCCCAACATTCATCACGCCCTGGGCAAAATCCAGCCCGGTGGGCGTGGTTCCGCCTTCGAGCACGCCCATCACCTCCAGGCGCTCGCAGATGGCTTTTTCGGGGCAAAGCAACGTACAACTTCCGCAGCCATGACACAGTTCCGGGAAAATCAGCGTCTTTTTGCCAATCACGGCAATCGCATGGAATTCGCAGACTTCGGCGCACTTGCCGCAGTGGGTGCAGAGAGTCTCATCCACCACCGGCAGTTGGATGCCGACATCTTTGTGCTTTTCCAGCGCCGGATTCAAGAACAGCGCGGCGTTGGGCGCTTCCACGTCACAATCCAAAAAGAGGACGGCTCCCCCGACGACCAACGCCAGGCTGGTGGCGACAGTGGTCTTGCCGGTGCCGCCTTTGCCGCTGGCAACCACAATCCGCATTAGTGACTGCCTCCGTGATGCCCGGCGTGGGTGGCGGCTTCCGTTTTGGTCAGTTTTCCGGCCTTGAACAGCGCCAATACTTCGGCTGCGGTGCAGGTTTCATTGCCAGACATCAGGTACATTTCGATGCCCGCCGGAGAGAGCGTGTCCGCCGCATTGGGGCCATACGCCCCGCTGATCACGGCCTGCGCGCCCAGCTTGGTGATGAACTGCGCCGCCTGCACACCCGCCCCGCCCGAAGCAGAAAGCGCCGGGTTTTCGTGGGCTGTCCACGCACCGGTTTCACTATCGACCAGGCAAAAGGCGGCAGCGCGTCCAAAACGCGGGTCGAAGGGAGATTCGAGTTTGTTTCCAAAAATGGAGATAGCAAGTTTCATCAGTGCCCTATTCCTTTTTCGTCCCATCCAACCGCTCAGTCAGCTTTTGGATGGCGGCCTGCAGGTTGTTGAGTTGATTTTGAAGCCAGGAGTTATCCTGGGTGTTATTCGAGCCAGTGCCGCGTCCGCGACGATTGCCAAATCCGCGACCTTGACCGAGGCCACGACCGGCGCCGCCTTGTCCGGCGCAGTTCCCCGCGCCTCGTCCTGTGCGAGAGCCTTGTCCGTTGGGACCAGTTCCATCTTTGAGTGGCATGATATTTCTCCTTTTTGCCATTGCATCAGTTGCTTTTTGTTGCGGCGTCATATGCCGCTTCCAGTTTTTCGATTTCCTTGCGCCTCTGGCGTAAGGCTTCGATCCATTCCACCAGGGCAGCTTCGCCCCGTGGAGTAAGGGTGTAGACCCGCCGCTGAGGGCCTAGGCTGTTCTCATCCCACGCGCCGCTGACCAGTTCAGCCGCTTCCAGGTCACGCAGCGCCCGATACAGGATGCTGATATCCATTTGCTCGGTCTGGAAGCCGAACTCGCGCAGGCCGTCCATCAGGCTGTAACCGTAGCCTGGCTCGCGATGTAAAAGCACAAGCAGGCACGACTCCAGGAAAAACATCTTGCGCCTGCCGCCTCCGTGACCCTGACCGAAACCACGTCCACTGGGCATAAGCATCAACTCCTTTATCTATAGTCTACGCCGCTATAGACAAAAAGTCAATAGTATTCGACCAATATATTAGTAATTATTTCTCAATAAATTTATTTATTACAACTTTATTGTTTCTCTGGCTAAATTTCCCCCGCGTCGATTTCCCTTACTTACGAATATGCAAACCGCGCTTGATCCTTACGCAAACCCAGCCATCCAAAACTGAGCCAACCCAAAGGAAGAATGCGTTTTATTGTTCGCTTGGGAATAACACATTTGAGCGTTTTTTCATTTGCTCCAGTAAGACTTTGCGCACCAAATCGCAAACTTCGCCAATCTGACTATCGGAGAGTTGGTAGAGCATCTCTGTACCATGCCGCTGACATTCGACAACGCCCACAGAGCGCAGGGCGGATAACTGGCGCGAGACCATCGACTGGCTGAAACCGGTTTGCGCCACGATTTCGTTGACAATCAGGGGGCGTTCACGCAAGATGTGCAGGATTTGCAGGCGCGTAGCATTGCCCATGGCTTTGCAAAAATCTGCCTGGATGTCAAAGATGGAACGTTCCATGCTGCCTCGAGGTAGTGTAGTTTTTCAAAGTGGTCAAGGATGTTTCTGGTAGGGCTTCCACTGTTATCGGCTTATTTCGCGGATATCGGTGATAACTGCAACGAGATTTATCCGTGACGGATTTTGAAAACTATGAAAATGGTCAGTGCCAGACCGGCCACCAGAAATAGGGGGATAGTTTCAAAACCCAGTACCCATTCATCAAGTTTTTCTGCCGGGAAGTCTGCCACTTGCGACACAACAGGTTGGTATGGAGCGACTACCAGTACCTTTTTGATGCCAGCCACCTGGCGGAACTTGTCCAGGCGAGTATCGGCTTCGACGGGATGGCAGTCGTAGCATTTTTTATCGTTAGCGTTGATGACCGGGTGGGCAGCGCGCTTGAAATGGGCGGCTTCCTGGGTCAGGGCGGTTGGGTCGCCGCCGTGACAATCCACGCAAGCCATTGGCGCATCTTTCAAACAATATGACTTGCCAGTGTCATGCAGATAATACAAGTTCTCGTGGCAGGTTATACATTTGCTGCCATCCTCAGATTGAAGCGGGGCGCGAGCCTGGGCGGGGGCTGTGTTGGCGAGAATCGTCAGTGTCAGAGTGACTCCAATCAGCAGGCTGATCAGGACAAACGATTTTTTTGTGAACATGGCAGGCCTCCTTGGGGCGTGTTCCTGTAAAGAAAAGCTGGCAGTATTTCTAAATCGGGTTGTCGCTTATATTGGGTTGCTCTTGCCTGTGTAAAAATAGCACATCTCTATATACTATATTATAGTTATTTATTTCAATATTACAATACTTTGTACAAAAATATTATGTGAATATTACAAGTCCGGATTGTTTTTGTATCAAGCCGGGAGCGATGTCAAGTATATTGTTACTTAAGACACTAAACCCTGTGACAAACCCCACTATTTTGGATAGCCGACAGGAGATAATATCGTAATAAGAATATCTATTTATTCGCCAAGTCATATATATCGAGCGAGTTATGTTGACCATTTCCCCCACACTGACCCAGGAAGTTTGCATGATGGAAGCCGAATTGTGTTCGGCTTTTTCTGATCCAACCCGCATCCTGATCCTGTATGAGTTGGATGAACACCCACGAACCGTCCGTATCCCGCGCTGGCTACCTGACCGAATTGCCCGCTTATGAACTGGCGGGGTTTGTTCATTCTGCCCATTAAAGCGTTCGAGTTGGAGCCACTTTAAATCATAGCAGGGTAAAGCCGGAAGATTTCAACCGGATTTACCCTGCCTTTTTGTGGAGTTTTAGCGCCGGGATTAATGCACGCCAACCGCCTCAAACTGTTCCAGCGCCTCGAGCGCTTCAGCCCCATAGATCGTCGAAGGCCCGCCGCCCATTAAGATGGCAACGCCGATCGCTTCAACGATCTCCGGACGGGTAGCGCCAGCCAGGAGAGCATCATGGACGTGGTAGGCAATACAGCCGTCGCAGCGCACCGTGATCGCAATCGCCAGGGCAATGAGTTCTTTGTTTTTGGCACTCAAAGCCCCCTCAGTCATGGACTGTTTGTGGAGTTGACTGAAACCCGACATGGTGCCAGGAATTTCCTTTCCCAAGGTGTTCATGAGCTTGTTGAGCTGGTTGTAATAGGCAGGGTATTGCTTATTCAATTGGTTCTCCTTTGGTGATGAGAGTGAATCATGATCTCATCCTACCCCGAACACTCCCCGGCCACATCCCTCGAATGGGGAGTGTTCATCCCCGCCATTTGGGGGAGGCTATTTTACCGGCCAAGCTTCAGTTGTTCGATTGCGAGCGTTATTCTCTTTTGCAATTTTCGTCTTTTTTTGATACACTCTCGTTGAGGCATGTTGGCTATTCTCTTGGCGGAGTTTTAGCCCAATCATGCCTCATTTCTTGCTTACCCCCCCTTTGTCGCGAAAAAAGTGATACTTGTTACCGGCGCTATAGTTTTTGACGATACCTGGCTATCAAAACTCCGCTGAACCGGCGTAGGTGTCTGGTCACTGATTTGGTTTTTGGATCAGGTATCAGTTCCAGTGGATTGCTTTTGCGGGGTGGATGTTTAAAAACGCTGGGCCAGTCACTTTATTACGTGACTGGCCCAGTTCTTGCCTGAAATTTACTCCATACCTGGCTTCCACACCTTCCAGACATTGCCGACCAAATCGGGGCCTGGTTTCAAGGTGAGTTTGCCCGGCTCCCAACCTGCCGGAGTGGCTTCTTTGCCGCCCGAAGCGCGCACCAGTTGGAAGGCCTGGATCTGGCGGATACTCTCCGCAAAACGGCGGCCAACCGGCGGGGTCAGCACTTCCATTGCCTGGATGATGCCATCCGGATCGATGATGAAGCGTCCGCGCAGTTCGATGCCCTGATTCTCGTCCCAAACGCCGTAAGCGCGGCCCACATTTCCCGCCTGGTCCGAGGCCATGTGGAAAGGCACACCGCCATCCACCATTTTGACCAATTCATGATCGTTCCACATTTTATGAACGAAGTGGCTGTCCACACTGACGGAGATGACTTCCACGCCCAGTTCCTGCAATTGTGCATATTTGTCGGCGACCGCCGACACTTCAGTCGCTCAGACAAAGGTGAAGTCACCCGGATAGAAACAAACAAGAACCCACTTCCCGGCAAAATCCGAGAGCTTGACAGGGGTGAAACCGCCCTTGTAGTAAGAGGGGGCGGTAAAATCGGGGGCTTTTTGCCCGACACGAGCGGTCATGGTCATCTCCTTTTTTTCAGCAGGGACTTGGGTAGGTTGGGCCTCGCCTGGTTTTTCGCCAGAAACGGTCCCGGTCATACGGGCACATCCTTGGGGCTGATCTGCCATTGCGTCTCCTTTTTCTATGGACGTAAGGTTTGTCAATTTAAATTATACACGGTGCAATAAATCTAACAACCGTATGCGGTAGATGCTGTCCGAAATTGTGTTCAAAGCACACTGACGCTTTGTTGTCTCTGAACTGAAAACCAATATTGTAGTTATTATATATTAAAAAGCTAAGCTTACTACTATAATATTGCTTATGCGTTGGTGCTGGTTCTTCGGCTACGCAAATCGCAAGCATATTATGGCAAGGAGTCACCGGCTCACCGGGATGGATTCGCCCGTCCACAAACCGCACTTTTTTGCTTGTCACTTGTGTTGTAACTTTTATAGGACATGTGCATCAAAAGGTATGTAACCAACAAAAAAATTAGGAGTATGAAAATATTGACTACCGGACAGTTTTAACA
>DHVZ01000079.1 GCA_002412925.1 Anaerolineales bacterium UBA5195 | reverse complement strand
TGGCGCGCCAGTTCTGGCGGGACAGATTCTAGCCCCACATCGCGCTTGCGCTTGCGAAAGTGGTCGGCAGCCACCTTTTGGGCAATCCCGAAGACCCAGGCATCGAAATTGTTCAGGTTTTTGCGATAATTTTCACGGTGCGTCCAGGCCTTTTCGAAACATAACGCGCTCAGTTCTTCTGCTATGAGGCTGTCGCCTGTTTTGTAGCAGAAAAAATGGTAGACGCGTGGCAAGAGATGGTCATAAATCTCCTTCCAGTTTATACTTTCGTCCATTGTTATCGCCTTGGATGTCTGGAGTAATGTTTTCATAAAATACTCATGATGGGGATGCTTTCTAAAGATTAATTCGTTCCAGCATCATAAGTATCACATAAATCAGGAACCAAATGGAAAAAGACACCCCACAATGGCTCTGCCTCGCCCGCGAACTCTATACCCTTTCGCAGGCCGGGCTGGCTTATAGCAAAAACGATTTCGACCTGGAGCGCTACCGCCGCTTGCAGGAAATCAGCGCCGAGATTATCTCCGGCCAGTCCGCGCTGGAAAAAGAAGCTATTCTCGAGAGTTTCAGCATCCAGGCCGGGTATCCTACCCCCAAAGTCGATGTGCGCGGGGCAGTCATCCGCGATGGGAAAATCCTGCTTGTGCAGGAGATTACCGATGGGTGCTGGTCGCTACCCGGCGGCTGGGCCGACCTGGGCGAATCNNAGGAGATGGTCGAGCGCGAAGTGCTCGAGGAAAGCGGAATGACCGTCAAAGCTCAAAAAGTGCTTGCCGTTTATGATGCCAACCGGGTCAACCCGCTCGAGTTCTATCATGCATATAAAATCATCTTCCTGTGTGAAATTGTCAGCGGCGAACCAACCCCCAGCTACGAAACCCCCGATGTGCGTTTTTTCGACCCTGCTGAGTTGCCGCCGCTCTCGCCTTTCCGCACCAACCAGCGCATTCTCGACGAGATTTTGGCGCATATTGCCAACCCCGACCGCCCGACGGTATTTGATTGATTGCTATGAACATTTCCCGGCCCACCCTTGCCCAACTCGAGCAAATGCTCGAATTTATCATCCACCACAATCAGGATGGTGAAACCCACATTGGCTACTATGGCAAAGGCGAAACCGAAATTCGCGAAACGCTGGCCGAGTTTGCCCACCCGCTCGAAGAGTCGTTCCTGCTGGCCTGGCAAGACCGTGAATTGGTCAGCGTTTTTGGCGTGGATTATGACCCTGAGATTGGCCGCGCCTGGCTGTATGGGCCGCAGGTTGCCAGCCCTGACTGGCACGCTATCGCCGATGAACACTATGCCGCCATTCAAGAACTGATCCCCGAAAGCATCCACGAGCAGGAATTATTCTTTGACTTCAACAACAAACGCGGCCAGGAATTTTCTGCCCGGCATGGATTCCTGGTGCACAGCTCAGATGCGGTGCTGTTCCTCGAACGGGACGCGCTCAGACCTGTTCCAACCGCGCCGGTGCAGGTTTGCGATTACAACGAAATATTTTTCCCCGATTTCGAAGCGCTTCATCAGTCTATTTTCCCGCGCACCTACTACACCGCCCGCCAGATTGTTGAAAAACTGGACGACAAACACCGCCTGTTGCTCGCAATCGAAGCCGGCAAAGTGTTAGGATACCACTTCTGCAAGCGCGAGTCGCAGTCTGGCTATATCGATTTTATCGGTACGGATTCATCCGTGCGGGGCAAGGGCCTGGGCGCGGCTTTGCTCCAGGCCGGTATTGCCTGGATGTTCGAACCGGCGCAAATTCGCCTGATCGAGTTGACCGTCAACGCCAATAACCAGGCGGCCTTGCAGCTTTACCAAAAGTTTGGCTTTGCCACCAAACACATTTTATGCGGTTATCGCAAACGGGCGGCCTGAAATGCTTCCCATCCTCGTCCTGCCCCTGCACGACCCCGATAACATCTTCTATCCACTCCTGAAAGCGGGCTTGCCCAGCCTGAAGGAATATTTTGGCGGCGCGATTGTTTCCGTCCCGGCCAGCACTTGTCAGCGTCAGCCGCGCAACATGACTGAAATGCAGACTGATCCGTTCTATCACATTTATTATGCCAAAACCGAAGCGCCTGCCGGATTGCATTTCGCGGAACTTTACCGCCATGCTGCGCAGGATTCAGCCCCGGAGCAGGTTCTGCACCTGTGCTACCCCGACCGACTCACCTTTGCCTTGCAGCCCGCTTACCGCGACTCTTTCCTGGCTGATGCCACCTCCCTGTGCCCGGAGCAGCTCCCGCTCATTTTTCAGCGTTCCGCCCGGGCATGGGAAACCCACCCGCAAAATTACCGCCAAGTGGAAGGTTTCGTCACCCGCCTGGGTGAAACCCTGTTTGGCAAAACCCTCGATTACGGCTGGTGCCACCTGGTTGTCCAGGCCGGGGAACTGCGCCAGGTCATGGAAAAAGCCAGCCACCCCGAAATTTCGATGGTCGCCGAGATGATCCTGCACATGCAGCACCACATCCACACCCGCGATGTAGACTGGCTGGCCTGGGAAGACCCCTTCATCCTAAACCGCGATCCCGCAGAACTAAAAGCCGAGCGCGAATCCAGCCTGGCCGAAACCCAAAAGCGGCTGGCCTACTGCCTGCCCATGGCCGAGATTCTGGCCCAATTTGCCATCAACGGAAAGAAATAATTTATGCCCAATATTGCTGTGACTGTGGCCATTCTGGAAAATGAAAAAGTTTTGTTGACCCGTCGCGAAGATTTTGAGGTCTGGTGCCTGCCCGGTGGGCAAGTGGATGAAGGTGAAACCCTGGCCCAGGCCGCCTTGCGCGAAGTCAGGGAAGAAACCGGGTTGGAAGTGGAATTGACCAGGTTGGTTGGCACTTACACGAGAACGGGTGGCTTTCCCGACTTGCACATCATCTTGTATGCTGCCCGACCCATCGGCGGCGAACTTCGCCTCCAGCCTGGCGAAACAATCGAACTCGGCTATTTCTCTCAAGATGAACTTCCCGCAGACACGATGATCGGACAAGAACGCCGCATTCTTGATGCCATGAATGGCGCTTGCGGTATCAGCATGAGTCAAAAAATGGATATGCCTACAACCACCCGCCGTGAGCTTTACGAAGAGCGGGATCGTTCCGGATTGCCACGCCAGGAATTCTATTTTCAGCGCATGGCGTCGGTCCGCTTCGAAGAAAGCCTCGAGGTTGGTTTTACAACAGATAAACGGGAAGAAAAAGCATGATCGCCTCAGAATCCTTGAACCGATTCTGGCAATCTTACCTGCAAAGTCTGACTGCGGAGCACCCACACCACTCCCTGCCCCTGCCCGAAGCCTGGGGATTTGGCTCTGGTGGCGACTTGGCCGAAGAACTGGGTCAGTTGGT
>DHVZ01000098.1 GCA_002412925.1 Anaerolineales bacterium UBA5195 | reverse complement strand
CCACCTCCCACGGGGTGATCCAGGGCTACAACGCCCAGGCGCTCGTCGATTCCAAACATCAGATTATCCTGGCAGCGGAGGCCTTCAGTTCGCAGGATCATGAAAACCTGGAGCCAATCGTGACGAGCGCAAAAGAGAATCTGGGTGTCCTCGGCAAGGAAGAAAACTTCTTTGAGGGCAAGCAACTGACGGCTGACAGCAACTATCATGGCTTCGACAGCCTGACGTTCTGCAAGTCGGAAGGCGTGGATGCTTACATCCCCGACATCCAGTTTCGCAAGCAGGATGAGCGCTTTACCGAACAGGGCCGGTTCAAGGATGGGATAAACGGCAGGCAGCCGCAGGAGAAAAAGCTGGAGCCGTTCTCCGTGGAAGATTTCACGTTTGACCCAGCCCGGCAAGTCTATCTTTGCCCCCAGGGGAAAGAACTGACCTGCCATGCCCGCAACCAGCGCAATCGCCATCGCCTGTATGACATCTACCATGCCCGACCGCAAGATTGCGCCGATTGTCCTATCCGGGCGAGGTGCTTGAGTAAAGCAACTGCATCGCGCAGGTATCTCTCGGTCCGGGTGGATGAGCCGGAGCCGAACGTGCTGGATGAGATGAAGGCCAAAATAGACAGCCCTCAAGGCAAAAAAATCTATGCCAGGCGGCTGGCGATTGTTGAGCCAGTGTTTGCGAACATTTGTGTTCACAAACACATGAACCGATTCACGTTGCGCTCAAAATCCAAGGTCGATGTACAATGGAGATTATTCGCGGTGGTACATAATATCGGGAAAATCTGCGTTTTTGGGGCGGTTTAGTAGCCCCCAGGCGGCAGATTCGCCTCCCGAGACCACATTTTGTGCCCCTGGCGGGCCGGTTGAGCGGTTGTCTGGCCGATTAGCCCACGGCAAAAGGGTTTTTCGACAGTCTCGTTGGGCCGCTCTTAGTTAGAAAAACATCCAAAGAATAACTGTCAGGGATAAGAATGATAAAGTCAATAACTCAACTTATCGTGGAGATACAAGCTGATTTATCTAGGTGGGGCGAAACAACTAAGCCGTGGTTTCGTGGCGAATCCGGTAATCACCCCACTTTATGTCCCAAAATTGCAAAATATACAGCGAATGAAGAAAATTACCTGCTGCAATCCTTTCGTAGGCAAGCAGGAGGACTTGCTAATTCACCTCCTCGGCAGGGGCATACTGATATGTGGCTTTTTAAAGCACAACATTATGGTATACCGACCAGGTTACTTGATTGGACAGAAGGAGGATTACACGCCCTTTACTTTGCAATAAATAGTGGAAACCTAAATCCCCGAATGTACATGCTCAATCCGCACCACTTAAATGAATTAGCTATAGGTCATAAACTTCCTGATTATGAATTTCCTTTAAGTTGGGGTCGCGACAAGATTGGAACTGTGTATGTATCTCTTGCTTGGCAACACAGGAACCTTGCACCAGAACACATGAATGTAGAAGAAACAAAAGGCTGGAATCTAGATATACCGATAGCTTTTCCTGCTACCTACCAAGATCAACGTATGATTGCACAAAGAAGCTGCTTCACAATACATGGAATAACACTAAAACCCTTATCTGAAATTCTAAAAAATATGAGGGTTGAGTTAGCAGACTATTTAATAGAATATGAGATAGATTTTGAATCCAGGAAATCGCTATTGAGAGAATTGTCGATTTTGGGTATCTCCGCTGCTACAATCTTTCCAGATTTAGATCACCTCTCACAAGATTTGATTAATGATGCCGGTGCTAAATGATAAAAAGCGGTCCAACACGACGTGCACGCGGACCGTTGGGCCGCATAATCTTATACTCGAGGATTTTTCCTGAAAGTTCAGAAAGGGAGGGTGTCATGCTTGAACAAGTTCTAAAGAATGCGATCCCAAATCAATTGAGCCTTTTTGGAAAACTCACGGAAGGTCACGATCCATACCACTTTGCCGCCTGGGATAAAGAAGGCAATATTGCTATCCTTCGATATTGGTTTTGGAATAGAACGAAAACAAAGCAAAATAGGAAGCGAGTATTTATCAACGAACTTGAAGGGCTACTGAAAAATTCGCTTATCTCAAGGAGCATTTCTCGCAAAGACTTTGAGAAATATTGTCCGCGGACATTAGGCGATGGTTCTTGCGGTTTTGCTGTAATCATCGGAATCCTTCAGCATTTTCAGGTAGTTGATGTTGTAGATGGTGAATATAGAGTCAAAAATATTGAAAGAATACTGCAGCTCCTGAATAATCAATAACCGCCCCCGATATTTGCAGCAAATTGAGTAATAGCAAGGTCAAAATCAAAATTGTCTTGCAAAAACGGCCCAACACCGCGTACACCGGACAATTCCCGGGCTTGCCGGTAATGCCAAGGGTTGCTGGTAAGAACTTTTACGAGTACAGCCTGGAGACATTACAACAAATTCAACTTTTCTCCAAGTTGTTTCTGGGCATACTCAAAGCAGGCTAACATCGCAGGCCGCAACTGTCTTGAATGCCAAGACAGTTGTTGTGTTTTAGGGGGATTTTGGTTGTCTAACGAGCCAGATGAGAATTGGATAATAATAGTACGAATTATCACAAATCGGATGTATAATGTCCGCATTGAAGGATCTTTCCCTTCGAAAGGAAAATCGTATGGATACTCTCTGGAACTCTCGAAAAGTGGTCGTTGTCGGCGCGGGCGCGGTTGGCTCGACCTTTGCCTATGCCCTGGCGCAAAAAGGGCTGGCCGATGAAATCTGCCTGATCGACGCGAACACCGATTTCGCCGAAGGGCAGGCGCTTGACCTGGCACACGGGCTGCCGTTTTACCCGTCGGTGCAGATCCGCGCAGGCGAAAGCCGCGATTACGCCGATGCGCAGGTGATTGTCATCACCGCCGGGGCCAAGCAGGCCCCGGGTGAATCGCGTTTGAACCTGTTACAGAAAAATGCCGCGATGGTCGAAGCCATCGTCGATGAAATTGTCGCCCAGAAGTCGCAGGCGGTGCTGGTGCTGGCGACCAACCCGGTCGATATCCTGACCTACGTTGCCCTGCAGCGCTCCGGCTGGTCGAAGGGTCGCGTGATCGGCTCGGGGACGGTGCTCGACAGCGCCCGCTTCCGCTACCTGCTGAGCCAGCACTGCAAGGTGGATGTGGGCAATGTCCATGCCTATATCCTTGGCGAGCACGGCGATAGCGAAGTGGCGGCCTGGTCGATGACGCATGTGGCGGGCGTGCCGATTGATAAGTATTGCCCGGTCTGCGGCAATTGCGAAAACTGGCATGGTGAACGTGAGCGCATCGTCCGCGAAGTGAAGAATTCGGCTTATCACATCATCAACTACAAGGGCGCAACCTTTTTCGGCATCGGCATGTCGCTGGTGCGCATCGTCGGGACGATTTTGCAGGACCAGAACAGCGTGTTAACGGTCTCGACGTACCTGGATGGCGAATATGGCCTGCGGGATGTCTGCCTGGGGATTCCAGCTATCGTCGGGCAGGGCGGCGTCAAGCGCATCGTTCAGACGGAACTCTACCCCGAGGAGCAGGAAGCCCTGGAACGCTCGGCGCAGACCCTGAAGGATGGCATCGCCAGCTTGAAGCAGTTGGCATAATCTCAAAATGCGGCCTTCTCACCTGTCCTGCCCCACACCTGCCCCAGGGGGCGGTGCAGGGGCACGCAAAATCCTGGAGACTCAGAACCTGACAAAAACAGAACCTTACGGTTCTGTTTTTGTTTTCAGCTCAATCTATGGTAAAACATAGCCATTCTGCCTGCGAAACCTGGATCTGACACTTTGAAAAATGAATTATCCCTCAACACCTCTGACGCCTCGAAAATCAACCTGACCCACTTCAAGGCCCACTGGGTCAGCCGTGATACCATTTTGTGGAACATCGTCGGTTCGCCGCTTTATAGCTATTCGCTGTTCTACTCGGCGGAGGCTGCATTGGAACTGGCCCTGGCCGGGATCATCGGCGGGACGGAAATTCCGCTGTATTACGCCTGGGGCGGGGCCGATGACGGGATCAAGGCCAAATTTCCGCACCTGGCCTCCTTTACGGCGCTCAAGCTTCTGGAAGCCGATCTGGCCCAGGTTCCCGAGGCGCTGAAGGGCGAGCTGGCGGTGGCCGTTTTGGATGCGGATGGCAGGCTGTTGGATATAACCGGGGTCCAGATTCCTGGCGTGCTGGATGATCTGTACACTTATGACGGGCCGCTGGGCGTCACCTACCATGGAACCCTTCCCAGCCTGAGCCTGTGGGCGCCAACTGCGAGGTCGGTTACGCTGGAGCTTTTTGCGGATGCGTCCACGCCCAGGGCGGAGAAACTGCCGATGAAACGGGAGGCAGGCAGCGGGGTCTGGAGTCTGACAGGAAACGCCGGCTGGGCCGGAAAATTCTACCGGTACGAGGTTGAAGTCTACGTCCCGGAAACTGGTCGGATCGAAAAAAACCGGGTGACGGATCCCTATTCAGTCAGCCTGTCCACCAACAGCCAGCGCAGCCAATTTGTCGATTTAAACGCGGCGGCTTTGAAACCGCGGGGATGGGATGCGCTCATCAAGCCTCCCCTGGAGGCGCCTGAGGAGATTGTCATTTACGAACTGCACATCCGTGATTTTAGCATTTCTGACAGAACCGTTCCCGAAGCTTTGAGGGGTACGTATAAGGCTTTCACGGTCAAGAATTCGAAAGGGATGAAACACCTGAAGGCGCTGGCCGAGGCCGGGCTGACGCATCTTCACCTGCTCCCGGCCTTCGATATCGCCACCGTGGATGACGACAAGTCCACCTGGCAGACAGTCGATGAGACCACCCTGGCAGTGTTCCCGCCCGATTCTGACCGGCAGGCGCTGGCGGTGGGCGCGATTGCTGATCGCGACGGTTTCAACTGGGGTTACGACCCGTATCACTACACCACGCCCGAAGGCAGTTACGCCACCGACCCGAATGGGACGCCTCGGATTGTGGAATTCCGCGAGATGGTGCAGGCGCTTAACCAGGCTGGCCTGCGCGTGGTCATGGACGTGGTCTACAACCATACCTTTGCCAGCGGGCAGGAAGAAAAGTCGGTCTTGGACAAGGTTGTGCCGGGTTATTATCATCGCCTGGACGGCGAGGGCAAAGTGGAGCGGAGCACCTGCTGCGCCAATACCGCCAGTGAACACAATTTGATGCGCAGGCTAATGATTGATTCGCTGCTGACCTGGGCGCGCGCGTACAAGGTGGACGGTTTTCGTTTTGACCTGATGGGCCACCACATGCTGGCCGACATGCAGGCCGTGCGCGCTGCGCTCGATAACCTGACCCTCGAAAAGGATGGCGTGGACGGCCACTTGATTTACATCTACGGCGAAAGCTGGGATTTCGGCGAAGTGGCCGGGCATGCGCGCGGCGTAAATGCCACGCAGCAAAACATCGGCGGGTCGGGCATTGGTGCATTCAATGACCGCCTGCGCGATGCAGTCCGCGGCGGCAGTCCCTTTGGTGATATTCGTGAACAGGGTTTTGTCACCGGCCTGTACTACCAGCCGAATGCCGCCGAATACCGCGAATCCGAGTATCAAAAGTGGAAGCTTTCCGATTACGCTGACTTGATCCGGATTACGCTGGCGGGGAATTTGCGAAATTACGAGTTCGTGCGCGGGAATGGTGACAGGGTCCTGGCCTGCTGGGTGCAGCACAACGGTTCCGCTGCCGGGTATGCTCTCGACCCGCAGGAGAATGTGGTTTACGTGGCGGCGCACGACAACGAGACACTCTGGGACACTATTCAGATCAAATCATCCGCCGAAACGACACTCGCCGAGCGGGTGCGGATGAACAACCTGGCCTTGAGCCTGGTCGCGTTCAGTCAGGGCGTCCCGTTTTTCCACGCGGGTGACGATTTGCTGCGCTCCAAGTCGTTCGACCGCAACTCATACAACTCCGGTGACTGGTTCAACAAAATCGACTGGAGTTATGAATCCAATAACTGGGGGGTGGGACTGCCTGGCGAGGGCCGGGACAAATGGGATTTGTTCCGCCCATTGCTGGCGGACCCGGCGCTGAAACCTGCCAAAGCGGAGATTCGCTTCACTGCAAAAGTTTTCCGCGAATACCTGAAAATTCGGAAGAGCTCCCCGTTATTCCGCCTGCGGATGGCCGAGTCTGTGCAAAAATCGGTCTCTTTCTTGAATACCGGCATTTGGCAGATCCCCGGTCTGATCGTGATGCAGTTGACCGATATGGATAATCTCGACCCGCTCTACAAAGCCATCCTGGTACTGTTCAACGCCTGCCCGGAAACCGTGCGATTTACTGACGATTCTTTCAAAGATCTGAAGTTTGAACTTCACCCCGTCCAAACTGCCTCGGTCGATGAGCTTGTGCGCCGCTCGGATTTTGACACGGTGAATGGCCGGTTTACCATCCCGGGGCGGACGACGGCGGTCTTTGTGCTGAGGGATTGATTTATGATGAGAAAGGACCCGGGGGGGGCAAATGGTTTGACCGGCAGAATCTGCTGTGCCCCTACTTGTGTCTCCGCGCCAACTCATCTAGTACATCTTGCGGACTGAGACCTTTGGCAGCCATCAGCACCAGCACGTGATACGTCAGGTCAGCGATTTCTTCCACCAGCCGGGCGTTATCCTGTGAAAGCGCCGCGACGACCACTTCCGTGCCCTCCTCGCCGACTTTCTGGGCGATGCGTGGCAGACCAGAATCGAACAGGGAATTGGTATAGGAACCGGGTTTGGGATGGATTTTACGGTCGAGGAGGGTGGTGTAAAGGTCGTTGAGGGTCATTTGGTCTCCATTTTGACTTGTCGATGTGTTTCCTTGTATCCAGGTAAACACGTCGACAGGTAATTTAATCGGATAGTACGCGGTAAAAGCACGATACCGCCCCCGTGTGACAGGCCGGGCCGGCCGGTTCCACCAGCACGAGCAGCGTATCTGCATCACAATCATAGCGCACCTCGCTCACTTTTTGGGTGTTGCCCGACGTGCCGCCTTTGTGCCACAATTCCTGCCGAGAGCGGCTCCAGAACCAGGTTTCGCCGCTTTCGAGAGTCTTTTGCAGCGATTCGGCGTTCATCCAGGCCATCATCAGCACCTGCCGGGTTTGTGTATCCTGCACAATTGTGGGGATCAAACCCTTTTCGTCAAATTTGAGATCAGCATACATTTTCAATCACCTTTTCAAGTTTAAAATCTGGCAAAGAAAGCACAACCACGCTGGGCAGGCCCAGTCTTTTCCAGAAAGAGAACGCATCCATCCCTGTTTTGTGCGCCACAAACAGGCTGATCACGGTGCCGTGTGCCACGATCGCCAAATTTTTGGCGGGATAATTCGCGCAAACAGCCTCAACCGCTTTTGTAAAACGTTCCTGGGCCTGTTGAGCGCTTTCTGCGCCAAAAACCAGTTCTTTAGGGCGGGCAAATAAAGATTCAACAGCAGATTCAAACATGTCGCGCGCGGCCAGCCCCGGGGTTGGCCGCTCATGCTCATGCAAATTTGGCGCAACAGCCCACGGCAAACTTAATTGACTTGCCAGCAGGCGCCCGGTCTCGCTGGCTTTGGGTTCCTGGCTGCAAANNAGCGGCCACCTGCTGCGCCAAAGATTCACAGCACTGACGGCCTTCTTCGCTCAACAGCCACTCGGCCGCTGGGAGAGCTGGCTCCAGGGTTGGCAAAGAGTGTTTAATCAACAGCAAGTATTGTTTCATTAGCTACCCTGGCTGATAATCTCACAGACGCACTTTCAGGCCTCGCTTGGCCAAATATTCTTTGATCTGCCCAACGGTGTATTCGCCATAATGCAGCATCGAAGCGACCAACGCGGCGTCGGCTTTGCCTTCGGTCAGAACCTGATACAGGTGCTCGGGCTTGCCCCCGCCGCCACTGGCGATGACCGGGATCGTGACCGCTTCGGCGATCTGGCGCGTCAGGGTCAGTTCGTAACCTTCCTTGGTGCCGTCGGCGTCGATCGAGTTGACCACCAGTTCCCCTGCGCCCAGTTCCTGGCCTTTTTGGGCCCATTGGATGGCATCCAGGCCCATTGGCGTGCGCCCGCCGTTGATGACGATCTCGTATCCGCTTGGGATTTGGGGGGATTTTTCAACCCGTAACACATCCATCGACAAAACGACCGCCTGCACCCCGAAGGCTTTTGCCGCTTCAGCGATCAAACCCGGATTTTTGACTGCCGCGCTGTTGACGTTGACCTTTTCTGCGCCTGCCAGCAAAACGCGACTGCAATCTTCCACCGTCCGCAGGCCGCCACCCACCGAAAAGGGGATAAAAACCTGCTCGGCCACGCGGTTGACCACCTCCAGCATGATGCCACGGTTGTCGCTGGAGGCGGTGATATCGTAAAAAACCAGTTCGTCGAGACCCTGTTCGTAATATTCCTTCGCCTTGGCCACCGGGTCGCCGATGTCCTGGGTATCTACAAATTTGACCGATTTGGCGAGTTTGCCGTCGCGTACGTCGAGGCAGGAAATGATTCGTTTGGATAGCATAGGGTACGTCCTTCTGGTAATTAGTAAATGGTAATTGGAGATTCCTGTAATTGCCATTTACCAATCGCCAATTACCATTCACTGAAGTTTTGAAGCACTCGCAACCCGACCATCCCGCTCTTCTCGGTGTGAAACTGGACGGCGAACAGGTTGTCTTTGCCAATCGCCGCCGGGAACTCGCCGCCATAGTCGCTGATCGCGTAGACCTGAGAAGGGTCAGCCGGTTGGGGATAGAAGGAGTGGACGAAGTAGAACTCGTCGCCGGGGCGCAGATGACTCAGCAGCGGGTGCGGCTTCAGTACGCTGACGGCGTTCCAGCCCATGTGCGGGATTTTAAGCGGATGCGTGAGCGGATTGGGAACGGAAAAACGGATGGTTTTCCCCGCCAGCAGTCCCAAACATTGCGTGTCATCCTCCTCAGAGTGATCGAGGATGATCTGACAGCCGATGCAGATGCCCAAAATTGGCGTACCTGCCGCGAAAGCATCCTTCAGCGCCGAATCCAGCCCTCGTTCGCGCAAAACATCCATCGCCGCGCCAGCGGCCCCGACGCCGGGGAATATAATTTTGTCGGCGCGGCGAACAAGCTCCGGGTCGGCAGTGATCTGGCAGGCAATCCCCAGGTGGTCGAGCGCCCTTCGAACCGAGGTCAGGTTACCAGCTTTGTAATCAACAAGTGTAATCATCGAAGCTCCTTTATGATGTCATTGCGAGCGAGCCGTACTTCGGCGAGCGAAGCAATCTCCCGTTAAACGGGCATTTCTCCATCGACTGGAGATTGCTTTGCCGCTAACGCGGCTCGCAATGACAGGCTGCCTTCATACAACGCCCGCCCGATGATGACGCCTGCCAGCCCGGCATTTTTGACGCGGATGACATCTTCCAGGCTGGAGACGCCGCCCGAGGCGACAACCTTCAACCCGCTGGCGGTTTGCAGCTCGAGAGCGGAATCAACGCTGACGCCGGTCCCGACCCCGTC
The DNA here is from genome assembly GCA_002412925.1 of Anaerolineales bacterium UBA5195. Lineage (GTDB taxonomy): Bacteria > Chloroflexota > Anaerolineae > Anaerolineales > Villigracilaceae > UBA5195. The sequence continues at coordinate 4,934 of DHVZ01000098.1, read as the reverse complement.
GCGGTGGACATCGGTCAGCACACACCATTCCAGCCCCTGCGCCCTGAAGCGGCTCCCCGCTTCGAGCATGGTCAGCGGCGTGGATTCTTGCCAGCCTTTGACCATTACCTGCCCGTCGCGGACGCCGATGTCGGCGGCAATCCGGCTTGGACCGTAGCGGGCGATGGCCCAGTCTACCAGTGCGGGGTTTTGGATGGCGGCGGTGCCCAGGAAAACCCGTTCCGCGCCCATTTCGAGCGGCACGCGGATGGTCTCCTCGTCGCGGATGCCGCCGCCGAATTCGACTTTCAGCCCGACAGAGAGAATCGCTTCAAGCGCTTTCAGGTTGGCGGCGGCGTCCTCGCCAAATGCGCCGCTCAGGTTGATAACATGGATCCACTCTGCGCCCTCGGCTTTGAATTGCTCGGCTTGTTTACGCGGGTCGTCGCCGTATTCAGTCTGGCGGGTCGGGTCACCCTGTGCCAGGCGGACGATTTTGCCGGCGCGCAGGTCAATGGCTGGGAAAACGGTAAAGGGGGTGTCAGGTGTCATGTGTCAGGTCTCAGGTAAATAAGGTGGACAGGAAAACAGGTCGTGTCTACTTTGTCAAAGTTCCCTTGGTGGACGGAACGCTCTTTCGTCTTTCATCTTTCATCGTTGCCGCATCCAGCGCGCGCGCGAAGGCTTTGAAGAGCGCTTCGGCTTTGTGGTGATCGTCGCGGCCGTAGAGCACCCTGGCGTGCAGGTTGCAGCGGCTGGTGACGGCGAAGCTCTCGAAGAAGTGCGGGAACAGGCTGGTGGGGATCTGCCCGACCGGGGCCTGGCCCCATTCGGCATCGATCACGCTGTAAGGGCGGCCCGATAAATCGAGGGCGACGAAGGCCAGGGTTTCATCCATCGGGGCGTAAAAGCTGGCCATGCGGGTAATGCCCTTGCGGTCGCCCAGGGCCTGGTCGAAGGCCGAACCGAGCACCAGGGCCACATCCTCGACAGTGTGGTGAACGTCGATGTGCAGGTCGCCGGTTGCTTTGACGGTCAGGTCGAACAGGCCATGCACGGCGATGTGGGTCAGCATGTGGTCGAGAAAGCCGACTCCGGTCGCAATGTCGTGCTGGCCGGAGCCGTCGAGGTTGAGTTCAATGCTGATTTGCGTTTCGTTTGTTGAGCGTTCGATTTTGGCAGTTCGCATAAAATTCTCCATTTGGTGATTGAGCGATTTGGTGAATTTGTGATTTTTGATCACCCAATCACCAAATCACCAAACGCCTTCAATAGCGCATTCGTCTGTTCGGGTTTGCCGACCGAAATCCGAATGCAGTCCGTCAGGCCGGGTTTGTTGAAGTAACGGATGAAGATGCCGTGCTTTTGGGCCAGGTCTGCTTTGAGTAGGGCTGCGTCGATTTCGGGGGCAACCCGGCAGAGGAGGAAGTTGGCATGCGATGGGTAGACTTTCAGCCAGCGGAAAGTGGAAAGCGCTTCGGCCAAGCGGTTGCGCTCAGCCACAAGGGTTTTGACGGTCCAGGCCAGATAATCCGGGTCGTTAAGGGCTGCAACCGCGGCGGCGCTGGCGGCAACATTGACATTATAGGGCTGTTTGGCTTTCCACAGGGTTGGCATCAGCCAGGTCGGGAAGGCTCCGTAGCCAACGCGCAGGCCTGCCAGTCCGGCCAGTTTGCTGAAGGTGCGCAGGACGATCAGGTTATTGGTAATTGGTACATTGGTGATTTGGGACGTGACGCCGGAGAACTCGATGTAGGCTTCGTCGAGCACGATCAGCGCGGGCAAGGCCAATAGTTTTTGCAAAACCGGCTGCGGGATCAGCGATCCGTCTGGGTTGTTGGGGGAGGTGAGAAAAATCAGTTTAGGGGAAAACTTTTCAGCGGCATCCACAATCCCATCCACGTCTACAGAAAAATCAGCCTTGCGGGGCACGTTGACCACTTTGGCGTTGTTCAGGTCGGCATCGAAGGCGTACATGCCAAAGGTGGGCGGACAGTTGAGAACGGTGTCGCCGGGGTTGAGCATAACGCGCATGATCAGGTCGATCAACTCATCCGCGCCGGCGCCAACCACGAGATTCTCGGCGGGCGCGCCAGTGAAGCGGCTGAGGGCGGCGCGCAGGGCGCGGGACTCGGGGTCGGGATAGATGTGTCCGTAGGCCAGGTTTGCGAGGGCTTCGCGGGCGCGCGGCGACATGCCGTAGGGGTTCTCGTTGGCGTCGAGCTTGATGATTTGCTCGGGCGAACGGCCGACACGCTCGGAAAGCACTTCAAACGGCTCGATCGGCGTGTAGGGAGGCAGGTTGGCGATGTGGGAGGGCAGGGGTATCATGGCTGTTGCGTGTTCCATGTGAGCTTGTTTACTTGTCTACGTTTACGCGGCAGTCAGCGGAGCGCGCGTGGGCTTCGAGACCTTCGGCGCGGGCGATTTTGGCGGCCAGCGGAGCGATCTGGGCGGTGGTCGCCGGGTTGAGCGCAATCAGGCTGATGATGTGGACAAAATCCCATGTGTTGAGCGGCGAGGCGAAGCGGGCGCTGCCGCCGGTCGGCATGACATGGCTTGGCCCGGCGACGTAGTCTCCAAGCACTTCAAACGAGTGTTCACCCATGAAAATGCCGCCGGCGTTGCTGATTTTTTCGCTCAACGCCCAGGGATCGGCCACTGCCAGGCAGAGATGTTCGGGGGCATAGGCGTTGTTGAGCGCGGCGGCTTGGTCGAGGTCTTTGGTGATGACGATTCCGCTCTGGCCGGGCAGGGATTGGGCCAGGATGTCGGCGCGCGGCAGGGTTTCCATCTGGCGGCCAACTTCCACTTGCACGGCTTCAGCCAGTTTGCGGGAGGGGGTCAGCAGGATGGCGCTGGCCAGCACATCATGTTCGGCCTGGGCGAGCAGGTCGGCGGCAACCCAGGCGGGTTTGGCGTTTTCATCAGCGATGACGACTGTTTCGGTCGGCCCGGCCAGCCCGTCGATACCTACTGCGCCAAAGACCTGGCGCTTGGCGAGGGTCACGAACAGGTTGCCGGGGCCGAAGATCTTGTCCACCGCCGGGACGGATTCGGTGCCATAGGCAATTGCGGCGATGGCCTGTGCGCCACCCAGAGCGTAGACTTCGGTGATATCACAGAGAGCACAAGCCGCTAAAATCACTGCGGAAACGATGGACGATGAACCATTGACCATCGTCTGCTGTCCATCGTTTGTGGTTTGCAAACGCAGCGGCGGCGTAACGATCACAATCTCTTTCACCCCTGCAACCTGCGCCGGGATGGCGGACATCAGCACAGACGAGGGCAGGGGCGCGGTGCCGCCGGGGACGTACAGGCCGACGCGCTGAATGGGGCGGATGAACTGCCCGAGCGTGCCGCCCAGGTCGTTGGTGAACCAACTGGTCAGCGGCTGGCGGCGGTAGAACTCGCGGATACGGTCGGCGGCGACTTCGAGCGCGGCGCGGGTTTCTGGGTCGAGCGCTTCCAGCGCAGCCGTCAGCGCTTCGGCAGGGACGCGGATCGGCGCATCGGCGGGGAAACTGTCCAGTTTGGCGCTCCACTCGCGCAGGGCGGCGTCGCCGCGAGAGCGAACATCCCGTAAAATGCGGCGCACAGCTTCTTCGGCGTTAATCCGCTCGCCAAAGGTGGCGGCAATTCGGTCGAGGAGGATGGGCGGGACGGCAGTTTCGTCTGGGGGGATGCGTTTCAGGATGGATTTTTTCGCAGATTTAACATCATAGATTTTGATCATGGGATTTCCTTTTAGTCAGGGTAGGGGCGAAGCAATGCTTCGCCCCTACGTGCAGGTAAATTATTTCAACGCCGCCAGCATCGCCTTATACCTCGGCGGCTCTTCCTCGAAAATATATGTCACCGGGGCGACGACCACGCCGCTGCCGCCGATGGGGCGTAGTTCGTTAATGGCAGCGAACAACTTATCACGGTGGACGACAATGTGCAGGTCGTACCAGTTAGGGTCGCCATCGCGGTGGATGATGCGGCTGATGGTTGGCCCATTTAATCCGCCGAGGGTTGCCTGGGCAAAAACCAGGGCGGCAATGGCTTCGGGGCTTTCACCGCGCATATTGGCGAAAATCGAGACATTGTTCTGGGCGCGCTGGTAGGCTTCGATAAATTCCAGCAGTTGGCGGGCGATGGGGAGTACGGCGGGATGGTCCTTGAGTGCGGCCCTGTTGGCGATCAGGACAGCCTGGGATGCGATAATTCGCCCATCGGCGAGCGGTTTCAGGCGGTTGTCGCGCAGGGTCTGACCGCTGGAAACGAGATCAGCAATCAGGTCAGCGTAACCGATGGTAGGGGCAATTTCAAGCGTACCTTCGGCTTCGATGAAGGTTACATCCGTGAGTCCTTGCCCGGCAAAAAAAGGGGCAGTAGCGTTGGGGTATTTGGTCGCCACACGCAGCGGACGGGCCAGCTCAACTTGTTTGTGGCGCAAATCGGCCATCTTGTTCACGTCTGTCCAGGCTTCGGGGACGATCACGTTCAGGGTGCACAAGCCAAAGCCAAGGGCGGTGTGAATCGGGAGAATTGCCCCGTTGGGGCCGCCGTGTTCGGTCAGCACATCCAGACCGGTAATGCCAAAATCCACACTGCCATTGCGGACAGAAATGACAATATCGGTGGGGCGTTGGAACAGGACAGTCACGCCGGGTAGGGCCGGGATACTGGCCTCGTACTGGCGCGGGTTGGGCTTGTAGATATTGAATCCGCAGGCCGAGAGAAAGTTGAGGGCATCGTCAGAAAGGCGGCCTTTGGAGGGCAGGGATAAGCGGATGGGACGGGACATGGAACCTCGTTATTTGATATTCGATATTTGGGATTCGGTATTGGAGCTCTGAAGATTCAATACCGAACTGTACATTGGCGAAAACATTCAGCATCAGTTCGACGCCGAGCAAAATCGCGATCGCGTTTTTGCGCGCCAGCACGCCATACAGGCCAATGCT
>DHVZ01000064.1 GCA_002412925.1 Anaerolineales bacterium UBA5195 | reverse complement strand
TCCTTTTTTCGCCAGAGTCCAGTTAACAATTAGCCTCAAGGTGTTTTCAGGCATTTGGATCTCGAGGATTTCCCGCAACGATGGCCGCATTTTAGGTGGATTCCCAAAGAGGCAGGCATTTTCCCTTTGACCTGTGGGGCTGTTACACGTACAATAGTTAAGTATGCGTACTTGGAATCTTGGCCCCGGTGACCCGCTTCAATTGACGATTGCCGCCGATGCTCGTCTTACACCCCCCGATTACGTCAACGACCAGATCTGGGAGTTGGATTTAAGCGGCGGCGACCCGTCGGCAGTGGCGTTGCGTACCACCTATGGCCTGCGGGCGCGGCTAATGCGCGTCTTCCCACGTTTCACTGAAAACGGCAAAGCCATCAGCGATCCGGCAGAGTTCGCCGCGCCGCCGCGCGTGCGCGCTTTTTACCCGAATTTTCTATCGGTGTTTTTTTCACCTTTTCCCGGCGTGGATGTAACGGCTGACTATTGGGTCCCCGCATCGCAGGTTGTTTGCGGGCGGGTGACAATCACAAATCATTCCAGTCTTCCGCACCCAATCAGGTTTGAACTGGTCGGCCAATTGATGCCGCTGGAAGGCCAGACCATGGGCGTCAACCAGCGCCAGTCGGTCACCGCACTGGAAGGACAGGTGGATGACCTGCGCCCGGTCTTGTTCCTCAGCGGTGGACCACAGGCCGGCCCCGGCCCTTATGCGTCGCTCACTTTAATGTTTGACCTGGCTGTTGGCGTCACCCGCCAGGCGACGTGGGCGCTCGCAACCCTCAAGGATGCGCAGGAGTCTTTCGATCTTGCCCGCCGCACTGCCGCGCGTCCATTCGCTGCTGAAAAAGCCCGCATCGAATTGGTCAATGCCAGTGAAACTGTCGAGATTCATACCGGTGATCTTGATTGGGATGCCGCATTGGCTTTCAGCCAGAAAGCTGCGCTTGGACTGTTTATGGGGCCGAGTGAGCACCTTCCCAAGCCAAGCTTTGTCTTTTCCCGCCAGCCTGACCAGGGCTACTCACGCCTCGGCGACGGCTCAGATTACCAGCATTTTTGGAATGGCCAGCCAGCGCTTGAAACCTATTATCTTTCCACGCTCCTGCCAGCCGTACCTGAACTTGTTCGGGGTGTTTTGCAGAATTTTATTGCTGTGCAAGACCCGCACGATGGAACGATCGATTGCAAACCGGGGTTGGCCGGTCAGCGCGGGCGTTTCCTGGCTGCTCCCTACCTGGCCAGCCTGGCCTGGCGGCTGACGCGGGGTGGGCGCGAAACAGATTTCCTTACCGCAGTCTACCCGTCGCTGGTTTCCTTTTTCTGGTCCTGGTTCTCCCCGAACCGCGACCAGGATCACAACGGACTGCCCGAGTGGCAGCACCAGGTCCAGACAGGTTTCGAAGAGAATCCGCTCTTTGACGGCTGGCACGATTGGGCCCAGGGAATAAAGATCACCACCGTGCAAAGCCCGGCACTTTCAGCGGCGCTGTACCGGGAAGCGCAGTGTCTCATTAAAATGGCTGAACTGCTCGGCCGCTCGTCTGACAAGATCTTGCTGTCAGCCCAGTCCGAAACCCTGCGCAAAGGAATTCGGGCCTGCTGGGATGCGGACAGCGCCATTTACCGCTATGCCGATCGTGAAACACATTTGAGCCTGCCGGGCAAACTGCTTAGCGAACGCCAGGCCGCCTCCGAAATTGATCTGCAAAAAGAGTTCAAACAAGCAGTGCGACTCGTCATCCGCATTTTAGGGCAGGATGAGAAGTTGAAACGTCCGCGAGTCATCCTGACCGGCCAATTGGACGGTCAGGAACAGACTGAAATACTCGGCGCATCCGATTTCTCTTACAGTTCCGGCGGCGCTGTTGCCACCACAGAAAAGGTCTACACCTCGGTAGGACATTTTGAATTCGAGGGTCTCAACCGCCGCGACCGTATCAATATCCAAACTGTCGATTTAACCATTGCCGACCATACCCTGCTATTACCGCTCTGGGCCGAAATTTTAAGCGAACAGGAAGCGCATGCCCTGGTCTATCGGACAATCCTGGACGCCAACCACTTCGATCATCCCTACGGCATCCCGGCTTTGCCGCGCTTGTTCATCCGCGATGCTGACCCGGTCAGCTATAGTGTCCATTTGCCGTGGAATCAACTCATCGGTGAGGGCCTGCTGGCGTATGGGTATCGCCGCGAGGCGGTGCGGCTGACGGCGCATATCATGTCTGCGGTCATCCAGAATCTTAAACGATCTCAGGCGTTCTATCGCACCTATCATGCCGAAACCGGCGCGGGGCAGGGCGAGCGTAACACCTTGCAAGGATTAGCGCCGCTAGGGCTGTTCCTTGCGGCGCTGGGTGTGGAAATCCACTCTCCCACGCGGGTGATTCTCAAAGGAGAGAATCTCTTCCCGTGGCCGGTTACGGTAAAATATAAAAGGTTGACAGTCACGCGCCAGATGGGACAGACAGAAATTATTTTCCCAAATGGCCAGCCGATTGTGCTGACTGATCCATCAGATGCAGTCGTTTCCTGCGACTGAACCCAGAGTGAGCAATAAGTCTCGGTCAATAGAATTGTTCTGTTCCGAAGGAGTCACTATGCCAGAGCCAAATACAATTCATGCGATTATGATGGCTGTTGTCCAGGAACAAGACCAGGATCTGACCTTTCGCGCGTTGGGACAGCTAAATGTCCCGGCGGCGCACCTGGCCAGTACCGGGGGTTTCCTGGGACGCCGTAACGCCACCCTGCTGATTGGCCTGCCCGATGGAATGGAAGCAGAAGTGTTGAAAACACTCCAGTCTTCATGCCGCCAGCGCGTGGAATATCTTGCCATCCCGTTGGAAGGCTCGCCCCTGCCGATGCCAACTCCCGTGCCAGTGACAGTGGGCGGCGCGACCATCTTTACCCTTCCAGTTGAACGATTCGAGGAGTTCTAGCCATGAAACTGATCATTGCCATTCTTAAAGATGATGATATCGACAATGTGGTGCAGCCACTTATGGCGGCCAACTTCCGCGTGACACGTGTGGCTTCGACTGGGGGTTTCTTCCGCAAAGGGAGCACCACGCTGCTGATTGGCGTGGATGATGACCGCGTGGAGGATGCCATCCAGTTGCTGCGTGATAGCACCACTGCCCCATCCGGCGATGAGAAACGCGCCATTGTGTTTGTTGTGCCGGTTAACCGCTTCGAGCATATTTAATGGCCCCACTGACCCAGAGCAACTGGCACAAGCCTGTGCCGGTTGCTTTTTATTTGAAGACAGGATTGGTCTGCTGTGCCTGACCTTTTGTTGAACGTTCATGTTGTCATTTTCAGCCTATCCGATGACGCTTTGCAGATTTTACTATCCCCCCTGGCAGGCGGCGGATGGGTGCTGCCAGGCTGTCCCGTCAATGCCACAGAGTCACTCGAAGAGGCTGCGCTGCGCGCATTTTCGGACCAATTCGACCGCCGCGAAGCATACCTGGAACAGTTGTACACCTATGGTGAGCCGCAGCGCGTCCCCGGTGCGCGGATGGTCAGTGTGGTCTACTTTGCGCTCATCCCTGCTGATGCGCAGCGTACCAGCGGCGGCGTCATGCGCTGGTTCCGCGTGGATGCCCTGCCTGGATTGGCATATGACCATGCCGAAATTACTGGATATGCGTTGCGCCGCTTGCGCTACAAGCTGGAATATAGCGCCGTGGGGTTTGAACTGCTTCCGACGAAATTCACCCTGAGCGAATTACAGCATACCTACGAAATTATCCTGGGCGAGAAACTGGACAAACGCAATTTCCGCCGCCGGATTTTGGAAGCGGGCATCATCGAGCAGACCAGGCACCTGCGCAGTGGCGAAGGCCGTCCCGCGCGACTGTTCCGCTATCGGGAAGATGCGGTTGCCGAGGTAAAAGTCCGCAGGTTGTTCCCATAATCTTAGAACTTTCCATAGCAAGCGACCAGGTAAAAAAACCGGCGGGTTCAATCTGCATTAAGTTGCAGATTGAACCCGCCGGTTTTACTGTTTCACATTTGAACAACCCAGCTGTTTGGAAAAACCCTCAATTTTTGTCAATTCTGCAACTGCGTCAGCAGGGTGCGATACTCTTCGGCATTTGGCGGGTTCATCGCCAGGATCTGGTTCACAACCTCGGCGACGCCAGCCTTATCGCCCACTTCCATGAGCTTATCCCCAACCGCATCCAATTGAATAATGGCTTCAGCTGTTTGACCGCTCTTGTAAAGTTCCTGGGCCAGGTGGCGGCGAATCATCACCTGTTCGGGGTGTTCGTCCAAAAGCTTTTGTAAGAATGGAATGATTTCATCGTGGTTATTTCCCTCTAAATAGGCAATGAACGATTCAAGTTCTGCCTGCGCCTGTGGGACTTGCGCCAAACGAATATTTAGCTCGATCAGGCTTTCACGTACGCTGGAATCGTCTGGCCGCAGAGTGCGAATTTGCTCATAAACACGGATGGCCTGCCGCCAGTCAAGACGCTGCATATCGATATCGGCCATGCGCTGGAGGATCTTGATGCTCCAATCGCGGTTGGCGCTTGGCTGCTGGGCCAGGCGCAAAGCAGTGGTATAGGCCTTGCGCGCCATATCCAGTTCGGCCAGGCGATAATAAATGTCTGCCAAGTCCATATATTCGCCAATCGCTTCATCAACCTGGCCGCGCGCAGTCAATTGTTCGATCAAACGGGTACGTGAAGCCAGATCCATGGGTGAGAGCTGGATAATGCGCTTGAAGATATTAATCGCCTGGGCCCCTTCGCCGCGCACACTGTACGCATTTGCCACCGTGGTGAACTTGGTCATCGCATCCTGGGTTCGGCCTTCGCGGATGAGCAATTCCCCGATCAGAATGTGAAGAGGTAAATAGGTCGGCGCATAGAGCATCGTGTTGAAAGCTTCGTCCATGGCCGAACGCAAATAATTGGCGCGCGCCAAATCATTGACTCTATTCATCGCCTCGATCACATGGCTCGATTGGGCCTGGATGATGACCTCGGCCAGTGGCAAGGACTGCCCCTCAGATTTGGGCATTTCATCCCGCATTCTGAGCAGGTGTTGGCGCCAGTTGACGCGCATCAAGATTTGCTCAACGTTCTCGCACAGTTTTGATTGAGCCTTTTCATCGTTCTCGCGCCCAAGCGATTCCACCAAAGGTTCATATAACTGCTGGAGCACATCGGCCTGTTCCGGGGCTGCCACCGCAACATCTGCTATTTTCAAGGCTTCGAGATATTCAATCGAGGCTTCTTTCCCCCGGCCAAAATTGAGCAATATTCTTCCGCTTAACAAGCGCGCTGCCAGGGCATAGTCATTATGTTTAATACAATACTGAAGACTGCGCAGGGCGCCTTCCTGGCCGTCGGTTTTTGAAACCAGAAGTCCCAGATCATAATAGGCTGCTGGATGGTTGAATCCAGCTTCAATGGCATGATTTAACTCATCGATGGCAGCTGTGTCATTCTCTTTTGTTTGCGCATCAATCGCCTGGCTCAGGTGCAGCAGGATTCTCGTTTGTTCCGCCTGCTGCAGGTTGAGCTGTCCCGTATTTTTGACAATCGCCGCCAGCCCGCGGCGGGCAACCGCCTCATTACTCTCATCCGCCATGTCGAATAAAACGTCTGCCAGCACTTTCAAAGCCTTTTGACGCGCTTCGCTGATCGGATCAGGGCTTTCCTGGACCTCTTCCTTGGGCGCTTCGAGTTCTTTCACGGCAGCCATGCGCAAAGGGCCGGTGCCGCCTTTGGGACGCATCGGTTTGGGCAGGATTTTCCCTGCTTTCACCAGCCCAAGCGCCTGATGCATTTCCATGCTCTCCGGGTCAAGCCCGGCAGCATGTTGCAAGACTTCCAATGCCCTTTGTGGATTGCCGCCATTTTGCAGGATACTTGCCAAGGCAATATACTCAGCAATTGCTTGCCGGGTCTGACCGGTCTTCTCATGGATCAGCGCCAAGCGCGAGCGCGCCTGGATATTTTCCGGATTCAACTGGATGACACTCAACCAGTTTTGAACCGCCTTTTCCACTTCACGGGCTTTCAGGAACAGTTCTGCCGCATGCATGGCAGCCTGCATGGCGTCATTCAAGTTGCCCAAGCGTTCGTTGATCTGGGAAATTTTCTCAAAAGGGATCGGGTCTTCGGGGGAGACTCTGGCAACATGGATATACGTTTTCAGCGCCTCGTCATAATGCTGGAGCTGGTACTGCGCCAGGGCCAAACTGTTCAGCGCTTTGGCATTATCGGGGAATTCTGCCAGGGCAATTCGATAGGCTTTCGCAGCCAGTTCCCAATTCTGGTCCCAGGCTGCCGAATGTCCCTCGTTCATTGATTTCTGGAAAATATCTTCGTTTCCTGCCATGATTCCACCAACTCTCGCCAATATTGCGGGCAGGTGACGGTCAGCTTGCCATCACCTGCATTGCGCCCCAACTTTTTCCTGAACGGGCCTCTGTCAGCAGAGGAATGTTCAATGGATAAGCCGTTTCCATCGTTTTCTGAACAACCTGAGCAGTTTGGAGTAATTCGGCCTGCGGGCATTCTATCACAATCTCGTCATGCACTTGCAGGAGCATTTGTCCTTGCAGCCCGGCTTGTTTCAGCGCAACCGGAATTTGAAGCATTGCCAGCTTCATAATATCGGCGGCTGTGCCCTGGATGGGCGCGTTGATGGCCTCGCGTTCCTCGCGATTGCGCAGTTGGGCATTCAACATACCCTTCAACGCCGGGAAGTAGCGCCGCCGCCCCAGAAGCGTGGTGACGTAACCCTGCTGGGCCGCCAGCTTGCGCGTGTCATCGAGATATTTTTTGACACCCGGGAAACGCTCAAAGTAGGCCTTGACAAATTTCTCCGATTCAGCCAGGGTCAACTCGGTCGAGCGCGTCAGCCCAAAGGCCGACATGCCGTAAATCAACCCAAAGTTGATAGCCTTGGCGTGACGGCGCATTTCCTTGGTCACTTCAGCCAGCGGCAGGTTATAAATCGCTGCCGCCGTTGTCGTGTGGATGTCCTGCCCGGCGCGGAAAGCCTCAAGCATGGCTTCGTCGTCTGCCATCAATGCCACCAGGCGCAGTTCCACTTGCGAATAATCGACCGAAAGGAGCACATTCCCATCTTCGGCGATGAAACCATTCCGCACCCGCCGCCCAGTTTCGGTGCGGGTGGGAATGTTTTGCAAGTTGGGATTGTTCGATGAAATCCGCCCCGTCACCGCGCCGGTCTGGCTGTAGGAGGTATGCACCCGCCCGGTACTGGCCTCCACTGCCGCCGGGAGCGCCTCCACATAGGTCGATTGCAGCTTGGCAAGTTCGCGGTGCTCCAGGATCAAGTCCAGGACTGGATGCTGGCCGCGCATCTCATCGAGCACACCGGCGGCGGTGGAAAAATGTCCGCTGGCAGTCTTCTTGCCCCGGTCGGGGGGGATCAACATCAGGCGTTTGAAGAGCACATCCGAAAGCTGCTGGGTTGAGTTCAGGTTAAAGGGTTTGCCAACCTGCTCGAAAACCTCGCGCTCAATGTCGGCCAGCCGCGCCGTCAATTCTTTTGAGAGTTCGTGGAAAAAGTCCAAATCCAGCCGCACGCCGGCCATCTCCATTTCGGCCAGCACACTGACCAGCGGCATTTCGATCTCATCGAACAGTTTCCCCAGCCCATCACGCTCGATCTCGGCCCGCAACTGCGGTCTCAGGCGCAGACAGGTCTCGGCATCGGCGGCGGCATACGGCGCAACTGCGGCCACTGGCACCTGCGCCATCGAAAGCTGGTTCTTGCCTTTGCCGATCAATTCCTCGATGTGGGTCATCTCCTCGCCCAGGCGAATCAGTGCCAGGTTTTTCAGCCCCAGGTTGCGCGAGTTCGGGTCGATGATCCATTCGGCAATCATGGTATCGAAAGAAAGCGGTGTCACGCGCAGTCCATGCCGCGCGAGCACCAGGTAATCGTATTTGACATGATGCCCAATTTTGGGAATAGCTGGATCGGTCAGGGATTCCGTTAAAGCGGATAAGACCTGCTCGAGGGGCAAGTTCTGCGCCTCGAGATGTCCTACCGGAAGATACCACCCGAAACCTGGTTCGGTGGCGAGGGAAATCCCAACCAACTCAGCCTGCATTTCTTCTGTGGAAGTGGTTTCCGTATCGAAGGCAATGATCTCGGCCTGTTTTAGTTTCGAGACCAGGCTGGCGAGTTTTTCGGTTGTATCGACAATTTCCGTCTGCGGGCCGGAGACCGGAGTCGTCACCTGGACGACCGGCGCGGGGCTGGCCGCCTCCCCAAAGAGCGATAACTGCCCGGATTTTTGAGCAGACTTGACGGGTGCTGAGGCTGATCCAGCCTGCGGGGCCAGGCCGCCGCTTTGAAGCGTGGCAACTTTCGGGACGAGGGTCCGGAATTCCAGTTCGCGGAAGAGACTCTCCACCTTGGCGGCGTCAAACTGATTCGCCTTGGCGTGTTCCAAATCCAGCTTGATCGGCAGGTCGGTGTGGATTTGGGCCAGATCGCGGCTCAAGTAGGCCATTTCGCGATTCAGCTCGAGCTTTTCACGCACTTTAGGCGCAAGCTGTTCGAGATGGGCGTAAATCTCGTCGAGAGATGAATAGGTTTCGAAAAGCGCCTGGGCGGTTTTCTCGCCGACTCCCTTGACGCCGGGAATATTATCGGAGGCATCGCCAACCAGCGCTTTGTAATCGACCACCAGCCGGGCCGGGACGCCAAACTTGCTGCGCACGTCATCATCGGTGATGAAGTCCCTGGCGTCGGCCAGCTTGCCGCCTTCGGGCAGGTTGACGATGATGTGGTCGCCGACCAGTTGGAGCAGGTCGCGGTCACCGGTGATGATTTTGACCCCCAGGCCTTGCGCAGCGGCCTGCCTGGCGATCGAGCCGAGGACATCATCAGCTTCGAAACCTTCCATTTCCAGGCGCGGAATGTTGAAGGCATCCACCATCTGGCGGATGCGCTCGATCTGCGGGCGCAGGTCGTCGGGCATTTTGGCGCGTGTGGCCTTGTATTCAGGGAAAAGCTGGTCACGGAAAGTTTTGCCAGTGTCGAAAGCGACAGCGATGTAATCGGGGCGGTCGTTTTCGAGCAGACGCATCAACACGGTGGCGAAACCATAAATCCCGGCAGTCGGTTCGCCGCTCGAGGTTTGCCAGCGTCCGCCAGCTGCGCCGCTCGTCAGCGCGAAAAAGGTGCGATAGGCGAGCGCATGTCCATCGATCAGGTAAAGGGTGGCAGGCATGCTATAAATTTACCATAAATGGCGTAAAAAAGTGACAGTCACCTTCAAGGTGTGCACGCAAATGTTGTCAGAA
>DHVZ01000022.1 GCA_002412925.1 Anaerolineales bacterium UBA5195 | reverse complement strand
AGCAGATCGAGAAAGAGACTTTTAACGACTCTGTCGCGGTCGAATTGGCGGATTTTTTGAGAAGCAAAAACAACGCGCTGTTGGAACTGCTTGCACAGACGGAGCGTTGCCGGAAAAAGCTGCTGGAAAGACTGCCCGAATTTGTTTTATGTCACGCAGATATTCATGGCTGGAATCTTCTAATCGATAAAAATAATGCGCTTTACATGGTGGATTGGGATACACTAATATTTGCGCCCAAAGAACGAGATTTAATGTTTATTGGCGGCGGATTTGGCGATAGCGGATATACGCCACAACAGGAAGAAACCCTGTTTTATCAAGGCTATGGGCGGGAAGATGTAAACCAGACCGCGATTGCTTATTATCGTTCCGCTCGTATTATTGAAGACATTGCAATCTATTGCGAGCAAATCTTTTTATCGGATGAAGGCGGACAGGACCGCCAGGAAGCGCTTGAAATCGTAAAATTCAACTTTCTGCCCAACGGTACAATCGCAATGGCCTACCGGCTTGTCGGGGTGGCAGAAGGTATTTAGCAAATATGCATCTTCCCGACACCTTCCTCCACAAGATCCGCAATTCCTTCGGCGCTGAGGGCTGGCAGATTTGCCTGAACTTCTACAAAAAGATAAGCAGAGGCCATTTTGTCAAAAGATGAACTGCTACAAGCGGCCATCGCCGCAGCGAAATCGGGCAATCTGCCACAGGCGGCTGAGTTGTTCATGCAGGTGGTCAAGATCGACCCGGCCTGTGAGCAAGGCTGGCTGGGTCTGGGCTATTCCCTTTCCGCGCCCGATCGGCGCGAATATTGTTTTCGGCGCGTGCTGGCCATTAACCCGGATAATCGTGTTGCAAAAGCAGAACTGGCGCGTTTGGCGAATCCGGCGGTTCCGCCCCCTCCCCCGGTCCCGGCCCGGCAATCCCCTTTTGTCGAAAGCGGCAATGCTCCCAGGCCGGTGGAATCTTCCGCCCCGCCCCGCCCCCCCGCGCCGGTCACAGCTCCAAAAGCGGAAGCGCCCGCGCTCAGGCGGGAATCAGCTCCGGCAGCTTCCACGCCTACAGCCGCCAAAGCAGTCCGGCCAAAGCCAGTCGCCCAGAAAAAGAAGAAATCAAACCTGCCGCTGGTGGCTGCCCTTGCCGCTGTGGCTGCGTTCGTCCTGTTAGGAAGTGTTGTCGGGATCGGATATGCAGTTTTCGGTTGGGGCAGGACTTCAGGCCTGGCTGCAAACCCGCCTGCGCTTGCCACTCAACCGGGATCGCAAGCCCTTGTCACGCCGCTCGCCACTCCCAGCCCAACGCCCGACCCGCCCACGCCCATTCCCAGCCCGATGCCCACGATCGTTTACACACCGGTCTATGAGGTTGCGCCCTGCCCGTTTGACGCGCCCAACGCCTCGGTCAACTGTGGATATTTGACTGTACCGGAAGACCGCACCGGCGACCCATCTCGTACCATCAAGCTGGCAGTGGCCGTTTATCGCACCCGCAGTGAAAACCCGGCTGAACCGGTCGTCTTTTTGCAGGGAGGTCCGGGGGCGGAAGCGGTAAATTTGAGTGCCAATGCTTATCACGTTCTCGTCTCGCCTTTCCTCTCGAAACGTGACTTCATTACTTTTGATCAGCGAGGCACGGGATTGTCCGAGCCTGTGCTGGAGTGTGACGAGTTAACAAAAATGTACCTGCAGGATATCCGCGGGCTGATCGATAGTTCAACCCGCGACCTGGTCTATGCCAACGCATTCCATGCCTGCAGCGGTCTGATGAAGGGCCAGGGAATACAGTTACGGGGTTACAAGACCCTCGAAAGCGCGGCGGATGTGCGCGACCTGCTTGCTGTGCTGAACTATCCGCAGGCGCATCTATATGGCGCTTCGTATGGGACACGGCTGGCGCAGGTGATTATGCGCGAGTACCCGGAGATCGTGAAAACCGCAATCCTCGATTCTGTGGTTCCGCTGGATACAAGTCTTTTTGCTAATTATTCCAACTCGATCACATCCGGGCTGGAGACGTTGTTCAGCGACTGCGCCCTCGACCCGCAGTGTAACGCCGCCTACCCCGATCTGGAAAACACATTTTGGAATTTGGTCAAAGAACTGGATGAAAACCCGGTTACGGTGACGAGTTCAGATTATCCGACCGGGTTGGTTACGCAAACTGTGACCGGTGAGACGCTGATCAATCTGGTCCTGGGATCGATTAAAAGCTCCCGGTTTATAGACACAGCGCCTCAAACCATTTCCCGTTTCAAAGGCGGAGATTTCTCGACCCTGGTCATGCAGCAATCCTCCCTGCTTTTCATGTTCGATGATTTTGCTTCAGGCCTGTTCATCAACATGACCTGCCACGAACAGGTACTTTCCACCACACTCGAAGATGCCCAGACGGAAGCAAACCAACTGATTATCAGGGATTACGCCTGGCTTCCTTTTTATGGGGATGTCGAAGATGTATTTAAAACATGCAAATCTTGGGGCGCAGCGGCCCCGGCCTATGGCGAAAACAGCCCGACGATCAGCGATATTCCATCCTTGATCATCACCGGTTCCTACGACCCGACCACGCCCCCGGCCTATGCCCGCCAGATCGCAGCGCATTTGAGCAATAGTTATTACTTTGAGTTTCCAACGCTGGGGCACACACCCACCGCGGCTGATTCTTCGGGCTGCGCGATGGATATTGTCCAGCAGTTCCTCGATAATCCAGAGGTCGAACCCGACCGCGCCTGTTTGGGCGAATTAGAGCAGCCCGTTTTCGTTGTCCCTTATACGGGCAATCCTGCGTTGGCGCTAAAAACTGTAACATCTTATGGGATCAAAATGAGTGTTCCGAAAGACTGGCAGGAAGCCGGGGAAGGATTCTACTATCGGGGTAATTCGCCATTCGATATCACCGAAGTGGGCATCCTGGTGCTTCCTGTCAGCATCGGTAACATCGAAGAATATTTTTCATCAAAAGTGAATGGTTATCGCGGGCTGGACGGCCCGCTGATGCCTGCCGGGGAGCGGAGTGCAAACGGGTTTACCTGGCAGCTTTACACCTCGTCTTCGTATGGCCGACCGGTTGATATTGCCATGGTCGAAGATCGAGGCTGGTCGATTATCGTGATGCAATTCTGCAACCAGGATGAACACGATGCGCTCTATCGAACCGTGTTTTTGCCGATCGTTGACTCTGCAAGCAGGTGATTTTGTGATGCACCTGACCGAAACCTTCCTCCACAACATCCGCAATTCCTTCGGCGCTGAGGGCGAGCGCTGGCTGGCGGATTTGCCCGAACTGTTAAACAAAGCGGCCCACCGCTGGGATTTGTCCCTGGGCGAGCCGTTTTTGCTTTCCTATAATTATGTCTGCGCCGCCACCCGCGCCGATGGCACGCAAGCCGTCTTGAAAATCGGCGTCCCCAACCGCGAGCTGAAGAGCGAGATGACCGCCCTGCGCTTGTTCGCCGGGGAAGGGGCCTGCCGCCTGCTCGAAGCCGACGATGAGGATTGCGCCTTTTTGCTGGAACGCTTATCTCCCGGCCAGATGCTGGTCAGCCTGGATGATGACGAAGCCCGGACTCATATTGCCTGCCAGGTGATGACGCGCCTGTGGCGTCCGGCTCCGTCCGAACTGCCGTTCATCCCGCTCTCATCCTGGTTTGCGAAATTGGACAAACTGCGCCCCGGCCATGGCGGCGGGACGGGGCCGTTTCCACGCTGGCTGGTCGAGCGGGTCGAGGCGCTTTTGCCCGATTTGCTGCATCCGTCGAACCCGCAAATGCTGATCCACGGCGATTTTCACCATTTCAACGTGTTAAGCGCAGAGCGCAGTGAATGCGGCTGGCTGGCGATCGACCCGAAAGGTGTGGTTGGGCCTGTTGGCTACGAGGTTGGCCCGCTGCTGATCAATCCCTGGGACGATTTGCTGAAATCGGGCGACCCTGTCCGCATCACGGAGCGCCGCCTGGCGATTTTGGGCGACCACCTGG
>DHVZ01000111.1 GCA_002412925.1 Anaerolineales bacterium UBA5195 | reverse complement strand
CGATCTGTGGCGTGCGGCGCTCTTTTGGCAGGCGGGCAAACGCCAGCATGACTTTGGCCGCGCCCCAGGCGCAGGGCTGTTTATCGTTGGCGCCGCAGGCGAAATTTGGGCCGCACTTACCGGCATAATAACGGATGGGCGCGTCGCGCTCGGTCATGGGGGCGATGCCCTCGCCGGTCACACTGCGCGCCATCCACTCGAAGGCGGTTGTGAGGCGCGGGTCGTCGCAGCCCAACTCGGTCAGGGCCCAGCACAGGTTGCCCTGCAAGCAGTCGGCTGTGCCTGATGGCGCGCCGTTGGTTGTAAATTGTCCGTGTTCAGTCAGTCCTTTGTTAAGGATGTAAGCGCAGGCGCGGGCAATGCGATCGTCACAGTGTGTAGACGCTCCCAATTGCGCCAGCAGGACCAGCGACCAGACGGTCGAAGTATATTTGGGACCATAGCCGGGGCCGGGTTCGACCCAATAACCTTCCGGGTTCATATTTGCCAGAACTGCCGCGATCGGGCCTTGCGTATGCGCCAACTCGCGCGCTGAGAGCAGTTCAGGAGAATCTGATGGTAGGTTGAGTAAATCCCGCAGCGCCAGGTAGCGCACGCCGGGGTTATCGGATTCGAGCAGCCAGGTAAGCGAGTCGCCTTTTAATTGAGCTTGCCAGGACATGACCAACTCCTTTCTAGCGTTTCAAAGCTTTTCGGACATCCCGTAAATGCTCGTTGACGTGTGCGTCAACAATATCAAGGTGTTCTTCGGGGCTGTAATCGCGTGAGCCTATTTTGTAGGGGATGAGAGTCAGGGCCGGGTTAAGAATGTTCGCCTGGATGATGGTGTGGGCGGCCTCGAAACGCTCCAGCACATCGGCCAGGCTGAGGAGCGCCATCACGTCCACGCCGCCCTGGTTCAGGTCGATGAAACGACCCTTGAGCGGCGATGGTTTGCGGCCATTGACAAGATCGTCCACATTGCGGGCAAAGCTTTCGTGCCAGAAGGTCAGGTGCGCCAGCACATCTTTGGCTGACCAAAGTTCGTAAACCAGCGCATTCGGGTCGGGCAGGGCCTGGTAGACAACGCGCAACTGCCTCACGGTTTCGTTTAGATGTTGAAGGTGGAGTTCTCGCGATTCCATTTTTTTAGCGCCCTGCCGCGTCATTCTGATGGCATTCTGAGCATTGTTGGTCATGGAGCGAAATGACGCCGGAGCATTTCTTACAGATCCATTTTGCCAGTTCCTGCACTTGAAACACGGCAACACCCTTCATTTTGACTTGAATGCTATTTTCCACCAGGCTGACGTTGTAACGTTGATTGTAACTTTTTTCCAGATTCTTGATTGGTTTGCACGGAAAATCTGCGCATTCGAAGCAATAGGCATGGCCTTTTTGGTGGGCGCAGTTTTTAATCTGGCACGTTTTGCAGCGTTCCGGTTTATGCAGATCGTCGCCAAGGCAGCCATTGCAGGGTTTCTTGACCTTCAAATGAACATAACAAACCATGCAATTCATCCCACATGGAGCAAACAGGTGAGCCGGAATAACAGGCGGCATTTTCACGCCTTAACCTCCTTCGGTCGAATAACCTTTTTGGCTTCCTTGAGCGCCCAGACGTAATGCGCGGCCGTGGCGGAATTCAGGTAGGCCATCAGCGTGTTGTTGTTCATCCAACCGTACAGGCCCGGGGTGGACAGGTCAGCATCCGAAAGGTTCTCAATGAATTGTATCGTTTTTTGATGAGACTCGCGGAACAAGTCCAGCGCCTCCCCGGCTGAAAGCTGCTGATGTCTCTCATAAATGGCTTGGTTGAGGGCCGGAAGCTGGCTCCACTTGTAGCCCGGCGCTGGCACGGCGGGCGTTTCTCCGCGCAAACCGGTTTCGTACCAGGTGAAGAGCATTTGCTGCCATTCGTAGAGATGTGCCAGCACATCTTTGACTGCCCAGGCGCCAGGAGCAGCAGAAAAGGCGAGTTGTTCAGGCATTAGCGATGTGAGGAATTTTTCCAGTTTGGCGTATTCTTTTTGGGCAGAAGCGAGCAGTTGGGCTTTGTTGAGTGGGCGGGACATGATTTTCTCCTTAATTTTGGTTATTCAGTTGAAACAAGTTTTCCCAGGCGGCTTGCTCCTGAGCGGCAAGGTCGTGCAGCGGGGCGGCGCATTCGTTCAGGCGGTCTGCCGGGTTGGGAGATTCGGAGACTTCCCTGGCCCAGGCAGCGAAGGAATCCCAGTCTTCGGCGATGTGTTGGAACGCGGTTGCGCTCTCTGACAGGCGCGCCTCGCCGGTGAGGGCAGCAGCCTCCATCAGAAAGCGACTGAACATGGCGCGGAAAATCCCGCCCCCTGTGCCACCCTCCGCGCTGACGAAGATGTAGGCGCTGAATAGCGCCCCGCGGATCTCTTCCGCGCTCATCTGTGCAGGCCAACGCGGAATGCGTTTGGCCGTTGTGCGGATGCCGCTGACACCAAAATTCTTAATCGGCGGGTGGAGCATGGCCTGTGCTTGGTTGAAAATTGCCAGGCGGGTCTCCTCGGCTGATGGTGGGCGAAAGCTGCTGAAATCGAAGGTCCACCAGCGATTTTTGGGGGCGAACGGGCAAATCGAACCGCGCGCCCGCTCAAGGTCCGCGAATGGAACCGGGTGCAGGGTATCCCCTTCGGCGATCAAAACCTGTTCGGCCTGATGATCGACGCCACAGACGACAATCATATGTCCGCCAAAATGAAACGCATCTCCGCCGAAATCGAAGTAGGGCAGATAGCCCATGTCGACCTGGATCATGGCCGGTTGGCCGGCAGCCAGCAAGTCGAGCAGCGACTGGCGTGCTTTGCGGGCGCTGCCGGTGCGATGCTCGACGACTGTGACGCCGGTGCGCTGCCCTGCGACCACTTCCATGCCAGGTTTGGGGGCGGAGCGTCCGCCCAGGAAGGGGAGCTGGCCTTTCGTGTGCCAGTACATGAACCCGAGCCCCTCCCCCAGCCCGAGCAGCAGGTCTTCGCTGACATTGCAGCCGTGGAAGGCATACACTTGGCGCATCGAGCCGGTGACGCAGTGGCGGGTCTGGAGGAGAGCGAATCCATCGAGTGGTTTAATGGATGTTTTCATGATTGATTACTTCTTCGATACCGGGTGGCGCAAGATGGTCTTGAGTTTTTCGGGTGCAGCCAGGCGTGGGTCGCCCAGGTAGATCTCATGGTGCCTGCCGCCGCGCTCGACCAGGTCCTGGCAGCCGTTCTCGTCCATGAAGGCGCGCATCGTTTTAACGGTGGCAGGCTCGGTGGCGTAAGGCCCGACGTGCATCATCTGAACGCACAACCCCTCGTGAAAGGTGTCCAGGCGCAGGCGGGCGAACCCCGGCTGGTCCCCTTTCTTCTTGCGTATCTGGGTCAGGGCTTCTGCGAACAGGGCCGGGGTGACCAGTTCTGGAACCAGGATCATGACTGTGTAGAACCAGTTGTCTTTGATGCTGATATCGAAACGGCCATCCTCGACCCACCACAAGCCCTCCATGGGCATGACGGGGTAGTCGACCGGGTTTTCGGCGCGCTTCTTGGTCATGAACTTGAGCGTGTAGGCTGTACTGTAAAGTGCCTGAGTGTTTTCGGCGAAGAGCGGCGAAGTGCCGGGTCCCATGCCCGCTTCGATGGCGCCGTCGATCATCAGGAATCTGAGCGCTGGCACATCGACCAACTGCGGCGTTTTGGCTGAGGGCAGGTAAAGGTGCTTGTAGTCTTTTTTTAGGTCTATAGTGTGCATAGGTACTCCGTTTTCAGTTGAAGGGTGGATCACCATTCGATATCAGGGGTCAGCAGCCGGCAAAAGCGTTTGCAGTATTCCACATCTTTTAATCCCAATGAGGCGCGTGTGGTTTGTGATCCAGCGTCAAAGTTCCGATATTTTTCCAGGATTTCTCCCGAATCCTGACGCAGGTAATCGTCCACAGCGCGAATTCCGATTTCAACCAGAATTTTGGCATAAACCGGACCAACCCCATTAATGCGAAGCAGGTCGGCTAGCCAAAGCGACTGAAGGATACGCTGTGCGGGAATCAACAGGCGGGTTTCCATTTGACTGCGGGCTAGCGGGGTCAGCGATTGTTCATAGAAGTCTTTCGTCGATTTTATGCCCGCCTGCCCCAGTCTTTCCAGTTCATCATCAGAAAATACGCCTAATTCCGCCAGGGAAATGGGCTTGGAGACATAGCTATTGATTTCGCGGTTGAGAACGGTCAGGTATTCCAGACTGACGCACAATGTTTCAGCCAGTACAGGGTGGGTCTTCTTGTTTTGCAGCCGTTTTCACAAGGTTTCCAGATCGAAAATCTCTTGTTCTTGCAAACGTTCAATCACCTGCGGCAGGTTTTGGAGCAAAATTCGCCTGCCCGGCAAAAGGTCTATGGATAGGAGAATATCCTTAAAGTCTTCCAGTGAGATTTTGCTGAGATCGGTGGAGTACATGTCAGATTCCTTATCAGTCTTTCGGGTGTTGTTTACGTTCGTTCCAGGCGTGGATGGCTGTACGCAGCCCGATGCCGGGGTTGGCCTTGAGATACTCGCGGATGTGCCGGTTGTACTCGAACTGTGGCGCAATTTCTTTTTCGACGGAGGAGCGTTGGGCAGCTTCCCAGGCCTGGATGGCTTCTTGCAGGGTTTTGCCTTGGCCGTTGTGAACGAAATCGCGCAGGGTGGCATCGAAGTGAAACGAGCGGCCGATTTCCTGTTCAAAAAAGGCGCGTAGCCCCTGCGAACAGTGCCAGCCCGGGCCAATCACCGTTGCGCGGGTAAAAGTGGATGGCATCTGGCTTTTTGGACTCCTGCGGACGGCCGGGTTTGGCCCAATTTTGTCACCGGTTTCAAGGTATTTCACAATGCGCTCTGTCAGCGTTTGCTTCGAACCGCCGGTGGGTAAACCGCAGCCGCGGCAAAAGGCAGACAACTCTTCCTTGAGCCAGTAGTAGCGCAGAAAAACCTCGGCGCTGAGTTGAGAATCCAACACGGGGCGCGACATGATGGGTCACTTGCCTTTCAAGAAGTCGGCCACTAGTTGGGCGAACTGTTCAGGCTGTTCCTGGAAGGCGAAATGACTGGCGTTCTCGATGACAGCGAACTGGGCGTTCAGGAAGGCGTCGCTATACAGGCGGCTGGCGGTTTCGCTCTGCAAATCGTCTGCGCCGTGGAGCACCAGCACCGGGGCGCTGACCTTCTTGAGCGCGGCGCGGTAATCGTGGCGCTGGCCCATGCTGATGTACATGCCCCAGGTCATCCAGCCGCCGGGTTCGCCCTGCTGAACCATTTCAGCCTCTGGAATATCGACCACAGAGATGTAATATTCGCCAAATTTCTCGTCCCGCGCAACCAGTTCGGCTTCTGAGTGAGAGAAGAGCGTGTTGAAATCGAAGTAGTCTTTCATAAAGGCGTCGTATTCTGCCAATTGGTTTTCCGGTAGTTTGGCGCGCACGCTGGCGAACAGGTCGCTGTCGGCCTCGGGTTGGGGCATGACCAGCGTGTTGGCAGGTGAGATCAGGATCAACGCTTCGACATGTTTCGGGAATTCGGCGGCGTAAAGCGAAGCCAGGAATCCGCCCCACGAGTGACCGATGATGATGAGTTTTTCCTCGCCCAATATCTGGCGGATGCGCTCGATGTCGGCGATCTGCGCTCCCAGGCCGAGGGTCTGGTCGAGGGCGGTCATGTTTTCGTACATGTTCTGCGACTCGAAACGGTCGATCGGGCGGGTGGACAGTCCGCATCCGCGCTGGTCATAGTAATGGAAGCGATACTCGCCGGTCAGCAGCGCCAGACCGGCCATTGGCTCGCGGAAGGGCATGCCGGGTCCACCGTGGACGATCAGCACATTGCGGCCTTCTCCCTCGGCAAAATGGTAAAGCTGGATTTCAGCCTCTACTTGCCAGAAGTCCGGGTCGCCGTTTTGGGTGGGTGGCGTCAACGGCGCGCGCAGGTTCTGCCCGGCGCTGACCATGCCGGGCTGGTAAAGCGGCTGTTGGGCCAGCCACCACATGCCGCCTGCGCCTGCGGCAAGCACGATAATTACAGCAATAATGATAACAAAAACCGTTTTGCGTTTCATATTCAATCCTTTTCTTGTAGCAGGCCATATCTCACCGGGAAAATGACCCTTAATGAGCGGGTTCCACTTCTTCCATAATCAAATCTGCCAGAGCTTTGGGCGCGGCGAGCATTGCCATGTGCCCGGTTTCCAACTCACGCACGCTGGGCTGGGAGAGTCGCGCGAGCATCGTATCCTGTCGTTCGGGAGGCACACTTTTATCTTTCAAGAGCCTGATGTAGGTTGCATTGGGCAGGGGTGAGAAGGCGTCGACAGATGTCAGGTAAAGTCCGGGCATTTCAGGGGTGAAGCGTGAAATAATCTGTTCGCTGTCTTGCGGGCTGAGATCGTTGCACAACTCCGCGCGCAGCATCTCCGGCGAAGGCGTAAGACCTTTTGGATTGAGCTTGAACAAGGCGCGCAAGATTTGCCGATTGACGAATC
>DHVZ01000109.1 GCA_002412925.1 Anaerolineales bacterium UBA5195 | reverse complement strand
CGTTTATAAACGATCTTTCCAAAAACGGTAATCAGACAGGCCGGGCGCATCCGTTGATATTGGAGCTTCCCTCCACATTCACATTCGATTGTTTGCTCCGGCGTGGTTTGTAACCCACTCAAAAATAAACCTAACGCCTCTGCTCCAATTTCACGCAACACTGCCCGAAATTCTTTTTCGAAATCGGCTATCGTGGGCTGTGTTGATTTTTCCTTCTGTTTCAAGTTTTCTTCCACAAGTTTTACAACGCTTTTCGCAATTCCGTTAATTTGTTCCGTGTTATATTTCATCTCGGTGAGCCTTGGGTGGATTTGGTCTTCGCAAACTCCTATCCTACCCAAGTCTCACTTTTCTGACAACATTTGCGTGCACACTTTGAATCATTATTCTGTAACATTTAGCATGCCTCTTCGTATGACGCCTATCACTATTCGTTTTTGTTTGACCCGCGTATACTGAGGCTTACATTGTGACTGCTTTCACAATTCTTAGAGAGGACATTCCTATGCACGAAGAAGATCCTAGAATTTTAGAACTGCGCGCCATGCGGGCCAAAGCCCGCGAGGGCGGCGGTGTAGACCGTATCGAAAAGCAACATGCCAAAGGCAAAAATACTGCCCGTGAACGGGTGGAGATGCTGCTCGACACTGGAACTTTTAACGAATTGGAACCTTTCATCACCGGTCATGCCGATGAATTGAGCATTACGACTGAAAAGTTCCTTGGCGATGGTGTCGTCACCGGCTATGGACAGATCGATGGGCGCGTAGTGTACGTTTACGCCCAAGACTTCACGATTTTCGGCGGCGCGCTCTCCGAAATGCAGAGCCATAAAATCTGCCGCGTGATGGACCTGGCCCTGCGCAATGGCGCACCATGCATCGGCCTGCTGGATTCGGGCGGCGCACGCATTCAGGAAGGCGTGAAGGCGCTGGGCGCTTATGCTGAAATTTTCCGGCGCAATGCCCAGTTGTCGGGCGTTATCCCGCAGATTTCTGTCATGCTTGGCCCATGCGCGGGCGGCGCAGCCTACTCACCTGCGCTGACAGACCTGGTCATCATGGTCGAGAAGCAATCGTTCATGTTCCTGACCGGGCCGGATGTCATCAAAGCCGTGACCGGCGAGGTGATCGACTCTGAATCACTCGGCGGCAGCGACATCCACATGTCGGTCAGCGGCGTAGCGCACATCGCAGTCAAAACCGAACTGGAAGCGCTGGATACTGTCCGCAAATTCATTTCGTACATCCCGTCAAACAACATCGAAAACCCGCCATTTATCCAGCCTAGCGACGACCCTTCGCGGATGGATGAAAGCCTGAACAGCATCGTTCCAATCGATCCGACCATGCCCTATGTGATGCACCCCGTCATTGAGACAGTGGTGGATCGGGGCAGCTTCCTTGAAATCCAGCCTGCCTGGGCGCGCAATGCCATCGTTGGACTGGCGCGCATTGGCGGGCACAGTGTGGGTATCGTAGCGCAGGAACCGGCAGTCATGGCGGGTGTCATCGATATCGATGCGTCAGACAAGATGACCCGTTTTGTGATGATGTGTGACTGTTTCAACATCCCGCTGGTCACTTTTGTCGATTCGCCCGGCTTCCTGCCTGGTATCGCCCAGGAGCACGGCGGCATCATCCGCCATGGCGCGAAACTGCTTTATGCTTATTCCAATGCCACCGTACCGAAGGTGACCGTCATCACCCGCAAGGCTTATGGCGGTGCATACGTGGTTATGTCGAGCAAATATCTTGGAACAGACGTGACTTATGCGTGGCCGTCGGCTGAAATTGCAGTCTTGGGCGCCGAGGGCGCGGTAAATATCCTGTTCAAAAAACAAATCGAGACCGCCGCTGACCCGGCTGCTGAACGCAAACGTCTCGCAGATGATTATCGTCAGCGCTTTAATAATCCATACCAGGCGGCCAGCACCGGCTATGTGGATGACATCATCGAGCCAAAAGAAACGCGCCCCAAGATTATCGCAGCGTTATCTGCCCTGCGCGATAAATATGCCCCTGCGCCGCCTCGCAAACACGGCAATATCCCGGTCTAGCGCGAGGCGATGATGACAGAAGCATTATGGATTACCCTGCTTGGAATGGGAATTACGTTTAGCGCGATCATCCTGCTATGGTGGATGATGGCCGGGCTGACGGCGCTCCCGTTCAAAGACGATGATGGGACCGACTCCCCGGAGCCTGTCGAAATGGACAATGAGAACCTCAGAACGAAAGCCGCCGCTGTGGCTGTGGCAATTGCCCTGGCAGAGCAGGAACTCTCGTCAGCGCACCCACTCTCAGCCCCGCCAACGGCACTCGTCAGCGCCTGGCAATTGAGCACACGCAGCCGCCAGTTGTACGAAAAAGGCAAGCGGCGATAGCCATCACCCCGCCCTCTCCATTTGGGAGAGGGGGAAAGATTGAGTTCGAAGATGAAATACAACGTCAAAATAGGCGAGAAAACATTTGAAGTCGAGATCGATGACCTCAATAAGCGCCCCGTCATCGCGCGGGTGGATGGCGAGGTATTTGAAGTCAGCCCCGAAATCACGAACAAGGCAGCAGTAAGACCAGAAGGTCTCCCCGCGGGGGATGCAAAGCCGGTTGCGCCTGCTGCGTCTTCGGCCAGTTTATCGGGCAATGCCATGCTCTCCCCGCTGCCCGGCACAGTGATCGAAGTCTTTGTCAAGCCAGGCGATGAGGTGGAATCTGGGGCGACCTTGCTGATCATCGAAGCGATGAAAATGAAAAACAATATTCGCTCGGTGCGGGCCGGTAAAGTGGCAAAGGTACTGGTCACCGCCGGATCAACGGTGGGACACAAGCATCCGCTGGTGGAGTTCGAGTCATGAATGTAGGCGAATTATTTTTGAGCGTCTTTGGCGGGCTGCAATTTACGTGGGCCAACGCCGTGATGCTTTTGCTCGGCAGCCTGCTGATTTACCTGGCTGTGGCGAAAGAATATGAGCCAGTGTTGTTGCTGCCCATCGGCTTTGGCTGCATTCTGGCCAACCTGGGCATGTCAGTCTACAACCCTGAGAGTTTTCTCAAGGTGATTTATGACGCGGGCATCAAGACTGAACTATTTCCCCTGCTGATTTTCATCGGTGTGGGCGCGATGATCGATTTCCGCCCGCTGCTGGCCCAGCCCAAGATGGTTTTGCTCGGCGCAGCGGGGCAGTTTGGCATCTTTGGCGCGCTCATCCTGGCAACCCTGCTCGGATACGAACTAAACGAAGCCGCTTCAATTGGCGTGATTGGCGCGATCGATGGCCCGACAGCGATTTACGTCGCCTCGAAACTGGCCCCCGATATGCTTGGCCCAATAGCGGTGGCAGCCTACTCATACATGAGTCTCATCCCAATTATCCAGCCGCCCATTATGAGACTGATGACATCCCGCAAGGAGCGTCTGATCCGGATGGATTATGCGCCTCGACCCGTGGCCAGAGTGACGGTGGTCTCATTCCCGGTGGTGGTGACGATTGCCGTCAGCCTGTTGGCCCCGGCAGCCGCCCCACTGATTGCGGCCTTGATGCTGGGCAACCTGCTGCGCGAAGCGGGTGTGGTCGACCGCTTGAGCAAGGCTGCCCAGAACGAAATCATCAATATCTCCACGCTGTTTCTGGGCCTGGCCATCGGCGCGACCATGACTGCCGAGAAATTCCTGTTCGACCCGGTTACGGGTTTCCAGATACGCACCCTAGGGATCATGATCCTGGGCCTGCTGGCCTTCATCCTGGATACGGTGGCCGGGCTGTTGTTCGGGAAATTGATGTCCTTCCTGAGCGGCGGCAAGATCAATCCATTGATCGGCGCCTGCGGCATCAGCGCCTTCCCCATGGCCGGACGCATCTCAGCCAAAATGGCGCTTGAAGAAGACCCAAACAACTTTATCCTGATGCACGCGATGGGATCGAATACCGCCGGGCAATTGGGTTCAGTCATTGCGGGCGGCGTCTTGCTGGCGATTGTCGGTAAAATGATGGGGATTGGGTAAGCTCCCTGTGTATAAAACGATAAGGGCGCGATAGACGCGCCCTTATCGTTTTAAATGAGATTTGATTTCTTTTCCCAAAGGATAGAGCGGCAGCAGATCGGCGCGATAGCCTTTCCCGGCGTATTCACGCATCAAGATTCGGGCGCGCCGCAAAACCTGGCGGTCCCAACCCAGGGGCAGGGACATGATTTCGAGCAGCGTGGCATGTGGATTGCCGCCCAGGCCGAGGGGCAGGTGTCCCGTCAGACTTTGGTAGACCCGAAAGCCAAGCTGCCAGGCTTCCAATTCGCCGTAGACTGACAGGGCAGTAAAAAAACCCTGCTGCAAATGGCGGACTTCATGGACAATCAGCGCGAGAAGATGCGGGTCATTCGTGGCTGTCTGGAGGCTATAGTAACGCGCGTTCATGTAAATATTCCCGTCAATGAACCACATCGCCCCGGTGGAGGCTGATTGACGGTTGAACCCGATTTTTACCCGGCGCAAACGCAAGTATTCCATACAGGCTTCGTCTACGCGGGAGAGATTTTCCAGGATTGAGTTGGTCCAAACGACGTAAGGATTCATGGAATAATCAGAAGCAATCGTTATTGGTTGTTGCTGCTGTTAAGCAATTTTTCGAGGAAGCCAATCAACGTCTCCAAACCCGAATTGGGCAAGTTGAGTTCATCGATTTGCACCTGGAACTGCTCCGTGCCATTCTCAATTTTTAACTCGAAAACAAAACAATCCTCACACATCAGGAGCTTGGTGGGCGGGTGATAGATGGTTGAAGCAACCATCTCTTTGAGCATGGCGAACATGTCAGGGGGAAGTTGGCTGGCCCTTTGCTTTTTGCTGCGCTCATCGATAATGGTCATTTCTCCGCTGCTGGAGATTTCAAGCCTGCGTGATACGCCCGCAAATCCGCCGCTCTGCGTCATGCGGATCTGCCAATTCCCGGTCAATTTGGGCATTCTTTGCGCTGTTTGCGCCGCCTGGGTGGGGATTACCGTTGGGGTCGGGAAGCTCGAATAAAAGACCCTGCAGCCAAGAAGTCCCAGAGCGATCAACAACACGCTGACAGACACTAAAAGTTTACGCACAGCCTCACCTCAGAATAAAGTTGTGTTTTGTTATGAATATTATCAGTACTTCACGAAATTTGGGAGAACTTCCGATTTTGGTGTGTGTGGCGGGCGGCCGCCCGCCACACACACCAAAATCGGGCTTATTCAAGAAGTTTCGTGAACTACTGAGTATAGGCCAAAAACCCTGTTTTTGCCCAACTTTTGGATAGTTCCTGAGAGAGCAATCCGGTAAAATCGAAATAGAATCTTTTTATGGAGAATTTCTATGCGACCAGTTGCTATTTTGGGTATCGGACAAACCGTCATCGACGAGCATTGGGACTTATCCCTGCGCGAGCTTGCGGGTGAGGCGGCCCTGGCAGCCATACACGATTCGGGCGTGGAACATCCCGAAGGGCTTTTTGTCGGGAATATGCTCTCCCCGCTGATCGGCGGGCAAAACCAACTCGGCGCTTTTATCGCCGACTGGGTGGGCATGTGGCGGGCAGAAGCGGTCAAGATCGAGGCAGCCTGCGGTTCCGGCGCAGCGGCATTCCGGGCCGGGCTGGTATCCGTCGCTTCGGGTGAAATGGAATCCGCTCTGGTGGTGGGCGTGGAAAAAATGACCGACAAGGCCGGTCATGATGTTACCGCCGCGCTGGCAACCGCCGCCGATGCAGATTACGAGGTGGAAGAGGGTGTCTCGTTTGTGGGGTTGAACGCGCTGGTCATGCGGCGCTACATGCATGAATTTGGTTGGAAACATGCCGATTTTGCGCCATTTTCCATCAATGCGCATGCCAATGCCATCCACAATCCACATGCTCGCCTGCACGAAATAATCACACTGGAACAGTTCGAAAAATCGAGCATGATCGCCACTCCCATCAATCTCCTCGACGCTTCACCGGTGGGAGATGGCGCAGCAGCAGCCGTAATTGTGCCAGCCGAGAAAGTGGCCTCGCTCCCGGGCCGCCCACGGATTCTCGTGGCTGGGTCGGCTTCGGCGACGGACACGATCGCCGTCCACAGCCGGAAGGATCCCTTATTCCTGTCGGCAGCCTATGCTTCAGCGAAACGGGCGTTTGAGATGGCCGGGGTCGGCGCGAACGATATCGACGTCTTCGAACTCCACGATGCGTTCTCGATCATGTCGGCACTCTCGCTTGAAGCCTGCGGTTTTGCGGAACGCGGCCAGGGGCCGAGACTCGGCCTAGATGACGAGATCCTGGTGACGGGGCGGATTCCCATCTGTACCCGTGGCGGCTTAAAAGCCCGGGGCCACCCGGTCGGCGCGACAGGAATGTACCAAATCGTCGAAGTAGTCCAACAATTAAGGGGCGAATGCGGTCCAACCCAGGTGGAAGGTGCAAAAATCGGTATGGCGCAGAATATCGGCGGCAGCGGCGCAACCATCCTGACACACATTCTAAGAACATTGTAGTTTTAAACAGGTGGTTGAATTTTCAACTGTCTCAGTCTATACTAAGACTCAGTAGTTCACAAAACAGTTTGAAGCCCGATTTGGGTATGTGGCGTACGCCACATACCCAAATCGGAAGTTCTCCCAACTGTCTGAAGTGCTGATACCCAGGAAGGATGAGACCATGCCTAAAGAACGGAGATATGTCAAGCGCCGAAAATTCACCTACTATATGCGCGTGCTGGATAGCAACACCCAGCAACTGATTGGATACCTGGCAGATATCAGCCCAAAGGGATTCCAGTTGGATAGCCCACAGCAAATGCTGGTTAATAAAGACTATAACATCCGGCTTGATCTCACCCCAGATATTTCCGATAAAAATTTCATCTCTTTTATAGCTCGCTGTCGGTGGAATAAACCGGATGAGACTGATCCATTTGCCTTTGACGCGGGTTTTCAAGTTGTCAGTATTTCTCCGCACGACGATGAAATCTTTCAGCGCATGGTGACAAAATATGGCTCACAGAGCGATGGGTTCTGGTAAGCCCAGCTGCCTCCCCTGGAAAACAATATGAATCCCCGGCAAAACCGGGGATTTTTTGCGGGAATTGTCTTGGGGCTCCGGGATTTTTCGTTAAAAGTGCCGCATTTTGGGGTTCTACCACGGAGATTCTCAAAGAGCAATTGTCTTTTTGTTGCGTCTTGAGAAGACCTGTCTTACAATTCAAACATGGGACAAAAAATATTTAAAATCCTCGTTCGGATTATCCTTCGAATCATTGCGCGGGTGGAAATCTCCGGCTACGAAAATGCGCCAGAAGGCGGATTTATCCTGGCCTCCAATCATTTGGGCCGCCTCGATTCTGCCCTGCTTTACTATGCCATCGACCGTGAAGACATCATCATGCCGGTGGCCGAAAAATATAAGGATCACTGGTTCTACAGTCGGTTGGTGCGAATGGTGGGCGGGTTTTTCATCAATCGTTTCGATGCAGATGTGCAGGCCATCCGCGAGGTCTTGAAACGCCTGAAAAACGGCGGGGTTTTTGTGATCGCACCCGAAGGGACACGCTCCAAGTCCGAAGCCTTGCAGGAAGCCCGGCCCGGTGTGGCCTATTTTGCCAGCAAAACCGGCCTGCCGGTTGTGCCAATTGCGCTGACCGGCACTGAAGATCGGGTGGTCAAGGATAATCTCAGGCATTTCCGCCGTTCGAAAATCGTGGTGCGCGCGGGTAAGCCGTTTACCCTGCCCTCGCTCAAGGGACAGGATCGCGACGAGACCCTGGCATCAGCCACCACCGAGATCATGTGCCAGATCGGGGCAATGCTGCCGGAAAAGTATCGCGGGTTTTATGCGGAGCATCCAAGGTTGCAGGAGCTTCTTGCAGAGGGGCAACGGGGCAAAGGGAAAGATGCGTAAATTCCTGCGCGGCCTGATCCATTTTGTTTTCGAACTGATTGCTGAGGTCGAAGTCATTGGCAAAGAAAACGTACCCGAAAGCG
The DNA here is from genome assembly GCA_002412925.1 of Anaerolineales bacterium UBA5195. Lineage (GTDB taxonomy): Bacteria > Chloroflexota > Anaerolineae > Anaerolineales > Villigracilaceae > UBA5195. The sequence goes on along the minus strand of DHVZ01000109.1, from coordinate 85,632 downwards.
GCGCATTCGTCCTTGCGACGAACCATATCGGCATCATCGATATCGCCATGTTCCATTACGTCTTCGACCGCTTCGATATGTTCATCCCGGTGGCCGAAAAATGGGAAAGGGTTGGCTGGATCAATTTTATCGGACGACATTTGAATTTCCTGTTTGTCGACCGGTTCAACCCAGACTTGAAAGCCCTGCGTAAAATGATTGGATTGATGGAAGCCGGAAACTCGCTGGTGATTGCTCCCGAGGGAACTCGTTCCCGCACCGGGGCTTTGATCGAAGGCAAACCGGGCGTTGCCTACCTGGCAGCGCGTTCCGGGTTCCCGGTTGTCCCGGTGGCGATTACCGGCACCGAGGACAAGGTTATTTGGGGCAACGTGAAACGCTTTCGAAAATCCAGGGTCACACTGACAGGTGGCATCCCGTTCACCCTGCCGCCCATCCCCAAAGAGAACCGCGACGAGGCCTTGCAGGGCTACACCGACGAAATCATGTGCCAGATTGCGGCGCTTTTACCGGAACATTACCGGGGGGTGTACGCCGAACATCCCCGCTTGAAGGAATTGCTCGAAAAGAAATGAGGCTAAAATGCCTGATTCAGCCCAAAACTTACAGGTCAAGCCCGGCTGCCTGGTAGAAGTGGAATTATTCAGCCAGACCGGCCAACCCGAGCGCCTGACTTTTACCCTGGTCGCAGACGATCAAGCCGATTTCGACGCGGGCTTTCTCGGCCTCAGCACCCCGCTGGCCAAAACCATCCTGGGAAGAATGGCCGGGGTGACACTCCCATACCGGGTTGGAGATTTGAAAGCGGTCAAAATCCTTGCAGTGCAGCCCCAGGGGCGGGAACAGACGGAAGATGTCGCCGCGCGGCGGCAGGCCACCCTCGATCAAGCGGTCAAACACTCAGATTCGGTCAACGCCATGATTTTCGCGGGCGCGGTCAACAGCAAATGGGGCGATTACGATTTCGGCAAACTGGACCAATCGCAATGGGAAGTGGATCAAAACCCTGGAAAGGCAAAAAAAGAGTGATTATCGCCTGGCTGATTTTCCTCCTCTCGGCAGGCCTGCTCGCCGCTCTGGCGCTTGGCGCCTGGTTGCTTTACCAACATGAGAATTCCACCCCGCTGCCTGCAACGAAAAGTTCGGTCCAGGTGATTTTCTCCCCCGATGGAAATCTCAGGGCTGATATTCACAGCCGCTCGGAAGGCACCTTCCAGGTGGAAGTCTGCCGCCGGGAGCAGGACGATCTGCCAGGGATGGGAGTCATTGAAACCTGGAGACGGGTCTACGGCCCGGCAATCACCAGTTCGCTGGAAGAAGCTGTTGAAATTGCCAACCAGCAGGTGGGAGCATAATAGGAAATACAACCATGAAATCTTTCGATCCCTTCTACAACAACCTGCCCAAGACCGAGATCCACTGTCATCTCGAAGGCGCAATTCGCACCGGCACGATTATCGACCTGGCCCGCGAGCATGGCCTGAGCCTGCCCGCCTATGACGTGGCGGCGCTCGATCCGCATGTCAAAGTTTACGACCAGCTCAAGGATTTGCAGGCCGTGCTGGAGGCCTTCGCCATTTTCCAGCGCAGTATTACCTCCCCAGCGGCAGTGGAACGCATCATGTTCGAATTGTGCGAAGACGCCGCCCGGCAGAACGTCAAACTCTTTGAAGTCCGTTTCTCACCCGATTGGGCCTTCAGCGGCCACCGGCTGGATTGGGATGAGTCTCTGGAAGGCATCCTGCGCGCCAAAACCCGGGCCGAGAGCCAATTCGGGATGGCCATCGGGTTGATTGCGATCACTTCGCGCAGCCTGGGCGTTGGTTCCTGTGAGAAAACCGTCAACTGGGCGATCCGCCATAAAGATGTCATCCTCGGCATCGATCTGGCCGACGCCGAACGGGAACATCCCATCCGCGAGTTTCTGAAGCCGGTTTTCCGGGCCAAAGAGGCCGGGCTGAAGCTCACCGTCCATAGCGGCGAGGATACCCCGGCCTCGGCGGTGATAGAAACCATTAAAGCCGTCAGCCCCGAACGAATCGGCCACGGCATCCATATCATCGAGGACCTGGCCGCCGTGGAACTGGTCAAAGCACGCGGCGTCACACTCGAAGTCAATCCCTGGAGCAATTACCTGACCAATTCCGTCCGGCAGATCGAAGAACACCCGCTCAAACAGCTTTTTGACCTGGGCGTCGGGGTCACGATCAACTCAGACGACCCCGAAGTGTTGGACACCAACCTGAACAACGAATACCGCATCGCGCATGAGATCCTCGGGATGAGCCTCAACGAGATCACCGAATGCAACCGCACGGCTGTGAGGGCATCATTTTTACCTGAAGCGCAAAAGGAAAGTGTGCTGGAAAAATATTTTTCTTAACTTTGGCTTGGCTGTCGCGCTGCTGAGCGAATCCGTTAGCTGCCGTTCAAACCCGCGAGGGCTCCAGAATTTTCCCGCCTCCCCCGTTGGGCTTACGGGGTATAAAATTGCTCGGGAAATCTCAGAGGCCCATGACAACTGAATTCGTTAATGGTTGCAGGAAGCAGTAGAATAAAAGTGAAACAGAAAGCCTCAGCCGTAAAACCGGAGTGTGACCATGAATTCTGAAAATACCAGTAACTCCCCCAATCCCCCAAAAAATAATTCCGCTCTTCTTCGGCCAGTTGGCTGCTGCGCAGGCCAAACATTGGGCTGCGGCTTTTCCTTCCTGGTAAGTTGGGTGGCAGCCTGGATCCTGTCAGCACTGCTGACCCCGCTCTTTGGCCAATCTCAGGGAGGCAATACCGGGGTCGGCGTGATGCTATCCGGGCTGACCTGCTGCGGCAGCCTGGTGATGGGCGCTGGGCTCTCCTTCTTGACCGGGCGTTTGTTCCCGATCTTCAAGAAAAAGGCGGGGTGACACAATGAAACAACGAAAACTCCTCTTGCTTTTCGGCCTGGGGTTCTTTCTCAGCCTGTTGTTTTTAACTGACTTGAAAGCTCAGCCAGCCCAGGCAAAAAACGTAGAACAGAAGATTGTTCACAGAGCTGCGCCAGCCACAGGAGTAGCGTGGGCAAATGAATCTGAAAGCTTTCCCTTTCCAATGCCAGGTTTGGCCGAGTCGCCGTGGTTTTCTATCGATGGGAAATTTCTGAGGGCAGAAGGAGCTTTCTCCGGGCCAGCTCAAGCGAATCCATGCGCCGGTTTGACGCCCGAAAAAATACGGGCAGGTGGTGTCACAGTTTTACAGTGCAAGCTGCACTGCGAGAGTATTCTACCTGCCGGCAGCGAGATTAAAAATAGATCCGACGAAGAACTGTGGGCGTGTATTAATGGGTCCGGCGGCCAACCAGGCGATCAACCTGGCGGTGATGTGCCCATTATTCCAGAAGATCCGCTTCCACCAGAACCAGAACCGCCTGTGGTGCCTAATGATACCTGCGCCGGGGTGACGCCATATGATTTCCGCGTGGGCAGCCAGGAGTCGCTGGTATGCAGGTTGCTCTGCGAAGAGTCCTACTATCAATCTGACGAAGAACTCTGGACGTGCATTGAATATTATGGCGGTCAACCTGGCGGTGATATCCCAACTATTCCGGATGATCCGCCCGGCAGCGATCAACCCGAAAGCCTGGGGCCGTTGGCAACAACTCCGTTTGTTCCGCTGACTGGCGCGCTGATTGGCACCGTGGTGGGTTGGTTGGTTTCGGTGGCGGTGACTTCCGGAAACGTACTGAAAACATTGACCGCGCCTCCACTTCAACCCGCCCGACCTCCCGCAAGCGTGGTTGATCCAAAAACTATCGGCACGCCGGTGGCCCAAACACCCATAACACCAACTGACATCCAACCACCCGTGCCGCCAACAGATGCTCCAAAAAGCGGGGCCGAACAGCTTTGGGATCTCGCCACGAACCTGGTTGGCTCCAGCGCCACGGTGACCGGTTCACTGAGTGAATTTTTTGATTTCCAGGACGATGCCGAAACGGTAAAAAAAATCCGTGATTCCTTACAAGCATGGAAGAATAATCCAACCAAGGATGCTGCGGATGCATATTTTAAAAATCTACGCAGCCTGACCAGGCAAAATGCTGTGCTGGAAAAAGCGGGCAAGCTGCTGGGGAATGCTGCGAATGTAATGGACGGAGTCGACGCAGTCGCAAAGGGCTTGAAAAAAGCCTCCGAGCGCGGCTACACCGGTTCGGATAAAGTCCTGGCGGTGGGAGCAGAAGTATCCAAGAAAGCCCTGAACTATGCCCTGACAAAAAACCCGGTGGCCGGATTGGTGAATGCAGCCGTAGGCGGCATCACAGAAATGGCATACGGCAAGGCTGGCCGGGTTGACATCAGCGCGGTCATTGATCAGGGCGCAGATGCCTGGGATAAAACCACCCAGGAATATGCCGGTTACACCGGGGGAGATTGGTTCGCCCCAACAAATGAAAACTTTGGAGAGGTGCTCGCGAACGACCCTGAAATCCGGCGAAAAGACCAATATTTGCACGGAGTGCGCCAGATTAAAAAACTGGTGGAGCAGGGTAAGCTTTCACTCCAGGAAGGCGGTGCGCGCATCCGCCACTTACGAGATACACTGCTGGGAGGTGAATAATGTCTGCATATTTGCTGACCCGCCCCGAAACCTGGGCTTTAGCCACCCTGCTGCACCTCCCGATCCAACCCGGTTCGGTCTTGAGCGCCTGGCTGGGCCTGGGTGACGAACCTGAATCGGCTGACCTGGCTGGCGAGAGCCTGGCATCCCTGGCAGGCAAAGGCTATTATTTCCCTGAGGCCCAGGAACAATCCATCCAACCCGAACTGCTTAAGTCTTTGACGCTGGCCTCGGTCAATGCGGCTGAGATCACGGCCATCCTGCGGCGCAATGGACAGGCGGCCCTGACCCGCTTTGCCCAAGCGGGAAAGAGTATAGTACAGTATGGCATGGATGAAACTCACCTGTCCTTGCACCCTCTGACCGGGCAGGCAGAGCTGGCAGAGAAAATCATCCCTGGCTGGTTTACGGCCAGCCAGGATGAGCAATTGCAGGTCGAACTACCACTGGGCGCTTTCCTGCTCTTCAAGCAGGCTTGCGAGCTGGCAGACCTGACCGCTGCAGAAACGAACTTTACATCAGAGAAGTTCGCAAAAAGTAAACTACTGGAACAATCCAAACCTTTGGATCTTGGGGTAGATATTTTCAAAGCGGCAGGTGCAGGCAATCCGGCTAGTTCGATACATCCCGAGCAGGCTTACAGGCTGTTGGTATCCAAAGGATTTCTCAATGAGAGCGCGGCAGATACCCTCGAGATTGGGACTGCAGGTCAAGCGCTGGCGGTTTCTTTCTCAGACCCGGACCTGTGTTCGCTGATAATATCTTTACAAATTTGGGAAGGCGGCTTCCCAAAAACAGGCGTTTTCCTGTCTGGCGGCGAGCGGTTGTTCTTCCTGGACGCTTCGCGAAAACCGGGTGTTTTTGTGATCCAGCAGCTTTCAGATTGGCGAGAGGGCTGTTCATGGGTCAAGGATTTATTGGTTGCAGGAAGTCATGCGCGTTATGCTGGTTATTTACATTAAGTTCAAGCCCGCTTCATCTCGATAAAGAGCTTTTCCAACTGCTCCGCCAGCTTCTCACGGCTGAAGTGCGCCTCCAGGTATTGCCGCCCATGCCGGCCCAGGGTAGCAGCGTGGGCGCGGTCGGCTTCCAGGAATTGGATGGCATTCGACATATCCTGCGCGTCGCCGGGCCGCGGGAAGACGCCGCAATCGGCCTCCTCGACCACCTCGCGGATAACACCCTCGATGGCCAGCACCACCGGGCGGGCAGCGGCCATGTAGTCGAAAACCTTGTTCGGATAGGTTGTTTTATATTCCTCGAGCGGCTTCAGAATGGCAATACAGGCATCCGCCCCGGCCAGGGCTTCGGCCATGCCGCTTTTAGGCACGGGCGGCAGGAAAAGCACATTTCTCAGTCCCAACTTGGCGGCGCGCACTTGTAGATGGGCTTTTTCCTTCCCATCGCCCAGCAAAACAAACTGGATGGCCCGGTTTTCTTCCAACAGGCTGGCACACTCCAGGACAACCTCCAGATCGTTCGACATGCCATGCGCCCCGGCGTAGAGCACCACAAATTTGTCTTTTAATTTATTGGATTTTCGGAATTTGGTGCCCTTATCCAGCGGATTGAACATCTGCGGGTCGGCGCCGTTGGGGACAAGTTCCACCGATTTTGCTCCGCGCCCCTTGACATGACTCACGTACGCCGGGCTGTTGACCATCATCCGATCGGCGCGCCGGTAAAGAAAACCCTCCAGCCAGAACGACAGCTTGATCAGCATTGGGTTTTTCAACACGCCGACGGCGATGGCAAAATCGGGCCACAGGTCACGCACTTCGAACAGGAACCTGGCCCCTTTGAGTCTTGCCAGCGCCCAGGCGGTTACTCCCTGAAAAATGGGCGGCGAGGTGCCCCAGACCACATCCACATTCCTGACGCCCAGGCCGATAAAAAAGGATGAGAACATGAACGACAAAAACGAAAAAACGCGGTGGACGAAAGACTTATGCAGGGCATTGTAGGTATAGGCGCGAATTACCCTCACGCCCCCCTCTTTCTCTCCCCCAAAATTCTGCGAATTTGGAGGGAGATGGGTACCCGTCAAATAGCTGACCGGGCTGGCAATCACCGTCACTCGGTGTCCTTTTTGGACGAGAAAACGCGCCAATTCATGGTGGCGCGTCCCGCCTGGTTCGTCTAAGGCAGCAAAAGCCTGATGGATTAAGAGAATATGCATGGTTGGACCGTTGACAGTGGACGATAGCTTTCGGTCTACAATCTATCGTCTATGGCCGGAAAGGTGAACTCACTGCTGAATTTAATGCTTTCTGATGATTGTACTTCAACTGCCAGTGAAAGCGCCGGGATTTTGTGGGCGTAGGTCGGTGAGACCCAGCCTCTCACGGCTGAGACCTCGGAAATCTTTAAAACTTCCGAGGTCTGCCAGATCATCTCCCCGGCGCGGACGAGCGTAATCGCCAGTCCTAACTCAGGTTCGGTCTTGATCTCCAGCCTGACCCAGCCCAACGGCGACTTGAGCCGTAACCCAACTCCCGCTGTCTGCTTCCCGAGCTCCCACTCCCAATCGGGCAGGAGCCAGTGCAGACGGTAAACGTGTTCGAGCGGCGCCTTGCCAGGGTAGGTGACATTCAGCAGTTCATCTTCCACCAGCCAGCGTTCATCCTCATAAACGGTGACGGTCCGGTCGTGGCGCACGTTGACCTTGGCGTAGGCATAGGTCCGCGCGGAATTGCGCTGGGAAAAGTCCGCGCCGGTTTCAAAATGGCGTTTGCCGATGGCGTCGGCCCAATCGAGATAGAGGAAACGGCTGACGCGGGTCATCTGTTCCTGCCCATCCACGCTGACGGTGTTGTGCACCAATGTGGAGGTCAGTTGGTTATCCCAGGGCGAATCGGCATTGTAGAGATAGGTCCCGGCATCAGGGGTGATGTTCAACCCCCGCCACCACAGATCGAAGTGGAGCTGGTCGGCATGCGAAGGGCGCGATTTATACCTGATGGCCCGCAGGTAGCCCCAGGAGTTCCTGGCATTGATCTGGTCGCCGGGGTAGCGCGAAATTTCCATCTGTGCCTCGGTACGCGGCAGCCCGAACCAGAGCGACAGCTCGTCCCAGGCCCCGGATTGCAAGGTATAGCCGAGGAAGGCGCGCGCCGCGGCCTGGGCCACCGGGCGGAAATCATCAAAGGGTAAAGTGGAAAAGGGAAAGATGTAAGCGCCGTCATTTGCGCCCAGGTTGGGAACTTTTCCAGAGAAGGGGTCGAGCAGGGACAAGAGCCAGTGGGTGGCGAGGGCGAGGTTTTCTTTGACCCTGTCATGGCGAGCGACCGCAGGGAGCGCAGCCCGCCTCGCAATGGCATCGACCCATAAGGCCACTTGCAGCATCAGACGCTGGTAATTGGTCGAGTGCTGAACGTATTCGCCATAGGCATCGATCTGGTTTTTGAAGCACCAGGTCAGCCATTTTTGTCCAAGATCCAGCCATTTTGGAGACTCTGGGTGTTCGGGCAGCGCCAGGGCGGCGGTGTAGAGCGCGGCAGCTTCGGTCAGGAGATGATTGTTGTTCTGCGAACGGGCATAAAGCAGGGTGGCAGGAATCCGAGCGGCGTGGGTCGCTGTCGAAACGGCGAGAGCAGCGAGGCGCGCCGGGGTGCTTTCGACTGATTTAGCGAAAACCTGCCCGGCCCAAACGAAAGTCATTAAACGGATCCCAACTTCCTGCCCCGACCTCCAGTTCGGCCCCTGGTAGGGCGGGTTGGCAGCGCAGAAAGTCTCAAACAAACGCCAGAAAGCCTCGGCGTATTTTTCATCGGCGGTGAGATGGTAGGCGCGGCCCAAGGGGAAGGCCCAGCCGAAGCGAGCCGGTTCCCAGGTGAATTTGATGTCGGGAATCGGGAATCTGGAATTAGGAATTGGGGCGTGGCCGGTTTCGTCTTCCGTCCAATGTCGCAGGGGGAGGGGCGGGGTAAGGTTGATTTCAACCGGTTCGCCGCCAAATTGGCGATATTTACCATTGACAACCTCGTCTGCTTGCGCGAGCAAGGCTGGCAGGCCGCTTTCTCCGAGGATCGCCAGCAGGCTCTCGCGGGAGGGCAGGTCAAAGAGATCGCGGGCTGAGGCTGGCAACCGCTGGTCGGGATTGGGTGGTTGGATGGTGCGCCGGTAATGCCCGGTAGCGAGGCCCAATCGATAGAGCGCATTCAACCCCACCTGGGTCAGACCAAGCTGGCGGGCGGCTTTGAAGGCAATGGCGAGGCGGGAAAGGTTCATCAGGAAATCCGCTTCAGGTGAGAAAGGGCAAAAAACAGGGCGCTGACGTGCATGACCTGGAGCAGTTTACCGCTCTGGGCCATGCGGATGACTTCGTCGAGCGGGGTGGGATGGACTTCGATCCGGTCAAGGTCATCGGGGTGCTGTGGGCCGCTTTTTTCCACGTCGAGCGCCAGGAAGAAGTGCACCCGGTTGGTATGGTTATCAGGATTGGGCGAGATGGCAGCCATTTCAAGCAGGGTTCCGCCGCCATAACCGGTTTCCTCGAGCAGTTCGCGCCGGGCGGCTTCGAGCGGGGTTTCGCCGGGGTCGATCATTCCGCCGGGGATTTCCCAGATGATTTTGCCCACTCCATGCCGGTAGAGCCGGATCAGCAGCACTTCCTGTTCTTTGGTGAGCGCGAAAATGCAAACCCAATCGCTGAATTCGAGGATGATCGGTTCGATGATTTGCCCGTTGGGCAGTTCGCAGGTGTCGATGCGCACTTTGGGGTAGATATGGCGCGAGGCGAGGGGTTTCAAGATTTTGATGGGCAAATTAATCACCTTTGGAGGCGGTCTTGATCACTTTCCTGACCCGCGCCAGTTCAGATTTCGATAAATCAACAGAGCGCTTTTCGAGCAAGGCGATGAACTCGGCCTGGTTCTGGCCATCCACGGCGGGCAGCGATTTTTCGGAGTGCTGCGCCACGTCCTTTGGGCGGCAGGTGGCCAGGTGGCTGAGCAGGTACGGGAAAATCTCACGGCGATAGGCTTCATCTTGGGCAGCGATCTGCACCAGGATGCGCACGCCGCAGTCCCGGGTGATGACCGAGCCGGCGTCCATGACCTGTTCGATCTCGCGCACATGCGGGAAAAGCTCGTCCGCTTTCAGGGCGGCGACGGTCGAAAGGGCGATCATCCCACCCCAGACCAGGCGGTTGTTCCGGCTTTTGGTCAGTTTCAGGAAGTCGCCCGTGTAAGCGGCGATCAGCTCCGGGGCCAGGTAACCCGCCTCGTACAAAACCTTGATGCAGTCCGCCCGGACGTTTTTATCCTTGTTCCACAGGTTTTCGGCGATCTCGCGCAGTCCCTCGCGGTTTTGGGTTTCGACCAGTTCGCGGGCCAGTTCCTGGTTGGGGACTTCGTCGCGGCGATTTTGGTGGCAGGCTAATTTTTCAAGGATAGACATGGCTACTCCTTTTTGCGCCCAATATACAGGATATGGTCCGATGCGCCAATCGCTGCCGGGTCTTTGCCAATCCGGTAATTCAGGTCGGCCCAAAGCTCGAATTCCCGACCCTCGAGCGAGTTGACATAGGTCTCATGCCCGCCGACCACGCCTTCGCAGCCCAGGCGCAGGAGCGTCTCGAACCCGGCAGCCTCGCCAAGGGTAATGACCTCCTCCGGATGGGCAAAGTAAGCGTCGGTGAAACCATCTTCCTCGGCCACGTTCAGGCCCGTCGCCAATAATTTTTCAGGGTAGCCGGGCCTTTCCAGCACCCAGGTCAGCCCTTTCACGGCTGCATCCTGGAAAGGCGCAAAGCGCGAGATGAAACTCGCAAAAAGGATACCGCCCGGTTTGAGCAGCCTGCGCGCCTCGTTCAGGGCCTGCAGGCGCTCGCTCTCCTGCCAGAGATGATAGAGTGGCCCCATTAGCAGGGCGGCGTCAAAAGTTTCGGAGGGAAAGGCTGCTAAATCCAGGGCATTTTTTTGGAAAATATCCTCCAGCCAGACGCCCGTTTCACGAGCCTTTTCCCGCGCGAAAGCCAGGTTGCCCTCCGCGAGATCGACGAGTGTCACCCCGTAGCCTTGTTCCGCTAAAGAGAGCGCATACCGCCCCGGGCCCCCGCCAATGTCAATCACGCGGGCCGGGGCGGGCGGCAGGAACTCGCGCAGCGCCCGCAGGGTGACGGCGAACTCGGTGCGGTGGCGCACCCCGAGCCGCTCCCATTCGCTCTGGACGTTTTCATCGTAGAAGTTTTGGACATTGGACATGGTTATTGCCTTTTGAACTTCTCAATGGTCGGGATCATCGGCGGGCTGATATTTTCAGGAATTTCATCCAGCGCAAACCAGCGGAATTCGGTGTGCTCGTGGTCGAGTCTCACTTCGGTAGCTGCCTGGCGCTCTGTTTGGCGCGGGTCTCCCGACCCGGGCCCATTTGACCCGCGCTTGAAATCACGCGAGAGATAGACAATCGTCACATTATAGACTTCGTCGCCGTTGGGGTATTGATAGTACAGTTCCGGCCCGGAGAAAACACCAAAAAGCGACATCTCGCCAACCTCCAGACCGGTTTCCTCCAGCGTTTCGCGCTTGGCAGCGTCCTCGACAATTTCTCCCAATTCGGTCGCACCGCCCGGCGGCCCCCAACAGCCGCTGTCGGAGCGTTTCATCAAGAGCAAACGGCCCTGGGCATCGACAACCAAAATGGCCGCGCCCACCATCAAAATGGGGCGGTGACCAATGTATTGGCGGAGTTCGCGGATATAGTCCATGGGCTTGATTAAACCACAATGGCACGCAGTCTCATAGGAGAATTGCGCGCCATCGCAGAAATCGATTCGTTGAATCGCTAAAACCGTTCAACTCCCAGCGGGTGGAGATCAAAGGCTGGCTCGACGCCATTTGCCAGTTCCGCCACGATTTGTCCCGTCCCTGGGCCAAGGGTCAGGCCGAGCATGGCGTGACCGGTAGCCAGGATCAGGTTGCTGTGCCGCAGTGAAAATCCGAGAATGGGCAGGCCGTCGGGGGTGGTCGGGCGCAGGCCAGCCCAGGTTTCCTGGATGTCCAGTTTTTTATCGAGGGTGATGTATTCCCGCGCGGCGCGCTCGATGGCAGCGATCCAGTGCAGATTAGGGGCGCGGCCCATTGCGCCGATTTCCAGCCGCCCGGTAAAACGAAGCTTCTCGCCCATGGGAGTGACTGCTACTTTGCGCTCACCGAACACCAGCGCGTAACGCGGCATGGAAGTTGGCGCAGAGATCGTCAGGCTGTAGCCGCGCGCCGGTTGGACGGGCAGGTTCAGGCGCAAGTCTCGGGCGACCAGCGGTGACCAAACCCCGGCGGCCAGTACCACCTGGGAAGGTTCGAACTCCTCGCGCAGGGCAATGACGCGGGTGATTTTTCCACCAGCGCTTTCGAGGCGCGTGGCAGGTGTGTTCGGGCGCAAATCCGCACCCATTTCACGCACCCTCTCGGTCAGCAGTTGCAGGAACCGCCCGGGGTTGAGCGACGCATCGCCGCTGAAATGGACACCGCCCAGCACTCCGGGCAGGGCGGAAGGTTCCTGCTCATGAACGGCGGCCTTGTCCAATACTTTGGCAGGCAGCCCGTTGCGGAGCAGGGTTTCGGCCTCCTTTTGGCCTTCGTCAAAGCCCGCGGATGTGCGGTAGAGACAGAGCAGGCCGGTTGTCTGGTAGGAGCAAGCAAAGTTTTCCTCGGCGATCAGCCGGGCAAAGTTGCGGACGCTGAGCAGGCCGAGTTCTTTCAACGGCGGGATGCCGCGCCTGACGTTTTCGGCGCTGCAGGCCAGCGCAAAGCGCAGCAGCCAGGCCAGGTAGCCCGGCTCCAGGCTGATTTTCATCCCAAACGGGCTGTTTTGCGGGTCGAGCAGCCATTTCAGGGCAGAGGGGATCACGCCCGGCGCAGCCAGCGGGATGATATGACTCGGCACGATCTGCCCGGCATTTCCGGATGCATTGCCCACGCCAATCGAAGCCTGGTCGAGCAGGGTCACGCTGCGACCAGATTTGAGCAAATAATAGGCGGCGTTCAGCCCAACTGGCCCACCGCCAATGATCAGGATGTCTGTTTTGGTCATCTTTCTCCAGAAGTGACTGTCACTTTATGCCGTTGGCAAACGGGTCGCGCTCGTCGATCAGCAGGTGGCCTTCGGTCATGACCCAGGCTTCGCCAGTGATGGTTGGGATGATGTCGCCCTCTTGAACTTGGACGCTGCCCTCGAAAATGCTGCCGACAATGGATTGCTGCCGCCAAACCTGCCCTTCCGCCAGTTTGCCATCTGCCATTAAACAGGCCAATTTCGCACTGGTGCCGGTTCCACAGGGCGAGCGGTCGTAGGTTTTGCCGGGGCACAGGACAAAACTCTGGCTGTCGGCTTCCGATGTAGATGCGAAGAGTTCGACATGGTCGATTTCGTGTTCGTCGGGGGCGGCGAGACCCATTTTGGTGTAGGCTTCGCGCACGCGCCAGGCGAAATCGGTCAGTTGCTCCAGGTTTTTCAGCGAGACTTCCAATCCGTGGTCATGGCACAGGAAAAACCAGTTTCCGCCCCAGGCCACATCGCCGTGGACGGTGCGCCCGTCGATTTTAACGGCGACATGCTCCAGCAGTCGGTAGGCGGGCACGTTGCGGACGGAGACGCGGTTGGGGTAGTTCCCCTCTCCCGAATTTGGAAGAGGGGTGAGGGGTGAGGGCGGGTGCAGCGTCGCTTCAACGACTCCGACCGGGGTTTCAATGCGATACGTTCCCGGTGTGATTTTTCCCTGGTAAGAAAGCGAGGCGACCAGGCCAATGGTGCCATGTCCGCACATGCCCAGGTAGCCGACGTTGTTGAAGTAGATGACGCCCAACTGGCAGGTTGGGGCAGCGGGCGGGACGAGCAGCGCGCCGACGAGCACGTCGTTGCCGCGCGGTTCGCAAAGCACCTGGGTGCGGAAGGTGTCGAAGTCCGTTTTCAGCCGGGTTAATTGCTCGGCCACGGTACCCCGGCCCAGGTCGGGGAAGCCCTCCGCAATTAAACGGGTCGGCTCGCCGCCGGTGTGAGAATCCAGAAACGGGATACGCTTCATCGCGTCCTCCAAAAGCCCTAAACACGAAGGACACAAAGGGCACGAAGGTTTTTAAGGGGTTTCCTTTGAGTACTTCGTGTCCGTTGTGTTTAAATGCCTTTAAAAACCCGCTCAAATTCGGTGCGGTCGGTATCGAGCAGAGGCAGCAGCGGGCGGCGTGGGCCGCCAACGGGAATGCCGAGCAGTTCACAGCCACGTTTGACCTTCTGGGTGTAACTGCCGCTTTCGAGGCTGCGCATCAGCGGCATGAGCTTATCCATCGCGGCGCGGGCAGTGACAAAATCGTTGGCAAAGGCAGCTTCGAGCACGGCAGCGTGCTGGCGCGGGGCACAGGAAGCCCCGCCGCCGATCCAGGCCGTGGTGCCCCATAGAAAGTAGTCGAGCGCCTGGTCGTCGGAGCCGCAGATCATCTGGTAGCGGTCACCGTAGCGCAGGCGGAATTCATAGACGCGGCTCATCTCGCTGGAGGCTTCCTTGATGCCAATCACGTTTGGCAGGTCGAGCAGGCCGTTCAGCACCTCGTAGCCCACTTCCGTCCCGGCGCGCCAGGGGAAGTTGTAGAGCACGATCGGCAGGCCGGTGTTGGCGGCGACGGCGCGGTAGTGGGCCAGCAGTTCGCGCTGGGTGGGGCGCGAGTAGGGCGGGACGGCAACCATCAGGGCGTCGTAGCCGATGGTTTCGGCGGCCTGTGAGTAACGGATCACGTCGCGCGTTGCGCCGGAGTTGGTCCCGGCGATCAGCGTGACCCGCTCTTTGGCCTGGTCTTTGACAAACCGGAAGATTTCCAACCGTTCGGCTTCGTTCAGGGCGTAGACTTCACCGGTGGTGCCGCCTGGAACCAGGCCGCTGATCCCATTCTCGATCAGATAGTCGATCAACTGGGCGAGAACGGGATAATTGATCTTTTCGTCGGCGTCAAAGGGGGTGACGATCGGGGCGTAAATACCTTTAAGTTGCATGCTGCCTCCTGGATTGTGGGAATCAAATTAAAACATAACGGCGCGAAACGCCAGAGTGATTGTTGCGCGCCGTTCGGGTGATGTTTGGCTTGTGGTTAAAGTTTCTTGACCAGAATCAGACAGGGATTGTTCTCGCCCCAGATTTGGCTGAACTCTTCGAGCGGGCGGAAACCCATGGCGGCGTAGAAAGCCCGCGTTTTGGCGTAATTGGCGTCGTCATTGGATGAGCCAAGAGTCTTGACCTGGAGATACTCGATCTGCTGGTTTTTGGCATACCCTTCGGCCTTTTCCAGCAGCGCTCGGCCAAGGCCGCCATGTTGGGAGGCTGGCAGGACACCCATGACGTAGATTTCCGCCGCGTAGGGATTGTGCTGTTTCAGGCTCAAAAAGCCAACGGTTTGATTGTCCACTCTGGCCAGGAAGGTTGGCAGGCTGGGGACGGTTGCGGCATAGCCCTGAATGACAGCTTCGATCCCGAACCAGTCAGGCAGGGCGCGCAGAATCCGTTCGCAGGCGCTGGATTGTCCCAGCAAAGGGCCTTCAATGGTGAAAATCAAGGGATTATTTCTCAATTGCCAGCTTTGCAAACCGGCTCAGCACTTGCGCTGCCACGGGAGTTTCGCGGACGGCCGCCAGGATTTTCTCCGGGGCCTGCCCCTCGGCAAGCAGATCGGCGCTTTCGGCGCGGAGGTAAGTGCGCATGATGTCGGCGTCCATCTCGGGATGGAACTGGACACCCCAGGCGTTTTCGCCAATCCGAAAGGCCTGGTTGGCGTCCCAGGCGTCGAACGCCAGGCGGACAGCGCCTTGCGGCAGGCTCAACACCGATTGGGCATGTGCGACCTGCGCATCGAAGACCATGCCCAGCCCGCCCAAGAGTGGGTCCACCAGCCCGGCGGGAGTCAGTTGGATGCTGGTTGTTCCTTCCTGGGTCCCGCACGGATTATTCCCCACCTGGCCGCCAAAGGCGTGCGCCAGCACTTGATGGCCGTAACAAACGCCCAGGGTGGGGAGGCCGGTTTCAACTACTTGCTTGATCCAGGCTGCAGTTCGTTCGCTCCAGTCGTGTCGCTCAGTGACCATCGCGTGCGAACCGGTCAATAGCACTCCAGCCAGGTCAGCCAAAGACGGGAAATCCGCCCCTGTGCGCGGGTCAAAAACCTGGAGTTGGGCGTTGTCCAGCCCAAGACCGACGATAAACCAGTCTTCGAAATTCCCACGGCGCGCGGCCAGGTCGGGCAGGGTGTCGCCGAGTTTGATGATCAGGAGTTGTTTCATCAGGATTTAGGCTCCGATTGAAGTTCTTTCGCCGTTTTTTCGGATGGATTCAACTGCCGCGAAGGTGGCTTTTGTCACATCAATCAGTTGTTCATAAGGAATTGGCGGTTCGCCGCTGCGGATGCCACTCACGAGGGCCTGCATCTCGTTCAAGTGACCTTTATCCTGCCCCATCAGCTTCACTTCTTTCCTCTTTCCATCTTTCGTCACTTGCAAAGTTCTGAAATCATCCAGCACCGCCACCAGCCCGCCGCAAAAAACCTCGACCCGCTCCTTCGGGAAGGATTTATCGCCGTTGGCGAGGTAATCGACCACGCCGATCGAACCGTCTGCGAAGGTGAAGGTCATCGAAACGTTGTCCTCGCGGTATTTGCCGTTATTCGGCAAAGCCTGGGCGCTGACCGAGACCGGCGGGGAACCGACCAGGTAGGTGATGAAATCCACGAAATGGCAGCCCTCGCCGATGATCCTTCCGCCGCCTTGTTCGGGGTCATGTGTCCAGTGGTTGAGCGGGATGCAACCGGCGTTAATTCTGTAATGGGCGTATAGAGGTTCTTGACGGGTGATGAGTGACGAGTGAAGTTGTTGGGCGAGGGGGGCGAAACGGCGGTTGAAACCAGTCATCAGTAAGCAGTGATCAGTTTTTAGTAACTGTTCATTGATCACTGATAATTGTTCACTGTTAATCGCAAGGGGTTTTTCAACAAACACGTGTTTCCCAGCCTGGAGCGCCCTCACCACCAAATCAGCGTGGGTATCGTGTCGGGTCAGGATGGCAACCGTATTGATGTTCGAGTCATTTAGGATTTGCTTGTCATCCGAGCAGGCGTATTGGAATCCGAATTTCTGGCCGGAGTGCTGGGCGTGCATTCCGCCCGCCGAGGCGATGCCAACCAATTCGATTTCTTTCACCTTTTTAAGCGCGGGGAGCAGCGTGGCATTGGCGAACAGACCCGCGCCAAGGATGCCGAGTTTCACGACCGAGGACGGAGGATGGAGGACGGAAGGGAAAACAATGGTCTTTCGTCCTTCGTCCTTGGTATGGCCGTAGGCCAAAACTACCCCAATAAACGGTACCTTTTGCTTGCCCGTAATGACTTCATAGGCCTCCGCCGCTTTTTCAATCGGGAAGCGATGCGTAATCAGTGACCCGACTTTTAGTTTGCCGCTTTCCAACAGTTCGACAATCGTCTGGAAGTTGCGGCCCTCGGTCCAGCGCACATAGCCAAGCGGGTAATCGCGTCCGTTTTCTTCGTAGGCCGGGTCATAGCGGCCAGGGCCGTAGGAGCGCGAGTTGATAAAGCTCAATTCTTTTTCGTAATAGACTTTGCGCGGGAAGGTCAGCCCGACCGCGCCCGTTGCGACCACTTTGGCCCGGTCGCGGGCAATCGCCCCGGCCAGTTCCACCGGGTCGTTCGAAGGGGTGTCGGCGCAGATGATGACACTGTCGAACCCGCGGTTGGCGGTGAAAGCCTGGGAGGCGTCCACGGCGTCTTGACGGGAGACCGCTTCAATCCCGAATTGTTTCGCGAGCTGGGCCCGCTCCGGGTTGGTATCGATCCCAAAAACTCGGCACCCGGCCGCAGACGCAATCTGAACCGTCATTAATCCCAAAAGCCCCAGACCGATCACCGCCACGCGCTCACCGACTTGCGGCTCCGCCAACCGGAAACCGTGCAAAGCAATCGCGCCCAGGGTGGTGAACGCGGCAGATTCGAAATCAACAGAATCGGGCAGGGGGGTGAGCAGGCTGCCCGGCACCAGATTGTACTCGGCGTGGACGGCATATCCGCCGCCTGCGCAGGCCACCCGCTGGCCAAGCTTGAAACCGTCCAGACCTTCGCCGAGACCGATGATCGTGCCCGCCGAGGAATAGCCCAATGACATGGGTGAATCGAGGCGGTTAAAAGTGGCTTCAAGCGTGGCGACAATCCCTTCGCGTTTCATTTTGTCGAGCACTTGGCGGACAAGGTCAGGGCGAGAGCGGGCCTTGCCGACCAGGCTTTTCTCGCCGAATTCGACCAGCATCCGTTCGGTGCCAGCCGAGACGAGCGAGGCAGCGATTTTAACGAGCGCCTGCCCGGCGCGCGGAGTGGGGACGGGGACTTCGGCGACGGTGGTTTTCCCGTCGCGCATGTTTTGCAAGACCTGTTTCATGGTACTCCTGGTTTGGTTTACTGGAAAAATTTCACGGTTGGCCAGGACTGCTTCAACGGCGTTTTTATGCCGCGGGCCAGCAGGATCGGGCTGTTATTTTCAAGGGGCATACAATACTGGCAATTGAAGATCCCAACTTGTTCAACCTGCTCGAAAAAAGGTTGGAGTTCTGGCACGGTGCCCCAACTAAAGAACAGCAGCACCTCGCCAGTGCAGTTTTGCGGCCCCCAGAGATAGTAGTTGTTGTGGCCGCTGATGATCGGCGGGAGGCCGTATTGCTCGCGATAGAACTCCAGCGCGGCAGCCTCACCGTAATTCTCGGTGAAAATGCAGGCCTTGGCCTGGTCTGCGGCGGGCAGGGCCTGGTAGGTTTTGGCCATCGTTTCGGCCAGTTCCTCCCAGCCGAAGCGGTCGGCGAAGTTTTGCGGAAAAATGCTGGTTTCGAATTTTTCAGATTGGGCGTTGAAGACACCCATGACCCGCATGTAAGCCAGGTGGGCGGGCAGGGGCAGGATCGGAACCGCCATGGGGGCAGTCAGCAGGCCAAAAAAGATCAGGTTTTTGACATACGAGGTGGTTCTCAGCCAGCCAAAACGGCCCGAGAGCACGGCCTGCTCCACACCGACGATCCCGGCGGCGAAGAGCAGCGGGTAGATCGGGGCCAGGAAATAATTCTTGGCATTTTGGAGCATGAAAATGCCCAGCAAAATGACATAAATCCAGCCCAGCGGGCGGTAAGTTTCGCCTTTTTTGGAGAAGAGCCAGGCCAGCCCGGCGACCCAGAGCGGCAGGGTGACAGGGTGCATGATCAAAACCTGCTGGAGCAGGAAAATCAGCGGTGAGGCCTGGTAGACTTTGTCGCCGTAATTGCGGAAGAATTCGACCGTCGGCCAGCTGTTGGAGGCATTCCAGATAATGTAGGGTAGCAGGCAGGCCAGGGCAATCAAGCCGCCCAGGTAGAGCCAGGGTGAGCGGAAGTGTTTGCGCTGTTTGGTCAACAGCAGGCCAATGACCATGGCCAGCCCGAAATACAACATCGAGACTTTCATCGTCAGGCTGATCCCCGCCGCCAGGCCAAAGGCCAGCCAGAATTTGGAACGGTCTGTTTTAAAAATCAGGATTAAGATGTAAGCTGCCACGCTCCACATCAGGGTATCGAACGAGTCCATCGTCAGCAGCGCGTTCACCCCCAAAAATTGCGGCGCGATCAACGTGGCCAGCGCTGCCAGCCCCTGCCCGAAGCGGTCCGCGCCCAACTGGCGGGCCATCAGCCCGGTCAGGATGACCAGCGCCGCTCCCGAGAGTGCCGGGAACAGGTGCAGGGCCAGCAGCGATTCCCCCAGTGTGGCGCGGATGAAAGCCGTCAGCAGAGCGATGAAGGGCGGGAAATCGACATAGCCCCAGGCCAGGCGCTGGCTGGCGGCGATGTAATAAAACTCGTTGCGGAAAATGCCGTAGGTCGAACTGCTCAGCAGATGGATGACCAATTTAAAAAATCCCAATCCCAATAACAGGCGATTGGCAGAATCAGCCCATAGATTTTGGAAAAAGTTTTTCATAGAGCCATCCCGGTGAATAATTGTTGTGAGTATACCGCAGACGAAAGCGGAGTCCAGCGTCTTTACATCCCCGAAAGGGGACCCATGTTGGAGTCATGGCATTCTTTCTTGTGAATTCTTAACACGAATACCACGAATTGGCGAATGTCACGAATCTTTTTATCGCGAACTTCGTGTTATTCGTGCAATTCGTGATTGACTTTTTAAAGCTGCGCCATTGATCCGTGCTCTTGTCGAGCTTTCTTGAGAACACCATAAGGTTGGCGTGCCAGTCCAAAACCAGGAGATTTTGGACTCCGACCTGCTTGGCGTTGTGCTAAAATCCCTGCGGAGTAACTGTGAAAAAATTCTTGCTGATTTTTGGCTCTCTCCTGTTGTTGATTGGCCTGTTTTTGCTCTCCGGCTGGCAAAATGCCGCCTTCAGTGCAGCGCTGGCCGCTGCGTTGGGGCGCAAACTGGGCCAGACCTGGCCGTTTTACCTGCAAATCCTTGGGATGGGTCTGATTTTTATTGGCGCGGGGCTGGCTTTTTGGCAGCCAATTGGCTTGAGCTGGGATCGGTTGGTCGGAATGGTCAGACAAGTATTGGGCGGGTTTGATTCTGCCATGAAAAACCGCTTGGGTGCGGCGCTCGATTTCTCCGAAGTTCCCATCGAATGGCCGCGTTTCAACCGCCTGGATGCCGTCATCCTGGTTGGTTTTCTCCTGTTCTCAGCCTTCTACCAGCTTGCGCGCCTGAGTCCCGGCTTTCCCAATATTTTGCTTTCGAGCGATGCGGCCAATCTGGCTGGGTTCGCCGCCGCGACCCAGTATCCGCAGCTTTTTCCCGGCGACCTGGTCTTGAGCAACCCGGCCAACTTCCGACTCTACGCCACCATCCACATTCCGCTGCTGCGTTTGCTCGAAAGCCTGTTGGGGAATTTCGGGCTGGCCTTCCGGGTTATGCTGGGTCCGCACGTTATTCTACAGCTTTTTGGCTTCTACTGGCTGGGGCGGATCCTGTTCCGCTCACGTTTTTGGTCGCTGGTTTTTAGCCTGATGGCCGCCGCGCCGGTCCCGCTGCCACTGGGCGAGGTCTGGGGGATTGTGGTGGACGCCCTGCCCCGCTTCACCTTCCAGATTTTGATCGTTTTCCTGCTCGGCTTGGGCCTCCTGTGGCGCTCCGCCCCACGCCGTTGGTACGGGATCATGGCCGCTGCCGGGCTGCTGGCCTTCGTCCATCCGGTCAGTACGCCGGTCTGGGGCGTGGCGCTGCTGGCAGGGTTCTGGCCGCTGCTCCCGGCTGAGTGGCCGTTTAAACAGCGTCTCTGGCAGATAGTGAAGCTGGGGTTGGTCTTTTCGGCGGCGCTCCTCCCCTATCTCATTATTTATCTCTCGAATCACCAGGGCGGCTCATCGGCTGGCAATTACAATCTGGTTTATACCGTCCTGACCGAATATTTTCCCGATCACATCTATGACATGCCCGCCGCGCTGGCGGCCTTCTTCGCGCTGGTCAGCGTCAACGGATTGCCCTGGTTTGCGCTGGCCGGGTTGCTGCTCTCCTTTTTCTTGCTCCCCGCCGAACGCAAAAACCTGTCGCAGGTTGTTTTTTGGATGCTCGGCCTGCTGCTGGTGGCAATTCTACTCCCCTGGCTCGAACAGATCTTCGAAAAACAATTCCGCATCATTCCATTGCAAACCGAACTGGTACGCGGCATTCGCTATTTTGTGCCGATGATGCTGATTTTGTGGATTTTCCCGCTGGCCGGGCTGGCCCAGCGGCTCAAAAACCGCTGGCTCGTGCGCGGATTGATGGCAGTTGGCGTCATCAGCGCAGTCTTTTGGATGACGGTCAACCCGCTCCAGCCAATCGGTGAGCTTCAAAATGCGGCGGCTTGTCTTGCCAGCGGCAAAATCATCTGCCCGGTCAAACAGGAGTTTGCCCAAACGCTGGAAGCGATCAAAAGGATCACTCCCGAAAAATCCACTTTTGCGGTCATGCGCCAGGATTGGAACAACGGCACCGAACTGCGCTACCTCTCCCTGCGCCCGCTGGTCTATGCCTTCAAGGACAAGGGTTTCCTGGTCTATTCCAACCACACGGTTTTGCAACGCTGGTTTGAATTATTCCAACTGGAAAGGGAGATTTACCGCAAATCGACCAGGCCAGCTGACCAGCGCAGGCTGGCTGTCGAATTTGCCCGTGAAACCGGCGCAGACTACCTGCTGACCGACTTCTCATTTACCAGAGCTGAGCTAACCTCCCTCCATTTGGATCTGACGTATGAACATGGTAATTTTATGGTCTTGAAATTAAACCCGTAACAGCGGGTGATATAATTTTTCTACCTTCCATCAGGAGATTCCCGTGATTGATCCCCGTGTTGAGCGTTTTGCCCGTGTCCTGGTCGATTATTCCGCCAAAATCAAGCCCGGCGACCGGGTTTTGATCGAGGCCACCACCGCCGCCGAACCCTTGGTGCGGGCTTTGTACAGCCGCGTCTTGGAAGTGGGCGGGCATCCTCAAGTCTTGCTCGATTTTCCCGACCAGATGGAGATTTTCTTCACCCGAGCCGGGGAGACACAGTTGGATTTTGCGCCGCCTTTCATGAAGCTGGCTTACGACACCTTTGAGTCGCGCATCCGCATCCATTCGCAGACCAACCCGCGCGCCCTGGGCGGCGTCGATTCGGCCAAAATGGGACGCCGACAGAAGGCATTGTCACCCATCCTCGAAACGCAGATGCGCCGGGGAGCGAGCGGTGAATTGAAGTGGGTGACAACCCTCTACCCCACCGAAGGATACGCCGTCGAAGGCGGCATGAGCCTGCACACTTACGAAGACTTTGTCTATCGCGCCTGCCATGCCGATGAAACAGATCCGGTGGCGTACTGGAAAAAGGTCGAAAGCGAACAGGCAAAGATGATCGCAAAACTCCAGGGTCATGATCTGGTCACGCTGCATGGCCCGAATGTGGATTTATCCCTCTCAGTCAAAGGCCGCACCTTTATGAATTCATGCGGCACGCACAACATGCCCGACGGCGAAATCTACACCGGCCCGGTGGAAGATTCAGTCAATGGCTGGGTCAAGTTCACCTATCCGGCTATTTACAACGGTGTGGCGGTTGAAGGGATAGAATTGATTTTCTCCAAGGGACGTGTGGAACAGGCCAAAGCCACGAAAAATGAAAAGTACCTGCTTGAAATGCTCGCTTCGGATGGCGGTTCACGCTTCCTGGGCGAATTTGCAATTGGGACGAACTTCGAAATCGACAAATTTACCGGCAATATCCTCTTCGACGAGAAAATTGGTGGTTCCTTTCATATGGCGCTTGGCGCGGGCTACCCGGAGACCGGTTCGAAAAACAAGAGCGTCATCCACTGGGACATGATCTGCGACATGCGCGAAGAGGCCGAAATCGGCGTGGACGGGGCCATGATTTACCGCAACGGACAATTTATCTGGTAATCGAGGCCGCCTTCTTTTGAGTGAATGTTAAGTTTGTTGTACCGGCTTAACGCTGTTCACAGGAGACAAGGGATGATCATCAAAGGCACTGCACTGGCTTTGCAAAAACTTGTGGAAGGCAACCAGCGATATCTTGCCGGTCAGTTGACGCATCCTCATCAAACTGCGCAGCGGCGCCTGGAGTTGCTCCACCACCAGACTCCTTTTGCAATTATTTTGGGCTGCGCCGATTCGCGTGTGCCCCCGGAAGTAATCTTTGATCAAGGGTTGGGTGATTTATTTGTCGTTCGAGTGGCGGGAAACATCCTGGACGAGGCAGTCTTGGGAAGTCTGGAATATGCTGTCGCACACCTGAAAACCCAGCTTTTGGTTGTTCTGGGGCATCGTGCCTGCGGCGCAGTTAAAGCTACACTGGAGGCCATGCTGGCCGATGAAACTGGCGAGGGGCATCTTGATTTTTTGATCAACGCCTTAAAGCCCGCCATTCTTCAAGCTCGCCAGCAAGATGGTGATTTATTGGATCAGGCCATTCGGGTAAATATTGAGAGAACGGTCAATCAGTTGAAAGAAATGGAACCGATTATCGCTCCGCAAGTAGAGGCTCAGAACTTGAAGATTATCGGCGCCTATTATGATTTGGAAAGTGGGAGAGTGGAATTCTGGGGATAAAACCAGTCCAAGCCAAACACAGAAATAATTATCACAGGTCCGCCAGGAGCCTTCTGGCAGACCTGTTTTTGAACTAGTTAGTATTTCCCCACTGACGGGTCAACCTGTTCCGCATAAGCCGCGATCCCGCCCGCCAGGCTGAAGACATTCTGCCAGCCCTGCTGGCGCATCCAACCGGTCACTTCTGCCGAACGGACACCGTGATGGCACATAACCACAATTTCCTCTTGTGGGTCGCGTAACGGAAGAGGGAAAGCCTCCATTCTTTCGCGTGCAATCCGGCTCATCGGCAGGATGACAACCTGTTCATCAATAATTCGGGCTAGGTCGATTTCCCAGGGTTCGCGCACATCCAAGAGGATGAATTTTTCAGCGGCTTTTCGTTTCTCTGACAGGGTGCGAACACTGATTTCAGGGATTGGAGGAAACATTTAAGCCCGCCAAAACCCATGCCGCATCGGGCGCACATCCTCAGAAGTCATAAAAGCCTCTGAATCGTGTTCATGCACCAGCGTCTCGACTTTGGAGACATCCTTCCTGAGCACGCTGACCGATAACATGCTGACAACACCATCCTTGCCCCTGGCCGGAATTTCCGTCACCCCGTAGCCTGCCTCGCGTAAGGCCTCGGAGAGCGCCGCGCCCCTGCGTGAACTGACGATCTGCAGCAAGATATGCCCAACGGCCAGCCGCTCCTCGATCAGCATCCCGACAACATTCCCGGTGGCAAACCCGGCGGCGTAGCCGATAATGTTGAGTGGGTTATCCAGGTTGCTCAACACCGATGTAATCGCCAAGACATAGATCAGCGATTGGAAAAACCCCAAGACCCAGGCAATCCCTTTTTTCCCGCGCATCACGAACAAGACGCGCAGCGTGTCCATACTCATGTCGCCTACGCGCATGGTAAAAATAGTCAAAGCGCCCAGCCAGGCGGCGGGGGAGAGAAAAAATCCAAGCATTACTACCTCCTAAATCGTTGGTCGAGCAGGCGGTGCTTTCCCGCCCAAACACTTGTACTGCACAGAATGCAGTCAGGTGCCAGTGACTAGACCACCTATTGATAAAAGAAAAGGGCGCGACCGAGTGTTTGCGCCGCGCCCTTCGTCATCACTTCTTTTTGGTTTCTGTCATGGCTGGCAAGTACAGCCGTTCGACATATTCTTTCAGCATGCGGCGCATACTGAACTGCGGGGTAATCGTGCGCATCGATTCTTTCATCCGCCGCACCCACTTGACCGGGACATCATTCGCATCGCGTCCGGTGTAGTAAAGCGGGATGATTTCCTTTTCGAGCGTCTCATACAGGCTTTCTGCATCAGTCGCGTCCTGGACTTCATCTTTAAGGTCGGCATCCGGGCCGATGGCCCAGCCGTTATCACCATTGAAGGCCTCACGCCACCAGCCATCGAGCACTGAGAAGTTCAGCGCACCGTTGGCCGCCGCTTTCATCCCTGAGGTGCCAGAGGCCTCGTTCGGGCGGCGCGGGGTGTTCATCCACACATCCACACCCTGGACGAGGTAACGGGCCAGGTTCATATCGTAGTCTTCCAGGAAAACGATCCGCCCGCCATTCTCGGCTTTCTTCACGGCGCGGTAAACTTCCTGGATCAGCATCTTGCCAGGTTCATCGGCAGGGTGCGACTTCCCCGCAAACAGGATTTGCACCGGGCGGTTGGGCTGGTTGATAATCTCCAACAAGCGCTCGAATTCACTGGTCACCAGGCTGGCGCGCTTATAAGTCGCAAAACGGCGTGCAAAACCGATGGTCAGCACATACGGATCGAGCATCACACCCGAGGCGATCACCTGTACCGGGTGGAGTTCGCCCTTCATCCAGTGCTGGCGGGCGCGTTCCTGAATGTAAAAGGATAGCTTGCGCTTAAGATGGTTGCGCACGGCCCACAATTCCTGCGGCGGGATGACCTCCATTTTTTCCCACATCTCGAAGTCATCGAGATGTTCCAGCCAATCATGCCCAAAATATTTTTCATACAAGACACGGATGCGGCGCGCCATCCAGGTGGAGGTATGCACGCCATTGGTCACATAGGTGATCGGCACATCGTTGACGGCGCGCTCGGGCCAGAGTTCCTGCCACATCTCGCGGCTGACAGCCCCATGCAATTCGGAAACCGCGTTGCGCGCATTGGAAAACTTGAGCGCCAGCACCGGCATCGAGAAAGTCTCGCCCCAATTCTGCTGGTGACGCGCGAGATCAACGAACTCGTCACGGGTCAGACCCAGTTCGGGCCACAGGCTGGCGAGATGTTTATCGATCAACCAGAGCGGGAATTCGTCGTTGCCTGCCGGAACAGGCGTATGTGTGGTGAAAACATTGTTGGCTTTGCTTTTGTTAATGGCTTCATCGAATGTCATCCCGCCCTGCACCAATTCGCGGGCCCGCTCGAGAGTCATGAAAGCCGCGTGACCTTCATTCATGTGCCAAACAGACGGGTTGAAACCCAGGGCGCGCAAGGCGCGCACGCCGCCCACCCCCAGCACCACTTCCTGCAAAATGCGCAGGTTGATATCAGACCAGTACAACCGGGTGGTCAGTTGGCGCACCATCGGGTTGTTGGCATCCAGGTTGGTATCAAGCAGGTAAAGGGGAGTCCGCCCAACGCGCACTTCCCAGATGCGGACAAAGACGGGGCCGTCAGGGAAATCCACCTGGATGGTCAACTCCTTCCCGTCATCCTTCAAAACCGGCAGCAGCGGCAGGTTGGCAAATTCGAGCGGGTTATTGACCGCTTCCTGCCAGCCATCCTCGGTAATGCGTTGGGTGAAGTACCCTTCGGTGTAAAGTAACCCCACCCCCACCAGTGGCAGGCCCATATCCGAGGTTTCTTTCAGGTGGTCGCCCGAAAGCACGCCCAGGCCGCCGGAATAGATCGGCAGGGTCTCATGCAGGCCAAACTCCATCGAAAAATAAGCGATTTGCTTACTCCGCTCCTTGGGATGCTCATTACCGAACAGGGTATCTTCGCGACTCAAATAGGCGTCGAAATCTGCAAAAACCCGGTCATAGCGTTCCAGGTAGATTGGATCTTGCGCCGCGGCATTCAGTACAGGCCGGGGAATTTGGCGCAGCCAGATGATGGGATTGTGATTGACCTGCTCCCAAAGATTGTTATCGATGCGGTTGAAAAGCTGTTGGGCCACCGGGTTCCAGGCCCACCATAGGTTGTAAGAAAGTTCGCTGAGCCGGTTGATCCTCCGCGGCAGGTCAAAATGATTGGGTAGTCTAGATTTAAATGCAGTCATAAAATCCTTTCGAAAAATAACGCAGGTAATGATACCATGACAGTCAAAATGTCAACCTTCCAAAGGGATTATTTCAAGAAATCAACTAACCTTTTTGCGGTTATCATTACCCTAGCTTATGAAAGCACTTTCAGTTTAACACACAATTCCACCCCCCGTCAATCAAAATCGGCTCTTTGGGAACTTCCGCGATAAGGCCTCGCATTTTGCATGTTCCGCGCCGGACGTTTTTCCCTTACAATTAACTTATAACTACCGTACAGCTTTTCGCCACTTGTTTGGTGGACACTTTCTACCCGGAAACGGGCGAGGCCATCGTCAGCATTTTACGCCGTTTGGGCATCGAGGTGGGCTTCCCACCCGGCCAGGTTTGCTGCGGGCAACCTGCTTTCAACGCCGGGCTGCGTTCTGCCGCCCGCCCGGTGGCCGAGCATCTCATCCAGGTTTTTGAATCTGCTCCCGGAGATGTGATCGTCCCCTCCGGTTCCTGCGCCGTGATGATCAAACACGGCTACCCGGAACTGTTTGCCGCTGACCCCCTCTGGCTGCCGCGTGCGCAGGCCCTGGCGGCACGTACCTACGAATTCACGGAATACCTCGTCGATGTGCTGGGTGTCACCGACCTGGGCGCGCGCTGGAATGGCAAACTGACGTTTCACTCCTCCTGCCATCCGAACCATCACCTGGGTATTGACCTCCAGCCCCGCGCCCTGCTTGCGGCTGTCAGGGAGGCCGTCATCGTCGATTTGCCCGACTCTGAAGACTGCTGCGGTTTCGGCGGCGTCTTCTCAGTGGAGCACCCCGAACTCAGCGCCGAAATGCTCAAACGAAAAATTTCCAATCTCGAAATCAGCGCTTCGCCCGCCCTGGTCGTTACCGAAGCGGGCTGCCGCATGCACATCGCGGGCGGCTTGAACCGGCAGAAAAGGCCGCAAAAAGTCGTCCATATCGCTGAAGTGTTGAATAATCGATGAGGAGCATCCATGTTTAGCAAATCAGCCGAACTTTATGACACCATTTATTTGAGCCGCGGCAAGAATTATGCTGTCGAAGCCCAGTCAGTCCATGAACTGATTCAAAAACACCTCCACTCTGGCGGGAAGGCCTTACTGGATGTGGCCTGTGGAACTGGCATCCACACGAACTATCTGCGTCAGCACTACCAGGTTGAAGGCCTCGACCTGGATGAGCGGATGCTCGAGGTGGCCAGGAAAAAAATGCCTGAAATCACCTTTTACCAGGGCGATATGCTTGATTTTGAGCTTCCTCGAAAGTTTGATGTCATTACCTGCCTGTTTAGTTCCATCGGCTATGTCAAAACGCTGCCGAAACTGAACCAGGCAGTTGCCAATCTGGAGAGACATCTTAATCCCGGCGGAGTCATCCTTGTGGAACCCTGGTTCACCCCCGCTGAATGGCACCCCGGCCGCGTTCATGCCACTTTTGTTGATCAGCCTGAGCTGAAGATTGCGCGCATGAACCTCTCAGGGCAGGATGGCACTTTATCCTATTTCGTGTTCCATTATCTGGTTGGTACGCCTGAAGGTATCACATGCTTTGACGAACGCCACGAGCTTGGTTTGTTCACCACGGATGAATATCTGGCGGCTTTCCGGAACTGTGGCCTTGACGTTATCCACGATCCCAAGTGGCTGAATGAACGCGGTTTGTATCTCGGCAAAAAGATGCACTAAGATGAACCTGTTCAGGGAGAAAATCCGCGAGAAAATTGCAGACCAGCCTTTGCAGGCTGCGCTCGATGCAAATGCCGAGAAACGCATTCGAGGTCGCATCACGGCCTTTGCCTCCCTGCCCGATTGGCGCGAGCGCCGCCAGAAGGCCCACGCCATCCGTGCGGAGGTGATCGAACATCTGGACGCATACCTGGCGCAGTTTATCGGCAACGCGCAAAAAAACGGCCTCATCGTCCACCACGCTAGAGATGCGGCTGAAGCCGTCAGACTCGTACTGGAGATTGCCAATTCAGTAGGGGCGAAGCATACTTCGCCCCTACTATTTGCCAAGGCGAAATCCATGGTCTCCGAGGAAATCGGCCTGAACCATGCCCTCGAAGCCGCCGGACACCGCGTGGTCGAGACCGACCTGGGCGAATACATCATCCAGTTGCGCGGCGAACGCCCGGCGCACATCATCACCCCGGCGGTGCATTTGCGCCGTCACCAGGTGGGCGAACTCTTTCACGAAAAACTGGGCATTCCCTATACCGAAGACATCCCCACCCTGACCAGCACCGCCCGTGCCGTGCTGCGCGAGGTCTTCCTGACCGCCGATATCGGCATTTCGGGCGTCAATTTCGGCGTGGCCGAAACCGGCACGCTGACCGTGGTTACCAACGAAGGCAATGGGCGCATGTGTACCACCTTGCCGCCGGTTCACATCGCGCTGATGGGCATGGAACGCCTGCTGCCCAGCCTCGACGTCCTGGCGCTCTTCCTGTCGCTCCTGCCGCGTTCGGCCACCGGACAAAAACTAAGCGTCTACACCCAGTTGATTCACCAACCTCTCGCAGGCCAGCAGCGCCACCTCGTCATCGTCGATAATGGCCGTTCGCAACTGCGCGATTCCAGTCTGCGGGAAGCTTTGGTTTGCATCCGCTGCGGCGCGTGCCTGAATGCCTGCCCGGTCTTCCGCGAGATTGGCGGGCATGCCTACCTCGGCGCCGACGGTTCACTTGCTCCGTATCCCGGCCCGATTGGCTCAGTCGTTTCGCCGGGGCTGCTGGGCGAAAACTTTGCCCAGTTGGCCCAGGCCTCGTCGCTCTGTGGCGCCTGCAAAGATGCCTGCCCGGTGGATATCGACCTGCCGAAACTGCTGCTGCGCGTCAGGGCCGGGGAGACAGGCAAAGGGAGTAAATCCGAAGGCGTGGGGATTCCGGGGATGCTCAAACTGGGTTTGGGGGGCTACAGTTGGGCTGCCAGGCACCCGCGCCTGTTCGCCGTTGGCCAGCGGATGCTCGGCTGGTCTTCTATCCCGCTGCCCCCGTTCTTGCCGCTGCCCGCTTTGACCGGTTGGGGCTTCAGCAAGAACCTGCCCAAACCGTCGGCAAGGCCGTTCAGGGAGCGCTGGGGGAGTATCCGTCAACAAGTAGAAAGTGAACAAATAGACCGGGAGGTGGTTAAACCTGGCGTACCTGTTTCCTTGTCTACCAGTTTACCTGTTTACTCACTGATTGAACGATTCACCGAAGAACTCACCGCCCTCGGCGGGCAGGTCTACCACCTCCACGCGGATGAACTCCCCGAAAAACTGATCGCCTTCCTGCGCGAACGCGGCATCGACCGGGTGGAGACCTGGGACAACCTCCCGGCGCTGACGGCTGTCGATTTGGCGAAAGCCGGGATTCGGGTGGAAACCTCTGCGCCCGATTTGGCGGTTGGCATCAGCGGGGCGCTGGCGGGCATCGCCGAAACGGGGACACTCGTCATCCCCGGCGGCGCGGGTCGTCCGCTGACAGCTTCACTTGTGCCTGAAATCCATCTCGCGGTCCTGCGCGCAGCGGACATTTTGCCCTCACTCGAGCAGGCCATTCGCCTGCCAGAAGTGGCCTCGGCCCCAGCGACGGTATTGGTTACCGGCCCCAGCCGCACCGCCGATATCGAGATGACCCTGACCATCGGCGTGCATGGCCCAAAGGAGTTACACGTTTTTGTGATTAACTCCTGATTAACGGAGCCTTGTATATTTCGCCCATTTCGGTTATAATCGAAACAACAGAAAGATAAAATATGACTCAACTGACACCAACTGCGCAAAAATTTATCATCCACTGGGGAGAAATGGGCGAACGTTGGGGCATTAATCGGACGATTGCCCAAATCCATGCCCTGCTGTATATCTCGCCCGAACCGCTCAACGCCGAGCAGATCAGTGAAACCCTGTCTGTGGCGCGCTCAACCGTCAGCGCGGGGCTGCGCGAGTTGCAAAACTGGGGGCTGATCAAAATCGCACATGTTCTGGGAGATCGCACCGACCATTTCGAAACCATGGGCGATGTTTGGGAAATGGCGCGCGTGATCGTCGATATGCGCAAACGCCGCGAGTTGGACCCAACCCTGAACATGCTGCGCGAAGCGGTTGCTGAAATCGATGATCACGCTGAATCGGCCTTGACCAAAAAGAAAATGAAAGAGATGCTTGACGTACTCGAAACTGCAACGGCCATTTACGAACAAAGCCAGAAAATCCCAACCAAGACGATTGTGAGCATTGCAAAGAAGACCGGCATTGTGAACAAGGTTTTAAAATCGATCCCCGATTCGTAGGGGATTATATTTTTTGCTTTCTTATTTCGGTTTTTTCCGAAACAACTGATACAACCGCAAAAAGAGTGTACAAGATGGCTGTCTTCCCCAACCCAATTGAGCAAGAGGAGTAAATAAAAATGAGCAAACGGTTACTTTTAGTTGGCGGCAGCGTGAATGGCATTTTCACGGCTTTCCATATCTGGCTTGGCTGGCAGATACAGATGCTGCCCGATCTGTTGCCCGATTACAAGGCACTGATGCAAATGCTGAATGTCGGCGTGGTGTTGATGATTGCCTTTGCCACGTTCGTGTCATTTTTTTGCAGGCGCGATTTGCTAACCACAAACCTGGGCAAAACGACGCTGATCTTGATCGCGCTGTTTTATACGGTGCGCGCAGCAGAAGAAATTTTCCTTGCGACCAGTTTTTCGCCGGTGATTTTTGGCATTTGCCTGGCAGTTGCGCTGATCTATCTCCAGGCGATCATTGGCGCGTTGCGCAAGCCCGGCGCGGAGGCATGATGATCCCAACCAGAGATTTACTTGAAGAGCAACTCCGGCAAATCGATGCGCTGATCTACGCTCACATCGACAACAATCACTCTCCCCTGGCAATGGCGCTCTCCCAGTTGGTCATCTCGGGCGGGAAACGCATCCGGCCTAGAATTACCCTGCTGTTTGGCAGCCTGCTCGGGGCTGAACCGGAGTCCCTGCTGCGCTTGGCCGCGGCGATCGAGATGCTGCATACCGCCTCGCTCGTGCATGATGACCTGATCGATGGGGCTGTGCTGCGCAGGGGCCGGTCGACGCTGAACGCGAATTGGTCCTCTGCGGCGACAACCCTGACCGGGGACTTTGCCTTTGCCGTGGCCGCGCAGTTGGCCGTCCAGGCCAATTCTCTCCCGGTCATGCGCCTGTTCACAGAAACCTTGCAGACCATGGTCAGCGAGGAAATTAGCCAACTTTCCAGCAAAAAAGGCATCACTTGCCGCGAAGACTACTATCGCTGGATCCAGGCCAAGACCGCTTCCCTGTTCGAACTGGCAAGCGGCGCAGCGGCGCTCCTCAGTCAGGCGGATGAGGAGCGGGCGGCCGCAGCCCGCAAGTTTGGCAACGAAATCGGGATGGCTTTCCAGATTGTGGATGATGTCCTCGATTTTATTGGCAACCAATTTGCTCTGGGCAAACCCATCGGCAATGATTTGCGCCAGGGGATTATTACGCTGCCCACGCTCTATTATTTTGAAGCGCACCCGGGAGACCCAGATATTTGCGCCGTCATCAACCGAGAGAGGGGTGATCCTCAGCGCCCTGAGCGACTCTTTTCCGCAATCAGTCAAAATGGAGCGATAGAAAAAGCCATGCAGGAGGCAGAGTGTTTTATTCAGCGCGGCCTGACTGCTTTGGCGGTCTTCCCCAATACCCCGGAACGCCAGGCCCTGGCAGAAATTGCCCGGCAAATTGTCCCGACAACCGTTTGCGCCCCGGGAAAGGTAATCGCCAATGTATAGGCTCATCGAAAAGCAAAACACCTATCAGATTATGAGCTGGCTGACAGCCGCGCTGTATTCCTACCTGTTTGTAATCTTATTGTTCTCTCCGGGGTCTTTTTTGAAAGACATTGGGATTGAAACGACCGCCTCGGCAGATTTTCTGGCCAGGCGCGCGGCCATGCTGATGCTGGGTTTCGCTGTCCTGGCGTTCTTTGGAAGGAAAATATCCTACTCCCCGGCTCGGCAGGTGATGGCATTAGCCGTCAGTGTGAATATGGCGGGGTTTGCTGTGATGGGCTTGGTCGAATTTGGGCGGGGATTTGCAAATTCAGGGATTCTGACGGCCGTAACTATCGAATCGATCCTGGCGGTCGCTTATTTCCTGTTCTGGCTGGCCGCCAGGCGGGCAGAATCTCCCGAAAATACGCACCCGGGCAAGAAATCATCAAGGAGGTTGTCGTGAAACTTTTTTACAAAATTTCGGCCTATCTTTTGTTGATCGGGGTCGTCCATACCGCCCTGACGCCGTTGTTCTATGACCAATTTTCCCCGGAAGCGCTCTGGTTTGCCGGGACAGGACTGGCCCTGGTCTACTTGAGCCTGCTCAACATCATGGCCGAGCGCAGTCGCGCAGATTGGATGCTCAAAATCTGCGTGGCTGCGAACCTGGCCGGGTTGATTTACGGTGTCTTAATCGTCTTTGCGCTCCCTGAAATCCAGGCCTTTATTTCCCTGTTCATTTTCCTGGCGGTAACGGCGGGTTCCGTTTACGCGCTTTTCGAGCCCGGGCTGCAGAAAAACCTGGGGGCAAGCCGATGAAAAATGAAATGCTGCTAGATAAGTACCTGCCTGTTTATGACTTCAACGAAGTCCATGCGGTTGTCATCAAGGCCTCGCCGGAAAAGGCCTTTGCAGCGCTCAAAGAGCTGAGGCCTGCCGAGCTATCTCCCCTGGTGCATTGGATGACTTCCCTCCGGGAGCTGCCAGCCAGGTTGACGGGAAAATTATCCCCACAAAAGCGAGTCGATCAACCTTTCTTGAAGCAGCTTTACGAGGAGGGGTTTATCCCCCTGGAGGAAGCTCCCGACCGGGAAATTGTCTTCGGGCTGATCGGCCAGTTTTGGGAACTGACCGGCGGCCAAAGCCCAGGGATTGCCTCGCCGCAGGAATTCCTGGCTTTTGACCAGCCCGATTATGCCAAAGTGGCCGCCAACCTGGTAGTCACCGATCTCGGAAACGGCACCGTGCGCTGCTCCACCGAGACGCGCATCCAGGCCACCCATCCTGAAACGCTGAAAAAGTTTGCCTTTTACTGGCGCTTGATCTCGCTGGGAAGCGGGTTCATCCGCATCCTGTGGCTGAGGGCCATCCAGCGAAAAGCCGAGCGCAGATGAACTTAACCAGGACGAGGCGGCCCAGACAGCAACTTGACACTTCGACAGGCTCAGCCTGCCAGCTCAATAACCGCCCGCGCCACCACGCCCGCAAACTCTTCTTGCAGGCTCAGCGGAGGCAAAGGTATTGGGCATGATTTCAGAGCGTTTGTGCTGATAGTATTCAATCTGCTCGTTGTGTTGCTAATATTTGTGAAATAACTTTTGCCAGCAGGACTATTCACATAATTGGGCAGGTTCAAATTGAGCAATAATCTGCTTTAGAATTTCCTGATAAATAATCCAAGTTGCTACCTTGAAGGGAAAAACGCCCTCACCCCAATTTTGATGGTTTTTTGCCTAGACGATTTCCCCCTCTCCTGTTGGGAGAGGGCAGGGTGAGGGTTTTTGGCCTAAAATCTTCCTGATCGATGCAAAGGTAGCAACTTGGGTTAAATACTTTTTACACATGGCGCTTATTCGCTGGTATCTTGGTTTGGGTACGAAAATAACGCCCAAAACTTGGTAAAATGAAGCCAGCCGCTCGCCAAGCTTTGCAAACTCTTCCAGCGGTAGTCCCAGTTTGTGAACTCTTTTTTTCTCCATGTTCTTTATTTTGCCAAAGAGCAATCGTCTAATCTGATGTTGTCGAACTTCTCATATTTAGCAGAAACTAAAGTTCAATTCAACTTTCCACAAAGGTAATTCATTCATGGATGCAACCCAGAAGGTCTTGAATATTTTCGAACAACTTTCCGCCGTTCCTCGCGGGAGCGGGCGCGAGGCCAAAATTTCGCTCTGGCTGCAAGAGCGCGCCGCAGCGCACGGTTTCCCCTGGGAAAGCGATGCAGACGGGAACCTGGTCATCCGCGTCCCGGCTACGCCTGGCTATGAATCGGGCCCGGTGATTGTCTTGCAGGGGCATATGGACATGGTCTGCGAGAAAACCCCTGATTCGCCGCACGATTTTCTCAAGGACCCAATCCGCTGTATTGTGGAGGGGGATTGGCTGCATGCCGATCGCACCACGCTTGGCGCGGATAACGGCATGGCCCTCGCGCTGGCCCTGGCCCTGGCGGAAGATGAATCCGTGGCGCACCCGGCCCTTGAGCTGCTTTTTACCGTCGAGGAGGAAGTTGGCATCGGCGGGGCCAATCACCTGCAGCCGGGATTCATCCGGGGGAAGATCCTGGTCAACCTGGATTCGGAGGAGGAGGGTAGCTTCGTCATCGGCTGCGCGGGCGGCATGAAGACCCGTATCCGCCTGCCGTTAACGTTTGAGAATCCCGCCCTGAAAGCGGCCTTCCACCTGAAGATTAGCGGACTACAGGGCGGTCATTCAGGCATCGACATCCACAAACATCGCGCCAGCGCCAACAAACTGCTTTCGCGCACGCTGGCGCACCTCCGCAAAGTCACGCCGCTGGCGCTGATGGATCTCGATGGCGGGACGGCGCACAATGCCATTTCGCGCGGGGCCGAGGTTTCGTTTGCCTGTGACGCGGAAAAACTCCCGGCCATTCAGCAGGCTGTCCGGGAGTTTGAGTCGGTTCTGAACGATGAGTATTCTGCCACCGAAAGCGGAATCACGCTGACGCTGACCCCCGTCGAAGCGGGGCGCGCCACAATCGTGTCTGATACCGATAAAGTCATCCACCTGTTGATGGCCCTGCCGCACGGCGTTGCCGAGATGTCGGCCAGCGTGGAGGGTTTTGTCGAAACCTCCAACAATCTGGCGCGGATCGAGATCGACGCAGAGGCCCTGAAGGTGGTTACCAGCCAGCGTAGTTCGGTGATGACGCGGCGCGATGAATTGACCGAGCGCATTTCAGCCATCGCCCTGCTGGCCGGGGCGGAAGTCGACAACAGTGAAGGCTACCCGGCCTGGCAGCCGGACACCAAATCTGTCCTGCTTCAGCGCAGCGTGGATACCTACCAGGCATTGTTTGGCAAAGCGCCGAAGGTCGAAATGATCCATGCCGGATTGGAATGCGGCATCATTGGCGCAATCTACGGCAATATGGAGATGATCTCTTTGGGTGTAACCATTGAAAACCCGCACTCGCCTGCCGAAAGGCTGTATATCCCGTCTGTTGGGCGGGTCTGGCGCTACCTGGTGACGTTTTTGCAGGCCTATCAGTAAAAGCCCCCTCGGCGGGTTCACGCCAGGCATGGGAAAGTCAAAAAGCAAGCGGAAAAGTATGCCGGGCTGGGAGTCATCATCGGAATTGTCCTCGCGGAGATTCCTGTTATATTCGCGGTCACAGATTGCGCATTCCTGCTCCAGAAAAAGCGCAATTTGTGACCGCGACTGGTATGAAGGTTGCGGGACTGGCTAATCAGTTTCCACAAAGATATATTTTGCCACGGCAAATCCCAGGGTCACCGGCTGGTCTTTGACCAGGATGGTGATGGTCTGGTTAAACGGCAGGATTTCGCCCTGCGTAACCTGAACACGGGGCAGGATCCCTTTCTCTTCGAGAAACGCCAGAAGCTCCCGGTTTTCTTCAGCCAGTTCATGAATACGCCGGATGGTGACAACTGCCCCGCTGGGGATCTGGGTCAGCGGAACCCACTCGGCAACGGCTTCTTCAAAACCGGGAAGCGGGTTGCCATGTGGACAGGTCTGCGGGCGACCCAGTTCTTCGTAAATGGCAGCTTCGGCTTCGGGGGAAATGGCGTGTTCCAGGCTATGGGCCTCGCCGTGCAGCTTCGACCAGGGCAGCATCTTCAGCATCATCCATTCCATCAACATGTGGCGGCGCATCACATCCCGCGCCAATTGCCAGCCCTGTTCGGTCAGGTGCGTTCCGTTCTCGTTCATCGTAATCAGTCCATCGCGCGCCATGCGTTTAAGAGTGTTGGTCACGGTCGGCGCGCTGACGCCCAGCAGTTCGGCCAGCCGCGCGCCGATCACCGGCTCGTCATCCCGCTCCAAAACATAGAACAGGGAGAGATAATCTTCAATTGTTTGGCTGGGTTTGATTTGTTCCATTCTTCCGCCTGAAAAGATGACATTTGATATGGTTTAAACTGTCATAATGAATTATACTAATAATGCGAATTAGTATATGCTAACAAATTTTGTTGTCATTCTTATTATATCAAGAATGTGGAGAGTGGCAACTCTGCTTCTACAATGCAAACTTCAAAGGAAACCAACATGACTTCTCCATTAGATGAAATGCCCACTGGTGAAAATGCTGTGATTCTCTCGTTCTGCGGGGGGCGCGGGATCGCAGGGCGGCTGACTTCGCTCGGCTTTACGCCCGGCGCCGAGGTGCAAATGACTCAAAACTTTGGGCGCGGTCCGTTGATTGTTACCGTGCGGGGGACGCGCGTGGCCCTTGGGCGCGGCGAAGCTGCCAAAATTGTTGTTGAGCGGAACCACAAATGAGTGAATGTCATCCTGTCGTTGAAACCCCTGCCAGGCGTGTCGATGTCAGCGGGCGAAAAACCCCGATGATTGCGCTGGCAGGGCAACCCAACATGGGCAAATCAACCCTGTTTAACCTGTTAACCGGTTTGAACCAGCATGTGGGCAACTGGCCGGGAAAAACGGTTGAGCGGCGAGAAGGCAATTTTTTGATGGAGGGACGCGAATACAACCTGGTGGATTTGCCCGGCACCTACAGCTTGACGGCGAATTCCCCGGAGGAAGTCATTGCCCGGGAATTTATCCTGCGCGAAGCGCCAGATGTGGTCGTGGCGGTCGTCAGCGCGGCCAACCTGGAACGCAGCCTGTATCTTGTTTCAGAATTGGTCTGCCTGCCGGTGCCGCTGGTCGTGGCGCTCAATATGATGGATGTCGCGGTTCAGGAGGGATTAACCGTCGAAGCGGGGATACTGGAAGCCGCACTGGGGATACCGATCGTCCCCATCACGGCGACCAAGGCTCTCGGGGTGCGCGAGCTCCTGCGCGTTGTCCGCGAAACACTCGATAGGCAACGCTCGAATTCGCCCCGTTTACCGGAAATCCGCCCGGACCATCGCGATGCGCTTGATCAACTCCTGAAGATTATTCTTAACGAAGTTCCCGCGCCCTATCCGCCTGAGTGGATTGCGCTCAAGCTCCTCGAAGGCGACGCAGAAGTGACGCGCACCATGCAGGCGGCCCTGCCCGTTGAGACCTGGCAGGCCGTGCATGGAATTTTGATCCAACACGATGATGCCATGCTGGCGGTGGCCTCAGGCCGCTACGAGTGGATTGGACGGCTGGTGCGTGCGGCGGTGGCGCGCCCCCGGCTGGGACAAATCAGTTTGACCGAGCGGATCGACCGCTGGGCGGCGCACCCGGTTTGGGGTCTGTTGGTGCTGGCTGCAATTTTGGGCGCGGTCTTTGGGCTGACGTTTACGATTGGCGCACCGTTGCAAGCCTGGCTGGATGTTGAAATTGTCTCGCGGCTCTCGGTTTGGGCCACCGATGGGCTGGCAGGCGCGCCAGATTGGCTCCGCGGCCTGCTGGTGGATGGCGTGATTGGCGGCGTCGGCTCGGTGTTGACCTTTTTGCCGATTCTGATGATTTTCTTTGCGGCCTTTGGCCTGCTCGAAGACGTGGGGTATATGGCGCGTGCGGCCTACGTGATGGACAACCTGATGCACCTGATGGGACTACACGGGAAGTCGTTTTTGCCCTTATTCCTGGGATTTGGCTGTAACGTGCCGTCGATCATGGGTACGCGTGTGATCGACTCGTGGCCGGCTCGCCTGCTGACAATTTTGATTGCGCCGCTTGTGCCCTGTACCGCCCGGATGGCGGTTATTGCCTTCCTGGCCCCGGCCTTTTTTGGCGCTTATGCCTTGCCGGTCACCTGGGGGTTGGTGCTGATGTCGCTGGTGGCGCTGGTGCTGCTCGGAACGCTGCTCAACCGGGTGATTTTCAAGGGCGAGCGCTCGGCTTTTATCATGGAAATGCCGCTCTACCACCTCCCCAACTGGCGAACGGTTGGCCTGCTCGTCTGGCAGCGGGCGCTCTCTTTTATCCAGAAGGCTGGGACGACGATCCTGGCGATTTCAGTGGTAATCTGGGCGCTTTCGTATCTACCAAGCGGCGATTTGGAGACCAGTTACCTGGCGCAGTTTGGCAAGTTTTTCGAGCCAGTGGGCCGCCTGATGGGTTTTGACTGGCGGCTGACGGTGGCCCTGCTGACGACTTTCCCGGCCAAGGAGAACGCAATCGCAACGCTGGGTGTCCTGTTTGGCAGCGCGGAAGAAGCCGGGCTGGCGGCAGCCCTGGCGGCGACTTTCTCGATGGCTTCGGCGCTCTCGTTCCTAGTGGTGACGATGCTCTTTATCCCGTGCCTGGCAACAGTGGCGGTTATCAAACAGGAAACCAATTCCTGGCGCTGGACCTTTCTGAACCTGGGCTTGTTCCTGGCGATGTCGATCGCGGCTGGGAGCGGCGTTTATCATTTGGCGCTGGCGTTTGGATTGTGAACGCTTACGAGGGTTGAGTAGTCGATGCCCTTTCGGCGTATCGAAACCCGGAATCGCCGATTTCGATACCTGCACTTACCACAGGGGTAAGTGTCGAAACCAACAGCTTGCTAAAATATTCATCTATGTGGTTTCGATACGCCCTCCACTACCGTGTCGGGCTACTCAACCACCAGAGTAGAGAGAAAAATATGCTCGAACAATTAATGGTAGCAATCCGCGCGGGTGGGACACTCGAAGCCTCAACGCTGGCCGTGCGCCTGGGAACCTCCCTGCAGATGGTTGAAGCCATGCTGGAACATTTACGCCGCGCTGGGATGTTGCGCGCCTACGAAACCTGCGACGATGGTTGTGGGAGCTGCGGGCTAAAGCAAAGCTGTGACCCGCAAAAGAAACGCGCCGGGGTGCAGATCTGGCAATACCAGGAGTAAATCAAAAGCCGGTTTTTATTCTTTTGCAAGCCCT
Source organism: Anaerolineales bacterium UBA5195 (assembly GCA_002412925.1). Taxonomy (GTDB): domain Bacteria; phylum Chloroflexota; class Anaerolineae; order Anaerolineales; family Villigracilaceae; genus UBA5195. Next base: position 45,641 of record DHVZ01000109.1, on the reverse strand, counting down.
TCGCTATTGGTTGGCGGGTCATTTCATAGTATCCTTGCACAAAACTGCGCAAAGGATGACAACATGCTCTCAGGTTTCGATTATCTCTGGATTGCCCTGGCGGCCCTGGTGGCCGGGGCCATTAATGCCCTGGCGGGCGGCGGCACCCTAATTACTTTCCCCGTTCTAACAGCAGTGGGAATCCCGGCTGTGATGGCGAATGTGACCAATACGGTTGCCTTGCTTCCCGGTTACCTGGGCGGCACGCTGGCGCAATGGGCTGATTTGAAGGTCCAGGCCAAACGCCTGTGGTTTATCCTCCCGGCCAGTGTGGTTGGCGGCTTGTTGGGTGGAATCTTGCTCTTGAACACCGGTGAAAAGGTCTTTCGCCAGATTGTGCCATTCCTGATTTTGCTGGCTTCACTTTTACTGGCCGTGCAAGATCCCGTCAGGGCTTTTTTGCTGCGCCGGGCTGCAAAACATGGTGGCGGCCAGGTTTCTGAGTTGTGGAGCAGCCTCCCGATTGGGCTGGCGGCCATCTATGGAGGGTATTTTGGCGCAGGCCTGAGCGTCATCGTCCTGGCTGCTCTTGGGCTGACCCTGGATGAATCGCTCACCAAACTGAATGCGCTCAAGCAGGGCGTGGCTTTTAGCGTTAATCTGGCTGCGGCGGTCTTCTTCCTGTTTTCAGGAAAAGTGGTTTGGAATGTCGTGCTGGTCATGGCGGTTTGTGCCCTGCTTGGCGGCTGGCTGGGCGGGCGGCTGGCCGGGAAAATCAAACCAGCCAGATTGCGCTGGCTGGTAGTGACGATTGGGGTGGTGGTGGCGGGCATATACTTTTGGCGGGGATAGCGCGAAAGGTTTTGCCAGGCTCTGTTAGCTTATCTACTGGCTGACGCTCACTCACCAGCCAGTTTCCGCAACCCTGCTTCGTCGATGACTGGAACACCCAGTGCGCCGGCCTTCGCGTGTTTCGAGCCGGGATTTTCGCCCAAAACAAGGTAGCTGGTCTTTTTGCTGACCGAATCGGTCACTTTGCCGCCGTGTGACTCGATAAAATCTTTCACCTCATCGCGGGAAAGGCTTGGCAGGGTTCCCGTGACAACAAAGGTCAGGGTCGAGAGCGCTGACGAGTGGCGGGTAACGAGTAATGCGTTGCTACCTGAGGGCCAGACCCCGGCAGATTTAAGTTTGACGAGCAAAGCCTGGTTGGCAGGGCGGGCAAACCAGTCGATCAGCGCCTCGGCAGTGTTGGGGCCAAAACCGTCCAGGGACTGTAGATCGGTGGCGCTGGCTTGCGCAAGAGCCTCCAAATCGGCGAAATGACGCGCCAAATCCCCGGCGGCCACCTCACCGACGCCGTGAATCCCGAGGGCGGTGATAACGCGGTTTAACGGCTGGGCTTTCGAGGCGGCAATGGCTCCCAGTAGATTATCGGCTTTTTTCTCGGCGAAACCTTCCAGCGCAAGCAACTGCCCCTTGGTCAAGAAATATAAATCCGCCACATCTTTTACCAACCCCTCGTTAATCAACCGCTCGACGATTTTGTAACCCAGGCCGTTGATGTCCATCGCGCCTTTCGAGACAAAATGTTCAACGTTACGCACCAACTGCGCCGGGCAGGCGGCGTTGACGCAGTACCAGGCCACCTCGCCTTCGAAATGCTCCACTGGCTGGCCGCAGGCCGGGCAGGCTTGTGGCGGGGAGTAAGGTTGTTCTGCGCCGCTGCGCGCAGCGACGACCGGGCCGATGACGTACGGGATGACCTCGCCCGCGCGTTTGATCAGCACCCGGTCACCGGGGCGGATGTCCTTTTCGGCGATGTAATCGAAATTGTGCAGGGTCGCGCGTTCGACAACCACCCCACCGATTTCGACCGCTTCGAGCACGGCAAAGGGTGTCAGGACGCCCGTCCGCCCGACCGCCACGCCAATTTCATTAAGTTTCGTGGTCACCTCGCGGGCCGGGAATTTGAAGGCAATCGCCCCGCGCGGATCCTTGCCCACGAAACCGAGTTCTGCCGCCAGTGACAGGTCGTCCAGCTTGATGACCATCCCGTCGGCCTCATAGCCGAGTTTGTCGCGGCCTTTGTCCCAGGTTTCGGTGTATTCAATTGCTTGATCAAGCGTATCGAAACGTTGGGCCACATCGGTAACAGGGAAACCCAGCTCTTTTAGCCAGTTGAGCAAGCCCCATTGGGAAGTGGGCAATTTGGTGCTTGGGTGATTTTGTGATTGATCTTCCCAGTAGACAACTTGGTAAACCAGGATGGTCAACGGCCGCGTCGCCGTAATGGCTGGGTCGAGCTGACGGAGCGAACCGGCGGCGGTATTGCGCGGGTTGAGATAGGTTCTCTCCCCCGCCTCGGCCAGTTTGGTATTCAGGGCTTCGAAATCCTTATCGGGAATGAACACTTCGCCGCGGATGACCAGGTAAGACGGTATTCGTGTTTCTTCGGATCCAAATAACGGTAAATCGCCCAAATTCCGATTCCCGATCCCCGATCCCCGCTGTACCGGTATTCTCAATGGAATTGCCTTCACTGTCCTGAGATTTGCCGTGATATCTTCGCCGACTTCCCCATCGCCGCGCGTGGCCCCTTGGACGAAGAGGCCCTCACGGTAATGGAGAACAACGCTCAACCCGTCGATTTTCGGCTCCACGGTGAACTGCGCCTTTTCGACGCGGTCATCCAGTTTACAAATCCGCTCGAACCAGGCCCGGGCATCGTCAGCGCCGAAAGCGTTCGCCAGCGAGAGAATCGGCCTCGGGTGGCGGACTTTTTCGAACTTCTCCGAAACGACCGCCCCGGCACGCTGGGTTGGCGAATCGGGGGTGACCCAATCCGGGTGTTCGGCCTCGATCTGGTGCAATTCAGCCAGCAGGCGATCATATTCCACATCACTGATAATGGGACTATCCATCACGTGATAACGATAGCTGTGGAAATTCAGCTGCTCTTTGAGTTCTTGATAGCGGGTGAGAGTGTCCATGCAATAATTATATTCAGTACTTCACGAAATTTGGGAGAACTTGCGATACCAAAATCGGGTCTCTTCAAGAAGTTTCGTGAACTACTGATCTTCCACGCGCGAGGATTTTTTGGTGGTAGACTCGGCCTGATGACAAAACGCCTGCTCCTGATCACTCTTTTGACCATCACTCTGACGACAGCCTGCACCCGCGCCGCCAGCAACTCCCCGCCGACTGAACTCCCTATAAATTTTCCCAGCCCGGCACCTGGTTCCACGCCGCTCTGCCAGCCCGCTGACCTGCAGACCAGTTCCAATTCGATTGAGACTGGCGAAGCACTCCTGATCGGGTTGACCCTGACCAACCAGACAAAAAATCCCTGCGCTTTGACCAACCCGCCACAAGTCGCGCTCCTGGCTGGCGCAAACCAACCGCTCCAAACCCAGCTGACAGCCATGTCCGCCAGCCAGACCCCGCCTGCCCCGGCTGAACTGCAGTTGGCCCCCGGCGAAAGCGTGATTATCAGCCTGGTCTGGAACAACTATTGCCAGCCGCTTCCCAACGATCACCTGTCCATCCGCCTCGCGCTTAGCGCCACGCAAAACCTGGATGTCGCTACCCGTATTCTTGCCGCGCCGCGCTGCGATGCCAAAAATGCACCGTCGCTGCTGAAGGTTGCGCCGTACTCGTATCCCCCCTGAAATTGATTAAATTTAGAAAATTCCTACTTGACAAATAGAATATATGTTCTATAATAAATTAGAACATATATTCTAATCGGTTCGCAAGTCAAGGAGGTTTCCATGAATAACGCACTTCGTTCCCAACCACTCCGTTTAAACATGGGCAAATTCTGGGGTGGAGCCCTCAACCAACGGGGCAAAGTCTTCGGGATCATGATTATCGGTGCCCTGCTCGCCTTTGAACTCTTCAACTTCAGCACCACCGAGTTTGCCCTCAATGATGTCCTTGGCAACCTGGCTTTCGCAGGTATGCGCTGGGCCACGATCCTGTCCATCGCCTTCTGTGGTATCGATTTCGCCGGGATTGCCCGCCTGTTCACGCCCGAACAGGGAGCGGACGAACCCGCCGAGGTCTGGTACCTGTTCGGGGCCTGGATCCTGGCAGCGGCCATGAACGCCACGCTCACCTGGTGGGGCGTTTCGGTTGCCATCGCCAACCACACCAGCATGGGTACTGCAGTCATCAAGAGCGCCACGATCCAGTCCGTTGTTCCCATCTTCGTTGCGGTCATGGTCTGGGTCATTCGCATCCTGATCATCGGCACTTTCTCGCTGGCTGGGGAACGCATGTTTGGGATGGCTGACAACCGTGCGCGTCGATCTATGCCTCAGCAGCAAATCCCGACACGCAATGAGTATCGCCCCCAGCGCCCCGCTGTTGTCAGCGGCCAGGCGGCGGTCTCCCGCCCCATCCTGGCCCCGGCTTCGAGTTTCAAGCCACAGCCCAAGCCTTACCAGCGCCCTGAAAGTACCTACTCCCGCCCAGCCGAGCCTACCTACCATAACCTGGCCAGCAACCGGCAGGTGGAACAGTACGAAGAACGCGGCTAATTTGTGCTCAACATCATCAGAGATGAGCTTCTGTCCTCCAAGCGCCGAGCGTACCTGAAAGCCGACTTGTAACCTTATGACCTATTCACGCTCTGAACCGACATATCGTCGAAGGAGCAGACAGACAGACCAATCAAGCGGCTGTCTGTCTGGTTTTTTGATCCCGCCACTGGTTGCCCTGTGCTTTGGGTTAATCCTGGCGCTGGTCACCGGGGGGCTGGAAACACCCAACGGCCAGTCGGAAGTCCATGCTGCCAGCGGCAGCGGAAACCTGGCTCCGTTATTTACACCGGAAATCCAGTTCTGGTCGGCCAGTATTACCCGCTGGGCCGCCGAACATGGCCTCGACCCCAACCTGGTCGCCACAGTGATGCAGATCGAATCCTGCGGGAACCCGAGCGCGCGCTCCAGCGCCGGGGCCTCGGGCCTGTTCCAAGTGATGCCATTCCATTTTTACGCCACCGAGAATGCCTACGATCCGGATACCAATGCCCTGCGCGGGATGAACTATCTGGCAAAATCACTCGAACGCTCCGGCGGCGATGCGCGCCTGGCACTGGCCGGTTACAACGGTGGGATTGGCGTCATCGGACGCGCAGAATCCGCCTGGGCGGCAGAAACCAAACGCTATGCCTACTGGGGCAGCGGCATCTATGCCGATGCGAGCCAGAATGCCAGCGAATCAGCCCGATTGAACGAGTGGCTGAAAGCAGGTGGAGCCAGCCTGTGCAGGAAGGCCAGGGAGCGCCTGGGGATTTCTCAGTAATGTCAAAGTTCCGAAGTCTTCGAGACTTCGGAACTCTTGGTGAACATGTGGCCAGCTTCAACAACAGTATTCGACTATAAGCTATCCGATTGCAGGAGCATCTGTCGATGAACATCGCTCAAGGTAAGCAATCCCAATCGGTTCTGCGCAATCAGCTCCATCAGCCGGTCGGCCTCGCGCCAGGCCAAGTCGAACTCAGCCGCTGAGATTTGACCACTTTCCCGGGCAGCCAGCAACTCATCAGCATCCTTCAACTCCACCTCCATCGTTGGCGAGACCACTAAATCCAAATACAGGTCATCCATCCAAGGAATTTGCTCCTGGCTGACACCTGTGCGTAGACAAATGTCGATGTACCACAGCACCAGCCGGGCTTCATCGTCAAAATGGGCAGTGACTGTAAAATGTTCACCGCTGGGAAACTGTTTTAGCCAAACATAACCTGCATCGACAATACAGATTTTCCGTTTGAAATATTCAACCACCAGTGGCGCGCTAACAGCATCCATGCAATACAGGGTGATGTGTCCCTTAAATTCCGGGGTGTCCAGGTGTGAACCGCAAAAACGACTCTGGATAATACGTTTCCAACCCGGGAGATTGGCTAACTTGCGTTCCATCGGGTTTTCCTCTTATACAGGCCCAGTTCAACTTCCCAAGAGAGGGAGATAAACGGCAAAAGCCGTCCCCTGCCCCTCGTGCGAATCGGCCTCGATCCTACCGCCATGTGCTTCGATAATAAAATATGCGATGGAAAGCCCCAGGCCAAATCCGCTGGTTTTCGAACGTGTGCGCGATTTCTCGCCGCGATAAAAGCGGTCAAAAATATGCGGCAAGTCCTTCTGAGGGATGCCTGGCCCCGTATCGCGAACCACAATGCGAGCTGTGTTGTCAGATTTGGACAGGTTCAAATAAACTTCCCCGCCCGCCGGGGTGTAGTGAATGGCATTCGAGGTCAGGTTGATCAAGACCTGCTTCAACCGGTCGCGGTCGCCGTTGACGATGGCCTGGTCGATATCTGTCAGCTTTAAACGGACTTTTTCTCCGGCCAGGACACGCATCTGCTGGAAGACATCCGTCAGTAATTCATCCAACGCAACGGGAGCCATGGTCAGTGGCAGTTTGCCCGATTCGGCCTGAGCCAGCAGGAGCAAGTCGCCCACCATGCGCGTCAGCCGGTCGGCTTCATCCTTGATGGTATCCAGCGACTCGTTGTCCGGCCCCAGCTTACGGATTAAATCGGCATTGCCCTTGATGACCGTCAGCGGTGTGCGCAGTTCGTGCGAAACATCGGCCAGGAAACGCTGTTGGGAGGTGAACAGGTTTTCGAGTCGCTCGAGAGTGCGGTTGAAAGCGCGGATAAATGCGCCAATTTCATCTTTTGGTGAGGCATTATAGGGGATGCGGCGCGAAAGGTCATCGGCGCGGGTAATCTGTTCAGCGGTTTCGATGACGGTTGCCAGCGGGGCCAGGGCCTGCCGAATAACCAGCAGGGAGGCGCCGGCAGCCAGCAAAACCGAAAGGGCCGTTAAGCTGACCAGGATCGAAAGCAAACTTCCCCGGATGCTATCCACCAGCCCCAGGTTGGTCGCAGCCTGGAGCACCCCAACAGGACGATCCCCGGCTTGCAAGGGAACGGTCAAAACACGCAAATGCACCGTGCGGATGTAAACGTCACGGAAAACGGGACGGGTGGAGCTCAGATTCGTTGTGTCAAGTGGCTGGGCCAGGTCGCGAATGCCCGGCGACGACATTTGCAAATTCCCATCCCGATCCCAGTACTGGACGTAGACGCTGGCTGTCAGTTCAAGGGATGGCAGGGTGACCACGTTCAATTCGCCGACCGAGCCAACCTGTGAGTTGGCTAAAATATCGCGCGCGGTTTGTCTCAGGGTGCGGTCCACCTGGTCGAGCAGCAAGGCGCTGACCAACACATAGACAAGTACGCCGAACAGCAATAAAACGCCGCCCAACAGGGTCGAATAGAGCAGGGTGAAGCGCACGCGCAAGGACATGGTATCTGATTTGGTGATTTGGTACCTGGGAGATTGTACACCCGGTAGGTTAAACGTGGATAAAAAAACGCGCCGCCCACGGCGCTTTTTGTTTTTGGTCTCCAAAATCTCCAGATTTTGGGATGCCAACGTCGGGAGACGTTGGCATCCACTGATTACTTTTTCTTCACCCACCCCAACCCAATGCGCCCTCGTTCTTTCTCTATTTTCAGGATTTCGACATCGATGATGTCACCAACTTTGAGCACCGTGCCAAAGGGGATCTGGCTCTTGTGGAGCAACCCGTCTTGTTTGACACCGATATCGACGAACGCGCCAAAATCGACCACGTTGCGGACGGTGCCTTTCAGTTCCATGCCTTCGACCAGGTCTTCCGTTTTGAGCACGTCGGTGCGCAGGATGGGCGCCTGGGCTTCTTCGCGCGGGTCACGGCCGGGGCGGACGAGCTGCTCGAGGATGTCCTTCAGCGTCGGCAGGCCGCACTCCACTTCCGCGGCCAGTTTTTCCAGCGGCGTTTTAACGAGCAGGGCATCCAGGGCAGGTTTGCGCTCGTTTAACGGCGTGGCAGGTGTCAGCCCGGCGCGTTCGAGCACAGCTTTGGCCACCGGGTAGCTTTCCGGGTGAATCGCGCTCGCATCCAGCGGTTCTTTTCCATTCCGAATGCGCATAAAACCAGCAGCCTGCTCGAAAGCCTTGGGCCCCAGCCCGCTGACTTTGCGCAGCTCGGTGCGGGATTTGAACTCACCGTTGGCATCGCGGTGACTGACAATGGCAGTCGCCAGTTTGGGGCCGACACCCGCGACATGCGTCAACAGCGCCGAGGAAGCGGTGTTCAAGTCAACGCCGACATTGTTGACGACGCTTTCAACAACGCCATCGAGCGAATGCCCCAGGGCAGTCTGGTCGACATCGTGCTGGTAGAGACCGACGCCAATCGATTTGGGATCGATCTTGACCAGTTCAGCCAGCGGGTCCTGCGCGCGGCGGGCGATCGAGACTGCGCCGCGAATGGAGACATCCAGGTCGGGGAATTCGGCGCGAGCGAGCGGGCTGGCGCTATAAACGGACGCGCCCGCTTCGTTGACGATCAGGTATTTGACCATCGGGGCATTTCTTGTCAACTCGGCGGCTAATTTTTCGGTTTCGCGCGAGGCAGTGCCGTTGCCAATCGTAATGAGCGTCACATGATGGCGATTGATCATGTCTTGCAAGGTGTCGATCGAACCTTTCCAGTCGTTTTTGGGCTCATGCGGATAAATCGTGCCGGTATCGAGCAGTTTGCCGGTCGGGTCAACAACGGCCACTTTGGTGCCGGTCCGGAAACCGGGGTCGAGGCCGATCACGGTCTGATTAGCCATCGGCGGCAGGCTGAGCAAGGCGCGCAGGTTGGTGGCAAAGACATTGATGGCATGGTTATCGGCTTTTTCGGTCAACTCGCGGCGCACATCGCGCTCGATGGAGGGCAGCAGCAGGCGGTTGGCGGCATCTTCTTCGGCCAGGATGAGTTCATCGGCAAAGGGCGAAAGGATGTCGGCTTCGAAAACGCTTTCGACCGAATCGCGCCAATCGCGCTCGGGAATATCGACGCGGACTTTGAGCACGCCTTCCTTTTCGCCGCGGTTAAGCGCCAGGATCTGGTGCGGCTGGATGCGGTCAACGCGCCCGTCGAATTCGTAATAGCTTTCGTAGACGCGTTTCTCATCCACCACGCCTTCGACCTTTTCAGCGCCCACTTTGGAAAACTTGAGCGCTTTTTCGCGCACCGTGCGGCGCACTTCGGCATGGTCGCTGATCGCTTCAGCAACGATGTCGCGCGCGCCTTCAATCGCTTCCTGCCAGGTGGTGACCTGTTCGTTCAGGAATTCAGCGGCGATGGCTTCGAGCGAACGTTTGTCTTTGGCCTGGGCCAGGATCAAGTCAGCCAGGGGTTGGAGGCCCTTTTCGCGCGCGGCCATGGCGCGGGTGCGGCGCTTGGGCTTGTAGGGCGCATAGAGGTCTTCCAGCGCGGTCATCGAATCGGCAGCTTCGATGGCAGTGCGGAGCTCATCCGTCAGCTTGCCCTGTTCTTCGATGGAGGCCAGGATCGTGGCGCGGCGGTCATCGATCCCGCGCAGGCGGACGACTTCGTCGGCAACGATCCGGACTTGTTCGTCATCGAGCGTGCCGGTCATTTCCTTGCGGTAACGGGAAATGAAGGGGACGGTGTTGCCCTCATCGAGCAGTTGGATGGTGGCGGCAACCTGGGAAGGTTTGACTTTAAGCAGGGAGGCAATCGTTTCAGCGTAAGACATGCGCGCGATTCTACCATAGTAGAACAAAATTTCGCTTCGCCAAAACAGGGTTTCTTGCGCGTCGTTTCTCATGACACAAATCACTTGCCCCGCCTCTTTTTCCGTTGTAAACTCTTTTAACCCTGCAAGTGGAGAAAAACCATGTCCAAAGAAAATTCGCGTTACCGCTGGTTCGTCGTGGCTGTCTTTTTCATGTTCATGCTCCTGCACCAAGTGGACAAACTGCTGATCGGGCCGTTGACGCCCGAGATCATGAAAGATTTCAGCATCACCAAGACACAGATGGGCGCGGTGCTGACTGGCGCGCTAATTGTTGGGACGATTTTCTACCCGCTCTGGGGTTACTGGTACGACCGCTACTCACGCGCGAAACTGCTCTCGGCGGCCTCCTTTATCTGGGGCGCTACAACCTGGCTTAGTTCCATTGTCCGCTCGTATGGCTTATTTGTCGTCACCCGCGCCTCGACCGGTGTGGATGACTCGGCCTACCCCGGCCTGTACAGCCTGATCGCCGATTACTTTGGGCCCACCCAGCGCAGCAAAGTCTATGGCCTGCTGCAACTGGCCCAGCCAATTGGCTACCTGCTCGGCATGGTGCTGGCGTTGATGGTTGCGCCAATGCTGGGCTGGGAATGGAGGACGGTCTTCATCGCCACCGGCTCGCTGGGGATTCTGCTCGCCGTAATGATCTTTTTCGGCGTCAAGGACCTGCCGCGCGGCCAGGCTGAACCTGAATTCGCCAACATGGAGGAGATCGGTCAGTATAAATTCTCCTGGGAGGCGGCCAAGGATGTGCTCAAGAAGCGCACCATGTGGTTTGTCTTCTTGCAGGGTTTCGCAGGCGTTTTCCCCTGGAACGTGATTACCTACTGGTTCTTTACCTATCTGGGCGAGGAGCGTGGTTACGATCAGGACGGCGTACTGATGCTGATGGCCCCGGTCATTCTCGTCCTGGCCGGCGGATACTTCGTTGGCGGGGCGCTGGGCGATTGGGCTTTCAAACGCACGCTCAAGGGGCGCATCCTGGTTTCCAGCGCAGGCGTCATCCTGGGCGCGATTTTCCTGTTCCTGGCGATGCAAACGCCGATCGCCGATAAAAACACCTTTTTCGTGCTGATGTGCCTGACCGCCATCTTTATGCCGTTTTCCTCACCCAATGTTGTTTCCACCGTTTACGATGTGACCATGCCCGAAGTCCGCTCCACAGCCCAGTCGGTGGAATATTTCATCGAAAACGCGGGGGCAGCCGCCGCTCCCCTGCTGGCGGGGATCATCGCCGACGCGAGCAATCTGCACACCGCCATCCTGTGGATTTGCATCTCAGCCTGGCTGATCTGTTTTGTCATCTATCTCGGCGCATTGTTCTTTGTGGATGGCGACATCCACGCCCTGCGCGCCCAGATGCAGACCCGCGCAGATTTCGAACGCGCCAAACAAACCACGTAATTGTGGCCTTCAGCATTGTTTATTCAGGCAGAACAAATATGGACTTGGACGAAGCCACTGGTTTATTCTTGAAAGCCATCCATTTTTCGGCTGACAGGCACCGCGACCAGCGCCGCAAGGATGTGCAGCATTCCCCTTACATCAACCATCCCATCGAGGTGGCCGAAACACTTTGGGAAATCGGCGGTGTGCGCGACAATCTTCCATTGATTGCCGCCATCCTGCATGATACGCTCGAAGATACCGAGACCACGCCAGATGAAATCCGCGCATTGTTCGGCGAGGGAATTCTTTCAGTGGTGCTGGAAGTGACCGACGATAAATCCCTGCCCAAGCAAACGCGTAAACAATTGCAAATTGAACACGCGCCACACATCTCGCCTGAGGCCAAGCTGGTCAAACTGGCTGACAAGATTTGCAATCTCGCTGACCTGCTGCATTCGCCGCCCCAACTTTGGACCTTTGGGCGCAAGCAGGATTATCTTTTATGGACAGAACAGGTTGTCGCCGGTCTACGCGGCACCAACCCGGCCCTTGAAAAGCGTTACGACGAATTGCTGACGCAAGGGAAACGTCTTCTGAACATCTAATGCGTTTGACAGGAGGCTCTATGACCAAAATCGTTGCCGATACCACCTCTGGACTGCCCCTCGACCTCGCAGCGCGGCTGGGCATTCCCATGATCCCGCAGTTGGTGATGTTTGGCGAGCAAACCTTTCGCGATGACACCGAACTGACCACGACCGATTTTCTCCAAAAACTCAAAGCATCGTCTACCCTGCCCAAAACGGCGGCGCCCCCGCCCCCTTTGTATGATCCCATTTTCGAGGAAGCCGTCAAAAAGGGTGAGAGTGTGATCGTGATCGCCCCAACCGCGAAGATGAGCGGCACCGTCCGCTCGGCGGAGACGGCCAGGGCTGATTTCCCCGGCGCAGATATCCGCATCATCGATACGTTGACCATTGCCGGTTGCCTCGGTTCGCTGGTGCTGGCGGCTCAGGAACTGGCCCAAAAGGGAAAAACCGCCGACGAGATCGAGGCTTACGTCAGAGCCTTGATCCCCCTCTCGCGGACGTATTTTCTCGTCGACACGCTTGAATACCTGCAGAAGGGCGGGCGCATCGGCGCAGCCAAAGCGCTGCTCGGCGAACTGCTTCAAATGAAGCCAATTTTACAAATCAAGGCTGGGCAGGCCGCCCCCTATGAGCAGGAACGCACCAAGAAACGCGCCACGGGGCGATTAATTGAAATCGCTTGCGAACAGGCGGCGGGGAGTCTCGATGCGCACCTATGCGTGATGCACAGTGACGCGGAGGAGGAGGCCCGGGCCATTTGCGTGGAACTGGGTTCCCGTCTCAACCTCCAAAACATCCCGATCTACCTGCTGCCCCCGGCGATTGTCACGCATGCCGGGCCGAAGACGCTGGCGGTCGGGTTTTTTACGGCGGCGTAAGATTTGCCTGTGTTATAATTCACAGGCAAATTTCTCAAACCCCCCACGAAGTGGTTAATTTCTCCCCTGAATGCAGGGACTTTAGAAGGAGAACGACTTATGTCAGGACACAGCCATTGGGCTACCATTCGCCGCAAAAAAGGTGCGGCCGACGCCAAGCGCGGCCAGGTTTTTACGCGCATCGCACGTGAAATTGTGATGGCTGCACGCAACGGTGGCGGCGACCCTGGCAGCAACTTCCGCCTGGCGCTGGCTGTTGAAAAAGCGCGCGCCAGCAATATGCCGAAAGAAAGCATCGAACGCGCCATCAAGCGCGGCGCGGGCGAAGATAAAGACGCGTCTGCCTTTGAAGAATTTACCCTGGAAGGCTATGGCCCGCACGGATCGGCAATCATGGTGGATTGTGTCACTGATAACCGCAACCGCACTGTGGCCGATATGCGCCACGCTTTTAACAAAAATGGCGGCACAATGGCCGAAGCGGGTGCAGTCGGCTGGCAGTTCGAACGCAAGTCGTATTTCTCCTTCCCGGCCAGCCAACTTTCGTATGACAAAGCTTTTGAACTGGCGATCGAAGCCGGCGCCGATGACGTCCAGGAAGATGGCGACAACGTCGAAATCATTGGCCCCGTGGAAGTCTTCAAGACCCTCAGCGATGCCCTCCACAAGGCCAAAGTCACTCCGGATGAAGGCGGCCTGCGCCTGATTGCCAAGCAAGACCTCGAACTTGACGTGGATGGCACCCTGCAGGTACTGCGTGTCGTCGAAGCGATCGAAGAAATGGATGATGTGCAGAACGTCTTCCACAATTTGAAGATCTCCGAAGAAGCCCTGGCGGCTCTCGAAGAAGAATAAATTTACGGTAGGGGCGACCCATTGGGTCGCCCCTACGCGATTTACATGACCCTTGTCCTTGGCATCGACCCCGGCACAGCCACCATCGGTTATGCCCTCGTGCGCGATCTGCCCGATGGCAACAGCCAGGCTGTCGGATATGGCGTGATTACAACCCCCAAGGAAGCCTCCGCCCCCGTGCGCTTGGTGCAGCTCTACGAGCGCCTGAACGAAATCATTTCTCTCCACCACCCCGATTCGGCGGCGGTGGAGAAGTTGTTTTTCCAGAAAAATATCAGCACCGCCATCACTGTCGGACAGGCGCGCGGCGTGGTGCTGCTGGCGTTGGCCCAGGCCGGATTGGAGGTGGGCGAATACACCCCCAACGAGGTCAAGCAGGCGGTCACCGGTTATGGCTCGGCTGATAAAAAACAGGTGCAAGAGATGGTGCGGGTGCTGCTCTCTCTCGACAAAATCCCCAAACCGGACGATGCCGCCGATGCGCTGGCCATCGCCATCACTCACCTGAATACCTGGCGGTATTGATATTCAGTAGTTCACGAAACATCTTGAAAAAATCGGAAATTCTCCCAACTTTCGTGAAGTACTGATATTGGTGTTGTAGGGGCACGGTGGATTCTACCGGTCAAGATTATCCGCAAAGCCCCCGCCGGGCCCTTACGGAGGATAAAATGATCGCAACCTTACGCGGTGAAATCATCCAGATCGAAGAGAACGCCCTGATTCTCGAAGTCGGCGGGGTGGGCCTGCGCGTCTTTGTGCCCAAACTCTTGCTGACCAGGTTTAACACGGGCGAGATCATCTTGCTGCAAACGCATCTCGTCGTGCGCGAAAACGACCTTTCGCTGTATGGATTCGAGACCGCGGGCGACCGCCAGCTCTTTTTGACTCTCCTCGGGGTGGACGGTGTCGGCCCAAAGGTGGCGCTCTCGATCCTTTCGACCCTCAATCTGGATACCGTTCAACGGGCGGTTTTCTCTGACGAACCGGACCTGTTGAGTCGTGTACCGGGCGTCGGCAAAAAAACGGCGCAGAAAATCCAGCTCTATCTGAAAGACCGCCTGAAACCGATCAGCGGATTGGAAAAAATTGCTTCCATGTCCGACACCGACAGCGAAGTCCTGGCCGCGCTGACCAGTCTCGGCTATTCGGTCGTCGAGGCGCAGACGGCTTTGCAATCGCTCCCCAAGGATGCCCCCGATGATGTGGAGCAGAAATTGCGCCTGGCGCTGGGATATTTTCAATAGCAAGCCAGCTCCTGTTGGGTATATAATCGGCGGAATATCTTTTGCCTGAGCCTGCCCACCTTTTACCCAGACGGAGTTTCAAATGCTTAATAAAACGATTGCCTTTATCGGTTCGGGGGCCATGGCCGAAGCCATGCTTTCAGGCTTGCTGCGCCAGGGACTGGCCCAGCCTGGAAACCTGCACGCCGCCGATACGCGCCCGGAGCGCGCCAACGAACTAAAAGAGAAATATGGCACCCGGCCTTTTACCGATAACCACCAAGCAGTGGCCAGCGCAGATGTGGTTGTCCTGTCGGTTAAGCCGCAGCGCCTGACCGATGTCCTGCACGGTTTGAAAAATGCCATTCCAGCAGAAGCCGTTGTGCTCTCGATCGTCGCCGGGGCTCAGATTCAGAAAATCAGTAAAGGCCTGAAACACAACGCAGTCGTGCGCTCGATGCCCAACACCCCGGCTCAGATCAGTGAGGGTATTACTGTCTGGATTGCCTCGCCAGCGACCAGTGAAGCCCAAAAAGAGACAGCCCGCGCCATCCTGGGCGCCCTGGGGCAGGAAGTCATGGTGGACGATGAGAGCTATCTGGATATGGCCACAGCGCTCTCCGGCACCGGCCCGGCCTACGTTTTCATGTTCATGGAAGCAATGATCGATGCCGGAGTCCACATGGGTTTTTCACGGCACATCTCTGAACAGTTGGTGGTGCAAACCATCAAAGGCTCGGTTTCCTATTACGAGAAGATCAACCAGAAGGCCGACGTACACGTGGCGGCGCTGCGCAACCAGGTCACCTCGCCGGGAGGCACCTCCGCCGAGGCGCTCTACTACCTTGAAAAGGCCGGGTTCCGTACGGCCATTTCCCGCGCCATCTGGGCCGCCTACCAACGCTCACTGGAACTGGGCAAGGAACAGCCAATCCACATTCCAGAGTCGCATCCCAAGGAAGAAGATAACGGCTAACCCACAAGAGAACTGTCCCTTGACAGTTCTCTCATTTTTAGAGATAATGTGAATATATGAGCAATTATTCATATATTCAGGGCAATTATGCCCCTCGATGAGCGCATCGCCATTCACCTGGCCGATTTGTTCGATGCCTTGAGCGATCCGACACGGCTGTCGATCCTATCAGCATTGATTGAACGCGAAATGAACGTGGGCGAAATCGCCGCGGCGATTGGCTTATCAGAATCGGCGGTCTCCCACCAGTTGCGTGGCCTGCGCCAGATGCGGATTGTCCGCCCGCGCAAAGAGGGCCGCCAGGTGTTTTACTGTCTTGAAGACGAACACGTGGCGCAATTGTTTCAAATGGGGTTGGAACATATCACTCAAGGATAAGGTCTTCGACATGCCCGAACATTCACACCCGCATTCCCATTTTGGCGCAGGCGGCAGCCGGGCTGCCTCGCGCCTGGCATTCTCGCTTGGCCTGACGGCTGTTTTTGTGGTGATTGAAATCGCAGCCGGAATTCTGGGGAACAGCCTGGCCTTACTGACCGATGCTTTCCACAACCTGACAGATGTTTTTGCCCTGGGATTAAGCTGGCACGCAGCCCGCCTGGCGCTGCGACCGGCCAATTCAAACAAGACCTTCGGTTATCACCGCGCCGGGATCCTGGCTGCGCTGGCAAATTCCACCACGCTGGTCGTGATCTCCGTATATATTTTCTATGAAGCCTATCAGCGTTTTCTCGCGCCACCGGAAGTTAATTCGGGCATCTTGGTGGGAGTCGGCCTGGTGGCCTTTGCCATCAACCTGATCACCGCCTGGCTGATTAAACCCGAGAGCGAGCATGATTTGAACATGCGCTCGGCTTTTGTCCACTTGATGGGCGATGTGCTCTCGACCGTCGGCGCGGTCATTGCGGGCGTGGTAATTTATTTCACCAATTGGAACTGGCTCGATCCACTGGTCAGCGTTCTGATCGGATTCCTGATCCTGTGGAACACCTGGGGAATTTTGCGTGAAACGGTCGAGATCCTGCTCGAAGCCACCCCGCAGGACGTCGATCTCGACCACATGGTGACCGAGATGAAACAGCTTAAGGGCGTGTTGGGCGTGCATGATTTACACGTCTGGAGCCTGACGCAAGGACTGCGCAGCATGTCCGCACATATCCTGACCGAGGATATTTCGATCAGCGCCGGGAAAAGCATCCAGGCAGAGATCAACGAACTGATGGCGCGCCGTTATCGCATTACCCATGCCACTTTGCAATTGGAATGTGTTGGCTGCCATCCGGATTTGTATTGCGATCTGGGCAAGGACACAAATGAACATGACTAAAAAATGGGTGGCTTTCGCCGCTCATTTTTTATACGGAGATTCCCAAAGAGCCTTTGATCGAATCCAAGATTGCAATTGGAGGATAGGGTAAAATCAGTTCCGCCAGATTTGAAATCCCACCCTGCATGGCGCGGTACGAAAGTGAGTGATCGGATGTTGAAACCCCAGGGTAAGTTAAATTACCAGTTGTTGATTGAAATTCTGTTAATCCTTGTTATCTCGGCGATTGCCTTCCTCCCCAACCTGACCAGGGCCGGCATTTACCGGGATGATTGGTACTATGTGCTCGATCGTATGATCAGCGGGCCGGGTGTTTTTCAAGAAATGTTCAGCATCGACCGCCCGGCGCGCGGTCCGCTTTTCGAAGCCTATTATCAATTATTTGAGATCGAACCCCTCCCCTATCATCTAAGTTCATACGTATGGCGCCTCTCGGGCGGATTGGCCGCCCTGTACCTGTTCAAATTATTATGGCCCAATCAGAAACGCGCCGCCCTTGTGATGGCCCTGCTCTTCACGCTCTTCCCAGGTTATTCGCGCCTGCTGGAGGGAGTTGAAAACCAGCCCCGCATCCTCAGTTCCTTTTTACAAACGCTGTCCATCGCCCTTACCTTGCAGGCAATCAAAGCCAACCGGACAATTCCCAAAACCCTGGCCTGGGCCGGTTCGATCCTGAGCGGTTGGGCTTATATTGCCCTGCTCGATTTTTCGATTGGGATGGAATTTTTCAGGTTGTTGTGCGTCTTTCTGCTGGTCAGTCACGAACGACAGGGGCTCCCCTGGTTGAATAAGCTGTGGGCCACTCTGCATTCCTGGGCGCTGGCTGCGTTAATCCCCGCTGTTTTCCTCTTCTGGCGGCTATTTATCTTCCAGAATGAACGGCCCACCACCGATGTGGGCTTGCAGCTCAGTTTTTTGGTCGATGCCCCCCTGCGGACCGGGTTATGGTGGCTGATCCGCCTTTTCCAAAGCACAGTGAACATCGCCCTCCTGCCCTGGGCGATCCCTGCTTTCCAGGGCCTGTTTGGCTTCAATGAATTCACGATCGCCCTGGTGGTCTTCACGGCTGTAGCTGCCGGGGCCTGTCTCTTGCTCGCCTATCGCCTGCTCGACAAGCTCGCTCCCGAAAACGAGGAGCCAAATCCTTCGGGAATAGGCTGGCAGGTGGAGGCCATCTTGATTGGCCTGCCCGGGATTGTGATCGGCGTCTTACCAGTCATCATGGCCAACCGCTACGCCACCCTGGGGAATTACTCACATTACGCGCTCCCGGCCTCGCTGGCCAGCGCCGTCCTGGCCGGAGGTCTCATCCACGCCATCTCATCGAGGCGGGTCAGGCTGGGTGTCATCACAGCCCTGGTGATGTTTTCCGTGTTATCCCACTACAGTGTCTCGCTGCAGCTCATTCGCGAAGAGACGGTTATCAGTAATTTCTGGCACCAGGTCGTCTGGCGGGCACCAGGTATCCAGGCTGGCACCACGCTGGTGGTCAATTACCCGTCGGTCGATTTTGGCCAGGATGTGGATACTGTGGCAGGGCCGGCAAATTTCCTTTACTTTCCGGAGCAAACCAACCAGATCCCGGCCATCTACCAGTTATCTGCGTTGGAGCAAGGAGAGTATGCGAGCAAGGATGTCCTGGAAAACCCGGAGAAAACTTATCCATTTCGCTATCGAACCCATGCCAGTGTTGTGAATTATGCCAATTTGTTGGTCATGACCCAGCCCACCGAAGCCTCCTGTGTCCATGTGATTGACAGCCGCTGGCCTCGCCAGAATCCCGGCGAGAGCTACTCAATTCTCCTGGTTGGACAACGCTCAAAGGTCGAGCGCATCTTGACCGACGCCGTCCCGCCAAAACCCGCCGAGTCGATTTTTGGCCCCGAACCTGCCCAGCGTTGGTGTTTTTATTACCAGAAAGCGGAGTTGGCCCTGCAAAATGACCAGTGGGAGCAAATCCTCGCCCTGGGCGAGGAAGTCTGGGCGCAGGAATTGCGCCCTGGCGATTCCATCGAGTGGCTGCCCTTCCTGCAAGCTTACGCCATCACAGGGGATCTGCCCCACCTGAAGAGCGTGGAGAAACAGGCCAGGCGTGACGAATTCTTCAGGAAGCAAGCCTGCCAGACCTTGCATACCATGCACGAAAACGGTTATCCCCTCCAGCCCCAGGTGCTCGACGAGGTTAACCGCCTGTTTTGCCAGGAATAAGATGTCTCTGATCACAGTTTCCAACCTGACTAAATCCTTCGGCCACCGCGATATTTTTGCGGGGCTGTCTTTCGGCATTGAAAGAGGCGCACGGCTCGGCATTGTCGGGCCAAACGGCGTTGGCAAAACCACCTTGCTGCGCATCCTGGCCGCGGAAGATGAAGCCTCCTCGGGCAGTTTCCACAAGGCGCGCGGTATCCAGATCGGCTACCTGCCGCAAGAAGCTGACTTCTCCTTGTTCCTACCGTCCAGGGACAGGCAGATGACCGGCACGCTTTGGGAAATGAGTGAAGCCGTCTTTGCCGAAATCATCCAACAGCAGGAAGAGCTCAACCGGCTTGAACATGCCATGTCAGATGGCGGCGAAACCATCCTGGAAAAATATGGCAAGCTGCAGCATGATTTCGAACGGCGCGGCGGTTACACCTTCCAGACACGCATCCGTCAGGTGTTGACCGGTCTCGGTTTCGATACGGCGGACTACAACCTGAGCCTTGATCACCTTTCGGGAGGGCAGCGCACCCGCGCTTTCCTCGCCCGCCTGCTGCTTTCTGACCCCGACCTGCTGCTGCTCGACGAGCCCACCAATCACCTCGACATCGCCGCGGTGGAGTGGCTCGAAGGTTATCTCAGCCAATGGGAAGGTGCGGCGGTGATTGTCTCACATGACCGCTATTTTCTCGATAAAGCCTCCAACGGCATCCTCGAGATGACTGCGGCGGGCATCGAAGCCTATCGTGGCAACTACAGCCACTACCTGCGCCAGCGCCAGGAACGCTGGGAGCGGCGTTTCGAAGTTTTTGAGAGCGAGAAAGAAAAGCTCGTCAAAGACATGGAATACATCAAAAAGAACATCTCCGGGCAGAACACCCTGCAGGCCAAGGGCAAGCTTAAACGCCTGACGCGCATGGTGCAAGCCATCGAACAAGTCGGCATGGACGCAGCGGTCAATTCCAATTGGAGCCAGTTGGAGGTGGAAACCACCACCAGCCCCTTCAGCGTGGAAGAGGCCGAACGCCGCGTCCGCGCCCTGCGCCTGCCAGATATCCGCCCGCCACAGCTGCACCTGCAATTACGCGCCGAGAAACGCTCCGGCGAACTGGTTATCCGCTCACGCGATCTGGAAGTGGGCTGGCCCGATAAATCGCTCTTTTTTGCGCCCGATATCGAACTGCGCCGCACCGACTGCGCTGCGTTAATCGGTCCCAACGGCGCGGGCAAGAGCACCTTCCTGAAAACCATCCTCGGCCAGCTTGAGCCCCGGCAGGGGGAAGTCATCCTGGGCGCCAGCCTGCACATCGGATATTTTGCCCAGGCGCATGAAAGCCTGAACCCTGCCAACACGCTCATCCAGGAAATCCAAACTGCCGCGCCGCAGATGTTGATGGCCGATGCGCGCCAGTATCTCGGCAAATTCCTGTTCAGCGGCGATGACACGTTCAAAAAGGTCGAGGTGCTCTCCGGCGGCGAACGCGGACGGCTGGCGCTGGCCAAACTGGCACTCTCCGAGACCAACTTGCTGCTGCTCGACGAACCGACCAACCATCTCGATATTCCCTCGCAAGAAATTTTGGAACAGGTGCTGGAAGCCTACGCCGGGACGATCCTGCTCGTCACACATGACCGCTACCTGGTCGATGCGCTGGCAACCCAAATCTGGGAAATCCAGCCAGACGAATCAACTTTGTCTGTGTTTAAGGGCACTTATTCGCAGATGAAAGATGAGAAAGAACGGTTGGCGGTACTTGCAGCGGCTGAAACACCCCAGGCGCATAAAACCTCCGATTCCCGCTTACCCAAGCCTCGCTTACCGAAAGAGTCAAAAGAAGAACGCCGCCGCCAGGCGAAAATGCAGGAACTGGAAAACCAGATTGCAGGGATCGAAGCCAAACTGGCCGAAATCAGCCGCAAATTGGAAAACCGCGCCATTGACCCCGGAGAAGTGGTCAAGCTCGGCAAGGAATACCAGTCCGTGCAAAAAGAAATGGATCTTAAACTGGCAGAATGGGAAGGCTTGCAAGAGTAGAACAGTCCGCGATTTATCGGATGCCCTGAGAACAACCTGGCAGGGAATTTGATGATAGACTTGGAAAGTATCAGCCCGTTTGAGTTACGTTTTCAATTTGGAGGAAACAATCATGTTCCAATGGCTAGCCATGGCAAAACCGACCCGACTGGAAATGTTGGTAGAAACCACGCTGGAAGAAGATGAAATCATCGACCAGCACTTTGCCTACCTTGAAGACCTGACCCGAAATGGGGTGGTGATCCTGGCCGGGCGCACATTGAACACCGATGAAAACGGTTTCGGATTGACCATTTTCGAAGCCGAGGATGAAACTGCTGCGCGCGAAATCATGGAGAACGACCCTGCTGTTAAATATGGCATCATGGCGGCGACACTCTTCCCGTACCGGGTGGCGTTGAGCAGGAAGGAATGATTTCTTTTCCGCCCTTCCCGCAGGACAAAGCTCGCATTGGACTGTTGGGCGTGGCGTATGATGAAAGCTCGTCTTACCTGCGCGGGGCCGCGCTGGCCCCTCCACGCATCCGGGAAGCTATTTTTTGCGACTCATCCAACCTGTGGACGGAGAACGAGACGAACCTGGGCGCGGAGGGGTTGTTTGCGGATGCTGGTGACCTTTCCCCATCCCTGGCTGAGATGCCCGCCGAAGTGGAGCGCGCTGCCGGGGAAATCTGCTCCGCCGGGTTGAAGCTCTTTACCTTCGGAGGCGATCACTCAGTCACCTATCCATTGGTGCGCGCGGCAGCGCAACGCCACCCGAAATTGGGTATTCTGCACTTCGATGCCCACCCCGATCTGTACGACAACTTTGAGAACAATCCCTATTCCCACGCCAGCCCAATGGCGCGAATTATGGAGTCTGGTCTGGTGACCAGACTGGTGCAGGTTGGCATCCGCACCATGAACGGACACCAGCGCGGGCAGGCCCAACGCTTCGGCGTGGAAGTGTTGACGATGCAGTCCTGGCGGGATGTTTTTGATCTACACTTTGATACTCCCCTCTACCTGACCTTCGATCTGGACTGTCTCGACCCCGCTTTTGCGCCGGGGGTATCTCACCATGAACCCGGCGGACTCTCGACCCGCGAGGCCTTGAGCGTGATCCAGTCCCTGCGCGCGCCGGTCGTGGCTGCTGATTTGGTGGAATACAACCCCACCCGCGACCCCGCCGGGGTGACGGCCATGGTCTGCGCCAAACTTTTCAAAGAGATCGTTGCAAAAATGTGAAATAGCCATGCTGGATAAGAATTTGCAGGAAATCGTTCGTCAGGCCAGCCTGTTTCGGGAAGTCAGCCCGGCGGGTTTTGCGCAGGCGCTGGCATTGGGCGTCCAGCGCTCGGTTGAAGAAGATGGTTATTTTTTTATGCAGGGCGACCCGGCAACACATGCCTATGTCCTGCTCTCCGGGCGGGTGAAGATGCTCCAGATCACACCCAACGGCCAGCAAATTACCCTGCGGATTATGACTCCCGGCCAGACCTATGGCGGGGTGGCCTTGCTCAACCCATCAGATGGCTATCCGGCCACGGCGCAGGCGATGGAGAACAGCACCGCGCTGGCCTGGAGCACCGCGCAATTGCGCGAATTGGCCGTGCAGGAACCATCGATTTCGATGAATACGATGCAGTTAATGCATGGCTATATCACCGAATTGCAGGAACGCCAGCAGGCGCTGGTCTCGGAGCGCGCGGAACAGCGGATTGCGCGCGTGCTGCTCAAACTGGCGGCGCAATCTGGCAAGAAGGTTGAGGAGGGGGTCCTGATCGATATGCCGCTAACCCGCCAGGATGTGGCCGAAATGAGCGGGACGACACTTTTTACCGTCAGCCGGACCCTGAATGAGTGGGAGCGCGAGGGTCTGTTGAAGATTGGGCGGGAGCGGGTGGTGATTGTCGAACCGCATGCCCTGGTCAGGATTGCGGATGATCTGGTAAGGTAGGCGAGGGCGCTGGGTTAAATTCTTTAACGCAAAGTTGCAACAACGCCAAGGCCGCAAAGATTTTGGAATAGTGTTAAGGTGACTGTCACTTCGCAAAAGTGGCAGTCACCTTTTTTATGTTTGCGCCAGCGCAAAGACACGAGGTTCACTTACGACTATGATGGGAGTATGTAACGCGTTGCTGGAACAGCGCACTCTCAAAGTCTCAAGGAGTGAATCATGAAATTCAGCAAATTTTTAGCGGTATTGCTTTTAGTCGGTAGCCTGTTGATCGCCTGCGCGCCCGCCACAGCCAGCGTGGTCAACACGGAATACATCCTGACCACCGCCTTGCGGGATGGAAAATTTGTCTATCTCGGCGTGGATGGGGCAATTAACGGGCTGGTCAACCCGGCTTTGCATGCCAAACCTGGTGAGCGGATCACGATCTTGCTGGTCAACAGCGGCGAAGGAACGCACGATATTGTTTTCCCAAAGTTGAAGGTTCATTCGGACAAGATCACCAAACAGGGCGAAACTACTTCGGTCACGTTTACCGTGCCAGATGATGATGTGGCGCTCGAATATTACGACTCCGGCTATGAAAAAGTCGGGATGAAGGGCGTTTTATTGGTCGGGAATGTGATTGCCAAGGAATCAGAACCGGTCGCAGAAGAAGTTTCCGCGCCGGTGGCGAGCGGACAGACCGTGGAATTCACCCTGGAAAGCGGCCTGATGGATGGCAAGATGGTCTTTATCGGTAAAGGCGGCGAGATTGACGGGAAAGTCAACCCCGATTTGAAGGCTAATCTTGGCGACCTGGTCAAAATCACCCTGGCAAGCGGCGAGGGCGCGGTGCACAATCTCTATCTCGATGAGTTTGGCGTCAAGTCGCCGGATGTGGCCGGGCAGGGGAACATCGTCAGCTTTGAGTTTACGGTTGATCAAGAGGGCACTTTCAATTATTACTGCGCCATTCCGGGCCACCGTCAGGCCGGGATGGAAGGCAAGTTTATCGCCGGGTTGGGTGTGGCAACAGCGGAGAACGCACCCCAGAAGCCCAGTTATACCGGCTCGGGTGAGTCTACTCCGGTCGTGGCTGCGGGGGCGGCTGACCCCAATGCGGTCGATATCGTCCGAGACCCAACCGACCTCCCCGGGCCCATCCCCAAACGCGGCCCTGAAAAGCTGACGGTCAATCTCGAGACGGTCGAATTGGTCGGCAAGCTGGCGGATGGCACCACCTACAAATACTGGACCTTTAACGGCAAAGTGCCCGGTCCGTTTATCCGCGTTCGCGTTGGCGATACGGTCGAAGTCCACCTGAAGAACTTGCCTGAGAGTATGATGGCGCATTCAGTCGATTTCCATGCTGTGACTGGCCCTGGCGGAGGGGCGGCGGCGACCCAGACCCAGCCCGGCGGCGAGACGATGTTCACCTTCAGGGCGCTCAACCCTGGCGTGTATGTCTATCACTGCGCCACGCCAATGGTTGCGCACCACATCGCAAATGGCATGTACGGTCTGATCCTGGTCGAGCCGGAAGGTGGTCTGCCTCCCGTTGACCGCGAGTTCTACGTGATGCAGGGTGAGTTGTATACCGCCCAGCCTTTTGGCGCAACCGGCGCATTGACCGACGACACAACCAAGCTGCTCAACGAAAATCCCGAGTATTTTGTCTTGAACGGCGCTTCACTTGCCCTGGTGAGCGATGAACATGCTCTGCGCGCCAAAACCGGCGAAACAGTGCGGATTTTCTTCGGCGTGGGCGGCCCCAACTTTACTTCATCCTTCCACGTGATTGGCGAGATTTTCGACCGGGTCTTTGACCAAGCTTCCCTGACATCCAAACCGCTGACCGATGTTCAAACCACCCTGGTCCCGCCCGGTGGCGCAACGATGGTCGAGTTCAAGGTTGAGGTTCCGGGGCGCTACATCCTGGTTGACCATGCCCTCTCGCGCCTGCAGCGCGGGCTGGCGGGTTATCTCTACGTTGAAGGCGATCCAAATCTGGAAATCTTTGACGGTGTGGCCGTCCCAGGCAGCGGACACTAATTCTCAGGACATGCTCGATGGAACCCACAACGCTTACCCCCCAGACCTTTGTCGCCGATTTATTGGCCACCACCCCACCGGTGGCTCACTTATTCATCGAATTGCGCGTGGATTGTATTGGGTGTTCGATGAACAAATTTTGCACGTTGGAAGACCTGTGTGAACAGTATCAATTGGAATTGGAAACTCTAATCAGTCTGATTAGGGAAAGGAGCATCAACCATGCAAGCTACTAAAATTCTCTCTCAAGAACACCGCGTGATCGAAGGCGTCCTGGAAGCCCTGCAAACAGCCGCTCAATCCGCCGGGGAAGGTGTGTATGTGCGTCCGGCCTTCTTCAGCGAGGCGGCTGACTTCATCCGCGGTTTTGCCGATGGCTGCCATCACCACAAGGAAGAAGGGGTTTTGTTCAAAATGATGGTGGAGAATGGCGTCCCCGCCCAAGGCGGACCAGTGGGCGTAATGCTGAACGAGCATGAGCTTGGGCGGCAGTATACCCGAGGGATGCGCGCTGCGGCGGAAAGCTGGGCACAGGGCGACGAATCCGCGCGCCCCGCAGTGATCGAAAACGCCCTGGGCTATGTGGGCCTCCTCCGCCAACACATCCTGAAAGAAGACAACCTCCTCTTTCCGATGGCCGACCGGGTTATTCAGGCCGATAAACATGCGGTAGTGCTGGCCGGGTTTGAACGCGTTGAGCATGAGGAGACCGGCGAAGGTCTCCACGAAAAGTACCTGGCACTGGCTGAGCGCTTGCGCGCCGAGGCGTTGGGGCTGCCAATCGGCAAGTAGACTCTGGAATCAACAGGAGGCCACGTTTGAAACGTGACCTCCTGTTCGATCATCGGGGTAACGAACTATTTCTCCGGAATTTCCCAATTGTAGGTGCCTTCCACTTTCAGCCCAATCTCTTTGATCGGGTCAATGGCTTTGTCGCACGGCACCAGGCGGATATCCCATTTCCCTTTGGCCAGGAAGAAGGAGAGTTGGGTCATCGCTTCGAATTTCTCCTCACCCAGTTGGTTGGGTCCCCAGGCTGTTTCGGGAGCGCTGCTTGGGGAAATGTACAGTTCGCAGAATTGTTTTTCAGTCTTGTTGGCGATTTCCAAGGTGGCTTCCTTGATCGTCCAAGTCATCAATTCCTGATCCATGCTGACATCATACAACGCGTTGACCATGTTCTTCTCGCAGTCATGGATGCGCACATTGTATTTACCAGAGTCAAAACCGGGCGCCGTGTAAGAATCACCAGGCGCGATCTGGGTCCCATCCAGGTATTCTTTCTTGAATTCTTTGTCAGCAGGCGAGATGAACAAATAGCAGAGGGGCTTTTGGGTCTCGTTGATGACCTTCAAGTCGATGGCCAGCTTGGGTGTGGCCGTAGGCCGGGGGGTCAAAGTTGGCGCATTTGGATCAGTAGTGGTGCTGCTCCCGCAGGCCAGGGTTGCCAGGATCAGGGCGGCCAGGATGACGAGGAAACGGAATGATTTGGGCATGACTTTCTCCTTAGGAATGATTCTCAGTCTTTCACGGAAGTTGAAAGAACCTCCGATTTTGGGTGAGCGCTGGCTATTGGCCAAACTGCGTAGCAAAAGTGGCTTTACGCGCGGCTTCCCACTCTTTGCGGCGTTGTTTCGATTTACTGCTCCAGGCGTATTCGACCGGGGCTTCGCCGCGATAGAACAATTTCGAGACGATCAGACGATTGATATCAAGGACGGTCCAGCCCCAGAAGGTCAGGCTGGCCGTGGCAGCTGCAGCAATCACCCACAGGCCCACATCCAGGCCGCGCCCGCCAGCCCGCGCCAAGCGAATGAACAGGTTGTAACTGCCCCACATCAGGAAAATGGCGCCCTCAAATAGGACAAAGGCTGCGGCAAGATTGCCAGGCCCGACTTCCGGGTCTCCTAGGGCAGCCAGGGCAAAGAGCAGGGTAATGAGCAAACCCAATAGCGCCATTTCAATCGCCTCGATGATTGCCAACCTGGTAGGGATGTTTGAATTAATTGGATCTTTCATGGTTTATTTTCCTTTTCTATTCTGGTTGGATTGGGTATCCATTTCATTTCTTTCAGGTCAAACGCCTCAAGATCATTCTCGAGGCTCAGATATGCAGGAAGCTGGAAATCCGATCCGTTGGCCGCCAGCCAGCAAGTAGAAAACCATTCGATCAAGACTTCCAGCTCGATTTCGAGGGTTTCCACGCCATCTTCATCAAACCGATAAACCTGTTCTTTTTCATCAGGGGTGAGCACCGGCCCGCTGGAGTTTCCAAGCTCGAAAGTGCCTCCGAGCACCGGGTTCTGGAACTGATCCTTGAAAAAGAGCGTGATCGGCAATTCATTCAAGATCCCGTCGGGAAATATCACGACCTCCAGAAATTCCGCTTGCAGCCCCTTTGCTTGACAGAAAATTACCTCGAGTTCTTCCACCACCCGGTCTCTGATTCGATCCAGACAGCGGTGGACAGAGCGCGTGTAAGATTCTGCAGTGTAGCTTTGCATGGGAACCTGCGTCTCCTCGATCAATGGTTTGCAAACTTGCGGTAAAATCACGCTTATCTTAGTCTCTCATCTCCTGGTTGGATGCAAAAAAAGTGCAGGATTTGTGCACATTGATGGATAGTAGGCAGCCCGGAATACCACCCGAGATTACACGCGAAGGCATTCGTAGAGCCTTGCGCGCCTGGGATTCCACCAGGGTTCTGGGAGAGCAGCCCCTGGCGGGGCTACGCGTGGTTACCGCCCAGCGTCTGTCGGCGGGATATTCGGAGACAGTGGCCGGTTATGGATTGGCCCTGCGCGAGACGCTCCAATCTGCAATCCAGGCCTTGCGACCTGAAAGCGGGGATTTCAACCCGGCTGAGAAACGCTGGCGGCCATATTTCATCCTGAACGAACAATACATCCACGACCGCCCCCCCGAATGGGTCTCGGCCCAGTTATGTATTTCACGTCGCACATACTATAACGAGCAAGAAGAAGCCCTGGAGGCGATTGCAGACCTGCTGCGCCAGCGCGAAGAACTGGCTGGTACGCTTTCGCCGGTGACCAGCAGAGAAGCAGGGGGTGAAACCGGGAGGAAGATTCCTTTCCTCGCGCCTCCACGTTCTGTCCAGCCCCTGGTTGGGCGCGAGGATGTGCTCAATAGCTTAAAAACGCGTTTATTGGATGGAGCCGGGCGAACACCGCTGGCTGTCTTTGGTTTGCCCGGCGTCGGCAAAAGCAGCTTGGCAATCGAACTGGCTCACGCCCCCGAAATCCTGGCGCACTTCAGCGATGGCGTGCTCTGGGTTGGGTTGGGCCGCCAACCAGATTTGCCAGCCCTGCTCAATAGCTGGGCTGTTGCCTTGGGATTACCAACCGAAGCGGTTAAATTCAGCGACCTGGCAGCCACAGCGCGGGCTTTACATGCCGCTGTTGGAACCCGTCGCATGTTGTTGATCATCGATGATGCCTGGGAAATCGAGCAAGTCCTGGTCTTCAAGCTGGGCGGCCCGCATTGCTCCACCCTGCTGACCACGCGCCTGGGCACTGTGGCGACAGATTTTGCTGGCGGGGAGGTCCTGCACCTGCGTGAACTGGATACCACCCAGGGGTTGGGACTGCTGGCGCAGGCCGCATCCCAAGCCATCGTCACCGATCTGGACATCGCCCGTTCGCTGGTCACGGCGGTGGGTGGCTTGCCGTTGGCCCTGGTATTGATGGGGCGTCATTTACGCAAGGTGGGCCAAAACGCCCAGTCCCGCCGATTGAAAGAAGCAGTGGAGCAACTTCAGCAGGCAGAGACCAGGTTACAGCTTGTCCAGCCGCAGTCACCGTTCGAACAGCGCTCCGGCCTGTCAGCAAATGCATCCATCTCCCTCCAGACCATCATCGGAATCAGCGCTGCGGCCTTGAGTCCAAAAGCGCAGCAAGCCCTGCAGGCCCTGGCCCTGTTCCCGCCCAAACCGAATACTTTTTCCGAAGCAGCGGCCCTGGCGGTCAGCGGAGCTACGTTGGTCGAATTGGATGCCTTGACCGACAGCGGGCTGGTCGAGTGTCATCCTCCCGATCGGCAAACCCTGCACCAAACCATCAGCGATTACGCCCGTGCGCAAGGGACCGATGTTCTTGCCTGCCAGCGATATGTCGCTTTTTTTATTCAGCTGGTTGCCGGGAAATCTCTCAGTTACAAGGCCCTTGACCCAGAACTGGATAACCTGCTGGCCGCTTTGGACCTGGCCGACCACGGCTGCCAAAATGCAGAGTTTGCGAAGCTCTGCCAAGCCCTGCATCCCTTCTTGATGAGTCGGGGATTATTCCAATTGGATGAACAACTATTGCTGCGCGCCACTGAGCTTGCTCACCGGTTGGGAGATGTTTCAATCCTGGCAAATACCTTAAGTTCTCTTGGCCTGGTGAAGTTGCGTTTGGGAAAATACCCTGAAGCACAGGGTGACCTGAAAGAAGCACTGGAGATGGCCCGGCAGTTGGGGGATGGGTCAATCGAAGCGAATTGTCTCCAAGGCTTGGGAAATATCTTGTACTACATGGCAGAGTATAAATTGGCTGAAGACCACCTGGGCCGGGCACTGGCGCTCTTCCAGAAACTTGGTGATCAAGGCGGGGAAGTCCGCGCGTTGAACAGCCTCGGGCTGGTAAATTACGAACAGGGACTTTACCCCGAAGCCACCGCTGACCTGGAACAGGCTTTGCGAATCAACCGTTTGACAGGTAATCGCGAGAACGAAGGCCTGACTTTATCCAACCTGGGCCTGGTCCTGGCTGACCAGGGGAACTACAGCCAGGCTGTGGGCTTTCACCAGCAAGCCCTGAAGATCAGCCGCGAATATGGGAATGTCCGCCTGGAAGGGGCGATTCTCGATAACTTGAGCTATGCCCTGACCCAGTTGGGACAGCTTTCCGAAGCCAAAGGCTGTTATGAACGCGCCCTGCAAATATTTCGCCAGATTGGCAACCAGCAAGGCATGGCCAGCGTACTCTCATTTTTAGCCGCACTGCTGCAGACTCTGGGGGACGCTCCTGCGGCGTTGGAAGATTGCCAGCAATCACTGGAACTCGCAAACGACCTCAAAGAGCGCTACACACAGGGTGTGGCCCTGACGGTCATGGGACATGCCCTGACCGACCTTGAGCGTCCACTCGAAGCTGCCGAGGCATATCGGCAGGCTGTGCAGCTCTGGCAGGAAAACAACCAGTTTCACCTGGCGTTGGATGCATTGGCCGGACTGGCCCGCCTGGCCCAACAGCGCGGGAATCCGCAAAACGCCTGCCAGTATGTCGATCAGATTCTCGCTCACCTGGAAAACCAAACCCTCGATGGGGTGCTCGATCCTTGCTGGATTTATCTGACCTGTTATCAGGTGCTGCAAGCCTGCGGCGATGCGCGCGCCGGGGGAATCCTGTCACAGGCTCATGCACGCTTGATGGAACAAGCCGCCAGCATTGAAACTGACGACTTGCGGCATTCTTTCCTGGAGAGAGTCGCCACGCACCGGGAAATCTTGGAATTATATGGTACCGCTCATGGTGAGATCGTCAGCCAGGCCCGGGCTGGCAGGCGCAGG
The DNA here is from genome assembly GCA_002412925.1 of Anaerolineales bacterium UBA5195. GTDB lineage: Bacteria > Chloroflexota > Anaerolineae > Anaerolineales > Villigracilaceae > UBA5195. Next base: position 14,984 of record DHVZ01000109.1, on the reverse strand, counting down.
CGTTCCGCATAATTTAGAGGCTGGCGAAGCTTGGGCGGGTCAGCCAGCGAACCCCCAAAACCAGGCTAATGCCCAGCAACAACGTTGCAGCCAGCAGGCAGGCTGTTATGAACGGCTCGAAAACCGGGGAATTGAACCAGAGCCACTGGTATTGCAGGCGCAACAAAACTTGTCGGGGCAGGAAGGCCCAGGAAACGAAAGCCACCGCCGGGAGCATGGACAGGAACAACCCCAGGGCGTAATCCAACCAGGTTAAACGGAATTTCAGCGCGGCATGCGGGCGCACGGGTTTGATTTTTTCCAATATGGTTTTTGAAAATCCCGCTGGAACCTCGGCCAGGGGATACGTGCGCAGCGCATCTTCGATCAGGTCTTCAGGCAGGTTGGACATGGATTTGCTCCTCATCAACGGACAGGGCTTCACGCAAACGGGCTTTGGCGCGAAACAGACCGGTCTTGACCGTGCCCAGGGGCAGACTCAGCAGGGCGGCAATCTCTTCGTAAGGCAGGTCATGCTGGTAGCGCAGGCTGACCAACAGGCGGTATTGTTCGGGAAGCTGGTCGATCTGGTGGTGCAGGAACTGGCGTAGTTCGCTGGCTTCCAGGCTGGCAGCCAGGTCAGAGAAAGTGGATGATGGTTCGGGCAGATCAACGAATTCCTCGTGGGTCAGGTCGTTCAACTCACGGCGCAAGCGCGGGACGCGGTTCAGGCACAGGTTGAGGACAATGCGGTAGAGCCATGTGCGGAACTGCGCTTCTTCGCGATACTCGGGCAGGGCTTTCCAAACGCGGATAAAAACCTCCTGGGCGGCATCAGCAGCCTCTTCAGGGCTGCCAAGCGTGCGCAAGGCCAGGTTGTAAACAAAGCGTTCGTGCAGGGAGAGCAAACCCGCAAAAGCTTCGATATCGCCATTTTTGGCTTGTCTGATGAGGTCACGCTCGTCCACACAGGTATCCTTCATAGGTTAGACCAGCTGCGCAGGGAAAAGTTTCAACCTTTCAAGATTTTCCCCAGACGCGGAACTTGTTCACGGAGGACGGATTCGTCCAGGACGGCTTCGAAAAAGCCGCCAACGCCGCCGTATTCGCAGGAGGTCACCCAGGGTTCTCTCCACGCCCCGCTGTGGATTTGCTCCCCGGCCCAGGCGATAAAATCCCAGTCTGCGGAAGTCATCGGCAGGTGATCCATCCAGCGATCGCGATAGCGGGAAATTTTTTTGGGCGCAATGGCGCCAGCGGCGTTCAATCTGGCCTGCCATTCGGGACCGAGGTATTGGATGCCAGTAATGTGGATTTCGCGGATGCGCCCGGTGGGCAGGCGCGAGAGGTAGTCTTTGGCCTCCAGTTTCAGGGTGCGGGCGGCGATACGGGCATGCGCCAGGTCCAGCAACAGGCCGCAGCCGGTTTCGCGAATGACCGTCTCGATAACTTCAGGCAGGATTGCAGCGTTGACGATACCGGGGTCGCCGGTGTCATTTTCAACGATGATGTTTTCTGCGCCGAAATGGCGGGTCAGGCTGCTGACGTCGCAGATCATGCGCCGGGTAATCTCTTCCACGGCGGGTGGCGAAAAGTCATCGGGAGTGAGATCTGGATTATGCCGGATTGCCGGAGCAAGGTGAAGGTTGACCAACGGGGTGGCGGTTTGGAGCATCAATCTTTCGAGGCGTGAAAAATCCACCGGACGTTTGGTCTCTCCGTCATAGACAATACCCGCGCCGCCAGTCACCTTGAGCGGGAAATGGATATAAGCGGGATACACGGCGCTGACTTCAGCGACAAGCCGGTCCCAGGCGGGCAGCTTGAGCAAGTCGAAGGCGGATGGGTCGTCGCGCCAGAGAGCCAGGGCAGGCAGGGAATAATTGAGGGCGAATTTCATCATCCTCCTGAAACTTTTTTTGATTTCTCTGGTCAAACTCTATGAAAACAAGAAATCGGAGGCTTTTTGAATGAAAAGTAAATGGATTATAGCAAGTATTCTGGTGATCGCGCTGATGGCGACCTGCGGGGCCAGTCTGTATGCAGTCTGGACAGGAGCGCAAATGGCTCAGGAGAGCGGCGTCCACGTTCGTCTGGGCGCAAAAACCGCTTCAGCCAAAACCACCGAGGAGAAAACGCTGACCGTCAACACACCCGCCCACCTGGCGGTGATCAACGACTTTGGCGATGTCAGCGTAGTTGCTGGCGGGGACGGACAGATCAACGTCAAAGCTGAAAAAACTGCCTGGGGCAGCAATGAGGCTGAGGCGCAGGCTGCCCTGAAAGGCCTGAAAATTGTCTACGACCAGACCGGGAACAAACTGACCATCCGCGTCGAGCAGCCGGTCGAAATCAATGTCCTGCAGATTGGGCCGGGCAGTGGAAATGTCAAGTTCACTATCACAGTGCCGAAAGAAACAGCCGTGATGGTCACTTCAGCTAACGGGAACCTCTCCTTGAGCGGAACAACTGGCAGTGCTGACCTGCAAACCGAATTCGGCGACCTGAGCCTGGAAGATGTGAGAGGTGAGGTCAGCGGGCAATCGAGCAACGGGAAGATCACTGCCAAAAACATCCTGTCAGACAAGAAGATCACGCTTTCATCCGAGTTTGGCAGAATTACGGCTGGGACGATCCAGGGTTCGGAGGTAATGATTGCATCGACCAATGGCGAGCTAGATTTAACGGGTATCAAGGCCAGCGGCCTCTTCAAGGCAACCAGTGAATTTGGCGGGATTTCTATCAGCAACAGCCAGGCCGGGATGGCGGAGTTCCATTCCACGAATGGCGCGGTCAGGCTGGAGAAAATTGACCTCGCTGGAAAGCTTGGCATGAACAGCGAGTTTGGCGACCTGACCCTGATCGGCGTCAAGGCCATGATCTATGAGTTGGAAGCCAAGAATGGCAAGATCTCCGTGGATGACGCGCAGGGCCAGGTGACGGCGCATTCTGAATTTGGCGACGTTGAAGTGCTAAACGCTGACAGCGCCACGCTCGACCTTTCGTCCAAAAACGGCTCGGTGACTTTTTCTGGTTCCTTGGGCGCGGGGCCGCACAGTGTAACCAGCGAATTCGGCGACTTGAAACTCAGCCTGCCTGCCGGGACAGCCATCGATGTCGATTTGAAAACAGAGTTTGGCGAAATCAACTCTGATTTTGAACTGACGCTGACTGTGAAAGGGGAAGTGAAGACAAAACACCTCCAGGGCAAAATCAATGGCGGCGGCGCTCTCTTGACCGTCAAAACCAATAATGGCAATCTCACCCTCGAAGCGACCCAATAATAAGGAGAAAAGAAAATGAATGACTTTATTCCATGCGCAGGCGGATTAACCTTTGTTTTCCTGGTTCTGGGTTTCATTGTGCTGATGCGTTATCTCAGCTACCAGGAAACCCTCAAGCTAGCTGAAAAAGGTTTGCTGAAGCCAGTCCGGCAAAACGGAAACGGGAAAGGCGCGTTGATCTGGGGTATCCTGATCACGGCCATCGGCCTGGCAACCATCATTGGGATGTGGCCTCTAGGCTTCATGTTTGGAACCAAACTCCCCTTTGGTTTTGGCCCCTGGATGCTGGCTGGTCTGCTGCCGATGTTTTTTGGCCTGGGCTTAATCCTGGTCTATGTCTTGACCCGCGAGAAAAAGCAGGACGAACCCTTGGCGAAAGAAAAGAAAAGTGAAGAGGAGTGAGTTGGCTTTACATAAACAACAAATTATCGAGAAACAATTGAGAAGAGACCTCCCCGGTCTTTGTATAGACCGGGGAGGTCTCTTCTCAATTCATCGGCTGACTATCAGTACTTCACGAAAGTTGGGAGAATTTCCGATTTTTGGTATGTGAACTACTGACTTTAATTGTCCGGTAACGGCGGTATTCCGGCCGCAATGACAGGGCCGCTGGCCGGAACGTTGGCCGGACGGCCGAGCGGCATGGCCGGGCGATTAATTTCCGTTTTGCCATCCGGGGCGTAGAGTACCTGATACAAGAGGGCATTCTGCCAATTTCCTCCGCCAAGAAGATCATCCCCCTTGGGTTTGCCATCCACGCGGTTGGAACCGGCCAAAATCCCGGTATAACTGCTCAAGTCCATGTTTTTTGTGGCTTTGGCCACATCGGCATAGTGGCAGGTGGTGCAGGCAGGCGCACCGTCATACCACAGGTTGGCTTCCAGGAAGAGTTTCTGGACATCATCTGCGAAAGTGGCGGTGCAGGTCTGGTCTTTGACATCCTTGAATTCGAATGTTTCCGTTTCGGGGAAGCCCGCGCCAATCCAGGCGCCGATCAAATCCACCGCAGCTACGCGGCAGCGGGGTTTCGCGGCGATGGCCTCCACCCCAACTTTGGGAGCGGGCAGGGTGGCGGCGATCAGAGTCGGGACCGGTGTACGGTCTGGCTGGGGAATTCCGGTGCAGGTATTGTTTGTCCCGCAGCCAAAGAAATACAGGGCAAAGACCCAAATGATGAGCATGGCTGGCAGGCCAACCAGAACCCCGAAGATAATGTTTTGGGTGTTATCTTTCATTGGGAACTCCTAGGGCTGCGGGATTGGCGTAGTTTTGAGCGTGCGGATGTAATTGACCACATCCCAGCGATCGCGCACAGTCAGGTTTTCGTTCAAGGCGGGCATGTGGATTTGTCCATCCGCGCCCTGGATGCCGTTCGAAATGGTCAGGAACAGTGCGCCATCGGCCTTGGTTTGCACCACCGGGCTGGTCAGGTTGGCGGGCGGCCAGACGATGGCCCCGCCAATAATGCCATTTCCCTCGCCGTTCGGCCCGTGACACTGGGCGCAGTTCAGCGAGAACAGAATCCGCCCACGCTCGACGGAAACTTCGTCGGCAGGGACAGGGTTGAGGGGCGAACCCTGGCCAGGGATGTAGGCTGCGCCCTCGACCGGGATGGAACGGTTCGCCACTGGCAGGGGGTGTTCCATCGGTTTGAAAGAGGGCTGGATTTCCATAAAGGAAATCCACTCGATTTTGATGATGTCGTAGGTAAAGGTCATCACCACGCCGAAGAGCAGCAGGGCGACAGCCAGCACCAGAATCAAGCGTTGGATCAGACTCATAGGGCCTCCGCCTGGGCGCGTTTTACTGACTCTGCGCCGATTTCTTTCAGGGAAGTTTCCACGTTCTTTTCCAGGTCTGTGGCGCACTCAATCAGCAGGGCGATGCGCCCATCGCTGATTTCGGCCACATATTCGGTGGGCGTGTAGCTCGGGAAGCGGCTGTCGAGAAAAACACCCAGGAAGGTGCTGATCAGCATGACCAGCATGGTCATCTCGAACAGCACCACGATCGAGGGCGGGACGGGAATCAGCGGCTGGCCGCCGACGATGATCGGATACATTTGCGGCGTGCCAAAAGCCAGGAAACACCCCACAGCAAAGCCAACCAAAGCGCCGCCGCCTGCAAAGCGATTAACGTTGCTCCATTTGGGTTTGCGCCCAAGCATGGCCTCGGTAATGGGTGTGCCCGAAATGACGGTGACGTGCTCATCCTGGATGCCCAGCGCGCGCAGTTTATCCACCGCCTGGGCGGCTGGGTCAATATCTTCAAAAATGGCGAGAAGGAGATTCTTTTCAGTCATAGTTTCCTCCCCCCTCTCCCAGGTTGGGAGAGGGGTTGGGGGTGAGGGCTATTCCAAATCCGCCACCGAAACGACGGGTTCTTTGCCATAGCGCCGGATCGAGTGCGCCATCTGGCCTTCCTGCACTTCCCAGACTGGCACGAGCGGGATGAGTTTGGAAGCCAGCATGTAGAGCAGGATAAAGAACGCAATTGAGCCGACGAAAATGGGAATTTCGACACTGACGTAGGGGAATTGTGAATGCCAGATTTTGACTCCGTGCCCCCACATGAAGGGCATCCGGTTGATTTGGAGTGAGACCGGGATGATGATGAAGCGTTCGGCCCACATGCCCACATTGGCGAGCAGGCCAACGCTGAATAAAATCCACGGATTGCGCCGCCAGTTCTTGTTCCAGAGTATCAGCCAGGGGACAGCGATGTTGGTAATCAGCATCATGAACCAAATCCAACCGCCAGGGCCTGCCTCGTGGAAGTGCAGCAAGGCATCCGTCCATTTGTCGCCGCCATACCACTGGACCATGTAATCGTTGAAGAAGAAATAGGCCCAGGCCATCGAAATAATCAGCATCAGCTTGCCGAGCGCATCGAAATGCTCGGGGCGCACAAAATACTTCATGTTCTTCATCGTGGCGCGGACGGTGATGACCACCATCGCCACCGCCGAGACGCCCGATTGCAGTGCGCCGACCACGAAATACGGGCCAAAGATGGTTGAGTTCCAGCCGGGCCGCATCGCCGCCGCAAAATCCCAGGAAACAATGGTGTGAACGGAGAACATGACTGGCAAAATTGCAAAGGCAAAGATATTCAGGGCAATCCGCAGATGCGTCCATTCTGATTCGGTGCCGCGGAAACCCAGCGCCAGGAGGCGATAGAGAGTCTTGCGCCAGCCGGTCGAGCGGTCGCGGGCCATCGCCAGGTCGGGGATCAGCGGCAGAAACAGGTACATCGTCGAGGAGAGCAGGTAGGTGTTGATCGCCAGAAAATCCCACATCAACGGCGAGTGGAAATTCGTCCAGAGTTGGCGCTGGTTGGGGAGCGGGAACATCCAGTAAGCCAGCCAGACGCGCCCCATGTGGGCGAAAATGTGGATCCCGGCCTGGACCAGGGCGAAAGTCGTCATCAGTTCGGCGGCGCGGGTGAAGGGGCGGCGGAATTCCGCTTTAAAGACTCGCAGCAGGGCCGAGACGAAGGTCCCGGCGTGGCTGATCCCAATCCAAAAAACGGTATGCACCAGGAAGTAGCTCCAGTACATCGGGCGGTTGACGCTGGCCGTATACATGCCTTCGGAGATGGAATAACCCCAGGCGCCGAACAGCCCAACGGCGGTGATCAGTGCCATCAAGCCGGCCATAGCCCAGAACTTCCAGGAGGAGGAGGTCATCGAGTCCATCACCAGCGCGTTCATTTCGCCGCGCGGCTTGGGGTCGAGCATCAGGTGCTCTTTGCGCAGTTCGGCCTCGTGGTCGCCTGCCCCGTGCGAGGCGGGGTCCGTGTGGGCGTGGGGTAGGGCGTTAGCCGAGATTGCCATTCGAACCTCCCATCAGATAACTGACGCGCGGCTGGGTGCCGAGTTCTTCGAGCAGGTGGACGGAGCGTTTATCCTTCGAGAGCTTGCTGACCTTGCTCTGGGGGTCGTCCAGGCGGCCAAAGACAATCGCCTCCGCCGGGCAGGCCTGGGCGCAGGCCGGAACGACCTCGCCATCCATCACTTCACGGCTTTCCGATTTGGCCTGATCGTCGGCTTTGTGGATGCGCTGGATGCAGAAGGTGCATTTTTCCATCACACCCCGGCGGCGGACGGTCACATCTGGGTTGAACTGGTTCGGGAGCGGCTCGGGGCGCTCAAAATCGGCCCAGTTGAAGACGCGCGCCACGTAAGGGCAGTTGTTCGCGCAGTAGCGCGTGCCCACGCAGCGGTTGTAAACCTGTAAATTGAGCTGTTCGGCCTGGCTGTGAACAGTGGCAAAGACCGGGCAGACCGGTTCGCAGGGCGCGGCACCGCACTGCTGGCACATCACCGGCTGGAAGGGTGTGGCTTTCACTTCGGGGAACTCGCCTTCCCACAGGCGTTCGACGCGGATCCACGACATCTGCCGTCCGTACCCGGCCATTTCCTCACCCACGAATGGGACATTGTTTTCCATCGAGCAGGCGGCCACACAGGCCTGGCAGCCCGTGCATAGATCCATATCGATGGCGACGCCCCAACGGCCTGCTTCGCCTTCTTTCCATTCAGCTTTAAACTCAGGGATTTTTGGGTTATCCGCCATTGCTAATGCTCCTCCAGACCTTCAGCGTACACACCCAGCTTGCTTTCCAGGCGTGAAAGCTCACGTTTCTTGCCGGTTTTTTCGATGCGGACTTTCGTCCCGGCGAAAGCCAGGTCGCCCGCTCCGTTCGTTTTCGTCCCGAATAAATCTGCTGGATTGACTCCCCGGTTTTCTGCATACCGCCCATAAGCAGTATGCCCCTGCCCGAACGGGATCGCCACCACATCCGGGCGAATGGCGGGATATTTGTAAACCGAAACTTCCACCGCGCCGAAGGGGGATATAATCCGCACCAGATCGTCGTTCTGGAGGCCGAGGAACTCGGCGGTGTGCGGATTGATTTCAACCCACGAATTCCACATGACGGTCGTCATTGGGTCAGGAATTTCTTGCAGCCAGGGCTTGTTCGCACCCGCTTCGGCCATTACCGGTGATGGATAAACCAGCAGGTGGAACTCACCTTCGGTTTTTGCCTGGGTCAGGTTCAGTTTGTCCCAAATCTGGGTCCCTTTTTCCGGCGCACCCAAACCGCTCTCATTTTTCCACCAGCCCCCAAATTGTTGAAAAAGCGCCCAGAACGAAGGCAGGTCAGCGGCGCGGTAGAAACCGCCTTCCGTTTCGACCACGCCCGCCACTTTGCTCTGAATAAATTCGACTTCATCGTTGAAGGGTAGTGTCTCGACGTTGCTCGACAACCGCTTGGCGGCGGCCAGCAGGACGTCAATGGTCGATTTGGTGTTGTAAAACGGCGCGATGACCGGCTGGGCGCCCGAAAGCGTGCTCTGCCCGGTGCCAGTCGCCACACGTTGGTAGCCCCATGACTCCAGGCCGTGGTGGTCGGGGAAAATAAAATCGGCGGCCATGGCCGTCTCATCCAGAAAAGTCGCAAACGAGATGACGGTTGACACCTTGATCAGCGCCGCTTCGAAGCCGAGCGCTTTGGGTAGTTCAAAAAGCGGGTTAACGCCATGGACGAACAATGTTTTGATTTTGCCTTCGTTCATGCGTGTTACCAATTCGCTCATTTCTTTCGCCGAGGCCGGACGGCGATACTCCTCGCCGAGTGGTGAGGCCGCGGTGTGAAACACACCGCCAGGTTTGCCCAGGTTATCCAGCAGGGCGTTCAATGCCAGGATGGCTTTGGCGGTTTCCAGGCCGTTTTCGTGGGCCAGCGCCGCCCCGCCAGGAATGACCAGCGGATGTTCGGCCTTGACCAGCAAGTCAGCCAGGTGTTCGAGATGTTCCAGGCCCAGGCCCGAGGCTTCACCCGCGGCCTGAACGTCCACTTCAAAGGCGGCGGGGACGGTTCCGATTTTCTTTTCAGCGTAGAGTTTGCCAAGCGCGGCGGCGACCAGCCCTTCGGTACCGGGCAAAATCGCGTGCCATTCGTCGGCTTTGGCGGCGGTCTGGCTCAGGCGCGGCTCAAGTTGGACGAGATGTCCACGTTTGCCGGGCGCTCCCTGGCGCATCCGCGAAAAGCCGCGGGTGTAAGCCACTGGCGAAACCCAGGTCTCAAGGAAATTTGCGCCAAACGAAATGGTGGTTTCGGCGTTGGCCAGGTCGAAAAAGAGCAGGTCGGGCCTGCCGAAAACGGCGCGGGAGGCCTCGCCCAGCGTGGCTCGCGCTTCAAACGTGCCCAAGGCACCATAACGAATAGGCGCGGGCGCGCCGATCGATTTGCACAAATCCGCCACCAGGTCGAACAGGTGGTCGGGAGCCAGTCCTAAAAGGAACTGAACTTCGGCGGGCGCTTGGAGTGACTGTTCGACGATCCCGATTGCAGCCTCCCAATCCATGTCTGTCCAAGCTTTTACGCCGGTTGGGTCGCTCTCGCCGCGCGAATTGCGGACGGGATTTTGCACCCGGTCAGGGTTATAGAGCCCTTGCAGGGTGGCCTGCCCGCGCGCGCAGGTCTTGCCCAGGTTGACCGGGTTGTATTTGTTGCCCTCGGTCTTGATCGCGCGTCCCTGCATGGTGCGGACGACCAGCCCGCAGCCCGCAGCGCACTCGCGGCAGGTGGTGGCAAAGTAGGTGCTTTGCCCGTTGTAGTTGTATTCCGGCATCTTGGTATACGGTTCGCGGGTCACATAGCGGGAAGCCGGGCCGCAGCCGGTCAGGACAGTTGTCCCCGCGAGGCCCAGTCCCGCCAGCTTCAGAAAATCGCGCCGGGAAAGTTTTTCGGTCATTGAAGTTCCTCTCTTGGAGTGGAGCGGCTTGTCGCTCCACCACCGGCAAGCCGGTGGACTCCATGTTTTAGTAATGGCACGTCCCGCAATCGAGTAGTTTGATACGTTTTTCTGGGTCGTCGATGGTCTTCGCCTGGTGACAATTGATGCACCAGCCCATGTTGACTGTCTGTTCGAGGGTCGCCACCGTCTTTTTACTCATGTCACCATGACAGGTTTCGCAGTTGAGTGAAGCGGCAATGTGTGGGCGGTGGTTAAAATGGACGAAATCAGGAACCTGGTAAACTGGTACCCAATTAATCGGCTCATTATTTTTGACGAAAGCCGCCAGTTTTTGTAATTCGGGCGGCCACTGTTCGACTGGTACTGCCGGTTGGAAATATTTTTTCAACTGCCCGTGGCAGGCCCAACACTTCTGCTGGGTCGGCAACCCCGCCGAGGCCTGGCGTTGCGCCCCGGGGTGGCAATACAGGCACTGGATTTGCAGGCCAACGTGAATGTTGTGCGGGAATTGAAGCGGCTGCTCGGGTGGAATCTGGGTCTGGTAAACTCCCCAGGCTCCCCCGCTGATCACGCTCAGGAAACCGATTAACAAGATAATCTGGGTTTCCTGCCGTTTAAGTAGCGCGAACAATTTTTGCATCGATTATCTCCTCATGAAAAGTGCATCGCACCCTGGTCCCATTACTTTCTTTTACGCAGCACCCAGACCACCAGCATCCCAAGCACCAGCAGGCCGAACAGGAATATGACGCTGCCGCCCAACATTCCAAAGAAGGCTGCCAAACCGGTCAGCAGACCACCTGCCAGGCCACCCTGCGGGCCGCCCAACTTGGGAGAAGGTTCTGAACCCTCTCCGACGTTGCTCTGGGGCTCAGATTCAAACCCGGTCGGCAAGCTTTGGACATAAGCCAGGACAGCCACCTCGTCAGCGGGTTTCCAACCCAGGTCACGGCCAACCGGCATTTCGGTTCCGGCGACACCAAAGCGGGTGCGGTGCAGGAAGCGATAAGGGTCACGGCTGGCGACCGTGCCAAGATACTCGTCGACACCCTCAGCGCGAAATACGATGGTTTTACCATCCATACCATGACACCTGGCGCAAGTACTCTCAAACAAATGCTTACCGCGCGCCAAATCACCGCCTTTGGCTTTCAGGGTAACGGAATCGATCAAGGCGCTGTCATCTCCCAGACCTTCTTTCAGGAACCGGGCCAGTTTGTTCAGGTTGGCATCATCGATGTATTTGGAAAAATCGTGCGAGGGGTCTTTGGAACCTTTCAGGTGGGCCACGATCTCCTCGGCGGGCAACTCTGCCGCGAGTTTCATCACATTCGGGAAACCCGTGAAGTGTGACCCGGAGCCATACGCGCCTTCTGAGCCTTTGTAATCCCAGCCGTGACACTCGGCGCAGCGCCAGGTTTCCGGCCCAGAGCGGGTATTGGTGGACTGGCGCTCCCAGATTGGCATGTTCCCATCTGGCGGAGTTACTTGGAGGACTGCATACCACTTATCATAGAGCTGCGCGCCGACAGTCAGGTCGTCCCCTGGAACAGAGGCCGGCCTTGCGCTGACAATCCCGGCCCCCAGGAAAACAACGAGGATGGCCTGGATCAAAACTGGCACTAATTTCTTTTGCATGCTTCACCTCTTCGCGTCCCACGGTTGCGCAAGCCTGATACCCGCTTTATCTTGCATTTTGATGTCGCTGCATTTTTTCAAATCACACAATTAAGATTATACATGACAAGTTAATATTTGATAAGAATTGTGCGAATTAGGCTCGTGTTATACTAGGGTGAAACTTCATCACCCGATTTGGTGAATTACGACCTATGCTAAAAAATTTGCGCCACCTGGGCATTTTTCTCACACTTGGCTTGTTAATGGCCTCGTGTAAAGTGTATCGGCTGCCTGAACCGGTTCTGGAAGAGATCGTCACACCCCAGCCAAAAGTTAAAGCAACCTTGGCTGCTCTCGAATCGCAATCAGGCAACACTGATGTGATTGTCATCCTGGGAATCCTGGTATGCACCGTTATCGTCATCCCCATTTTGCTGCAATATAAGGAATGGCGTTTATCGTGAAAAATCAAGAATAAGTGCGAAGTAATCACAAAAAATACGCGGAGATTTTCCGCGTATTTTTTGTTCAAGGACCACAAAGCATAAAAACTATGTGAAGCCTTCGTGTCCTTGGTGACCGCTTACCCCACGCAATTTTGCGGGGTCGCGGAAAAGGTTGGGCTTACAGGTGGAAACTTACTTCAATAATGTGGCGGTCAACTTGATCTCTGTCGCGGCCAGGACTTTGGAGACCGGGCAGCCGGCTTTGGCGGCCAGCGCTTTTTCCTGGAAAACTTCGGCGCTCACGCCTGGTACTTCAGCCTCGCAGTTCAGTTCAATCAGGCTGATGGTCGGCCCTTCGGTCAGATGAACAGTGGCAGTCGTGGCGATGCGCGCCGGGGTGAAACCTTCCTTGCTCAGCAGCGCCGACAGGAACATCGAATAGCACCCGGCGTGCGCCGCACCAATCAATTCCTCGGGATTGGTGCCCTGGCCGGATTCAAAACGCGAAGCGAAGGTATACGGCCCTTCGTAAGCGCCGCTGGCCAATTTCATGGTTCCAGCGCCTTCCTTGAGTGTACCTTTCCATTCTGCTGAAGATGTGCGTGTGGTCATGCGTTTTCTCCTAAAAGGTGAAGTGTGAAATCATTGATGATTAATTTCGTGAATATATTTGGCTCTTTGGGAATCTCGGTGGTAGGCCCCGCATTTGGGGTATGAGCGTGCATACGCACGCTCATACCCCAAATGCGGCACTCTTGACTCCATAAGCCCATCGGGGGTACACATATATTTTAATACCTGAATGGGAGAGAAATTGTCAGAAATATAATAGAAAATCCTGACACGTTTTCAAACTGTCAGGATTTTGGGTTGCCCATAAATTCTTCCATCGTTGCGTGTCCTGGCTGGCTGATCCCTTCGCGTTTGAAGACCTTCCAGACCGTCAGGAATAGAATTTTGAGATCGAGCCAGACCGACCAATTGTCTACATACCACACATCAAAGCGGAATTTGTCTTCCCAGGTGAGCGCATTACGCCCATTGACCTGCGCCCAGCCGGTGATGCCGGGCAGCATGTCATGGCGGCGTGCCTGTTCGGGGCTGTAACGTTCGAGGTATTGCATCAGCAGCGGACGCGGGCCAACGAGACTCATTTCACCACGCAGCACATTGAAAAGCTCCGGGAATTCATCCAGGCTGCTCGCACGCAGGAAACGGCCCAGTGGAGTCAGCCTTTGCTCGTCGGGGAGCAGTCTGCCGTCTGCGGAGCGGGAATTCGTCATGGTACGGAATTTGAAGATGCGGAAAGGCTGTCCGCGCAGCCCCGGTCTTTCCTGCCCGAACAGCGCCGGGCGGCCATGATAAATGCGCACCAAGACAGCCACCATAAGCAAAATGGGGGACATGACCAGTAGTCCGATTGTGGCGGCCAACAGGTCGAACAACCTTTTCGCGAGGGGGATGCCTGGCGGGAACACGTTAAAATTCTACCATATGGGTAATCACCAAAATCGACTTTTAAGCCAAGAATGTGTATAATCTTATTAGTGCCACGTTACCAGGGAAAGGAGAATGACATGAACGAGAGAATTCTCATCATCGAAGATGATCAGGCAATTTTGAAACTGCTCCAGCGAGGGCTGGCTTACGAAGGTTATGTGGTCGATGTGGCCAGCGATGGCCGCGCCGGACTGAACCTGGCACGCGACCATGCGCCCGATCTGGTTGTCCTGGATTGGATGCTCCCCGGCATGGATGGTCTCGAAGTCTGCCACCGCCTGCGCCTGGGAGGCAGGGTTCCGGTGTTGATCCTGACGGCGAAGGACACCATCCAGGATCGTGTGCAGGGTCTGGATGCCGGGGCCGATGATTACATGGTCAAACCGTTTAATCTGGATGAACTGCTGGCGCGCATCCGCGCCCTGCTGCGGCGTACCAAGCCAGAGCGTGTGCAGGTGCTCAAGTTTGCCGATTTAACGCTGGATACCGGTTCGCGCGAGGCCATGCGCGGCGGCAAGCTGATTCAGTTGACTGCCAAGGAATATGAGCTGCTCGACCTGTTCCTGCGCCACCCGCGCCAGGTTCTGACCCGCGAAGTGATTTTCGACCGCGTCTGGGGCTATGATTTTGGCGGAGAGAGCAATGTTCTCGAAGTCTACATCCGCTACTTGCGCCAGAAACTCGAAGTTAACGAAACCCTTCCACGCCTGATCCATACCGTGCGCGGCGTGGGTTATGTCATGCGCGAAGCGCCGTAAATGGGTGATTGCTTCATTGATTAATTTGGTGATAAAAAACGTGTTGCCGGTTGGGCGGCGCGTTTTGTTTTTGGTAGTTTGTGACACAGACTATGATACTTGGGCGGCGTTTGCCTGGGCACTGTAGTAGCTTCCCAAAGCCAGATGAGTTTGTTTCAAAAACTCAGTTGCCCCATGACATTGGGTAAAGCCACGCTCCGAGGCATGAAAATCTTTTGACGGTCTTTGAGCAGTAACAGGGTGAATCCACCGCCTCGCAAAATACTACTTGGCATTTCTAAAAAGCCAAATTCAGTAAATCACAGATTGCGGTGAAAGGTGAGTAGGGATGGCAGAAATTGTGCCGTAAAGTTTTTCAATGGAGCGGATTAGTAGTTTGCTAAATCGATGAAGGCGGAATAACTTTTCATCGACGCGGCGCAGGCCGGTTGCGAGTAAACGAGCGAACTCCCAACGGAGAAGGACCCAAACATTGGTCAGGATCAAACCCAGGCTCAGCAAGAAAAAGCGCAAGACTGGATTACGGGAAGTTGTTGTGGCTCGCAAACGCCGTAAGATCCGATAGCTGCATTCAACGCCAAAGCGGCGACGATATTCCTGGTAGACTTTGTCTGGCGACCAATCCAGCAGA
>DHVZ01000097.1:526-2740 GCA_002412925.1 Anaerolineales bacterium UBA5195 | reverse complement strand
CGGAATAACCCGTAAAAAGGTTGGGTTATTCCACTGGTAGTCTCAGGTACTTTCGAAGGCCAAGATTTTTTCATTAAAGTTTCCTGACCTTTGTTGAAACGCTTTTTAATTTTGGTGGATGTGTATAATTGATCTATGCCCGCGCCGGTTTTAGCCACGAAACTTTATATTCCCCCACCTCGGCCTAAAATTGTCCTGCGTTCGCGCCTGATCGAGCGCCTGAACGAGGGGCTCTCTTTGGGATGCAAGCTGACCCTAATCTCAGCATCTGCCGGGTTTGGGAAAACCACGCTGGCCAGCGAATGGGTCGCAGTTTGTGGACGACCGGTTGCCTGGCTTTCGTTGGACGAAGGGGACAACGACCCTACACGTTTTCTGACTTACCTCGTCGCGGCTTTGCAAATAATTGTGGTGGATATTGGAGAAGGGGTGTTAGGTCTACTCCAATCATCTCAGCCGCTCCAAATTGAAGCGATTTTGACAGCCTTGCTCAACGAGATTTCGAGCATCCCAGAGCATTTTTTGCTCATCCTTGATGATTATCACTTGCTCGATTCTCAACTAATCGATCAATCTCTGGCATTCCTGATCGATCACCAACCGCCGCAGATGCACCTGGTCATTGTCACACGCGAAGACCCAGCCCTGCCGCTGGCCCGCTTACGTGCCCGCGGCCAACTGACAGAATTGCGCGCTGCCGATCTGCGTTTTATCCCCGCCGAAGCCGCCGAATTTCTCAACAAGGCGATGGGACTGGATCTCTCGGCAGTAGATATCGCGGCATTGGAAACTCGCACAGAAGGTTGGATTGCTGGTCTGCAACTGGCAGCTATCTCCATGCAGGCACACCAAGATGCCACTACCTTTATCAAATCCTTCACGGGCAGCCATCGTTTCGTGCTCGACTACCTGGTTGAAGAGGTTTTGCACCAGCAGTCAGAAAAGATTCAAGCCTTCCTGTTGCGCACCTCCATCCTTGATCGCATGTGCGGCCCGCTTTGTAACGCTGTCCTGCTTGACCCCTCCACTTCCGGGCAGGAAACCCTAGAATATCTCGAACGCGCCAATCTGTTCATTGTCCCTCTGGATAATGAACGACTTTGGTATCGATATCACCATTTGTTCGGAGATCTACTCCGCCAGCGTCTTGGTCAACCCCGGGAGCTTCCCGAAGATCACCTGCGCGCGAGCACGTGGTATGAGAACAATGCCAACCTGGCCCAAGCCTTTCACCACGCCCTCGAGGCCCGCGATTGGGAGCGAGCAGCGCGCCTAACCGAGGCGGCATGGCAGGAAATGGAACACAGTTTCCAAACCACAGCCTGGCTTGGCTGGGTAAAAAAACTACCCCAGGCGGCGATTTATTCCCGGCCCTGGTTGTGTGTCCAAATGGCGTGGGCGTTTTCGAATGCAGGGGAGGTTGAGCCAAGCGAAACATCCCTGCAGAATGCCGAGCATGCTCTGGCTGGCACGCTGGATCAGCATGATTCAAAGTCCCTACTGGGAAACATTGCCCTAATCCGCGCCTCCAACGCCCAAAACCAAGGCGACCTGGCCGAAACGGTGAAATATGCCGAGCTGTCCATTCAGATCATTCCTGATGATGATCTTTACCTCCGCGCACAAGCTGCCATCACCCTCGGGTTTACTCACTGGGCTACCGGCAACGTGGAAGCCTCGCTGCAAGCCATGCGCACCTGGATGGATGACATGCAAAAATTGGGCAATCAAATGTATGTGATTGCCAGCGCCTTCGTTGTAGCTGATATGCAAGTGATCTTGGGGCACCTGGGCGAAGCCGAAAAGGCTCTCAGACAAACCTTGCAAAAGGCTGAGGCGCTTGGTCAGGAAGCGCAAGTGGTTACCGCCCATCATCACCTGGGATTAGCCATGATTGCTTACGAACGAGGCGATGATGCCGAGTTCGCTCAGTCTCTGCAAACTGCTGCGGACTTGGGTCAACGCACAACCCTGATAGACTGGCCCTACCGCTGGAATCTGGCTCAAGCTCACATCAAAGAATCCGCCAGGGAGTGGGATGCCGCACTCGAATCCTTCGATGAAGCCAGGCGAGTCTACATCAAAAACCCGGTTCCCATGTTGCAACCGGTCGAAGCCCACCAGGCGCGGGTTTATCTCAAACAAGGGCGATTGGACAAGGCTCAAGTCTGGGCGCAGGAACGCGCCCTCACAGTCGCAGATAAGGCGGATTAC
>DHVZ01000097.1:0-365 GCA_002412925.1 Anaerolineales bacterium UBA5195 | reverse complement strand
GTGGATGAGGGCGAAGCGATGCAATTGTTGATTTCTGATTTTCGACACCTGCACCGCACTGCGGATGCAGAGCAGGTGTTGCCGCTTGCGTCCCCCACTCACCCTTTATTCGGGTATGCGAATCGCATTTTGGATTTTTTCCCGCAATCACTGGATGTCACTTCCCAATCCAAAACACTTGCACCGTACGCACACTTGTCCTGGCGGGCAGTGCCAGGGAGTGCAGGTGTCGCAAATCCAAAATCTGAAATGATTGAACCGCTCACCGATCGCGAACTCGAAATCATGCACCTCATCGCCGATGGGCATTCCAATGCAGAGATCGGCCAACAGCTTTTCTTGGCGCTCAGCACGGTCAAGGGGCA
>DHVZ01000035.1 GCA_002412925.1 Anaerolineales bacterium UBA5195 | reverse complement strand
TTTTCGATTTTCGCCAATGTACAGTATGCAATCTGATTGCGGATGATTTTTTTTCTGAAAGGATAGGCCTTAAAGCCACTATACGACTTTTTGCTTGTTTTGACAAGAATACTTTTTGGGTCTTCGAGATTTTTCATGCGGAGGCCCTATCATGGAGATTCCCAAACAGCAGAAATAGTCTATTTTTGTAGCCTAAAAACCCTGGCATGGTTGTACAATTAGGTTGAATTATCAGGAAACAGGAGTTTTAGAAAACCATGGCAAAAAAGCGAATTGCTGTTTTGACAAGCGGAGGCGATGCCCAGGGCATGAATGCCGCCGTTCGGGCTGTCGTGCGTACCGGCATCGATAAAGGCGCCGAAGTTTATGCAATCTATGAAGGCTACCAGGGTCTGGTGGAAGGCGGTGAGCGCATCCGCAAGATGGATTGGGACTCAGTCAGCGGGATTTTACAGCGCGGCGGCACCCTCATTGGAACCGCGCGCAGCGAGGAGTTCCGCGCGCGCGAAGGCCGCCGCAAAGCCGCTTTTAACCTGATCGAGCAAGGCATCGACGGATTGATTGTCGTCGGCGGCGACGGCTCACTGACCGGGGCGAATCTGTTCCGCCAGGAATGGCCGTCTCTCGTCAAGGAACTGGCCCAGAGCGGCGAGATCACTGCCGAGAAAGCCGCCGAGTACCCAAACCTGCTGGTCGCCGGGTTGGTCGGTTCCATCGATAATGATTTTCACGGCACCGATATGACTATCGGCGTCGACAGCGCCCTGCACCGGATTACCGAGGCCGTGGACGCCATCGCCAGCACGGCGGCCAGCCACCAGCGCACCTTTATCGTCAAGGTCATGGGGCGAAATTGCGGCTACCTGGCCCTGTTTGGCGCGCTGGCTACCGGCGCAGACTGGGTTTTGATCCCCGAAGCGCCGCCGGATGTCGATAACTGGCAGGAGGTGATGATCGAGCGCTTGAAAGCCGGGACCAAGGCTGGACGGCGTGACCACATCATCATGATGGCAGAAGGCGCGCATGACCGCGATGGGAATTATATCGGCAGCAGCGAAGTGCAGAAAGTCTTGGAGGAGGCCCTGGGCGAGGAGGTGCGCGTCACCGTGCTGGGACATGTCCAGCGTGGTGGGCGTCCAAGCTGCTATGATCGCAACCTGGCCACCCGTTTGGGATACCAGGCGGTTATCACCCTGCTGAATGCCAAACCCGAGGATGAACCCGTTGTCATGTGCACCAGGGCCAACCGCATCGTCCCATTACCCTTGATGGAGTGTGTGGAGAAGACCAAGGCCGTTGCAGAAGCCATTGCGGCGAAAGACTATGAAAAGGCCATGAGCCTGCGTAGTTCCAGCTTTAAGGATGCATTCAGCACGCTTAAAACGATGGTGCGCGCACTGCCCCATTCGCCGGAACCGGGCCAGAAACGCTTTCGGATTGGGGTGATGAATGCGGGCGCGCCTTCGCCAGGCATGAATACCGCTGTCCGAACGGCAATCCGGCTTGGCCTGGATCTGGGACACATCATGCTGGGCGTGAGGAATGGCTTCGATGGGTTGAGCAAGAACCAGGTCGAAGAGATGAACTGGATGAGCGTGAGCGGTTGGGCCTCCATGGGCGGCTCAGCGCTTGGAACCAGCCGCCTGGTTCCCGAAGGCAAAGATCTGTACGGAATTGCGCGCGCCATTGAAGACAGCCAGATCGACGCGCTGCTGGTCGTCGGCGGCTGGAACGGGTACGAAGCGGTGTACAAGCTGATGAACGAGCGCGTCAACTTCCCGGCTTACAACATTCCGATTGTGTGTCTGCCTGCCTCGATCAGCAATAACCTGCCCGGCTCCGAATTCAGCATCGGCGCTGATACCGCGTTGAACAACATCGTCGATGCGGTGGACAAAATCAAACAATCTGCCGTAGCCACGCGGCGTTGTTTTGTCGTCGAAGTAATGGGTCAGGCCTGCGGCTACCTGGCCCTGCTGAGCGGGCTGGCCACCGGTGCAGAACGCATTTATACCAACGAGGAAGGCATTACCCTCAAGGATTTACAAGCGGATATCACCAACCTGAACGTGGGATTCGATGCTGGAAAGCGCCAGGGTCTGATCATCCGCGCAGAGCACGCCAATACAATCTACACCACCGGTTTCATTTGCTCCTTGTTCGAGGAAGAAGGCCGCGACTTGTTCGATGTGCGCCCGGCAGTGCTCGGACATTTGCAGCAAGGCGGCGACCCCTCGCCGTTTGACCGCATCCAGGCTTCGCGCCTGGCGCGCCTGTGTGTCGAATACCTGATCACCGAATGTGACCAGAAGGGCACGAACAATGCTTTTATTGGCCTGAAAGATGGGAAAATCATGTTCAATGACATGCGCGACTTCGACCGCATGGTGGATGAGAAACATCAACGCCCCCGAGATCAGTGGTGGTTGCAATTGAAAGAGATTGTCGTCATGATGGCAAAGCTTGCGCCGGCAGAAAAGACGAAGAAAAAGTGAACGAGCAAGGGCGATTGATAAAAACGAAAGGGCGAGCCCCTGGTTCGCCCTTTCGTTTTATTTCACCTACACCTTGTGGACAATGATGCGCCAGGATCAGGCTTTCAATCTCTCTGCCACGATTTCGGCCAGATCCTTCACCACCACCACTGCGTCTCCATCCGCTTGGCTGGCGTCGGTCAGCATTGTCAGGCAAAATGGGCAGCCGACAGCCAACAGCCCTGCGCCGGTGGCTTTGACCTCGGCAAAGCGCGCGGCATTGACCCTGGACGTGCCCGCTTCTTCTTCCTTCCACATTTGCGCACCGCCCGCGCCACAGCAGAACGATTTGGCGCTGTTGCGCGGCATTTCGACGGTCACTTTGCCAGCCGATTTCAGCACCTTGCGCGGCGCGTCAACCACGCCGTTATGCCGCCCTAAATAACAAGGATCGTGGAAAGTTACTGATAACTGGTCACTGCTCACTGATAACTGTAGCTTACCCGCCCCCACCAACTCGTTAATCAACTGCGTGTGGTGAATCACTTCATAATTCCCCCCAAAGGCCGGGTATTCGTTCTTGAGGGTGTGCAGGCAGTGCGGACAGGTGGTCACGATCCGTTTTGGCTTGACCTCGTTCAAAATTTCCACATTGGCCGAAGCCAGCCCAAAGAAAATATCCTCACGCCCGGCGCGGCGGGCTGAGTCACCGGTGCATTGCTCGTTGCGGCCCAAGACCGCAAAATTGACCCCCGCCGCTTTCAAAATTTTGACAAACGCCTGCGCTGTTTTCTGCGCGCGGGCATCGGTGGCCGGGGCGCAGCCCACCCACCACAAGATATCCGGTTCGGGGTTCTGTTCGATGGTTGGCACGTTCAGCCCCTGCGCCCACTTCATCCGGTCAGTCTGGGGAACATTCCAGGGATTCATGTTCCGTTCCATCCCTTTGAAAGCTGTTTCCAACTGCTTGGGAAAAGCGCTTTCCATCAATGCCAGGTTACGGCGGATATCGAGAATATCGCGCATCGGCTCGTTGCCCACCGGGCAAATATCCACACAGGCGCCGCAGGAGGTGCAGGCCCAGACTGCTTCAGCGGGGATCAAGTCAAGGAGTGGTTTCTCCGTCCCGCCACCGTGGTTGAAGTTGTAGCGTTTGTTGATCTCAAGCGCCGCCGGGCTGAGAACTTTACCGGTGATATAGGCCGGGCAGACTTCCTGGCAGCGGAAGCACATGATACAGGCATAGGCATCGACAAGCTGCTCGTAGCCCAGGTCGCTGACCCTGGCTGCGCCAAACTGTTCAATCGACTGGTCGTCCAGGTTGAGATAACCCAATTCGCCCATCGATTTCCGATTGGGTTTGAGCGCGAAATTGATCGGCGCGAAGAACAGGTGGATATGTTTCGAAACTGGGAAATATGGCAGGAAGGCCACCACCGCGCCAAGCGAGAGCCAGAACATGAGATGTTCCCCCGCCAGGAGGGTTGTCTCATTCATCCCCACCCAGAGCTTTGCGACCGTTGAAATAAATGGCTGCCAACTGTCAGCGCCGCCGTGAAGCGCCACGCTGTAAGATTCGCCCAGTAAACGCGCCGAGTTGTGCAGGAAGATGAATCCCGCCACGATGGCCGAATCGCGGCGGATGCCGAAGCGCGCTTGTGGATCGAGCAGGGTCGATTCGCGTGTCGACAGGGTCGCGGGGCGCAGGATGAAACGACGAAAGGCCAACGCCACGATCCCCGCCAAAATTGCCACGTTCAAAATATCTGCCAGAAAACGGTACAAGTCCCCAAAAATTCCGGTCTGCTCGAGCAGACGCCAACCGGTGTAGGCGTAAATCAAATCCGCCAGGTTAATCAGCAAAAAGCCCAAAAAGCCCCAGCCGACAATTCCATGTAAAATGCTCGGTCCCAGCCGAAAACGAAAGACCGGCTGGAGAGTAATGAACTTAACCAGCGCGCCGCCCGCTTTTTGGGTAACCCCCCTCCAATCAGGCTGGCCCTTTCCGCTGGAAATATTTCTAATGATGCGCCGCACCCCTCGCCAGGTGAAAGACAGTGAAACCAAGACTGCCACAAAAAACAGGATTTTTTCAATCGGCGTCAACATAGTATCTCCTTCACTTTCGCATTAAATCAAACGGCAACCTCCCAATGGGCCGGAGATTGCCGTTTTTAGTACCCGGGGTTGCACTCATACAACCAGTTTACTGCTTGTTGTCTAAATTATCCAGATGGTTTCACGTCTGCCAGGTTATAGAGCAAATCTGAGGCGAGTTCTTCGCGGTGCTGCTGCACGAATTCCCACAATTTTGTTTCCGCGCGGGTAAAGACACGGGCCACGTGGCGGGCCAGGTAAACAGGCTGGGTCACATCGAAACCTTGCACCACCACTTTCTTGACCCGTCCCAGTGCCAGGCTGCGCGCTGCCATCACCTCCGAGATGAAGGTGATGCCAATCCCTTTCTCGACGGCCATTTGCACAGCCTCCGCGTCGCCAAGTTCCATGACAACATTCAAGTTATCGGGGTCGATCCCATGACGGCGCAAGTTGTCGAATAATTCCTGGAATGTGCCCGAACTGCGCTCGCGGCTGATGAAAGGCTGTTCCAAAACTTCAGCCGGTTTCACCTGCGTGAGGTTTGTCCAGGGGTGCTGGGGTGGGACGATCATGATCACCCTGTCATCGAATAACGGCTGGCATTCCAACTCGCGGTGATCCACACAGCGGCCAACCACGCCCATGTTCAGCGCCTGGTCAAGCAAACCGTCCATGACGGCTTGCCGCCTCATCAGACTCATGCGCGTACGGATGCAAGGATACTCCCTTTGAAAGCGGGCCAGCATGTTTGGGATAAAGTAGCGGCCCGAAGTGGTGGCGCAGCCAAGCGCCAGTTCACCAGTCACTTCACCTTTCACGTTAATCAGCACATCTTCGAGCAAACGCGCCGAATTGAGCACTTCGCGCGCCATTGGCAGGAGCACTTGCCCGGCTTCGCTCAATTGCACTGAGCGCCCGTGCCTCACAAATAATTCCACCCCGTAAGTTCGTTCGATTGCCTGGATATTCTGGCTAACCGCCGATTGCGACAAATGCAGGCGCTGCGCAGCGCGGCTGAAGTTCAATTCTTCAGCCGCCATGACAAATACTCTCAACTCAGGAAGATTGATCATTGTCTGTCTCCTCAACCCTGCCAACAATTCACTGCCTGTGCTCAAATGCCGAGCTTAAACGCAAGAGGCGGCACTGACTGAAACAGCCAGTAACCAGTAGTATCAGAAAAAACTATTTCATTTGCGGAAAGTATAAGCGATTCTGAACGTTCTTGTTAGTGACGTTAATCACGGACAAGCGTGACCATCGACATATAATGCCCCCAAATTTTTATCGTTTAAATTGGCTGGCATTCCCAAAAGCGGATGCCTACATCCCGTTCAATTCATCTGGCTTGGTTGTCGGTTCCGGGGTGGATTCAGGGACTTCTGTCTCGGCTTCCACTTCCTGGCTGACTCTGTCCACGTAGCTGCTGGCGCCGGTGCAAACCTGGTCCAACGCCGACGAGACCCCCTCCCAGCCTAGCGGTTCATCAGCATCGGGAGTATAAGCCTGCCGTGCCGCTTCGATCAGGCAGCCCGGCCCGGCATTGTAGTTAACCAGCGTGAAACGCCACATGGTTTCATAGCTGGTCACCAGCCCCGGTTTTTTGGCGGCCACTTCCTGCACGATTTTCCCGGCCTGTTCACAATTTGCCAGCAGGGTGCGGGCAAACACGCCTACGCTAAAATCGGCGCGCGAAAGGTCCAGCCCGAGCGGGCAATCGACGCAGCGCGCATCCACACTGCCCACCAGCGCTCCGCGCAGCAGGTCCTGGTGTTTGGTTTTCAGGTTGGCATAGCCTTTGGATTCGCAAAGGCTTTTATCCAGCACAAGCGGGCAAAACTGATTATAAAAGGATGGGTTCCACAATAGAGCCGTATCGGCGCCATTTTCGGTTAACTGGCCAAGCCCCACATCCTGCCCATTCCGAAAGACGCCCGGCCAGAACTGGCTTTCATGGCTGAACAAATTCTTGAGCAACTGCGCCGGGACTTTGCTCTCCTGGGCCGCAGAAAAAATCAGCTCGTCAAAACGGTTCTGCCATTCGACGACAGCGGGAGCGGCAACTTCCAACCCGCAGGCATTGGCCGAGCCATCGGGCAGCAATCCGCCACTCGGGCAGGCGGAGGCATCTACCACGCCCTGTTTGATCAGGTTGGCAGCCAGGTATTCATAGGGGATAGTCGAGTTCAAATCTGCGCTGGTGGCGGGCGTGGTCAACCACTGGGGCAAGCCATCCGGCGGTGGGAAAGATTCCCAGGCCGCCGCGCAGGAAGCGACAGGTTCACCAGTCCACTGTGAAGAAAGCACGTTTACATACCAGCGCGGGGTCAGGCGTTCACCCTCTTCGCCATCCCGAATCACGCGCAACAGTGCTTCGAATACCTGGCTGCTGTCACCATGCGTGGAGTAAGCCCAGAAATTGAGCCGGATGCCCTGGGGTTTGGTGTCTTCGAGCTTGAATTCGCAGCGATCCTGGTGGCAGGTGAACGGGTCGGCCCCGGCAAACCCCTCGATGGCAGTGATTGACTCGTTCGGGAGCGGTTCTTCACCGATCAGCACAAGCCTGGGCTGCTGTGTGCACCAGCCATCCGGGTCAGGCTCGCAGCCTTCGACCGCCACCCAGACTTTCGGCGGCGGCAGTTTGATGGTGACTTCGCGCGTGGATGGTTTGCTTAATATCGGGATGAAGTAAAAGCCGGGACAGTTGGTGATTTCTTCTTCGGCGCAAGGTTTGGAATTGGCCTTCCACTGAGTGTACACTTCCTCGCCGCAGGCCGAAAAAATATCATTATCGTTCGGCAAGCCTTCGTGGTCGGCAAAAAAAGAACAGCGGACTTCATTATCCGACCACGCGGCGAGCCACCATTCGTAGAGGGTAATATCCACTGTTATCGCGGTATAGCGATCGGGACCAGCCGGGGTCGCCAAGGGGGTGGGCGTGGCAGCACGCACCGGCCCCGGATTGGCCAAAAATGTGGAGATGAAGACCAATCCAAGGATAGTGGAGAGTGCCATGATCCATCCTGTAACCCGTTTAGATGATACCAACAGGCTCTCCCTGGCGTCAAATGCAGAATAATCCACTACACACGACAAGTATAGCGGATTATTGGGTGAAATTTGTTATTGATTTTTTTCGATTTCTTCGAACATTTGCATCTCGCGCCTGAGGTTGTTCCAGCGAGAGATCAGGCTGCCGAGATAAACCAGCATGATCGCGGCAAAAACAAGATACCCGCCAACCATGTAGCTAAAAGTGTTGGGTGTCTCCATAAATAGCTCCTTATTGGGTTATTTCGAGCTTACGTTGCTCAACTTTTTCGGCCAATTGCCCAAGACGAATGCGGTGCCAGAAAATGGTGACAAAAACAACCGAGAAGACCGCGATACTGAAGAGCATGGTTACGACCATTGAGCCGGTCATGCTCATTTTTTCGCTGCCGCCTGCACCGACCACCACCGGGTGAATGGTCCGAAAAATACGGATGGAGAGAAAAGTCAGCGGCACGCTCAGGCCGCCCAGGATGGTGTAAACCGCCCCAAAGCGGGCGCGGCGCTCAGGGTCTTCGATGCCCTGGCGCAAAAGCAGGTAGGCCAGGTAGATCATCTCCAGGATGGCGGCAGTTGTCAGGCGTGGTTCCCAGGTCCACCAGGTGCCCCAGGCCGGGCGCGCCCAAATCGAGCCGAGTACAATGGCAATGAAGAAGAAGACCAGGCTGATTTCCACCGCGGCCAGGCCAGCCAGGTCCCATTTCAGGTTCTGGGTGCGCAAGTAGATGATGGCAACAATAGCGGCGATGATGAAACCCAGCATCCCGACCCAGGCGGTGGCAACATGGAAATAGAAGACCCGCTGGACTGCGCCCATCACTTTTTCGAGCGGGGCGTAAAACATCGCCATCAGGAAGGCCACGAAGATCAAGATGGCAGAGAGGATATTCAGGACTTTCAGCGTCAGGGGTTGAGGTGACATGGACTCTCCTTCGATTTATTCTGGAGCACAAACAGAATTTTTGCGCTCCAACCTTCTGAACAGTTATTCTTCGACAACATAATCGAAGACCATGAAAGCTACCGCGATAAAAATCAAATCGTAGACAAACAGGATATTCAGCCAGGGTAGGATTTCACTGGTTTCAAGCCCCAGCAAAAAGCCGCTGCTGGCTTTGACCGCCGCCACCAAGACGGGGATCACCAGCGGAAAGAGCAGGATGGGCAAGAGTACGTCGCGGGTGCGTGTTTGCACCGACATGGCCGCCAAGAGTGTGCCAACCGCCACATAACCCACCGAGCCGAGCAGCGTAACGCCAACCAGGCCAAGATTGAACAGGTTGACGTTATACATCAGGCTGTAGACCGGTAAAACAATCGCTTCGACGATCAACATAAAGGCCAGGTTGCTGATGGCTTTCCCAAAATAGATGGCCGAACGGTCAACCGGGGCGAGCAGGAGGCCATCCAGGCAGCCACGATCCTTTTCGACCGCCATCGAGCGGTTCAAACCGAGCGTCCCGGCAAAGGCAAAAGTAACCCACAGCGCGCCAGCCGTGATGCCAGTGCGGGCTTTCACGTCCAACTCGAGCGCAAAATAAAAAATCAGAATCACCAGCACTGCAAAAACCAGCATTGACGAGAGCAATTCACGCGAACGCATTTCGGCGGCCAAGTCTTTCCACGCAATGGCCAGCACAGCGCGCAGGTAATTCGACGGTGGGCGGTGGATGGGGGACGGCGTATCAGTCAGCGGGGTTTTATCCATAAACTTATCCCGCCAGCGCTCGTTTGTAAAAAGTGAGCAGGTTGCCACTGCCAAGCTGAACGCGGTTGGCCGAGGCCGCGATCACCCCATGTGAAAGGATATCAAAGCGGGTGGCTAAATCCTCGGCGCGCGCCAGATCATGGGAAGTCATCACCACTGTCCGCCCGGCGGCGGCCACCCGTTTTAAGACACCATCCAGCATTTCAGAGGCATCCTGATCAAGGCCGGTATAGGGTTCGTCGAAAAGCATCACTTCAGGATTGTGCAAAACGGCGCGCCCAATCGCCAAGCGCTGCTGCATCCCACGCGAAAAGGTTCGCACCAGGTCGCGGCGGCGGGTGGCGAGCCCCACCAAATCCAAAACTTCGCCGAGGCGTTTGTCCAAGGCCTCGAGGTTGTAGATGCGACCATAGAAGATGAGATTTTCCTCGGCTGTCAGGTCACCGTATAAAAGCGGCTGGTGCGAAACCACTCCCAGGCGTTGCCGGACTGCTGCTGAATGAGTCGGGAGCGCAAACCCGGCCACTTTCACCTGCCCGAGCGAGGGACGCGAAAGCGATGCCAAAATTCGCAGGAAAGTAGTCTTCCCAGCGCCATTTGGCCCAAGCAAGGCCACAAATTCTCCGGACTGAACATGAAAATCCAGTCCGCGTAGAACGACCTGCGACCCAAAACGTTTGACAAGCTTTCTGACTTCGATCATCTTGTTTTTTAGGACCGGTTTTTGAGCTTTTCTTTCAACTCTGCGCGGCGTTCCTGATAGGCTTCTTCAGGCAGGTTGCCAGCTTTGAATTGGTCATCGAGTGTGAGGATGGCGTCCAGGATATCGTCAGTGTCCTCATCGCCAGATTCGGCGTCTTCATCCTCCAGTTCATCGTCAGCCTCAACTTGCCGCCGGTCGCGCCAGAAGAGGAGGCCGCCGATCAGGATCAGGACTGCGCCAAAAACGCCGACACCGAGGATGATATTTTTGGTGGTGTCGGTGCCAGTTACCGTTGGGGTTGCTGGCTTGGGCGAACCTGTCAGGGTGAAAGCAACGCCCTGGCTGACCGGGGTAGCGCTGTAGGGTTGGAAATTCCCACCGCCCTGCCCCATCTGGCTCAGCTGGCCCGCGCGAAACCCTTCGCCTTTGACCTGCATCCCTTCGGGCACAATCACCGAAAGCTTGGAGACATTCAACTGAAAAGATTGTTCATAAGCCAGTTGCTTTTCATAAGGTAATGAGAAAGAAGCCACCAGGCCATATTGTGAATCAGAAGGCGGAATTAAAAATCCGCTCGGGGTTGGGATGAAGGCGCCGCCCATCCCGGCATCTTGATAAGCGATATTCTCGGCCTGGGCAGGAACAGTGATGAAGGAGATCGAACTCCCATCACTTTCCACCAGGATAGCCCGATCCGCCTGATTGGTGATGACATATAGTGCTGAGACCGGAATTTTCCCATTGGCAGGCGCATCAAAGAAATAATGAACCTGTTCAATCTTGAGTAGATTGAAGTCGGTGGTGGTCTCGTAAACCGAGAGCGGTTCGAAAGCAAAGACTGCCTGGGCGTTGTCAACAATGATCGGGGCAGACTGGTAAGGAACCTCCCCATACTGCACTTCGGCCACATAAATTCGACCAGGGGCCGTCTCGATCCCCTGGAAGGAGAAGGCGCCCTCGCTAATTTTCCCGGCTTGACTGGAGGCCTCGATAAATGACCCACCCGAGGCATCATGATCGAACCCGCGCAGGGTGACCGTCAAATCAGCCGGGAGCGGACTCCCCGAAGCATTTACCACCGTACCGGTAAAGACAGCCCCCTGGGGCGCTGCGGCTGATACATCCGTGGGAACTGCTTCGATCGGGGTGGAATCGACAACTTCGGGAGTTTTCTCTGGGGTCGGTGTGGTTTCAGGGACAGGGGCCATCGTCGCGGCGGGGAAAGTAAACGTGCGCACGTAGGCCGCCAGGGCATAAGCGTCTGGATCCATCAAATCAGTGGCCGGCATTTTCGGCTGCACGCCCTTTTGGATCGAGTCGACCAGGTCTTTTTGCGAGAGATTAACCATCAAAGCCTGGTTTGCCAGGTTGGCATCAGAGATCTGCTTTCCATCCGCGCCATGACACTGGGCACAGGAAGTTTCATAGCTTGACTGGCCCGCAGCAATTTCATCGGAAGTAACGCTCAACAAAAGCGTATAGGCCACCACCTCCCAGCGCTGCTGGTCGCTTAATTTATTACTGAAAGGCGGCATGAAGTTCTGCATCCGGCCTTCTGTGACGATGGCATACCAGGCGGCCGGCTTTACAGTCTGGGCAAGCCCGGCCAGGTTGGCGGGTTTCTTTTCCAGTTTGGCGGCCAGCGGCCCATCGCCCAGACCACTTTCACCATGACAGGGCGCGCATTCTTCAGCATAAATCACTGCACCAGAGCCCAGATTTGGCGGAGTAGCAGGAAATACCAGGCTGAGCGTTGGCGCAGGGCTGGGCATCTGGTAGCCCGGCGGCGGGGTGATATCCTCAGCCAGCGAACAGGAACTGAGCAAAAAGAGCAGAGGCATGGCAAAAATAATGAAACGAGATTTCATTGAAAAACCCTTAATCGTTTTACTGAATGGCTTTCCCGCAGTGCGGACAAAAACGGTCAGAGCGCAGGACAGGTTTGCCGCATTTCGGGCAAAACCCCCCTGCTTTTTCTTTCCGAACTGCGCGACGGGAAGCAATCAGTTCTTCAAACTCTTCGTCAGAAACCCCAGCGTGGTCCGGTTCTTGGACGCTGGCATCGGCGCGGCGGGCGGCAATCACCGCTTCGACGCGGCTTTCGGCATCGACACTGGCGTTCCCATTTTGGGGTTGGAGGAGATCCAGGCGGCGCAGAACGTCCGAAGCGCTCTGCAACAACCCGGCGCGCATCCCCGGGTAGTCTTCAGCCGGGATTTTCCCGAGGGTCTGGTCGAAATCAAGTTCCTGGAGAGCTGTCAAGAGACGATCACGCTCGGCCAGGAGCGAGGAAATTTCATGTTCATCCGCCGAAACTGTCATGCGGCGGCGGTTTTCCCAAAAGGGGCGGGCAACAAACACGACCGTCACGAGCAGGACGGCCAGCAGGAGAAAAATTGCGCCAATATCCATGGTCTCTCTAGCTCTACTTTTTCAACAAAGGGTCGATGATGGCGTGGATTTGCGCCTCGGATGCAAACGGACCGATCTGGGCGTAAGCCAGTGCGCCGTTCTGATCGATGAAATAGGTTTCGGGCACGCCCTGGATGCGGAACATCTGTGAAATCCGGGTGCCCAGGTCCGGGCCATTCGGATAAGTGATTTCAAATTTCTTGAGATAACCACGCGCTTCAGGTTCGGTATCGACATAGTCCGCGCCGATAAAAACAACCTGCCCGCCCGCCTCGTAGGAGCGCCAGGCGGCTTCGATTTCGGCAGCTTCCTGTTCGCAGGGCTTGCACCACGAAGCCCAGAAGTTGATCACCACCACCTTCCCACGCAGTTCCGATAACTTAACCTCGGTCTTGCCCTGATAGGTGTACCCATCAAAAAACTTCAACGTAAAATCTGGCAAGGTGTCGCCCACCTGGACAGTTCCCTGTTGGGAGCGGCGCAGCCCGAGGGCAACGATCACCAGCAGCCCCAGCAGCGCCACCCAAACGATAACCTGGACCCAGACCGGCACGCCGCGCCTGGGCGCAGAATTTGTTTCAGACATGAACATTCTCCTTCTCAACAGGAGTTCTGCGACCTTTGTCGCTCCAAAGTCAGAAAACTTTGGACTCCGTTAGTTTCTGTTTTTTAGTTCTTCTTCCACCCGCCGCAGGTAATCATCCGTCTTATCTGGCGGCGCCTGGGCCGGTTCGCTTTCATCCGGGATGGTTTGGCGCATTGACCGAAACGCGCGATAGAGCAGGTAAACCCCGACCAGCATCAGGGCTGGCGGAATGGTGTAGAGCAGCCAGTTTGGATCGGCCAAAACCCGCTGCCCATACTGCTCGACAAAATAATCCTTGATCTGCTGCTCGGTCCAGCCTTCGGAGAGTTTCAGGCGAATCAGTTCACGCCATTGCTTGCAGGCTTCGGTTGAGCAGACATCCAGCGGGATGTTTTCGCAAACCGGGCAAAACATCTGCTTGGCAATCGCGTTGACCTCGTCATCGGATGGAGGTATGGGCGTCTGGGCTGAGACCGAGGTGAACCAGGCAGCCCCCAAGAGCAGGCTGAATAAAAAAATCCAGAAAATGCGCTTCATCACAACTTCTCCGTCCTCGTAATAATGGCTCCAGCCGCCTGCCTCGGGGGCATGGAAGCCGTCCAAAGCATAAAAACTGATTTAATCAGCCACACCCGGTTGATAGGTGACTTTTTTCTTGCTTCTGGCGCGTGCAGGCACATATTCAGGGTCACGGTCGGGCCAGGCCGCAATCAGGGTCCCCAGGATGAAGACAATCGACCCCAACCAAAGCCAGTTGACGAGAGGGTTGTGGTAGACCTTAAACGGCGCTATCTGGGTGGTAACCCCCTCCCAGTTTACCAGGAGGACGTACAGATCATCGGCCAATGTGGAACGGACGCCCGGAATGGTCATCGGCTGGCCGTCGGAGTAAACATCGTAGCGAGGGTATAACTCGGTCAGGAATTTGCCATCCCTAAAAACGCTGACCACGGCGCGTGTCACCCAGCGTCCATCAGGGGCGTTGAACTGAGCCAGGGAATCATAGCGGACGGTGTACCCCGAAAGCTGGATACTCTCACCAATTGCCAGGCTTTTTTGCGTTTCGGCCTGGAACATTTCGATTCCGATGATGCCCACCGCCATCAGGACCACCCCAAGGTGGATGGTGTAACCGCCATAGCGGCGGCGGTTGCGGCCTGCCAGCCGCCAGAGGGCGAGGAAGAAGTTCTCATCCTGGGCGCGGCTGCGGGCGCGGGCGGCTCGCCAGAATTCATAGAGCGTGATCGAAGTCGTCAGGGCTACAAAAAACAGGCCGACCAGGGCATAGGGGTTGCGAATGCCAATCGCCAGCAGGGCAACCAGGATGAGGACCGCCGGAATGGCGGGCTTCCAGAGTAACCTGGCAATTCCCAAGGCGTAACGTTTGTCCAATTGGAAATTATCCTGCCCGGCCAGGCTTTTCAAAGTGATATGGCCCCAGGCTGAAAGGGGCGCAATGCCCATCAACAGAACCAGCCCGGCAAAGAGCGGCCCGGCGGCGCGCTCGTAATAGGGCGGGCCGACCGTCACTTTTTGGCCGGTGACCAGTTCGGAAACCAGCGGTGAAATCACGCCCCAGAAACAGACGACCAGGATGCCCATAAAAAGCAGGTTGTTAAGCAGGAACAGGGCTTCGCGGGAGAACATCGAAAGCATTTGCCCTTCGCCTTTCAATTCGGCCCAACGGTAGAAGAGCAGGGCTACCGAAATAACAAAGGTCAGGCCAATAAAAATGAAGAAGGCCGGGCCAATGGCGCTTTTGGCAAAAGCGTGGACCGAGGAAAGGACGCCAGAGCGGGTCAGGAAGGTGCCAAAGATCACCAGTGAATAGGTCAGGATGATCAGGATCATGTTCCAGTGTTTGAGCATCCCGCGTTTTTCCTGGATCACGACCGAGTGCAGGAAGGCCGTGCCGGTCAGCCAGGGCATAAAAGCGGCAATTTCAACCGGGTCCCAGCCCCAGTATCCACCCCAGCCAAGGACATCATAGGCCCAACGGCCTCCGAGCACCAGCCCGAGGGACAGGAAAAGCCAGGCTACCAGGGTCCAGCGGCGGGTCAGGCGAATCCAACGATCATCAGTGCGCCCGGTAACCAGGGCGGCAATCGCAAAGGCAAAGGGGATGACGAAAGAGACAAAACCCAGGTAGAGCATGGGTGGGTGGATGACCATCCCCGGATGACGCAGAAGAGGATTAAGACCATTGCCTTCTGCGGGCGTGAAAGGAAGACCATTCACCGGTTTGAAATCGTAGGCTGCGATACCCGAAAAAGTTTCCCAGAAGCGGGCGAAAGGGTTTTCGTTAAAGAACAGGCTGAAGCTTAAAAAGAAAGCCATTGTCAGGCTGGTGACAATCACAACCCAGGGCAAAAACTCGCGGTCGCGCTCCCATTTGCGCAAAGTAACCGCCGCAGCAAATGCCGACATGAGCCAGGACCAGAAGAGAAGTGACCCAGACTGGCCGCCCCACAAGGCGGTTGCTTTTAAGTAAGCAGGCATGTCGGTGCTGGTGACTTCGTAGACAAACTTAACGTTAAAATCGTTCGTGACCAACAGGTAAATCAAGTCAAGCGAGGCCAGGGTCAGGAGCGGGAAGGTGAGCAGCATGGCCAGGCGGGCGCTCTCAATCCATTTTTGCGCCTGTCGAAAGTAACCATAAAACGCCGCGCCAATACTGTACAACGCCAGGAGAAAAGTAAAGAATAAAACGCCAAAACCAAAATCAGCTAACATGGGCTACTCC
The DNA here is from genome assembly GCA_002412925.1 of Anaerolineales bacterium UBA5195. Lineage (GTDB taxonomy): Bacteria > Chloroflexota > Anaerolineae > Anaerolineales > Villigracilaceae > UBA5195. Next base: position 39,847 of record DHVZ01000035.1, on the reverse strand, counting down.
ATAGAAAAGGAGTAACGGCTTATGCCGTTACTCTTCTGGGAACTAATTTCCCTGATTGGCCTGCTCGGGAACCGCCTCTTCATATTTGGTGGGACATTTGAGCAGTAGTTCATCAGCGTGAAAAACACCATCTGCGCCCATTTGGCCGGTCATGATGGCCTGGGCTTCGTTGCGCATCAGGTCGGGTTTGGCGCCCTGATAGATTACCTGTAATCGGCTTCGATTGGGGTCCATCACCGCCTGGTGGAGCACTTCGGCCAAGCCGCCCTGGCTCTCGATTTCAGCATTTCCACCGGGGACATGTGCGACCGTAAAGGTCAGGGTCAGCGTTTGCGGGTCATACTGGATTGAATCGCCAAGAATGGCGCCCGAAACGCGCACATTCTGACCGACGATTCCCTCGCCTTTGGCGTTCAGTTCGTCAACAGTCAAAAAATACTGGGCGCTGGCCTGCGTGGAGGAAACAATCAAATACACAACTGCGGCCAAAATTAAAAAACCGCCCAGAAAAAACTTGATCCGTGGGGATGACATTGGAACCTCCTGAAATAGTTCGAACGATCATAACTACTGTTGATTCTACACATTTAGATTAAGGGAGGCTGAAAAAAGGATACTCTCAAGATGATAAATATCACATAAAAGTATCATTTTTGTCCTAAATCGGTCATCCCATGCGGATGACCGATTTTCACTCTTTTTGCGCTCAATTTCGGCGCGGCTGACACACAAAACAGCCCCGGCAAAGCTTGCCGGGGCTGTCAAAAGGAGATTGGACCAAACCTTCATCTAATGTTTGCGGTGATACTCTCCATGAAATGGAAGGTAGCGTGTGGCCAGGCTGAAAACCAAGAGCCAGTAAGAAATCACCAGCGAAGCCCCAGCAAATTCAACCCAGGTGGGGGTATAGGAAAACAACCGTACTGTCGGAGTGAAGGGGTCATAGGAGGTGGCGGCAATCAGGCCAACAAAATTGTAGTTCCAGCGGGTCAAAACCGCCGCGAAAACGGGGATTGTTGCTGCTGCCATCAAATAACGAAAATTTTTCACTTGTTTAGCAGCCAGCAGAATGGAGCCCGCAATCACCGGAAAAAGCGCCTGCCCGAGCCAGAATGAAGCTGAATAGGGCGCAACAGTATCGAGCAGTTGGGTTTGCAAGGAAATTTGCCGGTCGAAGCTATAGTAATTGGTGACCGCCCAGTCCCAAAAACGCAGATAGGTCAACAAAAGTGTGGAGCCACCAGCGAGACGGGCGACATCGTAGAGGGCCTCATCTTTAACCAGGCCGGGCCGCATGACTCGAAAAACGAACACGCTCATGAAGAACAAGAGCGCAATCCCGCCGCTCATGGCAGAAAAGACAAATTGCGTTGGCGCGCTCTGGTTGAACCAAACTCCACGCCCGTAAAGAACCGAATAGGTGGCTCCCAGAGAAGCCTGGTGGAGCAGGGAGAGGGTCATGCCCAGGATGGCCAAAACCGGCCCGATTTTGTGGAGAACTACCGAGACTTTTTGAGCCAGGCCAGCCAGGGTTTTCAAAATCTTATAGCGATCTTGCCAGGGGTGCGCTTCAAAATACGGATGTTCCGCCACCACGGGAATCAACTCGGCCAGCAAAACTGCCAAGTAGAGTACCACACACATGGTGATTTCCCAGAGCAAGGAGTGCGGCTGCCAGTAGACGATGGGATGCCAGAAACGCAGCGGCTGGCCGAGATCCATCAGCAAAACCATACCTGCCGCGGAATAGCCCAGAAAACCGAGCAAAACAGCTAGCTTTCCGATCGATTCAAAGCGCTTAATTTGTAGCAAGTAGATGATCGCGCCAAAGACAAAGGCACTACCGCCCAGAGCGATCGCAGAGAGGTCGATGGAAATCCAGAGACCCCAGGGAACCTGGTTGGAAAGTCCGGTCACATGCAAGCCTTCTTTGAAGGCAATAAATGCGCCAACCAACCCAAAGAGGATCCCAACCACCAGGAGACCTATCCAATACGGAAAGATGTCGATTTCCCGTTTGCCTAAACGGATTTTAGGATAAACAATCTCGGCTGCCATGGCTTAGCTCCCCTGGAATGGATTGTTGCTATGAGTATCGGGAGGAACGTAAAAAACGCGTGGTTCGGTGCTTAATTCTTCTTCGCGCAGACGAAGCGCCACTTTGGTCGCGCTCAAGGCCTTTGAAATCGGGCTTTCAGGGTTGGTCAGGTCGCCGAAGACACGCGCCCCAGTGGGGCAAAGCACCACACAGGCCGGGGTGGCCAGGTTGTCGACGCCAGGAACAAGCCCGCGCTTCATGCCAGAATCAATCCGGTGCGAACAGAAAGTGCACTTTTCCACCACACCGCGCGGTCGGTTGGGAACTTCCTGCAGCCCAAAATTGGGCGATTTGGGGCTGGTCTTAATTGGCTCTTTCCAGTTGAAGACGCGCGCATCATACGGGCAGGCTACCTGGCAATAGCGGCAGCCAATGCAACGATCGTAATCCATGATGACGATCCCATCCGGGCGGTGGTAGGTGGCCTTGACCGGGCAGACATGCACACAGGGGGCTTCCTCGCAGTGCATACAAGGCCGCGAAAGGAAATATTCCTTGCCATTCTGGAGCGTTTCGGTGGTGACAACGTTATAAAGCATGTCATCGCCAAGATTGTTGATTGCCTGGCAGGCATAGGTGCAATACTTACAGCCAATACACAGGTTAATGTCGATCAACATGCCCCACTGGGGGCCTTCGGTAGATGCTTCGCTGGGAGAAACGTTGCTGGCAAGCGTCTTGATACTGATAAACTGAGTCAGCACTGCCGCCCCGGCCAGCGCGCCTGCCACTTTGACAAAGTCACGCCGCGAAACAGGGTTGTCTTTTTCAGGGACAGGCTGCTGATTTTCACAAGCCTCATTCATGATTAACCTCCAGAATTGGGTCTGGTAATGGGATTAAATAATATCTTGGCCAGCCCACTCTTTATGGATTGGGTTTGCCCGGGTCTTTTCCGATCAAAGCCCAAGTGGCAACCCCTCCAACCAGTAAACCAGCCAGTAAAAGGGTCCAGGAAGGCAGAGTAATACCGCCGGGCTGTGGCTGCGGCTGGGGTTCAGCCGGCGGCGCCAGTTCTTCAAAAACAGCTGCCGGGGTTGCCATCGTTCGAATTTCCAGCCCGGCGCTCAAAAAGCGGTTGGATTGGTGAATATCGGAATGACACCCGGCACAAGTCTTTTCGGCCACATCCTCGGTATGGCTCCTCTCAGGACCCATATGGCAGTTGACACAACTCAAACCAGCAGCCACATGGGTCGACTTGAGGATCGTTTCCATTTGTTTCTTGTGGCAGTTTTCACAAACAACCTTCGACCCCGGGGACAGCTTCGGTCCCTGCGAATGCGGTTCGTGGCAGCTAATACATTTCAACCCGATTTGGCCATGGTAGCTTAGTTCGACCTGTCCGGCAACATTTTTGCCATAAACTTCAGTATGGCAGACACCGCAGGTGACATCTTCGCTCTCGACAGTGTATTTTAATTGGAAAGGATGAGTTCCTTCGCCCTGACCAAGTTTATGGCAAACCAGGCAACTGACATTCCCTTTATTATGGTTGCTGGTAGACCAGAGGGTATAAGCTTGTTCATGGCAAGTGTTGCAGGTATCAACACCTGCCTGGGGTTCCCCGGCAGCGGTGGCATTCTGAGTGGGGGCCAACACCAGAATGCTCAAGACAGTGACAACTGCCAGCAGGGATAAAAATACAAACACAGTTCGATGAGATTGTTTCATCATTTTGCATTCTCCAAGTGTAATAGATGGATACAAGTATAATCTTACTGAATAGGGTCAGATTGGGTAAGTGCAACCTGTCATTATCTCTCCTGAATAAATGTCACCATTGGTATTGTCACTGCTTATTATTATAAAATCAGGGTGACTGTTTAGGCAGGCAAATTTAGAAAAGCGGGCGCAAAAGGAGTTCCAGCGAAAGCCAGACGCAAAGCAGAAAGTGCCATTTGCCCATTTTTTTCTGGCAGTCGATAAATAGCCGCGAATCTGGCAAAAAGTTTTTGCTTGACTTTCATCATCCGAATATCACGTTCAGCCTGACCACTGGTAAATCGAAAACCTGCCGCTTCTCATAGCGCCGTGTCTTCACCTGACCCAACCCAGTCTGGCAACCCTGGCAAACTTCAACAGAATGCAACTCGATCACATCCGGTTTCGACACCGCTTTGAGCGTATGCCCAGTATGTCCGGGTTGTCCACCCTGTTTCCTGCCATGCCGTTTGCGCTGGCTCTTGGGTGCCGGTTTGCTCAATCCATCGCTCGAAGGCGGCTTGCCGCTGTTTCGACTGTTCTTCGCAACCTGATCTTCCAAGGCTTGAATGCGCTCTGCCAATTCCAAAAATGTTCTTTGAAAAAGCGCGATTACCGCTTCTTTGCCTTGGTCGTAGGCTTCTCCGATTTCTTGCTCGTTTGGCAGCCGCAGTGGTTTCATATCTTCATTTTGCCTGCCTTTTTCGCTTTTGACAACCCATCAGATTCTCATAACTGAACAGTCACAAATCAGGTTATGTTTTAACTTAAATTTTGGATATTTGGGAATCCCCGTAGTAAGCCCCGCATTTTTCACCCCATAAGCTCATCGGGGCAGGCGGGAAAATCCTATAGACCTTAAATTTTTCGGAGTTCCAAGATTTTTCCTGCAGACACGCAGACGCAGATTCAACGACAAAGGCCGACTCATTATGCGAGTCGGCCTTTGTCATGCCCTATAAGGCTTTTTAGTTTTCCAAAATCCAGGCTGATCTGTGCAACATCCTGCCCAAATGACAACTACCTGTACTTCACGATCATTGGGAGAATTTCCGATTTGGGTGTTTGGTGGGCGTACGCCCACCAAACACCCAAATCTTTAAGCTATTTCATGAACTACTCCCTATTCGCCGCGCCTGATACGCGCGCCGCAAGCGCGGCAGAAACGATCTCCGGCCTGGGTGCGTTTTCCGCATTGCGAACAATGCACTGGTTCATCGTGGTCATCGGTGACGGTTCCAGCGCCAGCATGTCGCTTGCGCAGTTTGGGAACAACGCGGCCGGCCCGCCCGGAAGCCCAGTAGACCCATCCGGCAATCAAGAGGAGCAAAATACCGAGCGCGCCAAGCGTCCACGGCAGGTACGTAATCAGCATTGACTGGCCTGGAATATTCTGGTCAAGCGGTTGCGTAGATTGAACGTCAAGCGATGAGACACTGAGCGCTTCGGTGGTTTTTTGATAGCTGGCGTTAATGGTGGCTGCCTCCCCGCTAGAAAGTGAACCCAAATCTAGTCTGTAATAGCTAAACCCGTCTGGCTGCTGGCCGATGGATGACAAGGCTGGCTCAGTCTTGACCTGTGTTGCATCAATCGGTTGCTGCAAACGCACAGAAAGGGTCTGAACGGCATAATCTCCCGGCCAGCGAAAGGAAAAGCTGCGCAAATTTCCCTGGCGGGTGTAAGGGAAATAAAATTCAACATGATGTATCGAGCGATCAATTACCGAAAACGATAAAATATCCTCCTGCCCCTGTCGCCTGGGCGGTTGGTATTGGAGGTTAATCAACGCGCCTTCATATTCTTTTGCCACTGCCAAAAGTTGAGATTCTGCTGGAAGGCGCAGACTGACCTGGGCGGGCAGGTTGGTGTCAGTTGAAACCAAAAAGTCATAGATGACCAAAACAGCGGCCTGGTCATAATCTGGCCAGAGTTGTATCTCCAGTTTCTCAAACGACACCGCCGCTTGCGCTTGAACTGCTAGCGGTAAGGCAAGGAAAATCACTAGAACAAGCAATAGGGTTGCAAATTTACGCATCAAAGCCCTCCATGAGACAGGTTCTTGAAGATATTACCATAAATCCCGCTCACTTCGCAGCGCCAAAAAACAGACTTCCATCCATGTCCGTCAACCCGCGCATAGTGCACTGACCAACTGCCTCATCATCCAGTTGGCCTGGGTCGGTACGCCGCATTCATTCCCGGCCTGCACCACCGCCCCGCAAATGGCGTCGATCTCGGTCGGAGCGCCGCGTTCCACATCCTGAAGCATGGATGAGTGATTAGCCGCCGTCTGCCGGGCCACCTCCTCGGCAGTCGAAACCGGGTCTGCGAATGGCAATGGCACTCCCAGTGCAGTTGCCACCGAGGCTGTCTCGCGCGCCAATGCCACCATTAGCCGCCGCGCGCCGGGTCGTTCAAGCAGCGCACCGTTTGGGACACGCAAGAGCGCCGTCAGCGGGTTGATGGCCGAATTGACCACCAGCTTGCCCCACACCAGGGTCTTTGCATCGGCGACTATCTCCACCTGGAAACCAGCGCGGCGTAACAGGGTTTCCAACTCCCTGCTGCGTGGGTGCGCTTCGATGGAGAGCCGACCTTCTCCCCCCAGGCGCGCCAAGCCAGGCCCAAGCAGTGTTGCCCCTATGGTGGCAATACCCAGCCCCACGCGCTCCGCGCCCAGCCGCGCCGAGAGGATTTCGCGGTTGCCCAGGCCGTTTTGCAGGGTAACGGCAAAGCCATGGTCAGGCAGGCATTTTTCAAGCTGGCGCGCTGCCCGCTCCGTCTGCCAGGACTTGACCAGTATAAGCGCCAAGTCGGCGCCTTGGCATGTTGACGGGTCATCCGTGGCCCGTACCGGGAACTGCGCGCTGGAACCATCCACTTGCAACAGGCGCGCACCTTCGCGATTGAAGGCTTCGATGGCATTTTTCCACGTTCCCAGCAGGGTGACGTTTGTTCCGGCAGCCGCCAGGCGCGCGGCGAACAGGGTCCCCAACGCGCCGGTGCCGACAATTAAAATATTTTTCATCATTCGTACTGTGCTGGTACAGCTTCAGGTTCTGCGGTCCGTAAAAACTCCCACCAGGCGGCCTCGTCCATCGCCACGGTATGTTCAGCCGACGGGAATTGGGAAGTCTGCACATCGGCGATGTATTCGGCAAAGGCTTTTTGCATCTCGTCGTGCAGGTTGGCATATTTTTTGACGAATTTGGGCGTGAAACGCTCGAACAGCCCCAGCAGGTCGTGTGTCACCAGCACCTGGCCGTCACAGCCGGCTCCGGCGCCGATTCCAATCGTTGGGATGGACAAACGCTTCGAAATGTAGGTTGCCAATTGGGCCGGAACGGATTCGAGCACCAAGCTGAAACACCCGGCTTCTTCAAGCAGTAACGCGTCTTCCAGCAGGTGTTGGGCCGCCGCAGCGGTTTTGCCCTGGGCGCGGAAGCCGCCCAACTGGTGGATGGATTGCGGTGTCAGCCCCAGGTGTCCCATGACGGGAATGCCCGCTCCCACAATCGCGCGGATGGCGTCAACGCGCTCACGGCCACCCTCTAGCTTAACAGCATCCATGCCTCCGTTCTGCAGGAAGCGCCCGGCATTGCGCACGGCTGCTTCCACCGAAACCTGGTACGACATGAACGGCATGTCGCCCACCAGCAAGGCCGATTTTGCCCCGCGTGAAACGGCGCGGCTGTGATGCAGCATCTCGTCCATGGTCACGGGCAAGGTGTTTTCATAGCCAAGCACCACCATGCCCAGCGAATCGCCGACCAGGATCGCATCGATCCCGGCCTGGTCCAGGGCCAGCGCGGTGGGATAGTCGTAAGCGGTCAGCATGCTGATCGCCTGGCCGCGTTCCTTTTTCTGACGAAACGCAAGCGTGGTCACTTTTTTGCGGGTCGAACCAACGGGAAAAACACGAACTGTTGACATGGGTACCCTCCGGGGAATGGTAGAGTCCTTTCCAGCTTGGAAACCCCTCAGGCTGGAGGCTTTGGTTTTGGGATTTTTCACAGCCGTCACGTTCTTGCGATACATGCGGCCTGGATATTATACGTCAATCTCGCAGGAAGGATGCATTACGAGCCCAAATTTGGCAGATCATCTCCTCAATAGCACCACTCCTTACTTTTCGCTAAACTGGACCCCCGCAAACAATCCCACGGCTGCCAGCGAGAGCACTGCTCCGAACAGGAATGGCGCAGAGGGGCCAAAGCCGCCCCAAGAGCCGACTCCCTGCCAGAGGATACCGGCGATGAGCGAGGCGGGGAAGGCGGTCAGGGCGACGGCAGCGTTGTAAAGTCCGTAGGCCGTGCCGCGCCGTTCGGGGGGGACCAGGTCGGCGATAAAAGCTTTCCCTGCGCCTTCTGCCATTGCATAGTAGAGCCCATACAACCCAAACAAAATCCAAACATGCGCCCCGGTTTGCGAGAAGGCAAAGCCGAGATAGACCAGTCCATAGGCCAGCCAGCCGGTGATAATCAGCTTGCGGCGGCCAATTTTATCGGAGAGCGCGCCAAACGGCCCGGCAAGCAAGGAGTAAACGGCGTTAAAAGTCAGCAACATGCCCATCACCTGGAGTACGCTCAGACCGCGTTCCTGTCCACGCAGGATGATGAAGGCATCCGAGGAGTTTCCCAGGGTAAACAGGATGGCAGCCAGCAAGAAGAGCTTGAAGCGTTTGTCCAGCCCGGCCAGGTTAAAGGTCGGCGCAGCTGCTTTGGTTTTAACGCTGACTTCCTTTGCCAGGAAAGCCAGAACCAGCACGGCCAACAGAGCCGGGATGAAGGAAATCAGCACGATGGTCTGGAAGGTGGCGCGGGTCAGTTGGCTGGCCGCCGATTGCGAGAAATAGATCACCAGCGCGGCAATCGCCAGCCCAATAAAGGCACCGGCCGTATCCCCGGCGCGGTGCAGGCCAAAGGCCAACCCGCGCTGCTTTTCGTCGATACTGCCCGCCAGGAGCGCATCGCGCGGCGCGGTGCGGATGCCTTTCCCGATTCGGTCGGCAAAACGGACTCCGAGCACCCAGCCCCAGGTTGCCGCAAAATATAAAAAGGGCTTGGCGATGGTCGAAAGGCCATACCCTGCCACCGTCAGCCATTTGCGATTGCCGAGTTTGTCCGAAAGCGCGCCGGAATAGAGTTTGAGCAGGCTGGCAGTGGTCTCGGCGATGCCGTCGATCAGACCGATGACCGCCGTCCCAACCCCCAGCACATTTGCCAGGAAGAGCGGCAGCAGGTTGGCAATCATCTCCGAAGAGATGTCAGTCAGGAAGGAGGTGGCGGTCAGCACCCAAACATTACGCGGCAGGCTGCGCAGGGGAGATTTTTGCATCACTTTTCCTAAAATTCTTGTTCGTTGGGGGCGCTCAATTTTTGTGTTTGGGGGTTGTATTTTCCTTGCAGGTCGTCACTCAGCGTTCCCTCCCAAAGTGGAATGCCTGAGAAGTAAGCGGCTCTTGCAATCGTCTGGGCGGCAACTGGCGCGGTGATCAAAAAGAACAGTACCACCGCAAGCGCGCGGATGAAAATGGAAAAATCTCCAAAGTGCAAAGAGAGGCCCATCATAATGAAGAAAACCCCCAGCGTAGCCGATTTGGTGTTGCTATGCATGCGCATGAAAAGATCAGGCAAGCGAACAACGCCCAGCGCTGCGATAAGCATGAATAAAGCGCCAATCAGCATCAACAACTCGCTCAGGATTTTTTCCATAACAACTTTCCTTTTTCTATGTGGAATGCAAATGCAATCGTGCTCAGAAAAGCGATCAAGGCCAGCACCAAGGCAACATCCAAATAAATGGCTTGATTTGAGTGAACTGCATGTACCGCAATAAAACCCACCGAAAGAACGGACAATAAATCCAGGGCAACCACCCGGTCTGGCAGCGTGGGACCGCGCAGCAAACGGATCAGGGATAGGAACATACCCAAAATGAGAATGGCAAAGATGATCAAGATCATTTTTGATTTCCTTTCATTAGCGCAGCAATTCCAGCAAACGTTTTTCTAACTGCCGCCACCCCTCGATTGGCTCTTCTGCATCCTCAGCGTAAATGGCATGCACGTATAGCACTTTCTGATCAGAGGAAATATCCAGACTTAGGCTGCCAGGGGTGAGGGTGAGCAGGATGGAGAGCAGCATGATTTCAACTTGCGTATGGGCTTTAATATGAAAAGAGATCACACGCGGATGCATCTGAGGGCGAGGCGAAAGCACATCGATGGCCACACGCAGGCTGGCGATCAATAACTCCCAGATGAAAAACAACGCGAAACCAATGGCCTGGAAGACTTTGTTGAAATAATTCGATGAAGGCAGTGCGCGCCGGGAAAGAAATAAAACCAGAAACCCGATCAAAAATCCGGCCAACATATTGGTTGGGCTGAAACTGCCCAACAGTGCCGCCCAGATCAACGCCAGGAAAAGGTTCAAGATGATATAGAGACTCATTGGATCGCCACCTTAAGGACCGCCTGGATATAGAGCGCCGGGTTGGCAAGCTGTTCCCCGGTGCGAAGCGCCAAATCGAAGATTGGACCGATACCCAGACCAATCAAAACGGTCAAGGTTGCCAACAAACCTATCGGCAGCAGGAGGTTTCGGTCAATTGTCTTTGGAGTGTTATTTTCTTTGTGAGGAGCTGGTTTCCAAAAGGCTTCATTCCAGAGCTTGATCATGGAATACAAGGTCAACAGACTCACCGCCAGCGCAACGGCTGTGATCCAGTACTGTTCGATGGTCAGGCTTGCGCGAATGAGGTTGAGCTTGGCAAAGAAGCCCGAAAGTGGCGGGATGCCAGCCAACGACATGGCTGGAATGAGAAAGAGGATTGCCAATCCGGGTTGGGTGCGATACAGCCCGCCAAGCTTTTTTAAGCTAGCTGTTTTGCCCAGCTGCTCAACTACTCCGCTGACGAGAAATAGGTTGGTTTTGACGATAATATGATGCGCAATATAGAAAACCGACCCGGCCAGAGCCAGCGGAGTAAATAGCCCCAGCCCCATGAGCATATAGCCGATCTGGCTGACGATATGAAAAGATAAAACCCGGCGAAATTCATTTTGCGCCATGGCGCCTAATACGCCAACCGCCATGGTTAACCCGGCCAGAACCAAGATCAGCGTGTGGGTAAAAACAGGATCCTGAAGAAAAATCAGGGTAAAAACACGGATCAAGGCATATACGCCCACCTTGGTGAGTAAACCTGAAAACACTGCGGCGATTGCGGCAGGCGGAGTGTGATAGGAGGCCGGAAGCCAGAAAAAGAGCGGGAAGATGGCAGCCTTAATCCCAAAAGCTGCCAGAAAAAGCACCGATACTGCGGAAATCAACGCTCGGTAAGAGGCAGTCATGTCTGCCTGGGAAAATTTTTGTGATAAATCCGCCATATTCAGCGTTCCAGCTGTCCCGTAAAGAATTCCCAAGGCGGCCAGGAACATGGCGGATGAAATTAGATTAATGGTGACGTATTTGATTGCACCTGCCATCTGTGCCCGTTCGCCGCCCAGGGCCATAAGCACAAACGAAGAAATCAGCATGACTTCAAACCAGACATACATGTTGAAAATATCACCTGTCAGGAAGGCACCGTTGACGCCCATGAGCAGGAAATGAAAAAGGGCAAAATATCCGAAGGTGATGTGCCCCTTGCTGATGGCTGCCAGCGAGTACCAGGCCACTGCAAGGCCCACAATGCCGGTGAGAAGCTGCATGGTGGCGCTAAATAAATCAGCGACCAGCGTGATTCCATAGGGCGCCGGCCATGACCCAATTTGCAAAACGAGAATTTCGTGCTTCAGGACCGTAAAAAAAACGAGCAGGCTTGCCAATAGCAGCCCCAGCGTCCCCCCCACGCCTATCCAGCGCTGCAGGCGAACCGAGCGATAAGAAAGTAAGATCGCAATCCCGCAAACCTGGGGGATGAGAATGGGTAATACGAGCAGGTTATTCATGCGTTTTCCTCGCCACCCAGCCCTGCGCTGCGCATCTGGTCGAGGTCATCGGTACCAACCGTTTTATAGGTGCGGTAGGTAAGCGCCAGCGCGAATGCCGTCAGGCCAAAGCTAATCACAATGGCAGTCAAGACCAATGCCTGGGGAAGAGGGTCGGCATAAGGATTGGCCAGCGTCGTTTCCCCCGCTTTGATCACCGGAGAGTTGCCGCGGGTCAGGCCAGCGCTTGTGAAGATGAGCATATTGGTGGCCTGACTTAACAGTACGATTCCAATCAGGATTTTGACCATGCTGCGGCGTAGCAGCATGTAAACGGCCGCGGAATAAAGCCCGCCAATCATAATCGCCAGAATGATTTCCATGGCTAGATTTCCTCTTCAAATACAAAGACAAAGGTCAGGGTAACGCCTAAGACTGCCAGGAAGACACCCAGATCAAATAAAACAGGAGTTCCAATTTCGAGTGGGCTGATGCCGGGTAACGGGATTTTTAACCAGGCACCTGTCAGGTAGGGCTGACCCAGGAAGACTGGGATCAGCCCGCTCAGAAACGCCATGAAGAGCCCAGTCCCAATCAGAATGCGCGGGTTGATCGATAAAATGTAGCGCGCGCGTGCAGCGCCAAACGCAATGGCATACAAGGCAACACTTGCCGCCGCTATCAACCCCGCAGCGAACCCGCCGCCCGGTTCATTGTGCCCTCGCAAAAACAAAAAAACGGCAAACATCAGCAGCAACGGGAGCAGGTAGCGAATGGTCACTCGCAGACTAAAAGAGGTCATGATTTACCTCCCGATTTTTCTCTGGTGCTGCGCAATTTGAGCAATGCAAAGACACCAATCGCAGCAATGCTCAGGACTGTGATTTCTCCAAGAGTGTCGATCCCACGAAAGTCAACCAGGATGACATTGACGACATTGCGCCCATGCGCCAGAGCATATGAATTTTGTGCAAAGTATTCTGAGATGGAGGTAAACCCTTGCCCCCCCAGCGAAGAGATAATCAAGGTTGTCATTACGCCACCCACAAAAAGGGAGATGACAATATCAAGTATTCTGGTTTTGCGGGAGCTGAGGCTTGAAAAACGTGGGAGATGATAAAAAGCCACCACAAAGAGGATGACGGTCAGGGTTTCGATCAGGAACTGAGTCATCGCCAGGTCTGGTGCGCCATAGAGCAGGTAAAGCAAGGCAACCCCAAACCCGATGACGCCCATTGAAGCAACTGCAGACAGGCGCGAATCGATGATCGTGGTATTGAACGCAGCAATCAGGATCATGACCACCAGCGCGACTTCATAAAAGCGTAAGTCAAGGACTTGTTCAGGCCAGTGCAAACCACCGTGTATAAGCAGCGTGAGGCTGACCCCTGTGACAACAGACAGGATGATGATGGTCAGGTAATAACGCAGATAGCCACTCTGCAGCTTGTGAGTTAGTGTTGTCGCAAAGGCGATTAAGCCCTTCAGCCCCAGGATATACACCTGCTCAGGCCCTGGAATTTTTTGCAACTTTTCCAATCCACTCTGGATAGGCCGGTGAAGAGCATATAACCCAAGGCCAAACAATATCGTCAGCAAGCTCAAGCCCAGTTCAGGTGTCAGCCCATGCCATAAAGCCAGCTTTACTTTGATGGCCTGTCCGGCGCTGGCTGAAACTGCTGCGGCCAACAATTTGCCGGTCTGGCTGGCAAACAACCCTGCCAGCAAACTCAGCGAGGCTAAAAGAACCGGCCCCAGCAGCATGACCGGCGGCGCCTCATGGATATGTCTTTCACTTGTTTCCTCGGCTGGCATTCGTTTCCAGAAAGGCGTAACGGCGACCAGCCCCGCAACAAAAATATTGGAAAGAGCCGCAAATATCGCCAATGCGCTAATCCAGGGGCCGGCTTGCAGTGATCTCTCATACAACAATTCCTTGCCGATAAACCCGATCAGCGGCGGCAGCCCGGCCATGGAGAGTGCTGCCAGGGCAGCCGCAAACGCAGTGAAAGGCATTTTGCGCGCCAGGCCTCCCAGCTTGCGGATATCCCGTGTTCCGGATTCGTGGTCCACGGCGCCAGCCACCATAAAGAGCGCACCTTTGTAAAGCGCGTGGGCAAACAAGAAGAGGATGGCCGCTTTAATGGCCAGGTCATCGCCAAAACCAATCAGCATGACCATTGTACCCAGGGCTGCAATTGTCGAATATGCCAGTAGTCGCTTTAGGTCTGTCTGTCCGAGCGCCAGGTAAGCGCCTGTGAGGATGGTTGCTGCGCCCACCAAAATGACGATGGTTTGCCACTCTGGTGTGCCGCCCAGCACCGGATTTAATCGCGCCAGTAGATAAACGCCAGCCTTGACCATGGTCGCAGAATGCAGATAAGCGCTGACTGGTGTGGGTGCCTCCATGGCATTTGGCAACCAGAAATGAAACGGAAATTGTGCTGATTTGGTAAAAGCGCCCACCAACACCAGGATCAAGGTTGGCAGGTAGAGCACACTGGATTGCAGGGTTGAGCCTTGGGAGAGGATCAGTGAAATTTCATATGTTCCGGCTGTTTCTCCCAGCAAAATAAAGCCAGCCAGCATGATCAATCCGCCCAGCCCGGTCACCAGCAAAGCCTGCAGCGCGGCATCCCGCGAACGCTGTTCATCATGCTTGAAACCAATCAGTATAAAGGAGCTTAGACTGGTAAGCTCCCAGAACACAAACAGCAGGATCAGGTTATCTGAAAGAACCACTCCCAGCATGGCTGCCATGAAAATGAACAGCCAGAGGTAAAAGCGTCCCAGATCGGCATGCCCCTTGAGATACCCGCTGGCATAAAGTGTAATCAAACAGCCAATCCCGCTGATTAAAAACGCAAACAGGAGACCCAATCCATCTGCCCGAAAGGAAAAAAACAGGCCCAGTTGGGGCGCCCAGGGTAGGCTAAATGCTTCGTTTACTCCGGTAGTGGCTCGGGTGAGTAAAAAGAAAAAATAGACGGCTTGCAAGCAGGGCAGCAGCGCCAGCCCTCTGCCTGCGCCAACTGGAAATCGTCTCGAAAACCATGGGGCTATCATTGCCATCACAAAGCCCGAGAGCACAACCAAGGCAAGCATATCGACCTCACTTTGATTACGGCCAGTTTCAGCGTTCGCCAGTAAGCTGAAACTGCATAACAAATCTGATTCATCCACAATCGTCTGGAATAGTTCCGGAATTAAGTTTACCAGAACTTAACCAACTCTGAACGAACCAACCCGCCAGTAGATGGGCTTCAAGGTTTTCTGCGAGGGAGATCGGCCCCTGGGTCTGTTTTGCCAAGGGCGTCTTCAAGACCTTGATCGATAGATTAGGTGTCAGAAGCAAGGCTGTCGTAAAACGGCAGCCAAGCGTCTTTCGTGGCAGACAAAAAACTGGCGGCCTGTAGGTTGCCAGTTTTTTTGTCTTATGACCGCAACGGGTTTTGAAATTATTTTTTAGCGTGCAGTGAAAATGTTTCATTCCCTGCGAACAATTTGCCTGGCGCTTCCGCTTCCACCGACATCACCTGGCTGTTGGCAAAGTAATCAAAGTCAAAGCTGGTCAATTCACCGGCTTTTTTGCCGGGGATGGGCATCAGCCGCGCCGTTAGCGGTTTGTGCAAACGCAGGGCCAGGGCACAGATATCCAGCAGGATGGCCGCAACCTGTCCATTGGTCGTATCGCCGGGGATCGGGACAGTGTCCAGCCCGGTACCACAGACCGTCGAATACATCAGCAAATCTTTAACGGTTAAGGTTTCGTTGGCGCGCTTTGCCAGGATGGCGTCTTCGAGCACGGGCAGCATCAGCCCGCTGAAACCGGCGCGCGGAAAATCAGCCCGGTCAATGGCATCCGTCAGGATGGCGGCGGCAGCCAGTGATCCATGCTCCCCCACTTTGGAAACGCCCAGGTTTTCCAGGGCGGCGCCCAGCGACTGGGCCTCGGCCGGGAAAGGCGCCAGCGAGAAATCAAGGCCGCCGAAACGGACATTGAAGCGGAACTTGAGCGGCTCGGCAGCGTAGGCCAGCTTGCGGGCATGGTTCTCCAACTCGTCGATCAGCGCCCGGCGGCCTTCCTCGACCGTTTTGGCGTTCGCAAAAGCTGTCACTGCCAGGTCGGCAGATTCAAGCGCCAGCGCAAAAGTCGGCTGGTCGGCGTCATGATAGGCGCTGGGGAAAAACGGCCCACCCGGCGGGACATTTGCCAGCGCGGCAAAGCGCAGGTTCCCGAACCCGTCTGGCGCCAGCGTAGCATTACGGATAATCACTTCGGCGCAGGCGCGCACCGCAGGCAGGGAAATACCATCGTGCGCCGTTGCCATCACGCCGCTGAAAAAGATATTTTTCGATGCGGCAATCGCATCGGGGATCATTTCGTAACTTTCAGGCACATCGGGCAAGGCCGGGCCGAGCGCGGCATAATCGATGCCATTGGCCGCAATCGAATTGCTCAAACGCTGGGCAAATCGCGGCGTCAGGCCAATCGCGTCAGCTCCCAGCAGGCTGGTAAATGGCACGCTGGCAATCCGGGTGGTCTGCACCTCGTACCCCGCAGCTTCGAAGGCCGAGCGCGCGGTGGAAAGGAAAATGCCCGCCTCCTGGATGCGCTCCTCTTTCAGCGGCCAGCCAACGTTCATAAAATAAGTGATCGAACGGATTTTCATACTGCCTCGCTTCTCTGCCGGACGACTTCAAACATCAGCACCGCCCCGGCTACACCTGCGTTTAATGATTCTATTTTACCCGGCATTGGGATGTTAACGATGACTTTTGCCAGTTCTCTTGCATTTTGGCTGGCTCCTTCGGCCTCGCCGCCAACCATCAAAGCCAACGGTTGACGGAAATCTGCGCCCCAGCAGGATACCTGACCGGTGGAGTCTGCCAGGAAAGGAGTCAATTCCGTTAAATGGGCGTGGATTTCGTCCCACCCCAGGTTGTAAACCGGTAAACGGAAGTGGGCCCCCATCCCGGCGCGGATGACCTTCGGCGCGAACGGGTCTGTTGTCTCCGGCGGGATAAAAACGGCCTGCGCGCCTGCCGCTGCCGCGCTGCGGATCAGCGTTCCCAGATTGCCCGGGTCGCGGATCTGGTCGGGGATCAGGATGAAATTTAGGAAATTGGGAAGTGGTAAATTGGTCAGCTTAAGCACAGCGACCACGCCCTGGGTGTTTTCCATCTCGCTCTTGGCCCGCAGGATTTCGGGTCCGACTTCTTCCACTTCCACGCCGCTGGCTGCAAGCTGCTCAACCAGTTTTTTTCCGCGGTTCGAGGTTTCAGCGCTAAAAAGCGCAAATTCGAACGGCCACTGCGCCGCGAAAGCCTCTTCCACGAGACGCGCGCCCTCGGCCAGGAACGCGCCCGCCTCGCGGCGTTCTTTTGGCCTGCCCGCCAGCGCACGGATGAGTTTGAGTTTGGGGTTATGCGGAGAGGTGATCATGGGGAATAGTGAATGGGAAATGGGAACACTATTCACCATTCGCCGAGAAAGGCTTCAATCGTCGGCTGGTCGAACAGGGTTAGCTTGATTAATTTAATCCCCGAATGAGCGTTTTGGGCAAAATAC
This sequence comes from Anaerolineales bacterium UBA5195, assembly GCA_002412925.1. Taxonomy (GTDB): domain Bacteria; phylum Chloroflexota; class Anaerolineae; order Anaerolineales; family Villigracilaceae; genus UBA5195. The sequence goes on along the minus strand of DHVZ01000035.1, from coordinate 22,537 downwards.
TTTTCGATTTCGGCGAAGATGATTTTGGCGGCGCGCTCTTTCGGAAAGCCGAAAATGCCGGTCGAAATGGCCGGGAAGGCAATCGACTCGAGCTTCAGTTCATCCGCCCGGCGCAGGGAGCCGCGCACGGCGCCAGCTAGCTTGTTGTCCTCGTCGCCTTCGCCCCAGATCGGTCCCACGGCATGAATGACGTATTTACATGGCAGCTCACCGCCGCTGGTGTAGGCCGGTTCGGCATGGCTGACGCGGCCGTACTTGCGCACCCATTCATCGCTCTCGCGCTGGATAGTTTGCCCGCCACGGTTCAAAATCGCCCAGGCCACCCCGCCGCCGTGCTGGAGCTCGCTGTTGGCCGCGTTGACAATCGCATCCACCTGCTCGGCGGTGATGTCACCCTGGACAATTTCCAACTTTTGCCCGCCAGCGAGTGTTTTTTCACGCAGGATCGTGTTCATGTAACTATTGTACACTAAAGACCTCTCATGTCATTGCGAGGCGATGGTTCTTCGCTGAAGCAATCTCCCGTTTAGCGGGGAAATTTTATTCGACAGGCAATTGCCATTTAGATGTGGATTGCTTCGCTCGCCGAAGTACAGCTCACTCGCAATGACATAAAAATTTTGTTTTTCGCTGCCGTGTGGTATATTCACCCCGATTCTGACCAGACAATCCGAGGAGAATTCCGATGCCCGCGCCCAAACGTGAAATTTACCTGCTCTCGCCCAAACAATTCAGCCCCGAGACGATTGCCGTGGCTTTTGCCAAGACTTCGCGCGCGCCCGAATCCTTCCGCGAGATTGCGGCAGAATTGAATGACGAGAAATCAGCCCAATTCCACGAGAAGTGGGTTGTGGGCTATGGGCATGCTTCGGTGGCAGAACACGCTGTTTTGCATGTGGCGATTGAAAATGCCTCGCGCCTGGCAATGGAAGCCATCGAATCTAATCGGCTGGCCTCGTATACCGAGAAATCCACCCGTTACCAGAAATGGGATGCCGATAATTTCTACACTCCCGCCGAACTGGATGGTCATCCGCTGCGGGACGAGTATCTTTCGACCTGCCGCAGGTTGTTCGAGACCTACGTTGCTTCGCTCGGCCCCGTCCGCAAGCTGGCCGAGAAAACCTCCCCGCGGCGCGACGGAGAAACGGAGGAGGCCTGGGACCGGCGCATCCGCTCACAGTATGTGGATGTCTGTCGCTTTTTGCTGCCCGCCGCTTCGCTGGCGAACGTGGGGCTGACGGCGAATGGCCGGGTACTGGAAAACGCCATCCGCAAGTGGCGCTCATCCCCACTGGCCGAGGTGCGTGAAATCGGCGAGGCCGTCAAGACGGTCGCGACCGGCGAAATCCCTACGCTGGTGAAATATGCCGAGCCGGTGGAATACCTGATAGAAACGAGTAATGAGTTGAATGCCCTCACCCCAGCCCCTCTCCCAGTGGGAAAGGGGCAAGGGGTGAGGGCTTGGTGTGTTCTGGTGGACTATGACCCGGACGGCGAAGAGCGGGTTTTGGCCTCAGCACTGTACCGCTTCGGGAACCTGAGTTACAGCGAGGCGCTGGCTGTGGTCAAGTCCACCTCGAAGCAAATCCTGGTCGAGGCGCTGCTCAAACGCCTGGGCCGCTACGACATCCCCCTGCGCGAGTTGGAACATACTTCCTACACTTTCGATCTGGTGATGGATCAGGGCGCTTACGCCGAGTTCAAACGTCACCGCATGATGACACAAACACCGCAGCGGCTGAACTGCGCGCTGGGTTATGCCATCCCGCGCCGCTTTGTGGAGGCCGGTTTCGAGAGCGAGTACCGCCGGGCAATGGAGGCCGCTGGCGAATTGTGGGAAAAACTGGCTGTCTGGAACGCGGATGTGGCGCAGTACGTGGTGCCGAATGGGTATAACCGGCGCGTGCTGGTCACTTTCAACCTGCGCGAGGCTTACGCCTTTTGTCAGTTGCGCGCGGCGCCCAATGCGCACTTCTCGATCAGGCGCGTGGCCCAGCGCGTGTCAGAAGAGATTGGCAAGGTCCACCCTTTGCTGGCAGAGTATATGAATTTGCACGCGGAGAAATGGCAGGGGATTGAGCAGGAATATTTTTCGGCGCTGAAATAGATCCAGCGCCACGCATCTCCCTGGAGCATAGCGGGGTGGACAAGATGCGTGGCGTTTCTTTACCCGGCAAAACGCTTGAGCAGCTTTTCGTCCACTCGCGCGGTCATGTCGAGTGTCAGCGGGGTGACAGAAACTCGGCGCTTGCGAAGCAGGGTAAAAACATCACTGGTTTCCGGTTCGCTAGCGTAATCCATCTCGATCTCATAACCGACAGGCTCTGGAATATCCCAAGAGCTGCGTTTTGGTTTCGTAGGCGTGTAATACCGTTGCAGGGAGAGTTGGGTCCAATCCCAGGGGGTTTCCGGGGTGGCCTCGGCAGGGACATCCACCTTGATCAAGTTAACCCCTGCGGGCAGGCTGCGTTCGAGCAGCAGGCGGCCAAAAAAGGCGGCAAAGTAGGCGGCTGTCGAAAAATCAACCTCGGTGGAGTAGGAGAGGTGGTGGATTTTGTCGGTTTCGAGGGAGACTGCCATGGCCGGGACACCCATCGACGCGGCTTCCATGGCTGCGCCCACTGTGCCAGAGATGGTGATCCCGGTGGCGACATTTTCCCCATAATTGATGCCAGAAACAACCAGGTCTGGTTTCACGGAGAGGATTTCCAGCAAACCGTGCTGGACGGCCTGTGCAGGTGTCCCGCCGACAGCAAAAACCTTCCACTGCTGGCCGCGCACTTCAACCATTTCCTCGCGGATAATTCCATCTGATGTGGAGGGCAGGCTGCGTCCCGCGCCAGAGGATTGCTCCCGTGGCGCAGCGACGGTGACAAACCCGAGTTGGGAGAGCGCTTCGGCGGCAGCCCACAGACCCGGGGAGCGGATGCCGTCATCATTGGTTAATAATATGTTGGGTTTTGGCATATGTTCATTATCCTACAGATTTATTTTTGTGCAATTGCGGAGTTTTCGCATGGGGATTTCCAAAGAACCCAATTGCGACTTGTTGACGAAAAACAAAAAAGAGTCGGGAGAATCCCGCTCTTTTTACCAGTGACCTCGGCGCGATTCGAACACGCGACCTATTGCTCCGCAAGCAAGCGCTCTAATCCACTGAGCTACGAGGCCATTAGCGAAGGGAGATTTTACTCCACAGTGGTAGTAAGGTCAAGGTTTGGGTGACAGAGTAAATATGGCTTTCTCAAAGTCCGAGAAATGTCGCTGCGAGGCGTTCTTTGCCGAAGCAGTCTCCCGCTAAATGGGCAAAACTGACCTTTTGGAGATTGCTTCGGGCGGAAAAGCGCGCCCTCGCAACGACATCGTTATTTTGTCAAGCGACTTTGAGAACGCCATAGACAGAGTAAATTTTCAGCTTTGGGGCAGGTCAGTTTTGCAAAAGAAAAGCCATTGACATACAATTCTCTTCGTTATATACTTGGCTTCGTCCGACCGGTCGGTCGAAAACAGAGCATCATTATGGCCCCTGAAACCTACGACAAAATCCTTTCCACGGCCCGCCGCCTGTTCGTGCAGCAGGGTTATACAGCCACCTCCATGCGTCAGGTGGCCGAAATGGCCGGAATTGGCAAGGCCACCATCTACCACCACTTCCCCGATAAACAATCCATCGTCATGGCGCTGCTCAGTCACAACCTGGCTCGCATGGAGACTGCCTTGCAGCGCGTCCGCGCCGAAAGCGACCCGCGCCGCCGCATCCAGGTGGCGGCCGAGACCAGCGTCGATTTCCTATTCGAGTCCGCCGATATTATGCAAATCGTCCGGCGCGAAATCCCCGGCGCGCGCGACCAGATGCAGGCTGGTTTTGCCAAATTCTTTCAGGAGTATATGGCCTTGCTGGCCGAGGCCATCCAGCGCGGCACAGAACAGGGCATTTTTCGCCCGGTTGACCCGCTCAGCACAGCCCGCGTGCTGATGACCATGATTCAGGGCACTTTTGCGATGGCCTATCTGATCAACGAACGCAGCCAAACGCCCCAACAGGCCGCCGCCGCGCTGCTGGATGTTTATTTCCAGGGGTTGGACGCCCGTTAGTTTTTTTATCCACTTTTTCGACCGTCCGGTCGGTTTGCAAGGAGAAAACAATGCCGCACATCAAACTTCTACATGATTTGGATAAAACCGACCTTTCCAGCGCCGGGGGCAAAGGTGCCAACCTGGGCGCACTCATCCATGCCGGGCTGCCCGTCCCGCCCGGATTTTGCATCACCACCAGCGCCTACCGGGTTTTTGTGGAAATGAACAAGCTGGAGGCCGAACTCCGTCAAATTTTGGACTCCACGCAAATGGATGCCCCCGTTTCGCTGGAAAAAGCGTCAGACTCAATTCAAGCCGCCTTCCGTTTCGGGAAAATTCCCCCGGCCCTGGCGGATGAAATCCGGGGGGCGTATGCCGCCCTCACCCTCACCCCAACCCCTCTCCCGCAGGGAGAGGGGTTATTGGTTGCCGTCCGCTCCTCGGCCACAGCCGAGGATTTGCCCGATTTATCTTTTGCCGGGCAGCAGGATACCTACCTGAATATCCTCGGCGAGGCGGCCCTGCTGGAGGCTGTCGTCTGCTGCTGGGCCAGTCTGTGGACGGCGCGGGCGATTGGCTACCGGGCGCGCAATCAGATTCCGCACAACGATGTGACGCTGGCAGTCGTTGTCCAGCAAATGGTGCAGAGCGAGGCTTCGGGGGTGCTGTTCACCGCCAATCCGCTGACGGGGAAACGCAGCGAAATGGTCATCGATGCCACGCTGGGGCTGGGCGAAGCGCTCGTCTCCGGACAGGTGGAGCCCGACCATTATGTGGTGGCAGGTTTCGGGGGGATAATCCTGGGAAAAACTCTCGGCGCGAAGGCGCTCTCCATCCAGGGTCAGGCCGGGGGCGGGACGATCACCCTTCATCAATCCGCCGCAGAGCGCCAGGCCCTGCCTGACGAACAAATTCTGGCACTGGCGCGTCTCGGCCAACAGGCGCAGACCCATTTCGGCAGTCCGCAGGACATAGAATGGGCCTGGGCGGATGGCCGCCTGTACGTGGTGCAGTCGCGCCCGGTGACTTCGCTCTATCCGCTGCCGGCCGGGCTGAAGGATGAGCCGCTCGAAGTGTTGCTTTCCTTTGGCGTCTGGCAGGGGATGCTCGACCCGTACACGCCCCTCGGACAGGATGTGTTCAGCACCCTGGTGGCGGGGATGGGCGACATTTTCGGGGCAAAAATCAATGCCAGGGAACAGCGCATTTTTCTCTGCGCCGGGGAACGCCTGTTTGTAAACCTGACCGGGCTGTTGAAAAACCAAATCGGGCGGAATGTGGCGACAATTTTTATCGGAGCGATTGACCCCGTCAGCGGTGAGATATTGGCAGGTTTGCTCAAGGATTCCCGGCTGCCTGCCGACACGGATTTGAGCCTGGGCGAGCGGCTGAGGCTGGTGAGCGGCATTGCTCCGCTGCTTGGAAATGTGCTCTACAACCTGCTCTGGCCTGCGCGCGGGCGCGCTCGATTGGAAAAACAAATCGAAGCCGCACTGGGCGAGGTGCAGAAGCGCTGCGCCTCAGCGCAAAACCTGCTGGAACTAATTGAAAACATCGAAACGCTGGCCGAAATGCCGCTGGAGATGTTACCGCGCCTGGTGGGCGGGATCGCCGCCGGGCAGGCTCCCTACCAAATCTTGTTACGCCAGGCAGGCGCACTCCCCAACGGCGCGGAATTGCTCATGGAAGTGGCGCGCGGCCTGCCCCACAACGTCACCACCGAAATGGATTTGGCGCTCTGGCGCACCTCCCAGGCCATCCGCGCCGATGCGCAGGCCGCGGCGCATTTTTCGGCAACGGAAATTGACGCGCTGGTGGCTGAATATCGGCAGGAACGCCTGCCCGCTGCCGCGCAAAGCGCCATCCGGGGCTTTTTAGCCACCTATGGGATGCGCGGCGTGGCAGAAATCGACCTGGGACGCCCCCGTTGGCGCGAGAACCCCGCGGGGTTGTTCCAGGTGCTGAAAAGTTACCTGCAAATCGATCCGGCGGCCTCACCCGAGGCGGTTTTCCAGCGCGGGGCAGAAAGAGCCAGCCAGGCGCAAGCGCAACTGGAACAGGCTTTTCTCCAGTCTCCGAAAAAGATTCCCCCGTTGGTGGTCAGAGGCCTGCTCTGGCGCTTCCGTGAGTTGGGCGGGCTGCGCGAGACGCCCAAGTTTTTCGTTGTGCGGCTGATGGGACATTTCCGCGAGGCGCTGCTGACTGCCGGTCAGAAATTGGTTGAAGCCGGGAGACTGGCCGAGGCCGAGGATGTGTTTTTCCTGCACCTGTGGGAGTTGAAAGCGTTAGGCAGCGGCGAAACCCGCGTCTGGAAAGCGCTGGTGGCCGAACGCCGCTCAACCTACACCCGCGAACTGCGCCGCAGACGGATTCCGCGCATCATGCTGAGCGATGGAACGGCTTTTTATGATGCCCCATCCCGCGGCGAGGCCGCCAATACGCTCTCTGGCAGCCCGGTTTCGGCTGGAACGGTCGAGGGCATGGTGCGCGTGATACTCGACCCGCATGGAGTTCAGCTTATGCCCGGAGAAATCCTGGTCTGCCCGGCCACCGACCCGGCCTGGACGCCGCTCTTCCTGGCGGCGGGCGGGCTGGTGATGGAAGTCGGCGGGATGATGACGCACGGCTCGGTCGTCGCGCGTGAGTACGGCATCCCGGCGGTGGTGGGCGTCAGCCAGGCAACGCTGCGGCTGAAGGATGGTCAGAAAATCAGGGTGGATGGGTCAACGGGGAAGATCATCATCCTGGAATAAATCATTCACCTTACGCAGAACGTCCCGAAGGCTCCCTTGAAAAACCTTGTTTTGCTGTTCAAACCTTCGGGACGGTTCGTAACATCAGTAAATCATTCACCAAAGATTTTCCAAAAGAAAAGAGCAGACCAGTGAGTCTGCTCTTTTTGTAAAAAGCTTCGTTTTATTCGACCGACTGTGCCTGGCGGGTCTCCCAGTCATCCCAGGGAACAGGATGGGCTTCCAGATAGGCCCTGACGGCCTCGTCAATCGTGTGGAAGAAGAGTTGTTCCCCCAACTTATTGAAAACGCCAAAACGCTTCAGCTTATCTTTGACCGGATCTTTCATCTCGGCAAAGACCAGCTCGATCCCGGCCTGCTGCAAAGCATCATCCAATTCGTTCAACATATCAACGGCCGTCACATCGATGCTCGTGACCGGTTCGGCCGCCACAACCAGCCAGTCGATTGGTTCAGGTGCGGCGACAACGGCCTCCAAAACCACTTCGCGGAATTGCTCGGCGTTGGCAAAAAAGAGCGGCGCGTCCCAGCGAAAGAGGAGTAATCCCGGAATCAGCCGGGCATCCGGGTAACGTTTCAGGTCATGATAGCCCCTGACTCCCTCCGCCCGGCCCAGGATGGCAAAATGCGGCCTCCAGGCATCCCAGATGAACTCGGCCAGGGCAATCGCAATCGCAATCATCATCCCCGGCACTGGGCCCAGGATCGCCACCCCGAGGAAAGCTGCGAGCGACAGCCAGAATTCCCAGCGCTGGATGCGGTACAGGCGGCGCAGGTCGTTTAGTTCGAACAGGCCAAGGGCCGAGGCTATCACGATCGCGGCCAGGGCGGTATAGGGCAGGTTGTGGAGCAAGTTGGGGGCATAAACCACCGGCTTCGGCATACGCCATCCCAACCGGAACCAGCACTGCGGTCAGGACCAGACCCGCTGAGAGATCAGAGAGCAGCCATTGACGCTGGTAATGGCGCAGGGTGTACAGTCCGGGCAGCCAGCAGAAGCCCCCGCGCTGGTCAGCCGGTCGACCGACGCGGAGCAAGTGTTGGTTTTCGGTTTGATTTGAGGGCATAGCCAAATTATACAAGACCGCCATCGCGAATGCCACGAATTAGCTGCATGAACCACGGCTTTCACAAAGTCGATTTTTTCAAACACGAATGCCACAAATTACCGAATATCACCAATTCTTTTCAGGTTTTATTCGTATCAATTCGGTTATTCGTACAAATCGTGATCGGTTTTTCGACGCCAGACTGCCCACCAACGATTCTGTTTAGCTACTTTGTGAAGACCCTGCTGAATGAACGAATTTTTCCCTGGCGAGTGTCTGTCCCTGGTGCGGTTCTCCTATCTCGATCTGTGTTCCCCAGTATTCCGCAACCGTTGGGCCGTTCTGCTGCCGCCGGTCGCGAAAGAAAAAGTTCCAGACTTCATACGGCCAGACCTGTTTCCCGATGCGATGAATGACGCGAAAACGCACAAAGAAATTTGCGCCGTGTGCCTATTCGTGGTATTTGTGACCCAAAAACTTGAATTTGAGCATGCCATAAAAAGCTGAAGCTGACCGATTGACTCGACTTTCGTCTTGTGGTAACATCCCGGCACAATTCAATAGCCCCAATACGGCACTCTTATCCAGAGAGGCGGAGGGACCGGCCCTGTGATGCCTCGACAACCGGTTAGTCAGCAGTGTTTTGCTGGTGACTAAAATCGGTGCCAATTCCGACAGAGATACTCTGGAAGATGAGAGGGCAGCCGAGCCTCTGCGCAAATGCCCTTTCAGATTGACCGGAAGGGGCATTTTCTATTAAGGAGACCAAAACCAATGAGCAACACCTTCATGAATTCACCCAAACTATTGTTTACATCCGAAAGCGTTACAGAAGGGCATCCCGACAAGATGTGCGACCAAATTTCGGACGCCGTCCTGGATGCCTGTTTCGAACAGGATCCCTACTCGCGCGTCGCCTGTGAAACGGCCACCAAGACCGGTTACGTGATGCTGTTGGGGGAGATCACCACCCAGGCCTTTGTCAACTTCGACGAACTCGTCCGCAAGGTTGTGATCGAGATCGGTTACGACCGCGCCAAGAAAGGCTTCGACGGCAACACCTGTGGCGTGCTTTCAGCCATCGCCAGCCAAAGCCCGGATATTGATATGGGTGTCAGCCAATCCCTGGAAGCCAAGGGCGGCGACAAGGAAGACCTGGACAAGATTGGCGCCGGCGACCAGGGGATGATGTTCGGCTACGCCTGCAACGAGACCCCCACCTTGATGCCCATGCCCATCTATATGGCCCACAAACTGACCCGCCGCCTGGCCGAAGTCCGCAAAAATGAAACGCTGGATTGGCTGCGCCCGGATGGCAAGAGCCAGGTGACAGTGGAGTATGCTTTTGGCAAACCCAAGCGTATCGATAACGTGTTGATTTCCACCCAGCACGCGCCTGAAATCTCACAGGAAGACATCCGTGCGGCCATCATTGAGCATGTCATCAACCCGATTCTGCCTCCCGAATTGGTGGATGACATGCTCAAGATTTACGTTAACCCGACCGGTCGTTTCGTGATCGGCGGCCCTATGGGCGACGCGGGCGTGACCGGGCGGAAGATCATTGTCGACACCTACGGCGGCATGGGCCGTCATGGCGGCGGCGCTTTCTCTGGCAAGGACCCGACGAAGGTCGACCGTTCCGCGGCTTACGCTGCGCGTTGGGCTGCCAAGAATGTGGTCGCCGCCGGGCTGGCCGACCGCTGCGAAATCCAGGTTGCTTACGCCATCGGCGTGGCGCACCCACTTTCAGTCAACGTCGAAACCTTTGGCACCGGCAAGATTGCCGATGAAAAGATTGGCCAGTTGATCCTCGAACATTTCGACCTTCGCCCCGGCGCGATCATCCGTGACCTGGACCTGCGCCGCCCGATCTACCGCCAGACGGCTGCCTACGGTCACTTTGGCCGCGATGATGTCCAATTCTCCTGGGAAAACACGGACAAAGCCGCAGACATGAGGAAGGCGGCAGGGCTGTAAAAGTAGCAAGTAGACAAGTACACAGGTAAACAAGAAAAGAGTCCCCAAATGGGGACTCTTTTCAGTTTGCAATATCCCTGTTTACTTACTACTCATCTCCCTTACGGCTTTTCCAGTCCGTGCGCTTCCAACAGGGCCTGATCTTCGAGAAGGTCCGCTGTCAGGCCATCGGCAACGATTTCCCCATTGTCCATGATGATAATGCGCGGGAAGAGTTCCTTGACCATCGCCAGGTCGTGGGATGAGACCAGCATCGTCATTGGTAAATCTCTCAGCAAGTGGATCAACGTCCGGCGGGCGCGCGGATCGAGACCGGCAGAAGGCTCATCGAGCACGAGAAGTTGCGGACGCATGGATAAAACTGTCGCAATAGCGATACGTTTCTTTTCACCAACGCTCAAATGGTGGGAAAGCCGGTCAGCATAGGCCGCCATACGCACAGCTTCGAGGGCTTCCATCACCCGGCTGCGAACTTCGGCTTCAGGCAGGCCCATGTGCAGGGGGCCAAAGGCGACGTCTTCGAAGACAGTCGGCGAGAACAACTGATCGTCGGGATTTTGGAAGACCAGCCCAACAGCGGCACGGATCTGGGGGAGGTTCTTTTCATTGACCGGCAAACCAGCGACGGTGAGGCCACCCTTTCCGGTCAGAATCCCGTTCAGGTGCAGCATCAGGGTACTTTTCCCCGCGCCATTCGGGCCGACCAGCGCCACTTTATCCCCCTGGCAGAGCGAGAGATTGATCCCATGCAGGGCGGCGTGCCCATCGGGGTACGAGAAATGCAAATCGTTGACCTGCAAAACATCGCAGCTATAGTCTGGAACGGTCGGGTGGGGAGCAGGGTGGGTGACGGGCATCAGCCAATCCTTCCAATCAGTTGCAAGAACAGGAGCGCAAAGATGCTGGCCGTCAAGACGAACCAGTCGCGGCGGTACATGAGATGGGCGCGCAGGGTGCGCATCTGCCCGGTGTAACCGCGCGCCAGCATGGCATTGTAGATGCGGTCAGAACGTTCATAACTGCGCAAGAAGAGCTGCCCGGCCATGTGCCCGGCAATCTGCGCGCGCCAGAAAACCGAACGTCCGCTTTTCTGGCCGGGCAGGGCCGCCGAGCGCGAATCGCGGGCGCGCAGCAGGCGCAGGACTTCATCGGTTAGCACAAACAGGTAGCGGTACAGGAAGGCGACGATGGTGGTCAAGACTGCCGGAACGCGCAAATGCTCAAAAGCGTGGATCAAATCGGGGAACTGGGTCACGGCGACGAGCAGGATGCCAGCCTGGACGGAGAGCCACGTCCGCAGCAGGATACTGCCGAAGCGGATTAATCCCACGTCGGTTGGGACGATTCGCAGGCTGCCGATCGTCCATTCGGCCAGGGCCTGCCCGGAAGGAGAAAAGATCGCCGAAACGGCCACCAGCATGAAGGGCAGGGCGATGAAGGAGCGCCGGAAGGTGAAATCAACTCCCAGGTTCGAGGCTGAATTCGCCAGCAGCAGGAAAATCCAGGTTAACCCAAAAGCGGCCCAGGCGCCGTCAGGCAACAGCGCGTTGGACAGGATCAAGAGCACCGTTACCACCACTTTCACACGCGGGTCGAGACGGTGCAGGAGGCTTTCTGCCGAATAGTAACGATCGAAGGCGTCAGCATGCATAGCAGCAGGTTAGGTGGTGCGCTTTTTGAGCAGGCCGCCAAGAACGGCCATCAGTCCCAGCAGCACCAGCGCGCCAACGACACCCGCCACGATGGTGGAAAGCGCTGTCTCGCCCAGGAAGGGAATGGTGTAATCAGGCAGGATTTGATAGGGGGCGTCGAGGCCCGCTTCAAGAAAGCCGAAATCCTCGGCCACGCGCTCCAGGCCATCGGGATCACCCGAGGCGAGCGGCGAGAGCAGCACGGCGATGAGCGAGACAATCACCCCGGCCACAATCCAGCCGCGGCCACCTTTTTCGGCAACTTTGTCCGCTTCGAGCAAGTCGGGGCGTGATTGCAAAATAAAGGCCAGCGCAGCGACCGTGATCAGTGCTTCGCCCAACCCAATCAGCACATGCACCCCCAGCATGGCCGGGATGACAAGTTGCAGGCTCGACGTGCCGCTGATCCACAGTTGCAGCGAGGTCAGCAGCGCCGCCGCAATCGTCGAGAGCCAGGCGCCGATCCCTGCCACCGCCAGTTTGACGGTCTTATTTTGCAGACCTGAAACGATGCGGTACAGCCCAAAGCCGATGATGGCGGTCAGGATACCCATGTTGAAAATATTTGCGCCCATCGCCAGCAGGCCGCCATCCTGGAAGAGCAAACCCTGCACGGCGATAACGGCTGTCATGACCAGAATCGCGGCCCAGGGACCAAGCACCATGGCGGCCAGCGCCCCACCGAGAAAATGGCCGGAGGTTCCGCCTGCGACCGGGAAGTTGAGCATTTGCGCGGCAAAAATGAAGGCTGCCATGATGCCCATCAGCGGGACTTGTTTTTCACCAAGCGCCTGGTTGGTTTTTGAAATCGCCATCCCAACGGCGATGGCGGTCAAGGCCCAGAAAATGAGCGCAACGACCAGGGTCAAAAATCCGTCGGGGATGTGAAGGGGGGTGGGTGAGTAGTGCATCTTAGGCTCCTTTCGATTTACACTGCGGGCACAAACCCGTGAAGGTCAGGTGGCTTTCCGTCAGGCGGTAACCGGTAATCTGTTCCACCTGGTCATAAATCGCCTGCAATTGCGCCTGTGAAACTTCTTGTTCCTGTCCGCACATGGAACAGACAAGATGATGATGCTGGTGACGCGCCAGTTCATATTGCAATTTTCCGCCACGAGCGTGAGTGACCCGCACCAACTCATTTTGCGCCAAAAAATCGAGCGTGCGGTAAACGGTTGGTTCCGTCAGCCCGGGTGTGGAGGTGTGGACTTGGGCATAAATTTCGGTGGCCGAAAGATGCCCATCCGCAGCGTGTAAAACAGTCATAAGCGCCAGGCGCTGGGGGGTCAGGCGGAACCCTTTTTCGCGGACTTGCTGGGCCAGGTGGGCAGGGGAACAGGTCATACCCTTATTGTAACTTATTACAATAGAGAAAAGATACAATAAAGAAAACTTTAAGAATCATGTAATATTTGCAGGGGCACGGCGATGATTTCGCAGCTGCTTTGAGCGCGTTAGCGAACGCGCTCTACACGTCAAAATTATGTGTAGTGGGCGTTCTCTAATGCTACACAGGATTCGTAGAACACGGCGGGGATCACGCAAAGCCGTTGGGATCCACCGTGCTCCTACGGGATGTGGGTATAATGAATATTAACGATTCCAAGGAGACCCTATGAAGCGGCAATTTCCCCTCTGGCAAATTGCAATTTTTATCCTGATGGTTGTCTCGCTGGCCTGCAATTGGAGCCTGCCCGGAGCGCCATCCTTCTTCGCCACCCCCGTCCCACCCACAGCCACGCCTGTGCCCTTGCCGCCAACGATTATCGAGACGGAACCGCCAGTTGGGAGTGAAATTGCGCTTCAACCCTTGTTGACCATCTATTTTAGCGAAAAGATGGACAGGGCCTCGGTAGAAGCCGCGTTAAGCGGGGATTTCCCCGGCGGATTCGTCTTTAGCTGGGTGGACGACTCCATCCTCACGCTAGCTCCCAAAGCCGCCCTACCATCAAACCAAAGAGTGACCTTCACCCTGGCCGCTACCGCCAAATCGGCGGCGGGACTGGCGGCGCTGGAGCCCGTCAGTTTTTCGTACCAGACGCCCGGTCCGCTGCGTGTATCGCAGATTTTACCGGCTGCGATGGCCGAAAACGTCTCTCCCGATTCGGCAGTGGTGGTGGCGTTTAATCAGCCGGTGGTACCCCTCGGCGCGGATTCTGCCACGCTGCCAGCCGGGTTGACGCTCGAACCCGCCGCGCAAGGCCAGGGGGAGTGGCTGAATACCAGCACCTACATCTTTCACCCCGATCCCGGCCTTTCCGGCGGAATCCAGTATACGGCGCGGGTCAATCCAAAATTAGTCAGCACCAACGGCATGGCGCTGGATGAAAACAGCCAGAACACTACCTGGGTTTTCAGCGCCGCGCGACCAGAGGTGATTGGTTTTCAGTTTCGGTCTCAACCCGGGCCGGATTTTATAAAAGCGGTTGGCTTTGAACCGCCTGCGCAGCCGTTTCGCAATATTTCAAAAAAAATGGCTGGAATTTCTGGCACACTGCCGCTCGACCCGGAATTTGAAATCACATTTAACCAACCGATGGATCAGGCCAGCGTGGAAGATGCGTTTTCATTAAAGCTGATTTCGTTTGATGACTCCGTGGACAATTCGAAAGCCGAGAATATTCCGGGTGTTTTTAAGTGGAATGAAAAGTTTAGCGTGCTGGTTTTCACGCCTGAAAAACTGCTCGAACGCGAGAAAACGTACAAAATTGTGGTTGGCGGCGCTTCAAAAGCCAAGTTGGTGATGGATAAAAACTATGAGCGCTACTATTTATCACCAGTCTCCTTTTATGTGGAGGGCACCAGTTTTCCAAACGGAGGCATGCGCCCAACCCGCAACACAGCGCTGCCATCCAAGCTCCATGCTTATGGGACGGGCGGTTATGGTCTTCCCATTCAGATTGCGTTTAGCACACCGCTGGCGAAATACACCGATACTGAACTGGCAAAACTGATCACCGTCAGCCCCAAAATGTCCGAAGTTGGTTTTTATCTCGAAGAAACCCGGTTGACGGTCAGTGGCCTTTTCACTCCGGGAAAAACCTACGCGATCACTTTTTCAGCCAACCTGAAAGACCGCTGGGGCATGGCGCTCGGCCAGGATTTTGTCTTTACCTTCACCGAGCCAGATGCCGCCCCCTCCCTGAGCGCCGGCTACCAACAGACACTCTTTACCCGTCCCGAAGATCCCATTCTCAGTGTGCAGGCCGTCAACTTGAACGAGATCACAGTTTCGCGCGGCAGCCTGTCGCTGGATGATTTCCTGCGCATTGAAATGGATTACAACTACCAGCAGAATTTCACGCCTGAAGCTTTGCAAACTTGGACGGTGAAACCCGGCCTGCCGCGCAACGATAACCAGCCAGTGGCAATCAACCTGCACGATGGCCCACTGACGCCCGGTTTTTACTATGTCAATCTCGATTCCCCGGAGATTGAGTTCCACAATAACACCTCGCGCACACTGCTGGTCAGCAATCTAAACGTGACGCTGAAAGTCAACGCCACCGAAATCCTGCTCTGGGCAATGGATTTGCGCACACAAACCCCGGTGCAGAATGTGTCCGTGACCTTGTATGACAGCAAGGGCGGGCAGGCTGCCAGCGGGAAGACAGATGAAAACGGTCTCTGGCGTGGACTGCCTCGCGCAGAGATGGCTGGCCACTCGATCTATGCCATCCTCGGCCAGCCCGGTGACGACCAGTTTGGCGCAGCCAACTCAAATTGGAATCAGGGGATTTCTCCCTGGGAATTTGGTGTGCGCACCGATAGCAGCGGGCCGAACAACGAAGTTTATCTCTATAGCGAGCGCCCCGTTTACCGCCCCGGAGACGTGGTCTATTATCGCGGCATTCTGCGGAACTGGTACGATGGACGCTACAGCGACAGCGGCATCAGTAATGTTGAACTGACCTGGTTTGGCGTGGATGGGGAAATTGACAAACAGCAGGCGGTGGTTTCACCTTACGGTACCTTTGACGGTAAATTCAACTTACCGGCCAACTCCCCTCCTGGCAGCTACAGCTTCACAGTTGCCAGCAATGGAAAAGACTTATCCGGCGGCAGCCTGTACTTTACGGTGGCCGATTATCGCAAGCCGGAGATGAATCTTTCGGCGGAAATCAGCCCACAAACGGCGAAAAGCGGCCAGCCGCTGACCGGAACCGTCCACGCGGCGTATTTCTTTGGCACACCCGTCACCGATTTGCCCTTTACCTGGAGTCTCTACACGCGGCGGTCTTATTTCTCCATCCCGCAATTTTCGAGCGGGGTGCAAAGTTCGCGCTGGCTGACAATGGGCGATGGCGGGCAGTTTGGCTCACCTTATCTCAGTGGCAAGGGCCGCACCGATGAAAACGGTAATTTCAGTATTCCATTGACCAATTTGAAGGTGGATGATACTTCTGAAATCACGCTCGAAATCACCGCGACTGAGTCGGGCGGATACCCTGTCAGCGCGCGCGCAACGGCCATTTTGCACCCCGAGAGCTTTTATATCGGCGTCCGCCCGGAGACGTGGGTGGGACAGGCCGGGTCGCCGCTCGGATTCAACTTTTTGAGCGTCGATTGGGATAAGAACCCTGTTAGCCAGCCGCTGACCGTCGCGCTCCAAAAAGTTCGTTGGGAGCGCGACGACCTGGAATATGGCTACAGTTTTACTCCGGTTTACACCCCTGTCGAGAGCAAATCTGTCACCAGCAGTGCGGATGGCAAAGCCAGCCTGAGCTTTACTCCGCCTGAGGCCGGAACCTACGCGCTGGATGTGAGATCTGGCAGCGCACACACGCAAAGGTTAATTTGGGTGACAGGCGGGCAAAACGCCGAATGGCCGAACCTGCCTCACCAGCAAATCGACTTGACAGTCGATAAAGACAAATACAAACCCGGCGAAACTGCCGAAGTGTTCATCCCGAATCCGTTTAACACCCCGGCTTTGGCGCTGCTGACCACCGAACGCAGCACCTTCAAAACGGTCGAGATTATCACCGTCCCGGCGGAAGGCTACAAGTTCAACCTGCCGCTCACCGATGAATCCGCGCCAAATATTTACGTTTCGGCCACGCTGCTTGGGCCGCAGGATGTCGATTTCAGGCAGGGATACGTTAACCTGGAGGTTGACGCCTCCGCTTTTATACTCAATGTGGATTTGAAAGCCACGCCCGAAAAAGCCAAACCCGGCGACATGCTGACCCTCGACCTGACTGTAACCGATTCCAAAGGCCAGCCGGTGCAGGGCGAATTTTCGCTGGCAGTGGTTGATTTGGCTGCGTTGGCGCTGGCCGAACCCAACTCCGAGGAGATTGTCCCGGCTTATTACGATATCCAACCCCTGGGCGTGACCACCGGGCTGACGGCGGCCATTTACACCCGGCGCTTACTTAAGTTCCCCGGCGGCAAAGGCGGCGGCGGGGGCGAGGATATTATGACCCTGCGAGAGAAATTCCCCGATACCGCTTACTGGAAGGCTGACATCCTCACCGATGCGCAGGGCAAAGGGCGTGTGACACTGACCCTGCCCGACAACCTGACCACCTGGGAAATCGACTCGCGCGGGCTGACCAAAGACACAAAAGTGGGGCAGGCACGCGTTCGGGTGGTGACCAGCAAGGATTTACTGATCCGCCCGCAGACACCGCGCTTCCTGGTGGTTGGCGACCAGGCGACATTAGCGGCGATGGTCAACAACACAACGAATCAGCCGCTGGAGGCCACTGTCAGCTTGCAGGCTACCGGCCTGATTTTGGATGACCCGGCCACAGCCGAGCAAAAAGTCTCAGTGCCTGCCAACGGTAGGCTGCGGGTGGTTTGGCGGGGGCTGGTGCAGGCCGGGGAGGCGGTCGACGCCATTTTCTTGGTCAAAGCTGGGGATCTGCAGGATGCTTCCCGTCCAAATGACGGCCCCATCCCGGTTTTGCGCTATTCCGCGCCACAAACTTTTTCCACCGCCGGGATGTTGACCGGAGCCGCCACGCGCCAGGAAATCATCGCGCTGCCGCGCAGTTTCCAGGCTTTGGGCGGCAACCTGCAAGTGGAACTCTCCCCGTCGCTCTCGGCCGCTATTTTGGGGTCGCTCAAAGCGATTAAGGCTGACGAAAACCCTTGGAGCACTGAGCAAATCGTCTCGACCTTCCTGCCAAACGTGGCGACCTACCGTGCCTTGCAGGAATCCGGTCTCGAGGATGCTGACCTGACCAAGCGCTTGCAAACCAACCTGGCAGGCGACCTGCGCCGTTTGCTGGCGCTCCAGCGCGAGGACGGCGGCTGGCCCTGGGCGGCTTCCAGCGCCAAAAGCGACCCGTACCTGACGGCTTACGCCATCTTTGGTTTGCAGCAGGCGGCTGAAAGCGGGCTGACCCTGGAAGGCATCGACCTGGCGGAAAAGATCCAAAAGGGCCGCGATTACGTACTCAGTAATATTTATACCTTTACCGGCGAGACCAGCGTGGCTGGGGAATTCAACCGCGCGGCATTCTACCTGTATGTACTGGAGAAAACCGGCGGGCTGAACGATTACGCAAGTGTGGCCGACCTGCTGTACGAAAGCCGGACGAAACTCGAACCCTGGGCCAAATCCCTGCTGGCGCTGACGCTCTACGGCCTTTCCCCCAACGATGAACGCGCCAAAACCCTGCTCTCCGATGTCGAATCCAGCGCCATCCGTTCGGCGACGGGCGCGCACTGGGAAAGTACAAGTGGCAACTGGATGAACCCCGGCACGCCGCTCTTTACTACCGCGATAGTGCTTTCCGCGCTGGCGGAACGCAACCCGGCTACCCCGCTGACGGCTGACGCGGCGCGTTACCTGGCCTCGCAGCGTGACGCAAACGGGCGCTGGGCTTCGCCCTACGAAAGCGCCTGGGTCACCCTGGCGCTGAACAAACATATGACTGCCACCGGCGAACTACGCGGCGATTATGCCTTTTCGGCTACCCTGAACGGCGCACCGCTGGTAAAGGGACAGGCTTCCGGGCCGCAGAACATGACCACCGTCACCACCAGCGCGCCGCTGACGCAGTTGAACCTTTCGGGCGCAAATTCACTGTTGATTAGCAAACTGGATGGGACCGGCAAACTATATTACCGCGCCGCCCTGACGGTGGATCGGCCCGTCGAAACGGCCCCGGCGCTGGAACGCGGGATGACCATCAGCCGCCAGTTTTTGGCCTGCGCGCAGGCCGCTTGCCAGCCGGTCACTTCGTACCAGCTAAATCCCGACGAAAGTGGGCGCGTGACCGTCAGAGTGACCGTGACCCTGCCAAACGACGCCTACTACCTGATGGTGCAGGATTTCATCCCTGCCGGAGCGGAGATTCTCGATTCATCGCTGAAAACCAGCCAGCAGGGTGAGCAGGATCAGGTTATCTACCAGCAATATGACCCCGCCGATCCGTTTGGTGCGGGCTGGGGCTGGTGGTATTTCAACCGTCCGCAAATCTATAAGGACCACATCCTTTGGAGCGCTGACTACCTGCCCGCCGGGACCTATTCCCTGACCTATACCATCGTGCCGTCCCTGGTTGGGCAATACCGCGTCCTGCCCGCGCACGCCTGGCAGGCCTACTTCCCCGAAGTGCAGGGAACGAGCGCGGGGGCGGTGTTTGAAATCAAATGATCTGTTAGACCTGCCATGATGGTCAGTCTCTTGGTACTTACCCAACCCTGGGCTGGTATTTTCGGTCTCCTGTGCGTTTTTTCCCTGGGTGGCGGGATCGTATTTTTAGGGTTGAAAAGCGTTTTCGATAACCGTTTATCGAGGGCCGACTACTTTGTCCTGGCCGCAGGGGGCGCGTGGCTGCCTTTGTTCCTGGGAATTCTCCCGGCGTGGTGGTTGAATCTTGCCTTCGGGATCAGAATTAATTTCCTCGTTTTTTGCCTGGTCATCCTCATCATCTCCGGATTCTTATACTGGAGATTCCCAAAAAGCCAAAGCGCAGGGGACAGGCCGTTATTTCCAACCATCTTGACGAGAGTCATTCCGCTATTGGCGCTGGGCCTGATTTTGAGCGTGTCGATCTATCTTCGCCTGGGCTTTATTTCAGGCCTGGCAGCCCCGCTCTATTTTGACTCACCGATGCACACTTCAATCGCCAGGGATTTGATCGTCGATTTCGAAACTTCCAGGCTGCCAACTTACAGCTCCTTTGTGGGGGGATATTACCATCTGGGTTTTCACATTCTGATTGCCGCTCTGAGCCAGGCGTTAAACCTGGGTGTGAAGGATGTCATCTTGGTTTTTGGACAAATTCTCCTGGCTGTCATACCCTTGCCTTTGTTTTTTATCCTCCGGCAAGAGACGAAAATGGGCACTCCGGCTTTTTTTGCAGTTTTGCTCGCCGGGTGGGGCTGGTTCATGCCTGCACATGCCATCAATTGGGGGAAATATCCCGCGCTGACCAGTATTCTCACTTTCGAATTTGTCGTTTGCTGCGCCTGCCTTGTGCGGCAGGCTCCAAAACACCAACGCTGGAGCCTGCTTGGCGTTTTGGGTTTTAGCCTCCTGGTTTCGACATTCATCCATACCCGGTCATTGGTTTTGGTGATGATTGCCCTGCTTAGCCAGGTGCTCGCCCTGGTCTGGTACAGGCTGCCGCGCCTTGTCCGCAGTTTTGTATTTTTCCTATCAATCAGCGGATTGCTGCTCCTGGGATTGGCCATCCAGGCAAAACCCATCCTTCGCCCAGTCTTTGACCCCTACCTGGCGCGTGGCATCTGGATGACTTTGCTTGTCTGGCTGCTGGTGCCCTTTGCCTTGAAAAAATTCCCGGTGGCGGCGTTTTCCGCCATCCTTTCCATCCTTTTCCTGCTGGGTAGCTTACTGCTTTCCGTTACAAGATTTTTGCCCGCTTACGAAGTCCAAACCCTGCTCGACAGGCCCTTCGTGGAAATGATCCTTTTTTTTCCGCTCGCCTTTTTGGGCGGACTGGGCTTCGCCGGGGTCATCAAAACATTGAAGGATATCGATCGCTGGCAAGGCGCACGCCAGGGCTGGCTGGCTGGCCTGATTACCGCCGCCCTTTTTGGGGCCTTTTTTGTTAACTTGACGCAATATAATTTTTCCCCGTCCGACTGTTGCAAACTTTTTGGCGAGGAGGATGCCGTCGCCCTGGCCTGGATGGACCGGAACATTCCTTCCGAGGCAAACGTGCTGATCGCGTCGTCTGAAACGGTTGTTTTTGAATCCGACACGGCCGAAGGATACGCAGGTTCTGATGGCGGGATCTGGATTCCAGCGCTGATTCGGCGCAATGTTGTGGCGGCGCCTTTTCAAACGGGGTTCGACGCAGAAGCTACCCTGGCAGGAATTTGCCAGCGCGGGGTAACGCACATCTATGCCGGCGGGGGAAAGCAAAGCTTTGACAAGAAGGGCTTCGTGAATAGGCCGGATTGGTATGAAATTTTGCTGCGCCTGCCAAAAACACAAATCTACAGGGTCGTTGGCTGCCCCTGACAGATTTATACTGATTAAGGTTGAATAGTAGCATTTTCGAAGGATTGAAATTTGGCAACCAACAGGGTATCCAAGTCACATTGTCAAAATAGGATGAATTTTGCAGAAAATCTCAACTATTGAAAAAATTCACAAGCTATCCAGGCCTTTTCTTTTTGCCAGCCTTTCTCCTTCAGAGTTTCCTAAAAAAGGTGCATTACCACTGGAGTGGGCTGCTGACCCGCTTTGTCTTGCATGGATACCGTGAAGGCATTATAGTATTTTTGAGTGACTGCTCAGGCATCTAATCATCTGTTTGTTTGGAAAATGCATTTTACTATCGCGAGTCCGAACCCTGGCGGGGCCGTGTTACTGTAATTCGCAATCCGGATTTACGAGTGGGTGGAAAGAATTATTTCATGCAGAATCTTGTTGATTTTCAGATATCATTGCCTTGAAATATGCCTTTAGAAACACCCTTCTATCCTTCATTTCGCATGAAAAATCTGGTCGAAAGTCCCGCATGGTATTGGCTGGATTGCGGGTATCCCTCTCCTTGTGACTACTACGGCGACTTGCAAAAACCCTGCACCTGCGCCCATTCAACCGTCACCAAGTGCCAGAAACGCATCTCCGGCCCGATGCTGGACCGGATCGATATCCACACATCGCCCTAATCTTTTAGGGGATCGAAGTCCCGCGCGTCGACTACGACAAGCTTTCCGGCGACTGCATGGGAGAGTCATCCACGACCATTCGCCAGCGTCCGTTGGACCGCTTCGCCGGGACAAATGTCGTCTGCAACGCCGATATGCGCGTGGCCGAAGTGCGAAAATTCTGTCCTGTGCTGAAACCGGGACTGCCGCAAACTTGATGAAAGCGGCGACAGCCTGGTGCGCGCGGCAATGAGTCAGATGAATTTATCCGCCCGCGCTGATCACCGCACCTTGAAATTGGCTCGCACAATTGCCGACCTGGCCGAGAGTGACCAGACCCCGCATGTGGCTGAGGCGCTGCAATACAGGCCCAGGGGGCTGATGGGGTAAATACAGCGCTAGAATCCGAATTTTCTCGGCATCACATGTCGGCAAATATAATGTGCTTTTACGTGCCTGTGGGATTTCCCTGCTCATTCCAGCTCGCAGGAAATGCGACGTAGATAAAGCGTACGCACGCCCAAAGCCTGTGCCAAATCGACAGCCTCGTGAGTGACTACGTCATCCGGGCTGAGAAGCAGCAGGTCTGTTTTCTGGTGGCGTGCAAGTTGAGCGATATCAGCAGCAGTAAAGAATTGACGTGGCAACTTCAGTCACGGGCTATTGCATTCGCACCGAAAGAAAAACCAAGATTTCAGCGTCTTGAACCTGAAATCACACTATCGCGGCTACCGCTATGCCTGCGAAACAATAAAAAAGCTTCCGCACATCATCCTGATGTTCCTACGGGAAAAACCTGATGGCATTTTATTGGCTGACATTTTCAGCAAATTGCCCGTTTGGGCGCTATTCACACTGTTTCTAGCACCGCCGATACGGGTGCGGTTCAATTTTTCGGAAG
>DHVZ01000110.1 GCA_002412925.1 Anaerolineales bacterium UBA5195 | reverse complement strand
TTATTAAAAGTGTCCGGTAATCAAATTTTTACTGGGTTTTTCCTCGCGTTTTTACGAGGTTTTTAAACCAGGTCGCCTCCCGGGATCGTGGCCGGAATTTTTGAAAAACCACGCAGGACATCCTTGCAGCCATTCCGCTGCAACGTAGACACCTGCTACAGGAGCATCCCGGCTAAATCCGGCCGACATCATGCGAGCCGCTTTCGCGGACGCCAGCCGGGGTGATTTCGACAAATTCAGCGTTCTCTTGCAATTCACGAAGGTCGTGCGCGCCACCGTAACTCAAGCCAGAGCGCAGGCCGCCAACCAACTGGTAAAGGACTTCCCCAACATACCCGCGATACGGCACGACCGCCTCGACGCCCTCAGGGACAACCTTATCCCAATCCTCGGGGTCTTCGGCGCTTTCATCCGCGTGTTCAGCGGCTCGGCGGCCCATACTGGCGCCCAGCGAAGCCATCCCGCGCACAACCTTGAATTTTTGCCCATCACGGATGACCGCCGAACCGGGGGATTCCTCCGTCCCGGCGAACAGGCTGCCGATCATGACAGTTTCCGCTCCCGCCGCCAGGGCTTTGACCAGATCTCCCGATTTCTGGATGCCGCCATCGGAGATGACCGGCACATCGCAGCCGGAATCGCGGACACCTTCGCAACTATCGATGATGGCTGTCAATTGGGGCACGCCAAAACCGGTCACCAGGCGGGTCGTGCAAATCGAGCCTGGGCCAATCCCCACCTTGATGGCATCCGCGCCGGCTTCGGCCAATTCGCGCGCCCCCTCGCGGGTAGCCACATTCCCGGCGATGATCTGCGCGGCGGGGAAACGCGCCCGAAGCGCCCGGACCATCTCGATGCAATGGTCTGCGTGACCGTGGGCAATGTCCAGAACCAGCGCGTCAGCCCCGGCTTCAAGCAAGGCTTCGGCCCTTTCAATTTCACCCTGCGTCACCCCAATCGCCGCCCCCACCAAGAGGCGGCCTTTTTTGTCCAATGCTGCGCCGGAATAGGTTGGCGGGATTAAATCCTGGGCGGTAATCAGACCATGCAACTCCCCTTGTTCGTCGAGCAGGGGGAGTTTTTCCAGGCGGTGTTCGTACAACAACGCCCGGGCCTCGTCCATGCCGATCCCCGGTTTCGCGCTGACAACTTTTTCGCGCGGAGTCATCACCTGCCGGACGAACTGTTTTTCAGCCGGGGCGAGCAGGGTATCGCGACGCGTCACAATGCCCGCAAAATTGCCGCCCTCGTCCATGACCACCAAGCCGCCCACCTGGTAGCGGCGCATCGCCTCGTTGGCCTCGACGAGCGAGGCGGAAACCGGGATTGAGTAAGGTTTCTCGACGATAAACCCTCGCGCGCGTTTAACTTTCTGCACCTGCCTGGCCTGCTGCTCAACGGTCATGAAGCGGTGCAACATGCCAATCCCGCCATTTTTCGCCATGGCGATGGCCATCGGCGCTTCGGTGACTGTGTCCATATTGGCGCTTAACAATGGAATGTTGATTTTCAACTCTTTCGTCAGGCGGGTTACGGTCGAAACATCCTTGCGCGATTTAATCGCCGATCGGCGCGGAATGAGCAAAACGTCGTCGAACGTCAGGGCCTTGGTCGGGCGAATTTTCATCGATTAAATTTCCACAGTCAGGCAGGTTAGGGTCTCTTCCACGCCGGGGATGGGTTGGATCGAGCCTGCCAGTATTTTTCCCAAATGGTCAATATCCTTTGATTCAACAATCGCAACCGCGTCATAGGGGCCGAAAGTCATATTGACTTCCCTGACCTGCTCGATCTTTTTCATTTGACGAACAACATCCTGGATTTCTCCGGTGCGGATATTGATGAGGACATAGGCTTTCATGCTTTCTCCTTTGCCGAGGCGCAATGCACAATAGTTCGCGAAAGATCTTAAAGATGCCCCAAAATCGGAAATTCTCCCAACCATTGTGAAGCATTGAGGCTGGTAATTTAGATTATAGCGACAACCAGTCCGGGAGAAAGGCCAATCGTCATGTTATCGGAGTACCATACATCACAACTTAAACAAAAATACCAAAGCTGATTCACTCGATCCTGCGCCCTGCCCTCACAAAAACTGCTGCCAGCACCAACGCCGCAAGAATGATCACCCCAAGCACCAGCATGCTGGAATTCGACGAGACAGACGCCGCCGGGGCCGACTCGCCATTTACGGGGGAAATCTCCAAAGTGGCTGTAGCAGGGAGGGTCAGGGGCGGGGGCGTCCAGGTGGGAACAGGAGTAACTTCAGGCGTGGTTGTCACCTCCGCGGTTGAAGAGACTGTC
Organism: Anaerolineales bacterium UBA5195; assembly: GCA_002412925.1. Classification (GTDB taxonomy): domain Bacteria; phylum Chloroflexota; class Anaerolineae; order Anaerolineales; family Villigracilaceae; genus UBA5195. The sequence continues at coordinate 22,180 of DHVZ01000110.1, read as the reverse complement.
GGCGCGGGCGTCAAACCCTGGCGAATGAGCAGCTTTTCACCGGGGAAAATCGCCTCAGCCTCGGTCATATTATTCAAGCGCCGGATATCTGCTATTTTCATGCCATACGAAATGGCAATCAGCCAGAGCGTCTCCCCCGGGCGGACCTCGTGAATCAACTTACCCTCTGAATCGGGCGTGCTGGGAACAATCGTGCTGGCCAGGGGAGCCGCATACGCTTGTTCGGGCATTTGCGCAGCGCCGGGCGCCGGTGTATAGGCCTGGGGCTGTCCGCTGCTGGTGGGCGTGGCGCAATCGATCACGTAGTAAATCGTTTCTCCCGCAAAGGCCACGCCAGCGCCAATTTCCCTCAGATGCGGCCCCAACATCGTATTCAAGTGTGGCGCGTCGCCCTGCCATTCGAGCACCGCCTGTTGAACGGATTTGTTACGCCCGGCAGTGATATTCTCAGAGCGAAGCCCGCCGAGCGACAAATCACCCGCCAATGGATAGCCCGCCGCCAGGATGCGCTGCGGCGAGGTTGTGCCTCCCGCGCCCGTGTGCGATACATTCCCGGTGGCCGCCATATACTCGGCATGGGCCTGGGCAACCGCCATCAGGATGGGACTGATCGAATAGGCCGCGAGGCCGTTCGCTGCGCGCAGGGCGTTGACCTCGTTGATCAGCGCGTAAGGATCTGCATCCACCCGCCGCCTGGCTGCCGTTACCGAAAGCGGCTGCCCGGCCCTGACAGGAGCCGCCCACAAAAACGTCACCACGAACAAAACCAATACAATGAATTGGCGCATTTGGACACCTTCTTTCGATACGATACCAGAAATGATTATACGTGGGAAAGCTTGCCCAAGACAAGGAGGTACATTTTGTCGTACCTGAAAGATTGCTTCCAGGTATTGCCAAAATCAGAAGACACAGGCACAATAGATGGCAAGACCTTGCCATTTTTACTTGAACGGAGAATCGACATGCCCATCTTCACTCCAGGCCGGCGCTGGCAGCCAGCCTACTCGCCTTTCAAAAAAGAAACCTTCGGCAGGCTGCTGCTCGAAAATGTCGAATACGCCCTCAAGGGGCCGTTATTTGGCTGCCGGATGTGCGGGAACTGCCTGCTGCAGGAGACCGCCTTCATCTGTCCGATGGAATGCCCCAAGGGACTGCGCAATGGACCTTGCGGCGGCTCAACCCCCGAACACTGTTACGTGGACAAAACCCGCCCCTGCATCTGGTACAAAATCTACGAACGCTCTTTCAAGATGGGCCGCGAAGAAAAACTGATGGAGGTTCTCCCGCCACTCGACTGGGATAAGGTCGGCACAGAAACCTGGGGAGATGTAGTCACTTGCGTCCGCAAAAAGGGCGCCGGCGCCGTTCTTAAGAGCCTGGTTCTGGACCAGGGCGAAAAGCGTTACAAAACCTGGGATTTGGTCTTCCGCACCGTGCGCCAGCCGGATTGGTGGCAGGGCGACAACCAATACCATGCGCCGGCTTATCCAGAACCGGTCTCCGACCTGGAGCGGCGTTTCAAGGCTGGTGAATTTGTTGTGGCCTGCGAAATTGCCCCGCCGCTCAGTACAGCCACAAAAAAGTTGATCGAGAATATCAACCTGGTCAAGCCGCACGTGACCGCCATCAATTTCACCGATAACGCCTCCGCCACGCCACGGATGACTTCCTGGGCTTGCAGCAAATTCGCCATCGACCAGGGCGCAGAACCCGTCATGCAGATTGCCGCGCGTGACCGCACCCGCGCCAGCCTGCAGGGCGAAATCCTGGGGGCTTCGGCCCTGGGCGTGCGCAACGTGTTGTGTGTCACCGGCGATAGCCCGATCCTGGCCCCGAGCCCGCGCGGACGCATGGATATCAACGACCTGGACGCGATCCAGATGATCTGGATCCTGCGCCGGATGCGCGACGAAGGCCATTACCTGGACGGTCGCGAAATCAAATTCCCGCCAAAGTTTTTTCTGGGCGCTGCCGCCTCGCCGTTTGCATCAGATCCCAAGTTCCAGGCCATCCGCGAGCACAAGAAAGTCAATGCCGGGGCGCAGTTCTTCCAGACCAACCTGGTCTACGATCCCGAGCGCATGGAAATCTGGCTGAACGAACTGGCCAAGCGCAACATCCTGGACAAAGTCTACATCATGCTCGGCATCACGCCGCTCAAAAGCGCCAGGATGACGCACTATATGACCGAGGTGCCAGGCGTGTCTGTCCCCCAGACCATTGTGGCGCGGATGGACGCGGCCGAAGCCAAAGGCGGCGCGCAAGAAGAAGGCGTGAAGATCGCCCTCGAAATCATCGAAAAGATCAAGGGCAAGCAGGGCATTCACGGCCTGCACATCATGCCCGTCGGTTGGGAAGATATCGTCCCGCGCATCGTCAAAGAATCCGGGCTGACAAGATCAGAAACGGTCGTAAAAGCCTCTGCGCCTGCCTGATCTCTGGCTTATAATTAACCCAGCTTTATCATCACTCCAGCCAGCGAATCCGCCTCCAGAATTTCAACCGCCGAACGGTAATCGAAAGGAAGTACTATGACCACACCCTCCACACCCAATCGCGAAGAATGGTCGCGCTTTGACCCTTCTCACGACGTCTACCAGTACACGGCCAACCCGCTGAAAAGTATTTTTTCGCCAAAAAATATTGCCGTGATTGGCGCAACCGAAAAAGAAGGCAGCGTCGGACGCACCATTCTCTGGAATCTGATCAGCAGTCCGTTTGGCGGAGCCGTTTTCCCGATCAACCCGAAGCGCCCCAGCCTGCTGGGGATCAAAGCCTATCCGACCGTTAAGGACGTACCGGACCAGATCGACCTGGCGGTGATCGTCACCCCATCTGCCAGCATCCCGGGCTTGATCGCAGAATGCGGCGAGGTCGGTGTCAAGGGCGCGATTGTCATCTCGGCTGGGTTCAAGGAAACCGGCCCTGAAGGCGTTGAGTTGGAACGCCAACTGCTCGAGAACGCCCGCAAATACAAGATGCGCGTTGTTGGCCCGAACTGCCTGGGCGTGATGAGCCCTATCAGCGGACTGAACGCCACCTTCGCCGCCGGGATGGCCCGTAAAGGCAACGTGGCCTTCATCAGCCAATCAGGCGCCCTCTGCACCGCTGTGCTGGACTGGTCATTCAAGGAAGATGTCGGTTTTTCACATTTCGTTTCGGTTGGTTCGATGCTCGACGTTGATTGGGGCGACCTGATCTACTACCTGGGCGATGACCCGCACACCGAAAGCATTGTCATTTACATGGAAACCATTGGCGACGCGCGCTCCTTTATCTCTGCCGCGCGCGAAATTGCCCTGAGCAAGCCGATCATCGTCATCAAACCAGGCCGCACCGAAGGCGCTGCCCGCGCAGCCGCCTCGCACACTGGCTCCCTGACCGGCTCTGACGAAGTCCTGGAAGTCGCCTTCCGCCGCGCCGGTGTCTTGCGCGTGGAAAAAATCAGTGAAATTTTCTCGATGGCCGAAGTCCTCGGACGCCAGCCGCGCCCCAAAGGCCCGCGCCTGACCATCCTGACCAACGCCGGCGGTCCGGGCGTGCTTGCTACCGATACCCTGCTGACCACTGGCGGAGAACTCGCTGAAGTTTCCAAAGAGACCATGGACAAACTCAGCGAATTCCTGCCGGCGGCCTGGAGTCACAACAACCCGATCGATATCATCGGCGATGCCAGCCCTGATCGCTATGCCAAATCGCTGGAAGTGGCTGCGCAGGACGCCAACAGCGACGGTCTGCTGGTCATCCTGACTCCGCAAGCCATGACCGACCCCACCGCCACGGCAGAGGCCCTCAAGGCTTACGCCAAAACCTACGACAAACCGATCCTGGCCTCCTGGTCTGGCGGCAAGGAAGTCGCTGCGGGTGAGACCATCTTGAACAAAGCGGGCATCCCTACTTTTGAATACCCAGATGATGCCGCCCGGGCTTTCACCTACATGTGGCAATCCATGTTCAACCTGAAAACCCTCTACGAAACCCCCAGCCTGCCCGATGATGAAGGCGCCGGACCAGACCGCAACCAGGCCAAAGCCATTATCGAGCATGCCCGCAAGACTGGGCGCGACCTGCTGACCGAGGCCGAGTCCAAGCAGCTCCTGGCCGCCTACGGCATCCCCACCACGCCAACCGTGATCGCCACAACAGCCAAAGAAGCTGGCAAAATGGCGGCCGAGCTCGGCTTCCCGGTGGTGGTCAAAATCCACTCTGAGACAATTACCCATAAAACCGACGTGGGTGGTGTCAAACTCAACCTGCAAGATGCGGCTGAAGTCGAGGGCGCTTTCGAGGCTATCCAGAAATCAGTCACCGAAAAAACTGGCGCAGAACATTTCCTGGGTGTGACTGTCCAGCCAATGGTTAAAGTCGAAGGTTATGAACTCATCATTGGATCCAGCATCGACCCGCAATTTGGCCCCGTCTTGCTGTTTGGAACTGGCGGTCAACTCGTCGAAGTCTACAAGGACCGCGCGCTGGCCCTCCCGCCGCTTAACACTACCCTGGCCCGCCGCATGATCGAACGCACCAAGATTTACACCGCTTTGAAGGGCGTTCGCGGCCGCAAACCCGTGGACCTGGCTGCACTGGAAAAATTACTCGTGCGCTTCAGTCAACTGGTCGTGGAACAGCGCTGGATCAAAGAATTGGACATCAACCCGCTGATCGCCTCCCCGGATGGACTGATGGCGCTGGATGCGCGCGTCGTTTTGCACAGCCAGGAAACCGCCGAAAACGACCTGCCAAAACTGGCCATCCTGCCCTACCCAAACAAGTACGTCGCCCCATGGACGATGAAAAACGGCCAAAAAGTCGTTTTCCGCCCGATCCGCGCCGAAGACGAGCCGCTCATGCAGCGTTTCCACGAAACCCTCTCTGACCGCTCCGTCTACTTACGCTACCTCTCTCCGATGCTGTTGAGTGAGCGCGTCACCCATGAACGCCTTTCGCGCGTTTGCCATTGCGACTATGCGCGCGAAATTGTACTGGTCGTGGAGGCCGAAGAGAAGGGTCAGAAATCCATCCTTGCCGTTGGGCGCCTAAGCAAATTCCGCGGCGAAGACGAAGAGGCCCGCATCAGCATCCTGGTCAGCGACTGCTGCCAGGGCCAGGGTCTGGGCGCTGAACTTGTCCGACGCTTGATCGACGCGGCCCGCCATGAAAAAATCAAGCGCATCGTAGCGGTCATGTCTCCTGAAAACGAAGCCATGCAAAAGCTCTGCAGTCTGACCGGCTTCCCCAAAGGTGTCAAGAACGCCGAAACTGGCATGATCGAAGCAACACTGACACTCTAATCTCAAAACAGGGGCGGGCCAGAAACCCGCCCCTGTTTTTTAGCTTTCCAGGAAACCATGGAGTATGATCCCGAATTTTGGAGTGTGAGCGTGCGTACGCACGCTCACACTCCAAAATTCGGTACTCTTCAATAGCACGGTTGTCCCCTTTCTTAAAAGGCTAATCCTGACAATGTTCATCATTCTCGCCCTGCTAATCATCCTGCTTGTAGCTGGATGGTATTTTTCAGACCAGGTCATCGACATTCCGACCATCCCCGTCGAGGAGACCTACCGGTTGGAAGTGGAAAATGGGAAGCTGGTCGAAGACGAATTCAATGCCTGGCAGAAGGAAGAAGTTCATATTCGCTCTCCTTTCGGATACGAACTCTACGGCCTGTATCTGCCGATCGACAACCCCAAAGGAACAGTTATCCTCACCCACGGGATCACTTTCAGCCTGTACGGCTCAGTCAAATACGTCAACTTGTTCCGCTCGCGGGGCTGGTCTGTGCTGATGTATGACCACCGCGCGCACGGACGCTCGGGCGGTCGCTTCAAAACCTATGGCTGGGCGGAAAAGCATGACCTACAAGCCGTCGTCGAGTGGGCGCGCGCCAAAGGCGGGAAAATCGGCATTCATGGAGAATCTTACGGCGCAGCCACAACCCTGCAAGCCCTGCCGCTGCTAGAAAATATCGCCTTCGTCATCTCTGACTGCGCCTACTCGAACCTGAATGAACTGCTGGCCTATCACCTCGATCATGACTACCGGCTGCCAGCCTTCCCGCTCATAAACATCGCCAATCTGGTCAGCTTCCTGCGAGCCGGTTTCTGGTTCGGACAGGTGGCTCCGCTGCGCGCGCTGGAAAATCTCAACACCCCGATCTTTTTCATCCACGGTGAAAAAGACGACTTCACCCCCACCCAAATGGGCCGCGACTTGTACGCCGCCTACCGCGGTCCCAAACGGCTCTACATCGCTTCCGGCGTCGGGCATGGCGATTCGTTCTGGTCGAATCCAAAAATGTATGATCAAGAAGTTGGGGAATTTTTGAAACAGGCCGGGCTATAAAAATCCCCGGGGAACCGCAAGCTGGAAATAAATGTAAAACCGCCGGGGAGATTTCCCCAGCGGTTTTACATTTACTCCACGAACTTGTAGCCCTTCGACTCGAGATACTTGCGCTCTTTCTCTTTATGGAGCGCTTCCAGGCCCTTCTTGATTTTTTCCCAACTTTCCCCGGCCAGCGGATAATAAGCCAGCGCAAAGAAGCTCAAGAGCAGGAGCACGCCGGTCGGCGCAACCCAGCCCACCAGCACGCCCGTCTGCGCGGAATAGGACTGCGCACCCTTGGCCAGCGTCTGGTCGTACCCAAAAGCGGTAATAATCGTCAACAGCGCCCATTGCCCGATACTGATGGCCGGTTTGGTGATGAACGAGTTGATCCCCGCATACATCCCCTCGCGACGCAGGCCGGTCTTGTGTTCATCGTAATCGACCACGTCCCCGTTCATGAGCGGGATCAGGTACATGCCGCCAGCAAAGCCGAAGCCGAACATCAGGAACCCAAAGGCGGCAGGGATGACATTGCGACCGCCCAGGAGCATGGCGGCACAGCCCAGGGCGAAGAGCAGCGTCATAATGCGCAGGCTGGTCTTGATCCCCCAGGCTTCGCGTTGTTTGATCCACAAGACCACCCCGCCGATGATCCCAACCGCCAGCGAAATATACAGCGGCAAACCGGTGACTTTCAACTCATCAAAATAGAGCCAGATACCCTGCATAATGCAGGTCTGCGCGAACATGATCGTGAACGAAATGCTCTCAAAGACCACAAATGAGCGGTTGCGGAAGCAGTTCTTGAAGGCTTCCACAAAGCCAGGCTGCTCTTCTTCCTGGGTAAAATGGTTCTCACGATAGAAATATGTGCTGACAAAGACCAGGATGGCCATGGTGATGCCAAAACCAATCATCAGCCAGCGGAAGGAGCTGATCCCGGCCAGGTCGCCGACATCGGGCTTGAAACGTTCCAGCACCAGCGGCACGACAATCGTGAAAACCATGAAAATAATCTTCCAGACGTAAATCGTAGAGCGCGCCTTGTTGGAAACCGCCATTTCATAGGGCATGATGTAAATGCTGGTTGCAATGGCGGTGTAAAGCGAGTCGTAAATAAACAGTGCTACCAACATTTGCCAGAACATCAGCATCTGAACACCCGCCGTGCCGGGGATATCGATCCAGAACAGGATAAACCCGAAGGCAAAAATCGGCGCACCGTAACGGATGTAGGGCAGGCGCCGCCCCAGGGCACTTTTTGTGCGGTCGCTGATATAGCCAAACAGCGGGTCATTGACCGCATTCCAAAGACCAAACAGCAGCCAGACAATCCCGGCCAGGCCCGTATCCAGCCCGCGCAGTTTGACGAAATAATAGGTCAACGCGCTGGTTGCCACCAGTGACTGCAAAATCGCCACCGACGAATCCGCCACCGAGATCCAGATCCGGCTCGCCAACGGAACATGCTCTTCCTTGAATTCAGTCATGGATCACAATTCCTTTCGTAATTCTGTGGTTTAATTCCTGACATGGTCAGTCAATGTCAGATTCGGATTTGCCAAAACCCTGGCTGTGGATTACGCTATCCACTCGTGGATGGTCATCCGTTTGGAGAGCGCTGTCCGCGCTGCCTGGGAGAAACCGTTTCGGCAATCGCGTGGCCTCTCTCCCCGGAACCTTTTACTACACCCTCACCCCCAACCCCCTCTCCCGAAAGCAGGAGAGGGGGCAAAATGGAGGCGCTGCTCGATAACATTCGCTCGGCCTGGAATGTGGGGGCCATCTTCCGCACGGCTGACGGGCTGGGGGTGCAGAGATTGCACCTGTGCGGGATCACGCCCACGCCTGAAAATAAATCCGTCCAAAAAACCGCGCTCGGCGCCGATCAAAGTATCCCGTGGAGCTATGCAAGCAATGCCGTCAGCACCGCAGAAAAACTAAAGGCTGAAGGCACCCACCTGTGGGCGCTGGAACAAGATCAGAGAGCCGTCCCGATCACGGATACGTGGCAGGCAGATGACCAGCCCGTATTATTGATTGTCGGCAACGAAGTCACCGGTGTAGACCCTGCCCTGCTGGAACTCTGCGAGCGGATTGTTTACATCCCGATGCAGGGTAAAAAACGCTCGTTAAACGTGGAAGTGGCCTTCGGGGTGGCTGTGTCTGCGCTACAAAACGCCTGCCGCCTTTAATTTTCCTATTCCGATAAAATAATATGCGCCAATGTGACCGGTCACATTGGCGCATATTATAATCGATTTTCCCGTTACCTAGCAAAATTCTCTACGCACTATCGCTCGCTTCCAGGCGTTTGACAATTTCCTGCCAGCCAGCGGTCTCATGCAGGCTGACCAGGTATTTCGAACCGAGGATGTCATCCAGGTCGTCAAAGCCATGTTCGATGGCCTGGTTTAAGTATTTTATGGCGAGGTCCTGCTTGCCGGTCAGCGCGGCATCGCAGGCAGCGCCCCAGTAGGCCCAATCTGGGACCTCGCCCAGGGCAAAGGCCTTTTCATAAAAAGCCAGGGCCTCGGCATATTCGGTCCGCCCATGTGCAAAATACCCGTTCGTGGCCAGGCTGACCGCCTCGTCGAACCAGCCAATATAAACCGGGTAATCCTCCACTTTTTCAAAACCTGCCTTGAGCGCCGTGGCCCCCGAACCGAGGTTGGTCGCGCTGCAGTGCCAGCCAATCCGGGCTACATCCTTGGAGCGCGCCAGCTCGATAAAAGCGGCAGCCATCAGGGATGCAAAACCTCGCCGCTGGAAATCTTCATGTGTGGCGATCCCAACCTCACAGCGGTGGCCGGTGTTGTATTCCGAAAGACACCAGCCGACAATCTGGTCGCCCTGCGTCAGGCAAACCCCAAAACTCTTCGTCAGGAAGTCATCGACAGATTCGCGTTCAGAACACATCTCCTCGGTCAAGAAATCCAAGTTTTGCCATTTCTCGGCCAGCAGCTTTTGATCGACCGAACGGATCAAAAACCCATCCGGGAGCGCGGCCTTCCAGTTGAGACGATTGGCCTTGTAGGCGTAGTAGGAACGCTGGGATTTGATTGGGTACTTATTGACCAGCATCGAGGCAACAAAGCTTTCCCACTTCTCAGACGGGTAAACCAAGGAATACGAATCAAAGCCTGCTTTCCAGGCGCGCATGGAAAAACTTTCCAGGAAAATCTTGCGCGCCGCGGTGGCAAACTCATGGTTTCCCGGTGCGCCGGTCAGGTAAAAACGATGTCCTGTCCAAGTCAAGGCAGTTTGGGGATGAAGGGGATTATCAACGTAAATCGGCGCGTCAACATTGCCCGCCAGGATGGCCTGGAGCGGCAAGTGGATATCCAGTTTTCGAAACAGCGGGCGGACGCGTTCGTAATCAGCTTTCTTTAATTCCTGCAAAATTTATCTCCTGGCGCGCTAAGCGCAAAACTCTCTCGAACCATTCTAACAGATTATCCAGAAGCTTTCAGTTTGCGCGCCACCATCACAATCGAATGCCTGGCTTCCACGCCAGTTCCATCTGCAATTTGCGAACGGCAGGAAGTCCCCAGCGCAACCACCGCTGATGGATGTTTTACCTCCCCTCGTTCCTCAAAGTGAATCGCACTTCGAATCGCCGGGAAGAGAGCCAACTCCCCCACTTGCATCGAAACCTCATAATGCTCAGCTTCATACCCAAACGCACCGGCCATGCCGCAGCAGCCGGTATTGAGCACTTTCACCTGGTAGCCTGCCGCCCTCAGCAACTCGGCGCTGGCCTCCACCCCCACCGGGAAGCCGTCCGCGTGCGGCGGCTGGGCTTTTTGGTAGCAGTGGCCGTGGAGTAGAATTTCTGATTCTCGATTCCCGATTTTGGATTTCTTCAGTGATATTTTGGCTACCCGCAATTCACGAAGCTCCAGCGAGGGACGCATCAGGTATTCATCGATCAGCCAGGCGCGTTTCGCCAGCAATTTGATCTCCGCCCGCCTCTCGGGCAGCAGATCCAACAGTTCGTCGCGCAAGGTGTAAATTTCAGAGGGTTCGAGGCCAATCACCGGCAGGATCCCGGTTGGGTCTGCATTCTGGATTTCATCCAACAAATGAGCGGCATGGCGCTTGGCCGGTTCGATGAAACCCTTCGAAATGAGCGTCCGCCCGGCCCCAAAGACCGGCAGGATTTTCACGTCCACGCCGCAGGCAGCCAGAACCTCCAGCGCAGATTGCTCAACTACGGGTTCAAAATAATGGGTGAAGGTATCGGGCAGGAGCAAAGCCGCTTCAACTTTTTTGTTCTTACTCTTGCGATGCCTGGCCGACGATTTTTTCTGGACAGCCCGCGATTGCTGGAGATTTACGCCAGAAAATTTAGGAAACGCACGCCTCTCCGTGACGCCAAGTGTGCCCTCCAGTAGTTTCCTTGGAAGCGACCGTTCCATAAACCAGTTGATCAATCCACCCAGCGGCGCGCCCAACCGGGCAAAAATTCCAATGTAGCCAAACAGGTAATCCCTGAGCGGGCGGCGGTGAATGCTGTAATAATGCGACTGAAATTCGTACTTCAGCTTGGCCATGTCCACGCCGCTCGGGCACTCGGACTTGCAGCCTTTACAGGCCAGGCACAGGTCGAGGGCTTCCTTAACGGCGCGTTCACTCTCGGCCCCGGCCCACTTCCGCAGCGGAACCGGGAGCGAAATCAGCGCTCGCAGCAGGTTCGCCCGCCCGCGCGTGGAGTGTTGCTCATCTCGAATGGCCTGGAAGGAGGGGCACATCACGCCGGTATCCTTACGGCAGACCCCCTGCCCATTGCACTGCTCAATCGCCGTGACCAATCCTCCATTGCGCGAAAAATCGAGAGCCGGTTTCCAGGCTCGGGAACGGTAATTCTCTCCATAGCGCAGGTGGGTATCCATCGGCGGGGCATCCAGCAATTTTTCAGGGTTGAACAGGGAATCGGGATCGGCTGCCCGCTTCAAGGTTTGCAGCGCTTCGACAAGCTGGTCGCCGTAGGTTTGACGCAGCCACTCGGAACGCGCCAACCCGTCACCGTGTTCTGATGACATGGCCCCTCCGACCCGGAGCGTCAGGGCCAGGACTTCTTCGGCAATGGCGCGCAGCCTCCGCACCCCCTCGCCGGTTTTGAGATTAATGATCGGACGGATGTGGAGGGTGCCCGCCGAGGCATGCGCATAAAAGGCCGCTTCGGTGCCATAGGATGCCAAGATGCGCTCCACTTCGCGGACAAATTCTCCCAGCCGCTCAACCGGGATGGCGCAGTCCTCGATAAATCCGATCGGGCGTTCCGCTGCCGGTCGGGCATCGAAAATTCCCAGCCCCACTTTGCGGACATTCCAGACCCGGGCCTGGTCCGCGGCTGTTTCGGCGATCAACACATCCGCCCGCAGCGCCCGGGCCTTTTCCCGCAAAACCGCCGGGTTCTCCCCGGAGAACTCGACCACCAACAGCGCAGCCGGGTCGCCCTGCACAAAACCAAGCTGGCTGGCGTAGGCCGGGACACCGCGCGCCAACCGGATGAGCATCTGCGGGACAAGTTCCACCGCGGAAGGGCTATGTGCCAACAGCCTCGGGGTATCGTCACAGGCGGCGGCAATGCTTTCGTAAGCCAGCACGCCCAAAATGGTGTGCTTCGGCTTTCGCACCAGATTAACCGTCGCTGTGCGGATGACCGCCAGCGTACCTTCGCTGCCAGCCAGCAAGGTAGCAAGATTAATCATTCCGGATCGAACAGGGGGATAGTGATCAGCGTTCCACTGCGAAGGCTGCGTGGCAGACCAGGGGAGCAGATAATTCAGCCGATAACCCGCCGAGTTGCGCCAGGAGGTTGGCCAAGCAGCGCGAATGGCCTTGGCATACTTCTCGCGGATCTCAAGCGCAGCAGCAGTAATCTCGGCTGACCGGCCACTGAAAACTGGTAACTGAAGACTGGTCTCACCCCAGGTCGCCAGGCTGCCATCAGAAAGGATTACCTCCGCTGAGAGCAAATGATCGGCCGCCATGCCATACAGAATCGAATGCGCGCCAGTGGCATTGTTGCCAATCACGCCTCCCAGCGTGGCGCGTTCTGCCGAGGCTGGGTCAGGGCCGAAGGTCAGCCCGTGTTTGGCCGCGAGACGGTTGAGAGTCGCCAGGACGACGCCCGGTTCCACGGTGGCAGTCTGCGCCTCCGCGTCAATCCGAATGATTTGATCGAGATAACGCGAACAGTCCAGAATCAGGGCCGGGCCAATCGCCTGCCCCGCCAGCGATGATCCAGCGCCGCGCGGCAAAACAGGAATTTGGTACTTTGCCGCCAGCTCGACAGCGGCGATCAAAGCCTCCTGCGTTTTTGGCAGGGCGACACCCAGCGGCTCGATCTGATAGATCGAAGCGTCAGTGCTATAGAGCGTTCGACTGGCAGGATCCAGCCGAATCTCACCGGCAAAGTATTTGCGCAGTTCGGCGATGAAATCGGGGGAAAGGGACATACCTTGATTTTAACCGAAAGCCCCCAAAGGTTTCAGAACCTTTGGGGGCTTTTCCCAATCATTAACAGGCTATTTCTTGGTCGCGCCCTGGGCAGCCACCGCAGCAGCAGCCTTCGCCACAGCATCTGGATCACCCAGGTAATAGTGCTTGACCGGTTTCAGTTCCGCATCGAGTTCGTAGACCAGCGGGATGCCGGTGGGAATATTCAGTTCGGTGATGACATCCTCGGGGATATTATCCAGATACTTGACCATGGCACGCAGGCTGTTGCCATGGGCGGCAATTAAGACACGTTTGCCCGATTTGATCATCGGGGCAAGTTCGCTGTGCCAGTATGGCAGGACGCGCTCGAGCGTAATCTTGAGCGACTCGGTGGCAGGCAATTCCTCGGGTTTGAGCCCGGCATAACGACGGTCGAAGCGCGGATGGCGCTCGTCATCCAATTCCAGCGCGGGCGGCGGGACATCATAACTGCGCCGCCAAATCTTGACCTGCGCCTCGCCGAACTTCTCAGCCATTTCGGCTTTGTTCAGGCCCTGGAGCGAGCCATAATGCCGCTCGTTGAGCTGCCAGGCGCGGACAACCGGGATCCATTCCAGGCCCATCTCTTCCTGGATGAGATTGAGGGTCTTGATGGCGCGCTTGAGGACCGAGGTGTAGGCAATGTCAAATTCGTAGCCGCCCTCTTTGAGCAGCTTGCCGCCGCTTTGAGCCTCAGCCATTCCCAATTCCGTCAAGCCGACGTCCGTCCAACCGGTAAAGCGGTTTTCGAGGTTCCAGGCGCTCTGGCCGTGGCGGACAAGAACAAGTTTATATTTCGTTTCCATAAAACCTCCTACAGACAATATAAACCGCCAGGGGCAGGCGCTCCTGGCGGTTGGTGGTTCAGCTTCAGTTAGCGGATCGCCTTCTCGGTCTCGGTATCGAAAATGTGGAAGTTATCCATGTTCAGCGCTACCTCGACTTCTTCGCCAGCTTTGAAAGCGGTGCGCGGGTCGACGCGGGCAACAAAGCTGTTTCCAGAACTGACCAGGTAGAGGTAAATTTCATTGCCCATCAGTTCGATGACATCCACCTTGCAGGAAATCTTTTCGCCATGGATGTTCGGCGGCATGAATTCGGGATTCTTGACATCTTCAGGGCGGACGCCAAAGACAACCTTCTTATCGACATAATCGAAATAGGGTTTGGCGCGGTCATCAGGAATGGCGACACTAAAACCAGCGGTCTCGACAAAGAGCTTGCCGCCTTCCTTGGTGATCTTGCCAGGGAAGAAGTTCATCGCCGGTGAGCCGATGAAACCAGCCACAAACATGTTGGCGGGACGGTCATACATCGCCTGGGGGGTGTCCAACTGCTGCAACATACCCTTGTTGATCACGGCGATGCGTGAGGCCATGGTCATGGCTTCCGTCTGGTCGTGGGTCACGTAGATGAATGTGGTCTGCAGGCGCTGGTGGAGCTTGCTGATTTCGGCGCGAGTCTGAACGCGTAACTTGGCATCCAGGTTCGAGAGCGGTTCGTCGAACAGGAAGACCTTCGGATGGCGCACAATCGCGCGGCCAACGGCCACACGCTGACGCTGACCGCCTGAAAGCTGGCGGGGTTTGCGGTCGAGCAGTTCATTGATGCCCAAGATTTCAGAGGCTTCGCCGACGCGCTTCTTGATTTCTTCCTTCGGGGTGCCGCGCAGCTTGAGGCTGAACGCCATATTGTCGAAGACCGTCAGGTGAGGGTAGAGAGCATAGGACTGGAACACCATCGCAATATCGCGATCCTTGGGAGCGACATCGTTCACCACGCGGTCGCCAATCAGGATCTGTCCGCTGGAAATTTCTTCCAGGCCGGCGAGCAGGCGCAAGGCGGTCGTCTTGCCACAACCTGAAGGCCCGACGAAGACAAGGAATTCCTTGTCCGCAATTTCCATGTTCAGGTCGTTGACTGCGCGCACATTCCCAAACTCTTTTGTGACATGTTCGTACGTTACATTGGCCATAACTTCCTCCGTTTCATGAGAATATAGTGACTATATTATAAGCCAATTTTTATTTCATGTAACCTGATATTTGTCATGTAACAATATGTAACAAAAAGAAACTACCCGAATTTTCGACCCCAATCTGGCTTTTTAACACCCGTGATCCATTTTTGGGATTTCTGCTCAAGTCCCTTGCCAATTTCGGTTTTCAGATTAGAATGTTTACATGCCTACCGACGATGTCACCCCTGTCCGCCAGCAATACCTCGACACCAAACGCCAGTACCCAGATTGCATCCTGCTCTTCCGGCTGGGCGATTTCTACGAAACCTTCGACGAGGATGCCGAAACCGTCTCGCGTGAACTCGACATCGTGCTGACCTCGCGCCCGGTCGGCAAGGGTCTGCGCGCCCCGCTGGCCGGGATTCCCTACCACGCGCTCGATAACTACCTGGTGCGGCTGATCGAAAAGGGCTACCACGTCGCGATCGCCGAACAGGTTGGCGACCAGCCCGCCAAGGGGATTTTCCCGCGCAAGGTGGTGCGCGTCGTCACCCCCGGCACGCTGATCGAACCCAGCCTGCTCCCCGGCGACGCCAACAACTACCTCGCGGCGGTGGTCCTCGACAGTTCGACGGGCGAACAGGCCCCAAAAGCCGCCGTCGCCTATGCCGACATCACCACGGGCGAATTCGCCGTCACCGAACTCGACTATGCCGACGGCGCCCCGCTGCGCGCCGAACTGACGCGCCTGCGCCCTGCCGAAATCATCCACCCCGATAACATTACCCTTCCAAATGGCGCGGGGGGGCATACTACCGCCATCCCCGCCTGGCGTTTCGAGCCGGGACGTTCCACAGAAAGCCTGCTCAAGCACTTCAATACATCCACCCTCGAAGGCTTCGGCTTGAAAAATGCGCCGCTTGCCGTGCGCGCTGCCGGAGCCATCCTGCAATATCTGAAAGAGACTGAACCGGCCTCGCTGGCCCTGCTGACCAGCCTGCGCCACTACAGCCTGAACGAGTTCATGACCCTCGATGCCTCCACGCGCCGCAACCTCGAACTGACGGAAACTCTTCGCGGCGAGATCAAAGGCTCCCTGCTCGGCGTCCTCGACGACACCGTCACGCCGATGGGCAAGCGCCTGCTGCGCACGTGGGTCAGCCAGCCGCTGCTCGACTTGCCCAAGATTGAAAACCGTCAGAACGGCGTGGGCTTTTTCTTTTCCAGCGGGATGCTTCGCGCCGAACTGCGCGCCGCGCTCAAGCCGCTGGCCGACCTGGAACGCCTGACCAACCGGATTTTAAGTGGACATGCGCAGCCGCGCGACCTGGTGGCTTTACGCGAAACCCTGAAGCGAATTCCTGCCATCCTGGCGGTTCTGCCCCAGGGGGCTGCGCCGATTCAGGCGACCCTCAGCCTGCTCTCACCGTGTTCCGAAGCGTTGTCCCTGCTCGAAGCGGCCATCGCCGACGACCCGCCCGCCACCACCCAGAATACCGGCATGATCCGCCCCGGGTACTCTGCCGAACTCGACGGCGTGATCGACGCCTCAGCCCACGCCCGCGACTGGATCAACAACCTGGAGGCCATCGAGCGCGAGCGCACCGGGATCAAGACGCTCAAGGTCGGTTACAACAAGGTCTTCGGCTATTACCTCGAGATTTCTGCGGGGCAAGCCGCCAACGCTCCCAAGGATTACATCCGCAAGCAGACCCTGGTCAACGCCGAGCGCTATATTACCCCGGAGATGAAAGAATACGAGACGCTGGTGCTGAACGCCGAGGAGCGCATCCGCGAAATCGAACTGCGCCTGTTCAAGGAAACCTGCGCCGCGCTCTCGAAAGCCACCTCCCAACTGCTCAACACCGCCCGCGCCCTGGCTGAACTGGATTGCCTCGCTGCCCTGGCAGAGGCAGCCGCTTTAAACGGCTACACCCGCCCCGAAGTCGTTACCGAAGATGTGCTCGAAGTCATCGACGGACGTCACGCGGTGGTGGAAAACCTGCTCAAAGGCGAAAGATACGTTCCAAACGACATTATCTTCGAGCCGGGAGAAAGGGTCCGCATCATCACCGGGCCGAATATGAGCGGGAAATGCGTAACAGGTGACACGCTCATCTGGACAGGAAACGGTCTGCAAAGAATGGATGATTTAATGCCCATCCACGCCCTGGAAGGTGAATTTTCTGCGCTGGAAATCCATGTTCAAGGGCAAAATGAAATCAAAAAGACATCCCATTTTTACAGGGGCGGCGCGCAAAAGACTTTGCGTATCCGCACAGTGCTTGGCTACGAAATTGAAGGAACCCCCGAACATCCCGTCTGGGTGCGAACCGACGACGAAAACGAAAAATGGAAACCCCTGGGCGAATTATCGGTTGACGATGCCATTATCCTGGTTCCTGGCGCAAACCTGTGGGGGAACAAAACCGAAATCAATTTTGTCAAGCCTCCCAAACAAGGAGGCAGTTATAAAACGTATCCGTTGCCAGATACAATGAACCCATCCCTGGCCTATATTATGGGTTTGCTGGTTGGCGATGGAACCTTAACTTATACAAATGCGCTCACTCTTTCCACAGCAGATGAATTTATCGCCACAACCTTTCAACAGGTATTTGCCGAACAATTCAATTATCAAGTCCAGGAAAAAACGAATGGCAAGGATTGGAGTATCACCAGCAAAGAAATTCGCGCGTACTTTGGGCATCTCGGTTTAAATTATGTCAATGCCTTGAAAAAATCCATTCCAGTCAGCATCCTGGCTGCGCCCAAAGAAATTATGACTGCCTTCCTGCAAGGTTTATTTGATACCGATGGTTACGCCGACACAAAATATGGAAATGTGACACTCTCGACATCGTCAAACCAAATGGCAGCGCAAGTTCAGGCAGTATTGCTTAACTTTGGGATTATTGGCTCTTTGCATTCAAAACCTACAAAAGTTCACATGAATTATCTCGTGGATATTTCTGGCGAAAATGCAATCAAATTTCACCGTGAAATCGGGTTCCGCCTGCCCCGTAAACAGGAGCGCGCAAAACTCGCCTCGGCAAAGCGTATGCCAAATATCGGCGGCATCCCACGCTTGGAAAAAACGCTCAAAACAATCCAGGCGCGAATTGTAGCCACCCCCAATAAACCGGTAGCCCTGAAACGCAACAAGCGAATCAATAGCATTTTCTATACTTACCTGCCAACTCATCGCCGATTATCTTACGCCAAACTTACGGAGTTGTTGGCATATTGTTTAGAAAATGGAGTCCCAGCCCCGGAAATTGCGGGGATTCTCCAAAATCATTATTTTTATGACCGCATAACCAGCATCGAACCTGGAGAAGCCGAGGTCTTCGACCTGACTGTCCCAGATGGACATGCATTCCTTGCCAATGGTTTTCTCAGTCATAATTCGACCTACTTGCGCGAAAGCGCCATCATCACCCTGATGGCCCAGATGGGCAGTTTCGTCCCGGCGGCCTCGGCCAAAATCGGGCTGGTCGACCGGATCTTCACCCGCATCGGCGCGCAGGATGAAATCCACGCCGGGCAATCCACCTTCATGGTCGAGATGATCGAAACGGCCAACATCCTGCATCACGCCACGCCGCGCTCCCTGCTGATTCTCGATGAAATCGGACGCGGGACGAGCACTTACGACGGTGTTTCGATCGCCTGGGCGGTGGTCGAACACCTCCACAACCACCCGCACCTGCGCGCCAAAACGCTTTTCGCCACACATTACCACGAGTTGACGCAGTTGGCAGATTTGCTTCCCGGTGTGAGAAACTACAACGTGGCGGTGACCGAGGCTGAGGGGAGCGTCGTCTTCCTGCACAAGATCATCCCCGGCGGCGCGGACCGCAGCTACGGCATCCACGTTGCCCAACTGGCGGGTCTGCCCCGCCCCGTCATCCAGCGCGCGAGCGAGATCATGGCCGAGTTGGAGAAAACCTCCGGGCGGGCGGTCAAGCTCAACCCCGTGGCCGCCCAGCAGGTGGCGCTTTTCCCCGAGACCAACCCGCTGCTCGAAGAACTCAAAACGGTGGATGTCAACGCGCTCTCCCCGATCGAAGCGCTCAACAAGCTGTTCGAATGGCAGAAAAAGTTTCTGCAGCAGTAACCGCGTAAAACAATATGGGACCGAATCCTTTTTGGGACAAATTGATGCAAATCAAAGAAAGCAGTTTTTTGGGAAAAATATCCGCGTTTTTCCCATCCTTTCTGCTCACACTTACTTCTTTACTTAATACCTACTCAAAAACGTATGTGGTTTCTTCTCCGGAACACATCGGCAGACTACTTATCATTCTGTGGATCTTTTTGGTTATCATAATCTGGCTCGGATATAAGCTTACGCGCAATTGGCAGCTGGTTGGCTTTTTACTGTCCGTTTTTGTGATCGGTTTTTATTTAACTGAAGCTTTCTCTTATCTTGTTATCTTTTTCAGCGGGTTAGTTTTTGGCGCCTGGTTTTTGTTTACTTACATTCTGAAAAAAAAGCGGGAAACAATTCAGATGACATATTTATCCAATGTCATCGTTATTACGCTGCTGCTTCTAAGTGGTATTCGACTCTTTCCTGCTTTTCTTTTGGTAGATTGGCCGATTTATTGGAATACGTTGGCCAATTCAAAAATAAGCTTGCCCATCCCGGAAACCGTGCCTGAAAATAAGCCTGATATTTATTACATCATTCTAGATTCCTATGGACGTTCTGATATTCTGCAAGAATACTATCATTACGACAATTCAGAATTTATCAAGTACTTAACAAACAAAGGCTTCGTTGTTCCATTGAATATTCACAGTAACTATCCAATGACAACACTATCGGTACCATCCACTTTGAATATGGAATATACCCAGAATATTGTTTCAGGAACTGATGATAGTTATTTCTGGTGGCTGATGGGTCCCTACGTAGAAGAAAACCGCGTACAGTTGTTTTTAAAAAACTCAGGCTACCAGTCCATCTCAATTTCAACTGGTTGGGATGTTACGAATAACACCAGTACCGATCTCCATTTCAAAACACGCGCAATTCATCTTGATCAATTTGAGAGATTTTTCCTGGCAGAAACCCCTATAAAAATATTCAGACCCCTGCTAGAGAAAATCGCATTTTTATCTACCTATAATTCGCACCGGGAACTTATTCTCTATAACTTTGAAACATTAGCAAATGTATCAAAAATCCCAGGGCCGAAGTTTGTATTCGCTCATATCGAAGCGCCTCACCCGCCTTTTGTGTTTGACAGAGATGGCACGTATCTCACACCCGCATATAACTTCAGCATTGCTGACGGAGATAGTTTCCCCGGTACAGACAATGAATATCGCGCAGCGTATGTTGGGCAGGTAGAATTTATCAACGGCAAATTACAAAAGACCATCGACATAATCCTGGCTCAATCGCAGACCCCGCCAATAATTATCTTACAAGCCGATCATGGTCCGCGCATGCTTAACGCCCCTCAATCTTTGGATCAGATATGCCCCAATGAAGCTTTTTCAATTTTTGCAGCCTTTTATTTACCCGGGCTTAAAAAAAGCCCTATCCCTGATGAAATCACACCCGTAAATATCTTCCGCATTGTCCTCAATGAATATTTCTCCACTCATTTGCCATTACTGGAAAACATCTCTTATAGTAATGAAGATAGTATACGCGTTTACCGCACCCAAAATATACAGTCGCGCTTAACCGATAAGTGCGAGCTCCAACCCTGAGATAAAAGGAGACACAGATGTGCATTGCATTTAATCACTTTGCTTTAGAATTTTTCCTGGTCTACCTCGACCCCGGTTCTGGAAGCATCGTTTTGCAGTTAATTATTGCAACTTTGCTGGGCGGAGGCATTTTGCTCAAAGCCTTTTGGAATAAGATCTTCCATAAAAACGCTAATAGCGATAACGATCACCCCGATCAAGACGATGATACCCCCTCAAAAGATGAACAGAAATAACTTAGGCGCATCTTTTCGCGACCCTAGTGGATTTCTGTTTACCCATAATGGAAAACTGTATCGGCAGGTCAATCGCTCCTATTGCTCAGATTACGATCATTTTATTGCTTCTGGGCTCTACGACCGGCTGGTTTCCAAGAGTCTGATCATCCCTCATATAGAAACTAACGAGGAACCTTTTGATTCGGAATTATCTTACAAAGTAATTGAACCGGTACGCCTGAATTTTATTTCTTATCCATATGAATGGTGCTTCAGCCAGTATAAAGACGCTGCCCTCACTACCCTGAAGATCCAACGGATGGCGCTGGAATTCGGGATGTGTTTAAAAGATGCAAGTGCCTATAACATTCAATTTTATCGTGGTCGGCCCGTCTTGATCGACACACTCTCTTTCGAGCTTTGGGACGAGAACAAACCCTGGGTTGCCTATCGCCAATTTTGTCAACATTTTCTTGCCCCAATCAGCCTGATGGCTTACCAAGATATGCGCCTGGGTCAGTTGATGCGTGTCTATATAGATGGGATACCATTAAATTTAGCCAGTCGACTTTTACCAGCCAAAACCCATTTTAATCTTGCGCTTCAACTACATATCCATTTACACGCGTCTTCACAAAAACGCTATGCCAACAAACCCATTAACCCAGGCAGGAAAACTTTTGACCGGAATGCGATGTTGGGTTTGATTGAAAACCTAGAATCAGGTATAGCACATTTGAAATGGAAGGCTCCCTCTACCGAATGGGGAAATTATTACGATCAAACAAACTATCCGACAACTGGCTTAGATGCAAAAGGAACGATTGTCGCTGAATATTTGGACGAGATTCGACCCGGCCTAGTCTGGGACTTAGGAGCAAATACCGGTCAGTTTAGCCAACTGGCAAGCCAACGCAACATTCCAACCCTGGCTTTCGATATCGACCCGGTCGCAGTTGAGAAGTGCTATCTGCGCATCCGAAAAAACAAAGACGAGCAGCTATTACCACTGTTACTAGACTTAACCAACCCCAGCCCAGCCATTGGCTGGCACAATCAAGAGCGCTCATCACTTTCAGAACGCGGCCCCGCGCATACCGTTATGGCTTTAGCATTGATACATCATCTTGCCATTTCGAACAATCTTCCCCTTGAAAGGGTAGCCAGATCATTCTCTGAACTTGGGCAATGGCTGATTATCGAATTTGTACCCAAAAATGACTCGCAAGTTCAGCACTTGCTTACCACCAGGCAGGATATTTTCCCCAATTACACACCTGAAGGGTTCGAAGCTGCTTTTGAGGTTTTTTATGAAATACGCCGAATTGCCAAGGTGCCAGAAACTAATCGCTGCATTTATCTGATGAAGAAAAAGTGACCTTTTGACCAACAACCGCCTGGGCAAAAGCGATCGGGAAGCGATGGTGCATAATCTTGTGCAAATCGGCCA
>DHVZ01000067.1 GCA_002412925.1 Anaerolineales bacterium UBA5195 | reverse complement strand
CACCGCAAGCTGGGCAAGGAACTGGACATATTCCTGTTCGATGACGAAGTAGGCCCCGGCCTGCCGCTCTGGATGCCAAATGGCGGCATTCTGATCGAAGAGATCGAGAAACTTGTCAAAGAAACGGAACTTAAGGCCGGGTATAGCCGTGTGCGCACGCCCGTCATCACCAAGGAAGATTTGTTCCTGCGTTCCGGTCATTTGCCTTATTACACCGAAAGCATGTTTCCGCCAATGGAAATGGAAGGCGTCAAGTATTACATCAAGCCGATGAACTGCCCGTTGCACCACAAAATTTTCGGCGCGCGTCCGCGTTCGTACCGCGAGCTGCCGATTCGGCTGGCGGAGTATGGGGCATGCCACCGCTACGAGAAATCGGGCGAGCTCTTCGGCCTGATGCGCGTCCGCTCGATGCAAATGAACGATGCCCATATTTACTGCTCTGAGGATCAGTTTGAGCAGGAGTTCATGGGTGTGGTTGCGATGTACAAAACCTACCATGACCTGTTTGGTATCGAGAAGTTTGTCATGCGCCTTTCGCTGCATGGCAAGGCCGGGCTGGGCAAGAAATATGTTAACAATGAGCGCCTGTGGATCAAGACCGAAGATATGGTGCGCCGTGCCATGCAGAACGGCGGCGTGCCGTTTGTAGAAGTGGAAAACGAAGCCGCTTTTTATGGCCCGAAAATTGATGTACAAATCTGGAGCGCAATTGGGCGCGAATTTACACTGGGAACCAACCAAGTGGATTTTGCCGTCCCCGAACGGTTTGACCTGAAATTTGTCAACAAGGATGGCGCGGAGGAAGTTCCGCTCTGTATTCACCGCGCGCCGCTCGCCACGCACGAACGCTTGATCGGCTTCCTGATCGAGCACTACGCCGGGGCCTTCCCGGTCTGGCTGGCGCCGGAGCAGGTGCGCGTGATCCCAATTACAGACGGGCAGAACGAATACGCCGCGCAATTGGCCGCGCAGCTTAAGGCTGAGGGCGTTCGCGCCAGCGCCGACTTGAACTCGGACCGGATGAACGCAAAAATCCGCAGCGCGCAATTGATGAAAGTGCCGTATATGCTCGTCATCGGCGCGAACGAAGTCGAGTCCGGGCAGGTTTCCCTGCGCGGGCGGGATGGCAGCCAGAAAAATAACATTCCTGTGGCCGAATTCATGGCACTGGTCAAAGACCGGATCGCGAAACGCTCGAGCGAGCTGTAAAATTAGAAAAGCGGAGGGCCAGGTTGGCCCTCCGCTTTTCTAATTTTATTACTGGAGATTGAACCTATTCATCGGGTTCGCAGAAGAGAATCCCCAGGTCGCGGGCGGTCTGGAGGCTGTCGCTCTCGAGTGGGACTTGTTTCATCTTACCCATTGCCTCGGCGATGGGGACTGTGATCATGTTCGGCGGGTCAAGTGCGATCATAACACCTGCTTCGCCCGCCTCCAACGCGCCGCGGACAGCCGCCGTTCCGAAACGCAAAGCGATCAACCGATCGAAGGCCGTCGGGGTACCACCGCGTAGCAACGGAAGTTATTTTGCACAGGTTCTTCGTGTTACAGCGCAAGGTTCCAAAAAACTCTTTTCCTTGTCACCATCACTTTCTATCCCAAAAACATCAGAGATGGATAGTTATTATTCAACCTCGATGCGGTCCACCTGGATCTGCGAACCGTTGTAGTCAGGCACATTACTCAGTAATGTGCCATAAAGATGAACGATCTTGCCGCTCTCGCGTAGCGCCTCGATCTGGGACTTTACCGCCGGGTCCATTGAATCGATGCCAAAGTAGAGCATCTGCCCCAAATCCTGCCGCACGAAGTAGTCATCAAACTGCGCGCCGGACCCCGTCTTCCTGATGACACCCCACCAATCCGCTATCTCTTCCGTGGCGCCTGGTGGTATGAAACTACCTGCATCTTGTTCTCCTACCTCAATGCGGCCCACCAGGATTTGCGAGCCGTTGTAGTCAGGAACATTACTGAATAATGTGCCATAAAGATGAACAACCTTGCCACTGTTGCGTAACGCTTCGATCTGGGACTTTACCGCCGGATCCATTGAATCGATGCCAAAGTAGATGATTTGACCGTTGGTCCACAACTCGAAGTAGTCATCATATTGCGCACCGGGTTCGGTACTCTTGATGACGCCCCGCCAGCCTGCTATTTCTTCTGAAGTACCTGGCGGCATGTAACCGCCTGAGGCTTGTTCTTCTGTGCCACCACCTATTCCTGGGCCACCACCACCTGGTTCTGTGGTTGCCTCAACAGTCATGGCAGGTTTTGAGCTTTCTTGTGCTGCGGGACCACACTCTCCCCGGTAATAGGTCCACTCGTCACAGGTACTGCCATTCGGAAAAACACAGATTCCGTTTTGGCTGCCATCGGAAGCCGTTTGAATCTCGAGTTTATTCCCATTCTGTTCGCAATAGATCGAGGCAGGATTTGGCATACCAGTCTGAGGCATGTCCGTTGCAGCAGGTTCAGGCACTGCCTGAGTCTGGGGCGCGGCGCAGGCTGTCAGCGTCATCAAAATGATTACGAATGTAAAGATATTTTTCATTTTTCCCTTTTTCTGTTGTAGAGAGAAAACCACCAGTCTTGGTGTTTATGGAAACAGTTTATTTTGTGCACCATTTCACACATAGACGCTGGAGAATTAAAAAAGTTCCTTTCTGTAACCACTCAGCCTGGGCGAATTTGATGTATGACTACAAAAGTTGTAAAATTTCCCTATTCCCGAGGCATCTTTGGTTTCCATTTGTAAGCTGTCGAATACGCCAGACACCGAAATCCATGTTTAGCGAGGATCGGCTGACTGTCGGGGCTGGCATTCACTTGCAAAAAGCGGAACCCGCACTGACTGGCTTCGCGCGCACGTGCCGCCAGCAAGGTGGTATAAAAGCCGCGATGGCGGTACGCCTTGAGGGTTGATCCGCCCGACAGAGTGGCGAAAGAGGTTGAGAACAGGAAACGCGTCCAGGCCGCGCTGACCACCCGACCGTCCTGCCAGATTGCGAAAACGCTGAGGTTAGCAGCCTGGTGTTCTAGGTCAATCTTCATGCCCCTGGCAAGCCCAGACATATCCTCGCTCCACACTTCGCGCTGCATCCGCATGATCTCATCCACGCCATCAGGGGTAGTGATGCGTTGAACGATAGAAACATCTCTCGTCCAATATTCTTCCGGAAGGTCGTCTATGTCCGCCACCATCAGCGCTAAGGGCTCTTTCACCGTGAAACCATGGGTCAACAACCGCCGCGGTAGGTCCGTGGGTAGGTCGTAGCTATAATATATCCACTCAAAATCAGTGTTGAGCTCACGGAAGGTATCGATTTGACTTTGAATGGCAACGTCTGCGCTGTCGGCGGTTAAATCCGACCAGCTGATGAAGCTTCCACCGCTGCCCCCATCCACCGGCGTGTATCGCACCAACTGCGGCAGTACTTGACGCCGCTTGTGCGTTCTTTCGCACTCGCGCCGGACTTCTTTATCAAAAATGGCCAGTATTTCAGTATTCTCCATAGACTTTCCTTGGTTTTTATACCTTTATTCGTGAGTGCTTACGCATGTTTTGTTACTGATGCAAGATGGGGACTAAGATCGAAGGATACACAATGCTTGCCGGATTTCGCCAAGATGATAAGCAGTATGAACAACGACGGCCATCGCAATACCAATTTCATCTTCGCTTGACCAGGCAGGGACAGTTTTGAATAAGTTCAGAATACGATTGTAATTGGTACGCAGTTCGCTCTGAATGGATTGCCATTCTTCAGGAGTAACACGATTGACTGTACGCCAAATTTCGCCCCAGTCTGCTTGCGGAGGATTGGGGTCACGGAAATATTTCTCTATGTAATCAAGGTGGAAAGCAACATGCCTGACCTGGGCGGCTAATGTTCCACACTGACCTCCTACTGGAATTGACGCTTGATCTGCCGTGAGATTGGCAAGCGTTTCAAACATTGATGCATTCCTGTCGAGATAAAATCCATGAATGTTATCGAATGTTTCATCAAGCAATGCGAACAGAACTTTCGTGAAATGTTCAGACTGAATTGTACTCATGATATGAATCTCCTTTTGCAAATGAGGTTTCTTTATCCATTCCGTTAACCATTTTTTGTGTAAATACTATATTGAGACCCAACGACCAGCGCGTTGGCAGCCGCGGCCTACCGAATAAACAATACTGAAAGAGGCCACTGTGCGGGGTACGTATAACCCGCACGTGCCTGTCAGGTGCGCCACTTACCTGAGACTGCAGACAACATTAGACACGGTTCGATAACAATTTTCATGATTGATGTTCCTTATTCAATTTGATGTTAGTTGCTAAACCAAAAGGCAAATAACGTCGGATGGCCGAATCAACCCATTGTTGATGTAATACCAGGTGCGCTACCAGAAAAACCAACCAGAAAATACTGGCGGCCACATGGAGGCGATCGAAGATTTTTATTGCCTCGGCGGGCAGGCCGGCAGATAGCAGCCAAGCCAACATACCGAATATATTGGTGGCGATAAAGGCTATCCAGGCAATGCGATCTACCACGCGATTAGCCCGCACCGGTCTTTTCAGCGTTTTGAGTGGTCGTCCACGTAGGGCTTTGAGCCAATACCAATGCCAAGCGATATGGATAGCCACCCCCAATAAACCTGATAGTCCAGATCCTGCGTGAAACGCCAGCCACACGGCTCGGTCAATCCCGGCGAAGGCTAAATTGTCGCTGCGGGGAATGACCAGCCACAGGAGAAAACCGCTAACCACCGTTATCGAAAAAACGATAAACATCATCCAATCAAGCCAGAAATTACGTTCGTTTTTGCTCATTATTTACTCTCTCTTCAAGGACTGGCTGAACCTTCATGTCTTTCGCGTATTTCCACGTACGAAACGGAATGACTCGGCGCCAGTGGCGGGATGGCTAGACGCCTTCTCGATTATCGCGGACTTCTGGCAAATTCGCCGGTTTTCGAACTTTAGCGATGATCTGTATTCCATATGGGACGAGCGCAATTGCCATCAGGATCGAGGCACTCAAATTAATGATTTCAAGACCATCAGGAGTGGCCACCAGCAACACGCCGATCAAGAACAATATGCCCTGCCAGCGAGGAAAAGTATTGGTCTTGAGTAAGGCAATGGCTTGAATGGCAAAGCCGATCGGCAGAAATACAATGCCCCACAACAACACCAGCCAGCCTTGTTTTGTAAACATAGCCAATACACCCGGCATGATTTGTGCGAATACTTTTTCTGGTAAGGTGTCAAAAGCACTCATGGTCAGGCATAACGCACCTTTATCTGCTGCCAGCATAATTGCGCCCAAAATGGCGATCGCGGCGCCAATAAAACCAGCCCAGGCACCACTACTGCGATCAAGCAGCTTCATGAATTGCAGAGCGACTACAACCAGAAGGGCAGTGCATAATGTGACCAACACGTGTCCGAACTGTAAGAGTCCATTACCGTGTGCTCTGAGTATGAGCTCTTCTGGACCAAGCAGGTGAGGTTGTAGCAAACCAGGGTGGACCGCAAAGGCAAAGATAAACAGCATTGGGAAGATGATGAAAGCCAGGCCGACACCAATTTGTTTAATTTGATTCAAGAATGTGTTTTCGTTCATTTAATTTTCTCCTTGGGATGTATACCCACCGGGTATATAATTTTGTTATCAGCATTATCCTTACCAAACATCGTTTTGACAATCTACATCCATCCCAAAATGTTCATTAAGAGACAAACAAGGTGGTTTGTACAAAATAATGAGGTGTTCCAATGGCCCAACAAAGACAAGATCGTCGCTCGCAACGCACGCAACAAGCGTTAATGGATGCACTCATTGCATTGTTGGCCGTTAAGCATTATGACGAGATTTCCATAAATGAGATTATTGACCGTGCTAATGTTGGACGATCCACCTTCTACGCCCATTACCAAGCCAAGGATGATTTGCTGAAATGTGGTTTTGAGCGTGTGCTGGATATGCTTATCCACCAGATCAGCTTTGGCGAAACAGACCAGGGCTTACGCCTGGATACCACACCGCTGTTCATCCATGCTAAAGGGCATTATGAACTTTACCGGACGCTGGTCTGGGGGTCTGGTTTCGAATTACTTACCAAAGATGGGCATGCAGCGCTCAGCGCGAAGTTCCAGAAGAGTTTTACTCTGCTCTTATCAGAAAAGCCGGAGCCTTCCATCCCATTGGCCGTCCTGTCTTACTCAATGGCGGGAACTCTGCTTCTCCTACTGAAGTGGTGGCTTGATAATAAGATGCCTTACTCGCCAGAATACATGGATGAAATCTTCCAACAGCTGGTAATGTCGAGTGCCAGAAATATATTGGGATTAACAGAAACGATGGATCAATAGAATTACTTACGTCATCTTAACAATAAATGCAATGCCTGTTATTACATTTACCGTGTTACACAGAATGTGAACGATTATTCCAACATAGATATTCTTCTTTTTTACCCCAAAGAGTATTGGTAAAAATCCCAGGGTTCTCGTGATAATCATCCATGGTTCTAAAACATGCTGAACTGCAAACAGGAAGCTATGCAACAAGGGGGCGAACTTGCCTTTCATCCTGGGCAACAAATATCCCCGAAAATACAATTCTTCAACCAACGGGGTCAAGACCGCAACAAATATAAAAACCATTGCGTAAGTAACGATTAATGTTTTTCTGGAATAATTCCCATCCAGACCATTATTAATACCTGGCATCCAGAAAAACAACTTCCCCTGCAGAAAAGTATCAACAGGTTTTAAAAAAGCAAAAATGGCGCCAACAGCAATAAAAATGATGCATACCCACACAAGGTATTGCCACCACGGGATTGAATTTCGATAGCTGATGATTCCCTGTAATGTAAAGCGACCTGTCTTTTTCTTTCCCTGATATAACAGGTATCCGAGCTCGACTGGAATAAGGATAAAGGCGTATGCAAGGATTAAGGCAATAATCGAAGGATATCCCATGTTAACAACTGGCTGTCGCGCGAACAGGTAAAAACACCCGACCAGGATTCCAGGGAGTAAATGCAAAATGACCGCTTGTGTGGTTGAATGTTTTTCGATTTGATCCCGGTTCATTTTTTTGATCCTTTCATATTTGACTGACTACAATAAATATACCTGCACCCCCAGTATCGCCGATAGACACTTTGGTGTTGACTGGAGGTGTCGTTTTGAATTATTGCAAGGTGAGAAAATTGAAGAATTTATGCAGGTGTCGCCCGGGCAATCGTGTTTGTATTAGGATGCAATCGTTTCCGCAATAAACAACATAACGCCTGGCCGGTGCATGACATACTTTTTTCTCCTTGTGTTTTGTGATTTTATTCGACAGTGATGACAACATTTCCCTTTTTGTGCCCTTTTTCGACATACCTGTGCGCCTCGGCCATCTGTTCCAACGGATAGCGCCGGTCAATAACCGGATTTATCTTTCCCGCCTCAATCAACTCTGTCAGGAAGACAAGATCCTTGATCTTCTCACGTGCAGGCCTCAAACCCGCAGCCACAAACCTTACCTTCTTGCCGCCGCGCCTGGCAGTCCATAGCGCTTGAAACATCATTGCCGGCGTAGGGACCGTAGCAAGGTAGATGCCCGCCTCCGTCAGCGAACCTTTGCACTCTGAAAACGAACGCTTGCCGACCGTGTCAAAAACAATGTCATAGGTCTGGCCGTTTTCGGTAAAATCCTCTTGGGTGTAATCAATCACCCGATCGGCTCCCAAAGATTTGACCCATTCCAAATTCGCGGTACTGCAGACCCCGGTCACCTCCGCCCCGTAGTACCTAGCCAGCTGAACCGCAGCAGCGCCAACCGATCCGGAAGCGCCATAGATCAGCACGGTTTGTCCACTTTGGATCTTGCCCTTATCTCTCAGAAAAGGCAGCGCGGTTAATGCTCCATTCGGAACGCTGGCCGCCTCCTCATAACTTATGTTGGCAGGTTTGATGGCCAGCGCCCCGTTTTCAGGCATACATTTGTATTCAGCATACGCGCCAAACATGTCGAAGCCAAATACCTGGTCGCCGGGTTTGAATCGAGTCACATCTTTGCCGGTAGATTCAATTTCCCCAGCCAACTCCTGCCCCAGGATCGGATTTCTAGGTTTCAGAAACCCATTAAAACCTGGGGAAGCCCTCATGTCTGGGTCTTCTTTTACAACAGTTGTCGCATATATTTTTATCAGCACCTCATTATCTTTGGGTGTGGGTTTTTCCACATCTTGGAGATGTAGCATATCTGGTGGGCCAAATTTTGTGTATACAATCGCTTTCATGGGGTTTCTCCGGGATACTTTTCCAAGTACGGGTTTTACGTCGCCCGGCTTGGATTGTTATGCAGCAGCACAATCCCCAGCCAGACGAACCAGATGAGTTGGATCAAGCCCAAAATTCCAACCATCATATCGGTCAACACTGGGACAAGGGAGATGATGCCCACCGCGCCAACCAACAAGCCGAGGATGTTCATTCCCTTGGTCAGCCAGCCCGCAGTGCGGCCAGGCTGACCAGCAGCGCCAAAAACCAGGACAATAACTATTTGGTTGTTTTCAGTTGGTTCAGCCAGAGTTTAGGACGGCCATTGCCTCCAGTCCAGGTGTTGGTGGAGACGAACACATCCAGGTCGCCATCGCCATCCAGGTCAGCAATAGCCACCCCGGCGCTGTTGTTTGACAGCCTGACCTGGCTGTCTACAAATTTACCCTTACCATCGTTCAACCAGACGCGCGCCCCTAACCGCCAGATACCCGTAAACGCATCCAGGTCACCGTCACCGTCCAGATCACCCAACTCAACGGTCAGGTCATAGACTGAGCCCAGGCTCTGCTCGCTGTCGGAGAAGACTCCTTTGCCGTCGTTCAACCACACTTTGTCAGCCGGGTTGGCATCCCCATGCGATGAGTTGGCAATGAAAGCGTCCAGATCGCCATCGCCGTCCAGATCGCCCAGGGCCAAAGCAGAAGCGTTAGTGAATCCCAGCCGCTGCTGGCTGTCGATGAACTTGCCGTGGCCGTCGTTCAACCAAAGGACTGTGGCATTGGTAGACTCCTCGCCATTGTTGGAAACCAGGGCGTCCAGGTCGCCGTCCTGATCAACGTCGCCCAGGACCACATCGCTACCGAACCAATTGCCCAGTTGCTGACCGCTGTCGCTGAATTTGCCACGGCCATTGTTCAAGAATACCTGGTCGGGCTTGCCATTCCAGTTGATGACAAAGGCATCCAGGTCACCGTCGCCGTCCAGATCACCCAAGGCCACACCCGAACTCTCGGGGCTGACCAGGTTTTGGTTGCTGGAACTGAATTTCCCTTTGCCGTTGTTCAACCAAACATGGTTGCTGGTGTTCTCGGTAAAGAAGATGTCGAGGGATTTGTCACCGTTCAGGTCTCCCAGAGCCGCACACGAGCTGGCCTTGAAACCTTGTTCGCTCGGGGTGAATTTCCCCGTACCATCGTTTAGCCACAACGTGCTGGCTTGATCGTCAGTGCTGATCAGGGCATCGCTGTCGCCATCGCCATCCACATCCCCGACAACGATACAAACGCCATTCCCCCGGCCCAGATCTTGGCCACTATCAATGAAGGCTATCAGCGCGGCAGGTGTTGGGCTGGCCGTGGGCTTCGCTGAAGGCGGCGGTGTATCGCTGGGCTGCAGGGCGGCCGTGGGCGTCGTTGAAGGCGGAAGTGTATTACTGGGTTGCAAGGGGACCGTAGGCGGCACGGGAGTACTACCAGTGTTTATCTTGGATTGGCAGGCGCTCAACAGCAAGATGGCGAGCGTCAGATAGCTGATCAGACGTACAAGTTTTTGCAACATCATTCTCTCCTTAGTTCATTTCTACTTTGGCAGGTTCGGAAGCGACTGCCGACGGATTGCTGCGTAGCAGTACAATCCCCAGCCAAACGAACCAGATGATTTGTCCCAAGCCAAAGACGCCGGTCAAAGCGTTCAGCGCTGGGATGATCGTGAGGATACCCACCGCGCCGACCAATACGCCGAGGAGGTTCAGTCCCTTGGGAAGCCCGCCAGTCCGCAGCGCCGCCAGACTGACCAGCAGTGTCAAAGGTCCGCCCAGGATTTCGCCATTGGCGTTGCCCAGTCCGTTTGTCATGGCTTCAATCGCCTGAAAGGTCAACGCAGCCTGGCTCGGGTCTTTGGCATAGATTGAAACCACAGTGGCAAGCCCGGCATTGGCGACCATGCCGCTGGCAATGAGTGAGCCAGCCCAGATGATTCCGATCGCGGTAGCCACCTGCATGAGCGCAGGCGCGCCAGACGTCATGCGGTCGTACAACGCCAGCGACAGGACGATCAGCGCAAAGCCAAAGAACACGTACATAAGCAGGTTGGTCGAGAAGATGACCGTCTGTTTTTCGATGTTCATGGCGAGCTTTTGAGCCGGGTCGGTGATACTGAGAACATCCAGGATGACGATAAAGATAACGATTCCGATCAGGTGGCTGATTGCCATGTACAGTGCGGCGATGCCGCCGGATTTCTGCAAGGTTTTCATATTTTGCTCCTTTTATTTTGAATAGGTTAGGCTTCGACGTTGCGCCACTTCCAGGCAAACCAGACGATCAGCAGCAGACAGAGAGTCTCGACCGTGGCGATGAAAATGTAGTGGGGATATGACACCGCGCCGCCCCAGATATAAGCAATGGTGACGATACCCACAATAATATTGACCCAGCGATTGATTCCGTACTTCAACACGCGGGATAGAATGATCATGGCAATGGAGAGATTCCCCATCACCGCGCCGAACAACATCAATTGGGGAATGGATGCGCCGGCGCTGGCTGAAAAGTTCGCCAATTCATCTGTCACGCCAGGGATGTACAGTGAAAGAATATCCGCTTTCAGCATGTTGATCATGACCACGATCCATAATGTTGAGAGCAGAACTTTCGTATCGATTTTTCCTGTGGTCTTTATGTTTGTATTCATCTTATTACTCCTTTTTTTGAATGATATTGATGAGTTTCGTTGAATAAAATTGTGGTCGCCGCCCGGTTAGCGGGGTTGAAATGGGCTGGAAATGTTATCAAAGGCAAACTTCCTTTCCAAGCAGCTACTATCCATTTACTATTTGATGGTTGACTGATCCGCCCGGCCGGGTTCGACAGGACTGACCGAGATTAACGACAAACCTAAATCACGCACTTTTTTGAGCAATCCATGCAACGCGGCTTGATCGATTACCGGACCAGCTAAAAGTGTGTCGCCGTCATCTTCCAGAGTGATGGTCAGGCCCTCAAACCGGTTGGCCCAGCGGGCATCCAGGTGTCCCCTGACGCGGATTTCGTAAAGTTCAGGCTCGGGAGGATGGGCTTTTATTGGTGCGGGGTTTTCACTCATTCTGTGCCTCTTGAGCGGATGGATTTCAAAAGCATCGGCTTCGTTCTTTGCTTCGAACCAAGGATACAAGTGAATGTGGTGAGACGTCATCACAGCATGTGGTGATTGAGGTTGTGATTTATTATGTGACCTTGCGCACAACGCATGATTCCCTGAGCGGAGCGAAGGGTCTCTTAGACCGTCGTAGATACCCTTCGCTGTCGCTCAGGGCGACATGACCTAAAACGGGAAAAAGCGCGTAAGGTGAGTTATTATCTGGAACTTGTTAGGAAAATTAAAAGCCCTGACAGGTGATTTGAGACTCCTGTCAGAGCTGGGGTGGTGATTTCGGGCCAATTAGAATAAGTCGAGTTCCTCGGCGCGCCGGACAGCCGTCCGTCGATTATTCACCCCCAGCTTATTGAAAATGTTTTTGGTGTGGGTGCGCAAGGTGTTCAGGGATACGATCAGTTCGTGGGCAATTTCCGGGCCGCTTAATTCGCTGCGGAGCAGCTTGAGCACTTCGAGTTCACGGTCGCTCAATGGCTCGATCATTTCGGATTTCAGATTTTGGATTTTGGATTTTGGATTGGCTTCGCACACCTGTGGAAAAACCGCCAGGAGTCGCTCCACATACCCGTGCAGCGGATGAGCATCTTGGGGCGCTTGTTTTTCAATCGAAAATCTGAAATCCAAAATCAACAATCGCAGCGCTTCGCCCTCATCCACAAAGATGCGGACATAGCCCTCCGGCTCAGCCAGGACCAAAGCACGCTCCATGGAAGCGAGCGCCCGGGAAACATTACCCTGTGCCTGGAATGCGAGCGCTTGCGCCACCAGGATTTCGATCACGCTGCCCATCCTCCGACCTGCTTCTGCCGCTTGCAGGAGGCGCTCCAGCAAAACGATTGCCTCATGAATGGAACCAGCTACCGGGTCGTTTTGATGCTGGGCGATGAGTACCCGGGCTAGTGTGATATGTTCGAACTCGTCCAGGTAGCTGAGATCGTCATCCACAGACAGGCCGCGCTCACGCACCCAGTCCAGGGCTTCGCTCAACCGGCCCTGCCGGAGATACACCCTGGCCTTCAACGCATCGATGGGATGGAAATCTGGCATGGAAGTTCTGACATACAAACGCCTGGCCTCATCCAAAAGGTCGAGTGCAGTCTTCAGATCACCCTCGGCCTCTTTCAATCGGGCTTGGGCCAATCGCCAGCGGTAGGGCCAGTCAATTAAAGCCTGCTCACCCAATTCCCCGCTTTTGCGCAGGTGCTGGGCGGCGGATTGCTGATCGCCCTGCTCGTGACACAGCAGACCCAACCCCAAATATAAATTGGCGGTTACATGGCGTACTTGGTCATGCGTTGAGGCAAGCTGAATTGACTGCTGGTAGGTTCTTTCTGCTTCGCGCAGGCGCCCCTGGGCGACCATGATTCCTGCCAGGTAGGCACCGGTGGCGATGGCAAAAATGATGTTGCCCACCTTCTGACAATAATTCATCCAAACAGATAATGCCCTTTTGGCTCCATCCAGATCTCCGCGCGACAAGTAAGCCATCCCCAGGGTCACGGCTGCCATGGCGTGACTGTAAGAGTCTTCTTCAGGGCTGAGTTCAAGCGCCAGCTTGGCGTACTTCACAGCACCTCCGATATCGCCTTGAACCTGTGCATGGTTGGAATGGGCCAGGGCAATCTTGACTGGCAGGGTGCGAAACTGCGCCTCGTCAACCACGATCATCCCATCTGCTGAATCTTCCAGCCGTTGTTCGGTATCCTCCAGCCAGGACTTGCCGGCCTCAAACTCGCCCCTGTCCATTAACGCCCTGGCATATTCAAAACTAAGCACAGGCCGGGCACGCACCACTTCGTCCGGCAGTTTTCTTACCCAGCCCAGCCAGGTGCCAGACTGGAAATTGGCATCCATTGCCGGGTAAATCTTTTCGATCAGGTCCGCGGCTCGCGCGAAATCTCTGGCGGCCAGCGCATGGCGGATTGCCTCGGCTGGCAGGTTGTTTTGTTCATACCAGGCGCTTGCCCGCTTGTGCAAGAGCGGGATTTGGCTGGGCTGTTCCTCCTGCGCGTGCGCGAGGAGAACCTCGGCGAAAAGGTGATGATAGCGATACCACTGGCGCTGGTCATCGAGCGGAACAACAAACAGATTGTCGCGCTCCAGGGTTTCCAACATACCCCTGCCGCCCTCTTCTGCGGTCACAGCGTCACACAGGGAACCACTCAAACGCTCGAGAATGGCGGTTTGCAGCAAGAAATTGCGCACACGCTCGGGTTGGCGTTCGAGGACTTCCCCGGCCAGATAATCGAGCACAAAGCGATGACTGCCGGTAAAGGCCTGGATAAAACCGGCGGTGTCAGAGCGCCCTTGCATGGAGAGAGCGGCCAGTTGCAACCCGGCGATCCAGCCCTCAGTGCGAGCCTCGAGTGCCGCAATGTCAGCATCTCTCAGGTTCAGATCCATCACCTGGTTGAGAAAATCGGCGGCTTCGGCAGGAGTGAAGCGCAAGTCGGCGGCGCGTAGTTCGGTCAATTGGCCGCGGACACGCAGACGGGCCAGGGGCAGATGAGGATCCTCACGGGTGGCGATGATCAGGTGCATCTGTGGAGGCTGGTGTTCGATGAGGAAAGTCAGGATCTGATCTACTGGTTCGGAATCAAGCGTGTGGTAATCGTCAAGAACGAGAATGAAATTGTCCGAGATGGTAGTGATTTCATTGAGCAGGGCTGTCAGAATCGATTCGATAAATGGAGGCTGAGGAGCCTGGAGTGCAGCCAACGCCCCTGCACCGATCTTCGGCGCAAGTGTCTGCAAAGCTGCGACGAGGTAAGCCAGAAAGCGGAGATACTCGTTATCCCCTTCGTCCAGCGACAACCAGGCGACAGGTTGCCCGCAACCTGTAACCCATTCGCTGACCAGTGTAGTTTTCCCAAAACCAGCGGAAGCAGAGATGATGGTCAATTTACAGCCCGAACGGAGGCCCTCGTTCAGCCGCTCGATCAGGCATGGGCGAAGGACAACCTTAGACCGAGGTGGGGGAATATAAAGTTTCGTAGCCAAAATTGGCGTAGGCATAGATTAATTATAAGGCACACACACCAAAATTTACAAAGCGTCTCAACAAAGGGTATAGCGCAAAAGTGTAGGTGACTTTTGTATCGGCGAGTACCGGCGAGCTGCACCTGCCCTAGAGGGCAGTGCTAGGGAAGCTCTGCTCAGGTCATGGAAGTCGGCTGAAGCCGGCTTATTGGGCAGCCGGAAGGGCTTTTTTGTGCTGAGGAAGGGCTTCAGCCAGCCGAAATGGTGCGCGCGGAAGTATGCCAGAAATTCACCAACAGTTTTGCGCTATACCCCTCAACAAATATCTGGAAGCTTTAGTGAAAAATTTTGGCCCTTCGAAAGTGCCTGAGATTGCCAGTGGAATATTCCCAACCTTTTTGCGGGTTATCCCGTATATTTGTCAGGGAATCTCGGTTGTTCAAGAAGGATGACTTTCTCGTTGCTGGATCAATAGCAATGAAAGGATTGTTCGATGTTGAAGAAAATTCTGCTCTCGATGAGCATGCTCCTGTTTGTCATAGCGCCAACAATTTCGGTTAAAGCGCAATCCAGATCTTTCGAAAAAGCAAAACGGCAGTTTTCAATCGAAGATGCATATTCATTGATCGCCGAAGTCAACGCTTTGCGGGAGGCCACGGGCAAATTCCAATATGAAATCAGCCCGATCCTGATGCAGACTGCCCAGGCCCAGGCGGATTATCTGGCCTCCATCGAACGCCTCACCCATCTCGGGCCCGGTGGGATTACCACCACAGACCGTCTGTTGGCGGCAGGTTATCCCCTGGCAGGTGACCTTTCGTTGGGCGGGATTCGCTCCGAAAATATTGTCGGGGGGCTGGGAATGACTGTGGCGGAGGCGATCACCTATTGGAAGGGGGACGACACGCACTACA
The DNA here is from genome assembly GCA_002412925.1 of Anaerolineales bacterium UBA5195. Taxonomy (GTDB): domain Bacteria; phylum Chloroflexota; class Anaerolineae; order Anaerolineales; family Villigracilaceae; genus UBA5195. The sequence continues at coordinate 2,450 of DHVZ01000067.1, read as the reverse complement.
ACACCATGACTTCGCCCAACTATACCCAAATCGGCGCCGGGATCGCCACCTCCAGCGAAGATGTTTACTTCGTTATCGACTGCGCCCGGCACATTGGGGCAAAAACCCCTTACCTGACAAACACCCCTGCGCCCACCAGCGAAGGTGACAACTCGGGACAAAGCCAGGAAACCGATCATTCAGGCTACGTTGACCTGCCCGGCGAAGGTCCGCTGGCAACCAGTCTATTCACGGCCACCCCCGATGGTGATGGAAAACTTTACCACACTGTCAAACCGGGAGAGACGTTATGGCTGATTGCAATTTCCTACGGGGTCAAAATAGCAGATCTTCGCCGCCTGAACTACATATCGGAGGCAGATGCGGTTTACCCGAACGAAAAACTATTGATTCGTGAAGGGGTGATTATCACGCCAGTTCCGCCGAGACCGTCAAATACCCCGTTTGCCACCCTTACTGTAGGGCCAACACGGACACTATCCCCTTCACCGACTGCCACACACGTAGAGGCTGCCCCCGCCGCTTCCAGTTCAACCCTGCCAGTAGTCGGAGCGCTGGTGACGGTTGTGTTGATCCTGATCGGGATTGTGCTGCCGGGCTTCAGGCTATCTGATAAACATCATCGAGTTGGTTGGTGAACGCTGCCCAATCGCCCGAGCATGGTAATGGGGATTTTTGTTATGATTCGACCCAACCTTTTTGCTTCTCACTTTGTATAAAGGGTGTGACGTCACAAACTCAACGGAGCCAGTAATGGATGATGTACAGGCCATCCGCCGCCTGAAACGCGGAGAGATCGGCGCGCTGGAAACTCTTGTATTGCGGTATCAAGAGAAGGCGATCCGCATTGCTTTCCTCATCACGCATGATGAACCGCTTGCCAAGGATGTTGTCCAGGCGACGTTTCTGCAAGTGTACCGCCGCATCGAACAATTCGATGAGACCTGCGCGTTCGAACCTTATTTTCTGCGCAGTGTGGTCAATGCTTCTATTAATGCGGTGAAAGCAACAGCAAAACAAATTTCGCTGGATGATGACCTGTCCCAGGTTGAAAGTGTGTTATCACAGGCGTCTTCGGCGGAAACGGAAGTGGTAAGCAGGCAATTCAGGGCAGAGATTCTTTCCGCCCTGTCGAAACTCCATCCGCGCCAACGAGCTGTGGTGATCCAGCGCTATTACCTTGAAATGAGCGAGAAGGAAATGTCAGCCGCATTGGATATTCCTGCTGGCACAGTCAAATGGCTGTTGAACGAAGCACGAACCAAACTACGCGGTTTACTCGGTGCGGAGAGGAGAGCGAAATGAAACAGAAATCGTATCGCGAAATTCTGGACTCAGTAGCCTCCGATTCTCTGGAAGAGCAATCCAATCTCTGGCCGCAAATTGCGGCACAACTTGAAAGGAAATCTTTTATAAAAACCCTACGTACCCGCCCATTGATGGCGATTGTTTTAGCATTATTGACCCTGCTCGCTCTGACCGGTATGGCTTATGCCATTGGCAGATCGCTCGGTTATATCCCCGGCATTGGATTGGTGGATCAAAATGCTCCTATTCGCGTGCTGGAAAAACCAGTCACCACCACCAACCGCAACGGGATCATATTTACCGTGACACAGGTTGTGGCTGACTCAGAGCGTACCACCATCCTTTACTCCGTAGACGCACCTCAATCTACACTGGGGCCTCTTACTTATAAGCCAGTAATAGGCGAGCCAGTGTGCAAGTTTATGCCAGACTTTGTCATGCATTTTACTCGTTTACCTGACGGTCGAATTTTAAATAGTATCAGTGGTGGTCCGCAATCTACTGGGGATGATCCTAATTTGACATATTTTAAAGCGGTAGACGCTCCCATCCCGCAGGGCGTGGACACAATCACGGTTGCGTTGGGCTGCGATCAGGGAGAAGCCACTGTTCATCTTGTACCTGCCTCATCAACCGAAATTCTTCCTGTAATTACACTGCCTTCTGCGGTTCCAGAAATGAACACGACTGAAACAAGGGAGTTAACTGAATCGGCGACGCCAACTGTTGCTCCAAATGATTTTGGGTTTTCAATGGGATTGGAAAAAGTAGTTGAACTGGATGATGGTTATCTTCTCATTGGTAATATACGTTGGGCTGATATCAATCTGATGAATGTCGGTATTTCGAGTGAGATTACTACGATCGTTGATGCAAATGGAAATCCTGTTAGCTTTGCCTTTGAGACAACCGATCCATCTTTCTGGGAGCTTGACTCTGTGAAGCAACGTGCTGGCTGGGCGTTCAAAATAGCAGGCAAGGAGCATGCATGGCCGATTGCAATTTCTTTAAAACCATATGGCGGGGTCCCGCCAGTGGAAGCCAGTTCTTTTTCAATAGACCTTGGCACTAATCCACAAACAAATCAATCCTGGAATCTGGATATTGATGTGCCCTTAAAAAACACGGGCGTGATTCACGTC
>DHVZ01000056.1 GCA_002412925.1 Anaerolineales bacterium UBA5195 | reverse complement strand
GCTGGAGGGCGTCCAGGTCGGGGTGAAGGTGAACGTGGAAGTCAGCGTCAGCGTTTTGGTGGGAGTGTTTGTTGATGTGGGAGTGATGGAGGCTGTCGGTGTATTTGTCAGGGTGGGGCGCTTGGTGGGTGTGAAGGTAAGCGTGGCTGTAGGTGCAAGCGTCCTGGTCGCGGTGGGGGTTAGGCTTGCCGTGGGTGTGTTGGACGGTGTGAAGGTGGGTGTCGGGGTAGAGGTAGCCGTGTTGGAAGGCGTCTGGGTGGGTGTGGATGTCAGGGTATGTGTTGGTGTAGAAGTCGGCGTGAAGGTCAAGGTTGACGTATTGGTTGGGGTGAAAGTGGGTGTAAAGGTTTTGGTGGAGGTCTGGCTGGGCGTGGCGGTCGCGGTCAGGGTGGAGGTGGGCGTGTAGGTTGCGGTGTTGGTTGGCGTGAAGGTCGGCGTCGAAGTCACGGTCGGCGTGTTGGATGGGGTAAAAGTCGGCGTGAAGGTTTTTGTTGGCGTGCTGGAAGGCGTCCAACTGGGCGTAGATGTGTTGGTCGGGGTAAAGGTGAACGTGGAAGTCGGCGTCAGCGTTTTGGTGGGAGTGTTTGTTGGCGTAGCTGTAGCTGACGCCGTGGGCGTATTTGTCAGGGTGGGGCGTTTGGTGGGCGTAAAGGTGGGCGTGGCGGTTGGTGCGCGCGTCCTGGTAGCAGTGGGCGACAGGGTGATGGTGGGAGTCAGGCTTGGCGTTGGCGTGTTGGATGGCGTGAAAGTGGGTGTCGGGGTCCGGGTGGGGGTCTTGGAAGGCGTCCAGGNNTGGAAGGCGTCCAGGTCGGTGTGGATGTCAGGGTGTCTGTCGGTGTGATCGAGGGCGTGAAAGTTGGTGTGAAGGTGTTGGTAGGTGTCTTGGAGGGCGTCGAAGTGTGCGTTGGTGTAGTGGTCAGCGTGAAGGTCTCAGTTGGTGTGTTGGAGGGGGTGAAGGTTTTTGTTGGTGTCAGGGTGAACGTCGAAGTCGCTGTCAGCGTTTGGGTGGGAAGTTCCGATGGTGTATAGGATGGGGTCAAGGTCGCTGTCAGCGAGGGCGCGGTTGTCAGGGATGGTGTAAATGTAGGGGTGAAGGTTTCAGTCGCCGTGGATGTCCAGGTTGCGGTGGGCGCGGAGGTCTTCGTCCAGGTTGGGGAATTGGTCGGCGTGGCTGTGTCTTTAGGGATTGGCGTGAAGGTGCGGGTGGGCGCGCGGGTATTTGTCAGGGTGGGTTGGCTGACAAGCCGTGGCGCCAGGCTGGGTTTGGGGGTGGGGGTCCGGGAGGCCGTTGAGGATGGGGCCAGGCTGGGAGTAAGGGAGGGCGCCGGTGTGGCCGAGGGCGTCCATGATGGGGTAAAGGTGCTGGTGGGTGTCGCCGCCGGGGTCTTGCTCGGGATGGGTGTCAAGGTCCGGGTAGGCGTCAGGGTCCAGGTTGATGTAAGGGTCGGTGTCAAGGTGATGGTAGGCGTGAAGGTCAACGTCCGGGTGGGCGTCAAGGTCTGCGTGGGCGCGCGCGTGTTGGTGATCGAAGGCGTGAAAGTCGGTCGAGGCGTGTTGGTGACAGATGGGGTGAAGGTGGTGGTTGCGGTGTTGCGCGGTGTGTTGGAGGCCGTGAGAGTATTGCTCGGCAGCGGCGTGCGGGTCTTGCTGGGTGTGAACGTAATGGTGCGGGTAAATGTGACGGTTGGAGAACTTTTTGGTGTACGGGAGATGGTTGGAGATGGGCCAGGAGTATTGGTCTGGGTGGGGACGGTGGGAACTGTCGTCAGGCTGGGAGTCTGGGTCGGTGAAGGCGCCAGGGTCATGGTTGGACGCGGCGTGATGGTGGTCGTGGGCGGGTAGAGACGCACTGCCAGCGGCTCGCCAAAACGGGCCAGGCCAACGGCGAAAATTGTCAACAGCATGGCGAGTCCCATCAGTCGCCAGCCCCTGGCAACGCGCTGCTGGCGGGTGCGATAGTAGGGGATTTTGCGCCCGATGCGAATAGTATTAAAGCCAATCAACAGGGACAGGAGGATAGCGAGTCCGGTGGTGATCAGAAGTGCTTGCAGGATGGCCTGGATTTGCATCAGTCGAGAGTATTCCCGCCGCGTCGGATTTTTTACTGTGGACGAAGCCCAAGTATTTTTGGCCTGGCTTCGTATAATCTGGAATCATACACGATGTTTCCGTTTTTTGGGGAAGCATTCTTCAGTAGTTCACGAAGTATCTTGAAAAAACCCAAAAATGCAGGGTTTTTCCACGGGGATCCTCAAAGAGCCTTTAGGAATTGTGTTTGGTTGAAAGCTTGCAGGGCTTGTCTTTCGGGTAGAATAACCGTACACTATTTCTACATCTTGATTCTGAGAGCTGCTTATGACCAAAAAACTGATCGTTGTTGCCGGGAATATCGGCGCAGGGAAAACCTCCCTGACGGAGCGCCTTGGGGCGCGTATGGGCTGGACGACGGGTTACGAATCTGTCTCTGATAATCCTTACCTGCCAGATTTCTATGCCGATATGAAAACCTGGTCCTTCCATCTTCAGGTCTATTTTTTGGGGCACCGCGCAAAGCAGTACCTGGAGATGGCAAATGACCCAAAGTCTGTCATCCTCGACCGGTCGATCTATGAAGATGCATTTATCTTTGCCCGCGCCCTGCATCACATGGATAACTTGTCGGAGCGGGACTACCTGGCTTACCGCCGCCTGTTCGAACTGGTGGTCAACAGCCTGCCCGCGCCGAACCTGCTTATTTACCTGAAAGCCCCTGTTGAAGTCTTGATGCAGCGCATCCAGAAACGCGCGCGCGGCATGGAAACCGGCATCAGCCTCGACTACCTGGCACTGCTCGATTCATTTTATGATGACTGGCTCAAGTCCTTTGACCTGTGTCCGGTGCTGACCATCCGAACCGACAATCTCGATTACGTCAACCAGACCAAGGCGTTGGAAACTGTCACGCAGCGGATTACCGACAAGCTGGCAGGCAAGGAAGTAATGGAATTCTAGTTCGGTCGGGAAACCCAGGGATTGCCCAGAGAGAAATGCTGACACTTTCAGAAACTTTCCCAGAACTGGAAGACTTTGTTATCCGCCGTTTGGCTGAAACTGCCAATCGGAATAAGGTCATCGAAGAGTCTTGCCTCAAGTACTGCTTGCATTGGGGCGATGCGACTCAGATCGTTGACGCCCTGATTCAATCCAATCATCTTGATCTTATCCGGCGGCAAAGTCCGTATCTGATCCTGGTAGCGCTGTCGATCTTTGTTGGCGGGGTTTTCCTGGTTGCCTGGAACCTGCTGGGAATATCCAATTATTTCTGGCCGTTTTTTGATCCGAACACCCCGGATTCTGTTGGTTTATATTTGTTTTATTCGGATGCTTTCCAAATCCTGTTTGCCATGTCCTATGCCACGCCTTTGGTGATCACCGGGCTGGCAATGATTGCGGGTAGTTATTTTGGAATGAAGGATGTCTGGTTCTCCGTCTTCGCGTGGCTTGACCAGCCGCGGGTGGTTCCTCTCTGTGCTGGTGAACAGCCAATCACTTTGGCGGAAGATCTTCGCCCAGACGCCCCAATCGAAAGATTCCCAGTGTCGTTTGGGTTATTCGCCTTGGGAATGGTTTTCCTGGTTACCGGATTTTATACCTTGAAGGATCTCTGGTCGTCAATTTTCCTGTTGAGAAAAGAATCATCGTAAACCAATGACGAGGAGCTTCTCGAGATGATTAAATTTGAACCAATGACCGATGAAGATTTTGCCGCCTTCCTGCGCAAATCCATCCCAGAATATGCCTACGACCAGATGCGGGCCGGGAATTGGACAGCAAACGAAGCCGCAGGGCGGGCGCGCGCTGAATTCCAGCAAATGCTGCCCCAGGGGCCGCAGACGCCCAACGCCTATTTGCGCGCGATCCTCGATGAGAAAGACCGAAAAGTGGGGATGCTTTGGTATTTTGTGGAAGTTAATCGCCCCCGGAAAACCGCTTTCTTGATCGACTTTTTTATTTTCCCAGAGATGCGTCGCAAGGGCTATGAAGCGCAGGCATTTGTGTTATTCGAGAACGAAGCGCGGGAACTTGGCGTGGAACGGGTGGAACTCCAGGTTTTTACCCATAAAAATGAAGACCTGCTTCTCTATCGCGAGAATGGTTACCAGGAAACCAGTATTTTCTTTTCGAAAGATTTGGCCCGGGCTGTCAGGTCATAACTTGATTATGACGTTCCCGGACAAACGTATTCTTGGCAGTTCGCGAAACATTCAAGAATTGAAAATTCTCTCAACCTTCGTGATGGACTGATCTTGGTAGCGGTTCTGTTAAGGAAGGAAGCTTGGCTCTGAAACCGAAAACTCGTTCGAAGACCTCCCCGTTGGTCAGTGAAGAATCACTTGACTTGCTGCGCCAGATGCCATTGTTGAGCGAATTGCCGCTTGGCGAACTGAAGTATCTGGCTTACACCCTAAAGCGTTTGACCCTTGAACCGGATACGATTGTGTTCAGGGAAAGTGAGATAGGCGATAGTTTCTACATTGTCATTGATGGCAGCCTGGATGTAATCATGGGCATTGGCACGCAAGATGAAAAACTTCTGGCCACGCATGGCCCAGGTCAATATTTTGGTGAGATGAGCTTGTTCATTCTTGATGGACGGCGTTCTGCCAGCGTGCGCGCCCGTGAGCGTTCGCACCTTTGGATCATGAATCGAGACGACTTTGACGGGTTGCTTGATCGGCAACCGCGCGTGGCTTATGCGATGGTCAAAGTGCTGAGCGACCGCCTGCGTAACTCAGACAATGCTGCATTTAACGACCTGCGTGAGAAAAACCGCCAATTGCAGACGGCTTATGATGAATTAAAAACAGCCCAGGCGCAGATCATTGAGAAAGAAAAGCTCGAAAAGGAACTCCAACTTGCTGCGGAAATCCAGATGTCCATCCTGCCACGCGACCTGCCTGCGCTTCAGGGAGTGGATTTTGGCGGGCACATGGATCCGGCTCGCAGTGTGGGCGGCGATTTCTACGACATCTTCTGGCTTGATGAAGACCGCGTCGGTCTGCTGATTGGCGATGTGGCCGATAAGGGTGTCCCCTCGGCCATTTTCATGGCGCGCACCCACGCCCTGCTGACTGCCGAAAGCCTGCGCGGTGGCGGGCCGGGCGAAGTTTTACGCAGCGTCAATACCTATCTGACCCGCCTCGATCAAGGCGATTTATTTGTCACTGTCATTTATGGAATTTTCGATGTCCGCACCGGAGTATTCACTTATGCCCGGGCCGGGCACGAATTGCCGGTGCTGGTCTCCGACCTTGGTGAAGCGATGGAATTACCCAGGCGCGAAAGCCTGGCGCTTGGCTTGTTCCCTGACATCCCACTCGATGAACAGTACATTACCATTCCGGCGGGCGGGACGCTTTTGCTGTTCACCGATGGGATGTGTGATTGCCGCAGCCCGCAGGGTGAAGCGTTTGGGCATGAACGGATTATCGCCACGCTGTCAGCTTTGCGCGGGTTGTCAGCCCGGCTTACCTGTGAGGGGCTCGTCAACGCCTTGCTCGAATTCCGTCAGGATGCGGCGCAAGATGATGATGTGACCCTGGTCACACTTCATAACGGTAAAGGGCTGCCCTGAAGGTACAGCCCTTTACCATCTCAATCTTTTTCTCTGGGGAACAAATAATTGGTGCCGCAACTTCCTAAAAATGTAGGGTAATCAGCCCATTTTGAGTGGAAAATTTCCAAAATGACCCTACATCATAGATCGGGTGTGGCGCTAGGGGAGGGTGACAAAGTTACCTAAAAATTCGCGTGCGCCTGGGGTATCCACGCGGAAACCAAAACCAGAGCCTTTGCAGTTTTCATTCAATACGAATGAGTTGACAGCTACTACGATATTTGTATCATTGAGGAAGATTGGCCCGCCAGAATCACCGAAGCAAGTTCCGCCTGACCAGTGCCCCGGATTGCTCGAAAGCTGGATGTTATAACCATCGGTGAGCGAACTCTTCAAATTGACCACTTTCGTCCAGCCAACGTAGCGTTCTTTGAGGCTGATATACTCCGGTTTTACACCTTGTAAGCCATAGCCTACAACCTTAAATGATTTATCCTGTTGGCCAACTTGCTTACCGTATGAATCGAGCAGGCCGGCGGTCGCCAGTTCTGCGAATCCTCGATCAGTAACTGGGGCGTCAAGGATAACCACTCCCACATCGTGTGTATTCGGGATAGTCAGACTTCCATTCCATTCTGGATGGGAAATGGGTTCCCCAAGCACACCGCCAGTGTAAGGGTATCCGGTACCCGTTGCATCTGATTGGAAATAAACCTGGGCTCGGACGGCGTTAAAACTTTCGGCGCAGTGGCCTGCTGTTAGGAAGACAGTCGGCGCAATCAGGGTTCCAGTACAACGCCAGAGAGGCTGGGTTGCATCTTCATCAGCGTAGAAAACGACCAAGCCTACAAATGGGTGTCCTTCACCATCCGGTTGACCATATTGGACGGCGCCTGCCGGGCTGACAGTGACGAACAATATCACCAGAACTGACAAAATAGCGGTTAGTACCTTATTTTTGGACATCTGCTTTTCTCCTGAAAGTGGAAATTCACGGTCACTTAAAAAATATATTTAGTAGTTATAAGCAGGAAGATGTTGAATTGTTTTCCAAAGACCTCCTTTTGTAAAAAAAACTGCCAAAGATATTTTTCTTTGGCAGTTTGGCGATCTGCACTTGCAGACCCATAACTTTGTGCCCCCACCTCACGATGGGTTTACCTATGTACAAATCAAATTATAGGCCGTTTTGTCTAAACTTCAATATTCAATTTCCATTTCTTTGCCAGAATCGTTTTTACAGCAAATCTTCCATCAATTTTATTGGCACTACCGCTGCTCCGACGATGCCCGGCCCGGTATGGACGCCCAGCACCGGCGAAATGCGGCTCATTTCCAGTTTGGCTATATTCAGGCGTTCCTCAGCCATGTCCGAAAGCATCTCGGCGCCATGTTGGAAGCGTCCGTGCAAGATGGTCACCCAGACCGGAGTTTTCGCGTATATATTCGTTAGGTAGTCGGTAATAGACTCCAGCGCTGAAGGGATGGTGCGCACCTTGGTCACGGTGCTGTATTTGCCATCCTCGTGAGAAACGTTGATGACCGGTTTGAGCTTGAGCAACGATCCCATCAAGGCCTGCACGCGCCCGATGCGCCCGCCGCGCGCCAGGTATTCCAGCGTCTCAAGCGTATAAATCACCTCGGTGTTGGCGCGGATTTCGGTCAGGCGTTCCTGGATTTTTTCCATCGTCCAGCCGGCCCTGTTGGCAAGCGCCGCCGCCAGCACCTGGAAGCGCTCTCCGCCCGAAAGCGTCATCGTGTCCCAAAAGCTGACCTCCGCCGCATCCTTGGCCTGTTCGCCGCCCACCTGGGCCGAGTTGATCGTGCCGCTCAGCCCCGATGAGATGTGGATGGAGAAAATGTTTTTACTGGTTTCGGCCAGCTTGCGATAGATTTCCTCGAACATGCCGCTCGAAGGCTGGGCAGTTGTCGGGATTTCTGGGCGCATGGCCTCCAGTCGATTATAGAAATCATCGGCAGTGATATCCGTAGCGCTGATCTCGCCTTCAGGAAATTGGATAAACAGCGGCACCTGGGCCACCTCCAGTTCTTCCAACTCTTCGGCGGTCATGTCTGCGGCGCAATCAGTCACAATCTTCATGCATACTCGCTTTCTTTGGGGTTTGTATTTTATTGTTTAAACTGCCGTGATCCGGTGACCTCTCATCTCGAACAAAAAACAGGATCATGCGGTATAAGGAGCAGCTTTCGCAAAAGATGTGATACTTCCCGGTACCAGCACATCCTGTCAGATTGTCGTGATTGTTTCCGGAGTTGTCTCGATAACAATCTAATCATATTATACCGAGAATTATTCCAAATTAACTCCCAATTCTGGATTTTGATCGTGGTTGAAGCCATTTACTCCCCACGCGCATAGGCGTTATCCGGCCTCAGGTATAATGCCTGCACCATGAAACCCATCATTCGCCTTTACCAGCCCGCCGATTTTGACGCCGTGATTATTCTCTGGCGCGCTTCCCGTGAAGTCTCGCTGCCTGATTTCCAGCGGCGCAAGGGTCATTTTCTTTACGAGGACCTGGCTTATTTTCGGGAGCATGTCCTGCCCGAGAATGACGTCTGGGTGGCGGAAATAGATGGCCGCCCCGTAGCCTTTATGGCCATTCAGGATGACTTTATCGATCATTTGTATGTTCACCCAGATTACTGGCGCAGGGGGATTGGCCAGATGTTTCTCGAACATGCGCGGACGCTTTCACCTTTGCATCTCTGGCTCTACACCCTGCAAGTCAACCTCAATGCCCGCGCCTTTTATGAAAAAAACGGTTTTGTGATCACCAAATTCGGTGTTTCCCAGCCGCCTGAAAACGAGCCGGATGTAAAATATGAATGGTTCTCTCACTGACATCTGCGCTGCTTTCGAATCCCACTTTGCCACCTGGGGTCTTCGCCTGCCAGAGGGCGCCCTGCAAACCCGCCAGTGCGGTTGTCTTTGCCAGGCGGGCTGGACAATTTTCTATACTTTTGGCGCCGAAAAGGGCCGCGAGTATCTTGATTTTTACGCCTGTCACCGGATGACCAACGAACAAATCTGGCGCATCTACGCTGATGGGGAAAGTTTTCTGCTGGCTGCCATGCAAGAATTCTTCGTGGCCAACGACCCAGAATCCAAAAGCCAGTATCTGGAAAACAATGACCGGTTTCAAGCGATGGCTCAGGCTCTTCAGATCCAAACTTCAGGTCAAAGTCCGCGATAAAATCCACTCATGACAACTCCCCTCCGCCCAACCCACCTGGTCGTCAATCTGTCCCAAATCCGCCGCAACCTTGAAGCCATCCGCGCCAAGGTGACCCCCGCCAAGGTTTTGGCGATGCTCAAGGCCAATGCCTATGGCCACGGCCTGGAGGGTGTGGCGCGTTATCTCGAACCGTTCGTCGATTATATCGGCGTAGCTATTCTTGATGAGGGGATTTTTTTGCGCGAGATCGGCATCCAGAAACCAATCCTGGTGGCGGGCGGTACGCTACTCGAGCACATCCCCTATTATCTCGAACACAACCTGACGCTGACAGCCGGCTCCCCGAGGGTGTTGGATGCGGCCGAAGCCGTTTCGCAGGCCGCCGGAAAGCGCTTGAAGGTTCATCTCAAGATCGATACTGGTATGGAACGTACGTCGGTGCGCTGGTATGAGGCCGAAGCGTTCCTGGAGCAATCTCTGCGCTGCCCACACCTGGAAATCGAGGGGATCTATACCCATTTCGCCAACTCCGAAACGATCGAGACGCCGGGCATGGAGAAAAAATGGGGGTTCTCTTACCCGAGTCAGCAGTTGGAACGTTTCAATGAAGTTTTGCACTTCTATGAAAAACGCGGTCTTCCGCCTCCGCCGCTGTCTCATGCGGCCAATTCGGCGGCGATCTTGAACCTGCCTGAAAGTTATTTCAATATGGTCCGCCCAGGCGTGATCCTGTATGGTGTTTACCCGGATGATGAGGCCCTGCGTTCGGTCGAAATCGCCCCGGCCCTCACCTGGAAGTCGCAGGTGGTTTACGTCAAGCAGACTCTGGCTGGCAACCCGGTCAGCTACAGTTCACTGTGGGTTTCAGATCACCCCGTCAATCTTGCTACTGTCCCCTGCGGTTACGCAGACGGTTATTTCAGGCGCATGACCAACAAGCCGCAGGTCATTCTGAACGGCAAAAAATACCCGCAGGTTGGGCGCATCTGCATGGATCAGTTCATGCTCAATCTCGAAGCAGACGAGGCCAGGGTGGGGGACGAGGCCATTTTACTGGGAAAATCTGCCAGCGGCGAAGTCATCCGCGCTGAAGATTTGGCCGAATGGGCGGGGACGAATCCATACGAGGTGATGACCAATATCGGCGCGCGGGTGCCGCGTGTGTATTGGACAGAGGACGAAGGACGCTAGACCAAGGGTTGGTCTCCGGCATCGATCTAGCGTCCTCTGCTAAACTGGTACAATACCCCCTATCACTGGTAATTTTGGAGGCAATTTGAAGCAAATTAAAAACTACGTCACCCTGTTCCTGACAGCCGGCATCATTATTAGCCTGGATCAGTGGACGAAGGCTCTGGTTCGCATCCTGCCGTTGGGAGGCACCTGGCTGCCGGATGGGTTGGAATGGCTCAGCCCGTATGCCCGGATTGTCCACTGGCACAACACCGGCGCGGCGTTTGGTTCGTTTCAGGGCTATGGGTTGGTTTTTACCGTCCTGGCATTTCTTGTGTCTGGATTGATTATTTATTATTACCCGCAGGTCGACCCGCGCGATTGGTGGCTGAAGCTGGCGATGGGAATGCAGCTGGGCGGCGCGCTGGGGAATGTCATCGACCGCCTGACGCGCGGCGAACTGGAGACTTTTACCACCGGCCCGGTGACGGATTTTATCTCGGTCGGAAATTTTGCTGTTTTCAACGTGGCTGATGCGAGCATCTCTGTGGGCGTGGTCGTTTTACTCCTGGGGGCCTGGTTCAAAGAAAGAAGCGAGCGGAAAAAAGCCCAGGCTGAGGCAGTTACGGATGAATCTCATCTCCGGTTGGGAGAGGGGCAGGGCGAGGGAGAAACTGCGAGTGAGTGACCGGGTCGAAATCTTCCGGTACAAAGGTGTTGGCGTTGGCGAGCGGTTGGACAAGTTCCTGGTGGCCTGCCTGCCCGAATTTTCGCGCGCGCGTTTGCAAGGGTTGATTGTCGATGGTTTTGTGGAGGTGGATGGCAGCCCGGCCAAAAAGGGCGGTCAGATGCTGGGCGGCGGCGAGCGCATCACGCTGCGCATCCCGCCGACGCATTCGGTGGGGCTGATCGCTGAAAATATCCCGCTGGATGTGATTTACGAAAACGATGAGTTGATCGTGGTTAACAAACCGGCCGGGATGGTTGTCCACCCGGCGGCGGGACACGACAGCGGCACACTGGTCAACGCCGTGCTGGGTTACGAGCCGGATATCGAGGGAATTGGCGGAGAGGAACGCCCTGGCGTTGTCCACCGCCTGGATAAGGACACTTCCGGCCTGATTGTGATGGCCAAAAACGAGCGGGCGCACCGCTGGCTGCAAGACCAGTTCCGCCTGCGCAAGGTGGAAAAAACCTACCTGGCCCTGGTGGACGGCAAACCGCCGACGCCAACCGGCCGCGTGGAAGCGCCAATTGGCCGCGACCCTCAACAGCGCAAGAAAATGGCAATCACCACGCCATCCAAAGGACGCGAGGCGGTCAGCGAATATAAGACGCTCGAAAGTTTCCCCAAGCATACGCTCCTGGAGTTCCATCCGCACACCGGGCGGACTCACCAAATCCGTTTGCATTGCGCTTTTTTGGGTTGTCCGATTGTGGCAGATACGATTTACGGCCACAAAAAAACCAGCCTGGAATTAAAGCGGCACTTTTTACACGCTTTTCGATTGAAAATCATCCTGCCTGGTGAGAAACAGGCGCGCATTTTTGAGGCGCATTTGCCGGAGGATTTGGCGAACGTTTTGTTTTTTCTAAGGAATCAATAATGCGCAGCGAGCATACCCAAAACTGGAAATTTTCCCAACTTTCCTGAAGCGCTGATAAATGGAAATGAATTGAGCAAGGAGATTGCCATGGAATACATCGATTTACGCTCAGATACTGTCACCCAGCCCACACCGGCCATGCGTGAGGCGATGGCGAGAGCCGTGGTTGGCGACGACGTCTACGGTGACGACCCGACCATCAACCAGTTGCAGGAGCTGGCTGCTTTTAAACTTGGCAAAGAAGCCGGGTTGTTCGTCCCTTCGGGCACGATGGGCAACCTGGCGGCGATTCTGGCGCATTGCCAGCGCGGCGACGAAGTCATCATGGGTCAGCATTCGCACACCTTTTTGCACGAAGGCGGCGGGATTTCTACGCTAGGCGGCGTCCATTCCTGCCAGCTCAGGGAGCAGGCAGATGGTTCGCTGGCGCTGGGTGAGATCGAGGCCGCCATTCGCAACCCGGAAGATGACCACGAACCGCTGACGCGGCTGATCGAAATCGAGAATACGCAAAATGCCTGTGGTGGTGTCTGGCAGACGCCTGAATATACCCGCCAGTTGGCTGATTTTGCCCACGCGCGGGGGTTGATTGTCCACATGGACGGGGCGCGGGTCTTCAACGCGGCGGTTGCGCAGGGAATTGATGTCAGGGCGCTAACAGGGCCAGTCGATTCGGTCACATTCTGCTTGAGCAAAGGGCTGGCTGCGCCGGTCGGCTCGGTCTTGTGCGGCAGCACCGAGTTCATCAAGAAGGCTCGCAAAATTCGCAAGCACCTGGGCGGCGGCATGCGTCAGGCTGGGATCCTGGCGGCGGCGGGTATCGTGGCGTTGGAGACAATGGTCGAGCGTTTGGCCGAAGATCATGCCAGGGCGCGTACCCTGGCCGAAGGCCTGGGCGAAATCCCCGGTATTCGGCTCGATCCTGGCTCCCCGGCCACTAATATGATTTTTTTCACCCTAGCCGATTCAATTAAGCTCACCCCTGCGCAAATTGAGAAAAAGTTGGCAGAACGCGGTGTGCTGACCAGCGCCAGCGGTCCCAGGCGTTTCCGTCTTGTCACCCACGTCTGGATCGACAATGCGGGTGCAGACAAAACTGTCGCAGCGTTCCGCGAAATCTTGCAGTAAATCATCAGGGCAGTCCGTTCAACTGCCCTGATTTTATCGTTTTCCAGTGCTCAAGAGTTGGCTCGATCTGGTTACGACCGCGTTCTTTGGCGATATGAAGGCGTTGGTCAGCCAGGTCGATTAATTTAAACACCTCGTCAGCTTAATCTGGAAAGACAGCCAATCCCTGATTGACACTCGGGAAGGGTAACTGGCGGCCCTCGCGGTCGTGGATTGAAAGTGTTTGAACGGTTTCGCGCAGCCGCTCGGCGAGAGCCTGGGCCTGGGGTCCGTTTGCGCCCGGAAGAGCGATGGCGAATTATTCTCCACCCCAACGCCCAAGCGCATCACTCGATTTAATGTACTGGCGAATGGTTTGGGTTAGGACAGTCAACACCTGGTCGCCGATCAAATGCCCGAAGTTGTCATTATATTGTTTAAAGTGGTCGATATCCAGCATAATCAGGCTGAGCGGCGATATGTTCATGAGACTGTTTTCTGCCTCATTGGTCAAGATGCCAGTGTGGTTATGAGACCTTCTTTTACCATATTCTCAAATTCTGCCACGATTTCTGGGTCAAACAGAGTGCCGGCATCGTTCTTTAAGTGCTTCATGGCGTCTCCGAGTGAGGTTTTCTTTCGATAGGGGCGATCGTTTGTCAGAGCGTCGAAGGCATCCACGACGGAGAATATGCGTGCCAGGAGCGGGATTTCCTCGCCTTTCAGCCCGAGCGGGTAGCCGCTTCCGTCCCAGCGTTCCTGGTGAAAACGGATAACCGGTATTGCGTCCTGCAAGAAGGGGATTCCCTCAATAATGCGCGCTCCGACATCTGGATGTGTGCGCATGCTTTCCCATTCTATTTCAGATAAAGTACCGGGTTTTAGCAGGATCGAATCGCTTATGCCGATCTTGCCGATATCATGCAAAATGGAACCGCGCCCCAGGGCCTTGGCCTGTTCTTGAGATAACCCGAGGCGTTTTCCAAGGTGATGTGCGATTTGCGCCACGCGAAGGCTGTGCCCTTCTGTTTCCCTGTCACGCGCATCCAGTGCGGACGAAAGGGCGATCAGTGTCTGATCATAGGTTGTTTCAAGCTCGTGATAAGCCGCTTTGATTTCTTCGGCTTGTTTACGGGTGACGACCAGTAAACGGCTGCGCTCCAGCGCCAATGCAGCCTGGTTCGCCAGGGTGTGTAAATTATCGGTAATTCGAGCGTTTCTCCAATATTCTTCTGGAATCTGTACCCATAATGCGCCATATTGTCCACGTGGTGTTTGTAGGGGGATGCAAATCCGGGCGGCTCGATTGGCGCCTGAATGGATAATAGTCTGCCCGCTGTCGAGTGCCTGGTGGATTAAGTCCATCGGGTGTCCTGCGCCTGGGTGCAGGCCGTTGGTGTCGATTTGAACTTTTACTTCGATGGTTTTTTCGACCGTGGTCAGAACGATTCCGGCTAAGGTGCCTTTGCTCAACTGATACGCAGTTTCAGCAATGGCGGCGGCGGCATCGGTCAATTGTTCGGATTGAATTACGCGAATGCTCAATTGATATAACTGTGTCGCTGTGGAAAGCATCGCGCGTAATTCCTGATATAGCCAGGTTGTCTCGATGGCGGCCGCGGCCTGGGTTGCCAGCAGGGAGACCAGGGATTCGTCGTTTTCAGAGAAGGAAAGATTGCCAAACTTTCCAAAAGATAGGATTGCGCCGATGGAAGATTGTCGCAGGCGAATGGGCGCTGCTAGCAGACTGCGCAGTTCATTGCTGCCGGTTGGTGTGCTGGCAAATCGCCTGCGCACATCCCGCAGCCGGAAGGTTGACACGCCGCCAATCACAGCCTGAACCAGGCTGTTCCTGCCAGGTTCGCTATTTAAGATGCCTAGCAAGGTAGGAGCGTGGCCTGTATGTGCAGTGCGCGTCACTCTACCGCCTTTTTCGGTCAGGGCGACAAAAACGAAACGCGCATCCAGGGTCTGGCGGGCAACTTCGGCGATTTCCTTGATCAAACCATCCAGGTCCAGTGTTGTTGATAGGGTCACACCGGCGCTGATCAGGTTGGTCAAGCGCTGATCGTGATCGCTTCGTTCCCAAGCTGTCACCAGTTGCAAAGAAACTGTTTCGATGGTGCGAATATCGCTGTCGTTGAAGATGTTTGGTTCATCAGAATCGACGATAATCACCCCCCTCAGGCGGTTGTGGTAGAGCAGGGGAACCACGATTTCTGACAGGCAGTCCTGGTTTTGAATATGGGAATAGGCTGCATCGTGCCGGGTATCTGAAACCAGTTGGGTGCGGCGTAGTCGGGCTGCTCGCCCAATCAAACCCTGGGTTGTCTTCTGGCGAAAACCCGGTGGGATGCTGCTCGATTGCGGACCGCTTGTGGCCAGGGTGATGAGATCATCGTGTTCCTGGTCATATTGCATGACAACGGTCAATGTCCCGCCAATGGCATTGAAAATGGCATTGGCGGTGAGTTGGGCTGAAACTGGCGGATCTAAGATACTTTCCAGTTCCAGGTTTAACTGGTGGAGCAGGTTGAGTTGCGCCATCCGATGTTTTTCGCCTGATAATTGCCTGGCGTGCAAAGTTTCATATTCATCTCGCAACAGGAAATATCCGCGAAAAAATTTTTGCGAAGTGTCAAAAGGTTCCAGAAAACTGTTTACAAGTCGCTGCCGCAGGCCAATCGGTTTTTCGTCAGGCTCTGGCTCGATGACCGGGGTGGCATTCAGACTTGAGAAAAACCCATTAATGGAGAGGTTAACCGACGCGATTACAAATATCCCCACGAGGCACAGCATATTAAAACTCAGCAAGGCTATCCCGCGCACAGAGGTCAGCTGTTCAGCGGGGATTGACAGGTTTGCTTCTCCCAGGCGGAGGATCCAGATTACCAAGGCCAGGGCCACAACCTGTCCTGCGATGATCAGTCTAAAGAATCTCCGCCCAATTGCGGCAGCCTCGAACAGAACCAGCTTTTGCCAGGGAATGATTTCACTTAAAACCAAACCCAAGATCACACTGACTGCCACGCCTAAATTAAGCAAGTGGAGGGGTAGGATAAACATCATTCCCCATAAAACCCATGGAATTGCCAGGAAAATTCCCATCCTGGTATCGGGTGTTGATGAAAACCACCCGGCGAGCAAACTGAATAGGCCGCTGAAGAGCAGTAAGATTGCGAAAACTGCAAGATTAGTCTCGATATGCGTGTATACAGAGACGGTCGTGAACAGATTTGGCCGTATGAACAAACCTGCGCCGATTACCAGGTTTGTCCACTGCATGGTTTCAATCATCCAATGGCGTTTAGGGGTCAGCCAGTTACATAGCAAAAAAGCGAGAGCCATGCTTAATGTGACAGCTCCTTCTGCAATGTAATTTACCTGGATATATTCCCGGCCAATGACGATCAGTGAAATTGAAGTTGAAAGAAAAACCCAGGTTTGCGCTGCTTTCGAGTACCCTAACAGTACCGACGCGGCTAAAAATATTCCCAGGAAATAAAAAGCTGCCCCGAGCAAATCCGCCATCCAGGCGGGCAGGGTGCTAAATATACTGACTTGTGTTTCTGTCGCCAGGAGCAAACTCTGCGCAGATAATGTCAGCAGGAGAGTGCCGCTAAGTGCAAGGGAATATTTTCCTGATCGATCCATTCCTATCCATTAACATTCGTTTAACATTCGTTCATGAAATATCTTGATTAAGTCCACCACACACCCCAAAAATCGGAACTTCTCCCAACTTTCGTGAAGTACTGATTAAGCATAGCACAGGTGTTTTTTTCTATCAATGTTTGCGCGTAACATTCCTTATTCTCTCGTGTTACAGAATGCCTGAGATCACAAATTGCGCAATCCTGCTCCAGAAAAAGCGCAATTTGTGACCGAGACGAGTATAATAGGGATACGTAGAGATTCAGGAGCATAGGAATGACAGAAAATCTGTAGATATTCGCCGTGTTTTTTGGGGTACGACCCGCTGATTAATATTAAGCCGGGGGCGTTTGCCCCCGGTTTTTGTTTTCTCTCTATGAGCATGACGACTTGCCGGTACAGATAATGCAGGAGTATGCTCGCACTCTAAAGGTTTCCTATGCTTACTGCCCATCACCTTGCCAAAACCTATGGCATCCATCCTATCTTACGAGGTATCTCATTCAGCATCAGTGCCCGCGAGCGTATCGGCCTGATCGGCCCCAACGGCTGCGGGAAAACGACGCTCATGCGCATCCTGGCGGGTATCGAACAGCCGGATGCAGGGACGGTCGCATTGACGCGTCCCGGGATTCGGATCGGGTACCTGGCTCAGGGCCTTGAACTTGCCCCCGGGCAGACCATTCAGGCGGTCCTTGGCCTGTCTACCGTTTCGACGGAGGCGCTCGAGGCTGAAGTCGCTTCCCTGGCGGCGAATCTTGCTGCCCGGCCGGGTGATCTTGCCCTTGCCGGCCGCTACGAAGCCGCGCTTGCCACCTTGTCCACTGTCCATCATCCACCGTCAAAGATCCTTGGCCCGCTTGGGTTGGGTGATTTTGCGATGGAAA
Source organism: Anaerolineales bacterium UBA5195 (assembly GCA_002412925.1). Classification (GTDB taxonomy): domain Bacteria; phylum Chloroflexota; class Anaerolineae; order Anaerolineales; family Villigracilaceae; genus UBA5195. The sequence continues at coordinate 158,705 of DHVZ01000056.1, read as the reverse complement.
CCCCGGTCAGCCATTTAAGCGGCGGGCAAAAGACGCGTTTGATGCTTGCCCGTGTGTTGTTGAATGACCCGCACCTGCTCCTGCTCGATGAACCGACCAACCACCTCGACATTGCCATGCTCGAGTGGCTGGAAAGCTGGCTCAACAATTTCCGCGGCGCAGCGCTGATCGTTTCACATGACCGTGCTTTTCTGGACAATTCCGTTGGCAGGATTCTCGAGCTTGTCCCTGCCACCCAAAGCCTTAAAAGCTATTCAGGCAACTATACTGACTATGTTGAGCAAAAACTGACTGAGCAGGAACACCAAATCCAGGCCTATAGCGATCAGCAGGAACAGATCGCCCAACTGCGCGCGGCTGCGGCGCATCTTCGCGGATTGACGAAGATGAAAAAAGGCGGTAAGGCCGATGGCGGCGACAAGTTCGCCACCGGATTTTTCGGCAATCGTGCCACCAAGAATACAGCCGGGCGCGCCAAGCACCTCGAAGCGCGGATCGAAAAAATCCTGGGCGAGGAAAAAATCGAAAAACCGCGCCCAAGCTGGCAGTTGAAGTTGGATTTTGGCGCACCCAGCCATCAGTCGAAGGATGTGCTCCTCACGGAAAACCTATCGGTGGGCTACCCTGACCACAAACCGCTTCTGAGAGGACTGAACATTAATGTCCGCGCTGGTCAGCGGATTGCCATGACCGGGCCGAACGGGGCGGGGAAGACGACCCTCGTGCGTACCATCTACGGGAAGCTGGAACCTGTTTCCGGGTCGTTAAAACTCGGAGCCAATGTCCGGATGGGATATATGTCGCAGGAACAGGAATTGCTCGACCTGGCGCTCAGCCCCCTCCAGATTATCCAGAAAATTTCGCCTTTCAACGAAACAGAAGCGCGACATTTCCTGCATTTTTTCCTATTTGGCGGCGACGATCCGCTGCGCCCGAGCGGAGAAATGTCTTACGGAGAACGCGCGCGGCTGCAACTGGCCGTGCTGGTTGCGCAGGGCTGCACCTTCCTGCTGCTCGATGAGCCCATTAATCACCTCGACATCCCGGCGCGGGCGCGCTTTGAGCAGGCGCTGGCAAAGTTCGAAGGAACGATCCTGGCCGTTGTGCATGACCGCTATTTTATCGAACGCTTCGCCACCGATGTCTGGACGGTCGAGCAGGGGAGCGTGAAAAAATGCTAGCCTGGCCGACATCCTATCCTGATGTAAACGGAGTCTTGAATTTGTTGCTCCATAGGGTAAGCGCCATTTTAGGGCTGCAGCTGATTGGGATGTATCTCTACGGCTCGCTTTCGAGTGGAGATTTTGACCCGACAAGCAGTGATATCGACTTTGCCGTCGTCACCGAGCAAGATCTGACAACGGAAATGGTTTCTGCGCTGGAAAAGATGCACATAGATATTTGGGCCAGCGGCTTGAAATGGGCCGCCAAGTTGGAAGGTGCTTACATGCCGAAAAGCCTGATCCGCCGTCACGACCCTTCTGGTCTGCCCTGCCCAGCCGTCAACGAAGGCGCGTTTTACGTCGCCCGGCTTGGAAGCGATTGGATCATCCAGCGGCACATCATCCGTGAGTGCGGCATCATCCTAAGCGGCCCCAATCCGAAGACGCTGATCGATCCCGTTTCGCCAGCCGAAATCCGACAAGCGGTCCACGGTGTGCTGGGTGAATGGTGGTTCCCAATGCTGGAGAACCCAGACTGGCTGGGTAAGCGCGGCAGCGAATACCATGCCTATGCGGTCATCAGCATGTGCCGCGCACTCCATGCCCTGCGGTATGGAGTCATCGTCTCAAAGCCTGTTGCAGCAAAATGGGCGCAGACTGAATTTGGCGAGTGGGGCGCGTTAATCGAAAAGGCATTGGCGGCCCAAGCCGGCAGCCCGCCCGGTTTTCTGGATGAAACCTTGAAGTTCATCCGGTTTACGAGAGAACAAAACCTCAATCGATAGCCTGCGAAACATCGGCTTTCTGGGAATATCTGTGATAAGTACCCCAAAATGCGTCACTCTTCACTCCGTACCCTGTAAACCCATCAGGGCAAGCACCCATCGGAGCGGGCGGGAAAATTCTGGAGACCCGAAACATCTACTGACTAATTTCAGCTGGATGGATGTAAAATCAGATAAAAGCGTTGCCAATGGCGCAACTCTCCAGGTAATTGTTCTCACAGCTACGAAAAAATTCGAGGAGCTGACATGGAACTTGATGAATTTCTGATTAAAGCCAAAACCGGCACTTACGCCAGCAATGGCGAGGCCAGCGAACAAAGGTTGCCCGACGGCAGCCTGGAACTGACCTATTGTGAAGGTGAATTCAGTTATCGTGACCGCTATTTTGGCTTCGACCCGTTCTCGGGCCAGGAAATCGTCTTTAAGGAAGGTAAAGCCATCTGGTCGATGAATTACTATGGCCGCACGGTGGATAAAAAATTCCCCGCAGAAGAGATCTATGCTTTCCTGCAAAAAGCGCTGCGGCAGGTCACGCTTGTGCGCCCATTTCGCGGGCCAAGCATTTTTGCAGAGGGCGATTTTATGTATAACGATGAAAGCTCGGGAACATTGGAAAATTTCTCGGGAGCCGAACGGATTTTATCTAACCGTCACAAAGTCTACACTTTGAAATATCACGGTGGGACGATCAAGTAACCTCCACAATACTTTCCTGGCCTGGAGACAAAAATGGATCCTCTGACCGAAGTGTTTAACCAGGTCAAAACCCTGATGCAAGCTTATTCTCCGCCGCTAATCTCCAAGTTGGACGATGACGCCCACTTCGATTTGTGGTCGGTTAAGGATTTGGTGATCGAAGGCCGCAAACGCAAGGAAGTTTATTTCGCCGGGTTAATCATCCAGAAAAGCTACCTTGGTTTCTACTATATGCCGGTTTACACCAATGCGGAGCTAAAAACTGTCTTTGCGCCCGAACTGCTCGAATTGCTCAAGGGAAAATCCTGTTTCCACATTAAAAAGCTGGATCAGGCCTTGTTGGAACAAATCCGCGCGGCGCTCAGAATAGGATACGAAAAATATCAAATGAATGGCTGGGTTTAATTCCATGCTCACAGAAAAATCGATCACCGAAATCATCCGCCAGCGTTTCTCGTGTCGCAGCTATCTCAAAACGCCTATTTCAGCCGAGAAACGCCAAAAATTGCAGGATTTCATCGCCAAACGGCCCGGCGGGCCGTTTGGCGGGCAGCCCCGCTTCCATCTGGTCGCTGCCGATCGGCAGGATAGCCACGCCCTGAAAGACCTCGGCACCTATGGCTTCATCCAGAGCGCGACGGGTTACCTGATCGGCACGCTGGATTCTGGCGAGAAAAACCTGGAGGATTTCGGCTACCAAATGGAAGCTATCATCCTGTTTGCCACCAGTCTCGACCTGGGTACCTGTTGGCTGGGCGGGAGTTTCACCCGCAGCAGTTTCGCGCGGAAGATCGACGCCGCCGACGATGCGCTCATCCCGGCGGTCACGTCAGTTGGCGAGATTGCCAATCTGGAAGAGGCACGAAATGGTCTGTTGCGCCGTCAGATCCATGCCGACCGGCGCCTGCCTTGGGAACGGCTATTTTTTAATCAAAACTTTGGCGTCCCGCTCGCGCAGAAAGAAGCCGAGGATTATGCCGTTCCGCTCGTAATGCTGCGGATTGGGCCATCCGCTTCGAACAAACAACCCTGGCGGGTCGTCAAGGATGGGAATACTTGGCATTTTTTCCTGCAACGTAGCCAGGGCTATCGCGAGGGCATCCTGACCCGTTTCCTGAATGTAGCTGATCTCCAGCGCCTGGACATGGGCATTGCCATGTGCCACTTCGAACTGACCGCCCGCGAACTCGGTTTGCCAGGCAAATGGGTTGACAAGGAACCTGCGCTTATAAAACCAGATGATTTGACCGAGTACACTGTCAGTTGGGTGGGTATGTTAGAATCACTGGCATGAAACGCCTTTTCTGGCTCCTGCTGGTTTTATCCTTGGCTTCATGCCAGCCGCAGGATGCCAAAACAACGATTTATCTTTTAGATGGGGATCAGGTACTTACTCTTCAGGCCGATGCCAACACCCCGGCTGCCATCCTGTCCCAGGCCGGTGTGACGCTCTCCCCCGCAGATGAAATCCATTTCAACGGCATCGACCTGCCCGACGATTTTTCCCTGCCGCCCGGTGGACCTTATACCCTGCAAATCCGCCGGGCGCAGACGCTGACTCTGCTCAGCCCGGAGAATAAAAGCTCCTTCCAAACAACAGCTGCCACCGTCGGGCAGGCGTTGGCGCAGGCCGGCTTGCAGCTTTACGCAGCAGATTATTTCGAACCACCGCTTGAGACGCCGATCAAGGCCGATCTAACGGTTACCTATCGCCCGGCCCGTGACATCTTCATCAGCGTGGATGGGCAAACAGTCACGGACAAGTCTTCTGCGCCGACGGTTGGGCGGGCACTGGCCTCAGCCGGGATTCCGCTGCTCGGACTGGATCGAAGCCTGCCGGGCGAGTCTGAGCCGCTGCCTGCTGACGGGCAGATTAAAATCGTCCGCGTCACTGAAACTGTCTCTCTGGTGGAAAAATCCATCCCTTTTTCCAAAAAATATGAATACTCAGCTGACCTGGCTGTGGGGACACAGAAAGTGCTCCAGGTTGGGGAACCTGGGCTGATCGTCAGCCGCGTGCGCGTGCGTTACGAAGACGGCGTCGAAGTGGAACGGGCAACGGAAGCTGAAACCCTCGTGCGTTCGCCAAAGGACAGCCTGGTCAGCCTGGGCACACAGGTGACCGTCCAAACGCTGGAGGTGCCTGGCGGGCAAATCCAGTACTGGCGCGCGGTGCAAATGTATGCCACCTCGTACTCACCCTGCCGCTCAGGCACTTCGAAATGCTCATATGGCACAGCCAGCGGAATGCCGGTCAAACGCGGCGTGGTGGCGATGGTGCGTTCGTTATATAACCAGTTGGCTGGTTCGCAGGTTTATGTCCCCGGCTACGGCGTGGCAGTGATTGGCGATCTGGGCGGCGGATTCCCCGATGGCCGCCTGTGGATCGATCTTGGCTATAGCGATGAAGACTGGCAGACCTGGAGCGGCATGGTGACGGTCTATTTCCTGGCGCCTGCCCCGGCCACCATCCCAGACATGCTCAATTAGGAAGATATGAACAAATTAAAATGGGGTTATGCCGCAATTGCGCTTGTCCTCCTGCTGGTGGTTTCCGCCCAGCTAAGTCGGTTTTATTCCAGACCGCTCGGTGAAAGCCTTGATCTGCCTACGCAAGCACCGTCTTCGACACCGACTGAACTCGTGACTGCAACGAGTGCGCCAGAGATGACGAGTGCTCCAACCGTTCTACCTACGCCAACCCCGCAGCCACTTTGCGGAGGCCCAGCCCTGATGTATATCATGGCGGTTGGTTCTGACTCACGCGGCAACCATTACCTTTATGGCCTGGCAGATATTATCCGGATTGCGCGGATTGATTTTGTCACGCCGCGCGTCACCGTGCTTGAAATGCCGCGTGACCTTTGGGTAAAAATCCCTGAAATCTCAGACCATTACAACCTCACAGAAGGAAAGCTGAACCAATCCTATTTATATGGCAATAAAGGGCTGGGATACTACGATGGCCCCGGCCAGGGACCCGGGTTGCTGGCTCGGACTTTGGACCTCAATTTCAGTCTCCATCCTGATCATTATCTTGCCGTCAACATGCAGACGTTCGCAGTGCTGGTCGATGCGGTTGGCGGCTTGGATGTCTATCTGCCCTATGATATCGATGCACGCACACCAGAGAACCCCAAGGGCTGGTTCATCGAGGCTGGTTCCCATCATTTTGACGGCCAAACCGCCTTGATTGCCGCCAGGCTGCGCCCAATCAATACCTTCCAGCGCGCAAATAACCAGAGTATCATCATGTGCGCACTCAAGAAAAAACTATTAAGCCCGGCCATCTTGCCGAAAACACCAGAGCTGATCCAGGGCTTTCAAAAATATCTTCAAACTGACCTGAGTCCGGAGCAAATCGCCCAATTATCCTGCCTGGGACAGAAACTCGAGGGCAAAGATATCCAGTTTGTTGGCTTCCCTGAAAATATTTTCAAGGCCACGCGAAAATACGATCCGGATGCCAAAAAAGAAGTCTTTGTTTTGGATGTCGACCTGGCGGTTTTGAATGACTATGTTTCGCGCTTCCAGTCAGGCGAATGGCCGCTCCCGCAAGATTCGGCCTCCACGATGAAATCTCAAACAAAACCTGAATTTACCTGTCCATAATTTTTTCATTTTGATATGTCGCGCCTCGAGAAATTTGTCCTTGTCTTCCTTGTTCTGGTCGCCGCTGCCCTGTGGGCTGCAGTCGGCTGGAGCGCCTACCAGGATGCCTGGAAAGCGCCGCTCGGGCCGGGGCTGTTCCTGCCCAACCGGGCGCCGACCCAGAGATCTGCTGCGGCTTCTTTCCTGACCCAGCCGGCGCTTGAATTCAACCTGACCCCTGGGAAAGCCACGCGGACACCCTACAAGGGGAAAACCGCGCTCTGTGGCGGCCCGCAGACGATGACCATCCTGGCGATTGGGTCTGATACGCGTGCGAAGGGCTACCTGTATGGGCTGGCAGATGTTACCCGCCTGGTGCGTGTCGATTTTGTGACCCCGCGTGTCAGTGTTCTGGAGTTTCCCCGCGACATTTGGGTTGAAATCCCTGGCATTTCTGACCATTATAAAATCACACACGGCAAAATCAACCAGGCTTACCTTTACGGCAACCCCGGCATGGGCTATTATGATGGCCCCGGGCAAGGTCCCGGCCTGTTGGCGCGCACCCTGGAACTGAATTTTGGCGCGCACCCCGACCACTATCTTGCCGCCAATATGCAGACCTTTGTCCGCCTGATTGACGTGATTGGCGGGGTGGATGTGACCCTGCCTTATTCCGTCGACGCGCGCAAGTCTGACCAGAAGGAGCGTAACGACCTGTATTTTTCGCCGGGCGCGCACCATCTAAATGGTACACAGGCACTCATGCTGGCCCGCATCCGCGAACATGGCACCTTCGGCCGCGCCGACCAGCAAAACCGGGTCTTGTGCGCCGCGCGCGATGCCCTGCTCAGTCCAGCCAACCTGCCAAAGCTCCCGGAAATCATCGAGACCTTCAAAGGTTCCGTCCAGACCGACCTCAGCCCCGAACAAATCAGCCAGCTTGCCTGCCTGGTTCCTCAATTAAAACCCGGCAGTATTTCGTTCATCACCTTTCCTCGCGAACTGCTGACCGAGGCGCGCACTTATGATATCGGCGTCAAAAAGAACGTCTATATCTTCAAAGCCGATTTCAACACCCTGCGGGTCTATGTCAGCGCTTTTGAGCAAGGCGTCTGGCCCGAATCCACCCCGCCGGTTGCTCCAGAAGGAACACCCCGTCCACCGGGAGAAGGAGGTTTTAACTGCCCATGACTCTGCCACCCCTCAACACCGCTGCACTGCTGCGGGCACACGGCTTGCAGGCCAGTAAAGGTCTTGGCCAGAACTTCCTGCAAGATCACTCCGCGCTGGAGAAAATTGTCCAGGCGGCAGAGATCCAGCCGGAGGACGTGGTGCTTGAGATTGGTCCCGGCTTGGGAAGCCTGACACGCTACCTGGCCATATCCGCCAAGTCGGTCGTAGCCGTCGAATTGGACCGGGAACTGATTCCCGTTTTACAGACAGTTCTCGCCCCGTATCCCAATACCCGCATTGTCGAGGGGGATATCCTCCAGGTTTCCCCGGCCTCGCTGGTCGAGACGGACGAGTACCTTGTTGTTGCCAACGTGCCATATTACATCACCTCGGCTATTTTCCGCCACCTGCTCGAGGCCTCGCCCCGTCCCCGGCGAATGGCGCTGACCATCCAGAAAGAAGTTGCCGAACGCATCTGCGCCCAGCCTGGCGATCTGAGCCTGCTGGCTTTGAGCGTACAGGTTTATGGACAGCCCAAAATCATGGCGATACTTCCGGCTGAAGCTTTTTTCCCTATCCCTAAAGTGGATTCCGCCATCCTCCGTGTTGATCTGTTCCCTGAGCCGCGCATCCCCGCATTCCTACTGGACACATTCTTCCTGATGGCTAAAGCCGGTTTCAGCCAGAAACGCAAAACCCTGCGGAATTCCCTCTCCGCAGGGCTGAGACTATCTACCACTCAGGCTGGCCAACTGCTCGAACAATCTGGCATCGACCCCATGCGCCGCGCCGAGACATTGAATCTCGATGAGTGGGGCTTACTCTGCCAGCAGTATCAGGAAATTATCCGCTAAAGGCCTTCCGGGCCTGCTTCCCAAGTTTGCGCAAATCCCTGAAATGCCACCTGACCTGCCAGACACGCAGGGCGGCTTCGATTTGGATTTTAAGGGACATTTTTGATTTCCCCCAGCGCCGGTCGGCAAAATAGATTGGTACCTGGGCGAATTTATATTCCAGAGAATGGGCCATGTACGCCATTTCAACCAGGAAAATATACCCATTGGATTGGATGCGCTCAAGCGGCATTCCAAGGATGACATCCCGGCGCCAGAGGCGGTAGCCGGTGGTAATGTCTCGCAGAGGCAGGCCCAGGATAGTGCGCGCATAAAAATTCCCGAAGGCCGAGAGTCCCTTGCGCCACATTGGCCATTCTTTATCCACACTGCCGCCGGGGACGTAGCGAGAACCGAGCGCCACATCCGCAGTCTCCAGCGCAGCCGCCATTTCGACCAGCTTTGCCGGTTCATGGGAAAAATCCGCATCCATCTGGGCGACAGCCTGCGCCCCTCCCGCAATGGCCTGTTTAAAACCTTCCAGGTAGGCAGTTCGCAAGCCCAGTTTCCCGCTCCGGTGCATGACAGATACGCGCCCTGGATAGCGGGAGGCCAGGTCATCTGCGACCTGGCCGGTGCCATCCGGGCTGTTGTCGTCAACCACCAGGAGCTTTAAATCTGGCAATGGAAGCGAAAAAAGAGCGGAGAACAGGTTGGGCAGGTTCTCCGCTTCGTTGTATGTAGGGATAATCACCGTTATCTGCAAAATCACTCCTATTTTTTTTGCTTGAGAAGTTCGGCTTTTAACTCGTCCAGCGAAGTAAACCGGCCATCTCCAGATACCAGGCAGGCCGATTTCACCACCAGCCTGTTTTTGTGAGCTGCGGCTTGGTCGCGGTCTTTGATTGGGTAGAAATAATCCAGGGATTGTTCGAGCCGGGTGCGAACACGCTCATTCAACGCCGCTGCGCTGCCCGGATCGGTCATCAATACAAATTCTGACGGGGCTGAGTGCCCCAGGAAATTCTCGGGAATGCCCGCCTCGCGCAATGCATTCTGGATCATCAGGCTGACGGCACGCATCACATCATCCGAGGCGACAAATCCATAGTGTTCTCGAAAGGTGTCCAGGTTTTCCAGCGAAATCAAAACCAGCGCCCAATTGTCTTTGCCCAAACACTCCTTCAGGTGCTCGTCAACGACTTCTCCCTCGGGCAGGCCGGTGACCGGATTTGTGAGGGTGTCCAGGCTGGCGCGGCGCAAGGCATTTCGGACCCGCAGGCGCAATTCCTGAACATCGAATGGCTTGGTGATGTAATCGTCAGCGCCAAGCTCAAGACCATGCAAGCGGTCAGCGCGGTCTCGTTTTTCTGTCAGGAAAATAATCGGGATTGTATTTGTTTTACGGTCAGAGCGTACCCGCCGGGCTACCTCGTAGCCATCGATATCAGGCAGGCGAATATCAAGGATAATCAGGTCGGGCCGGGCGGTTATTGCTGCGCGGACACCGTCCTCACCCCAGTTGACTGTAAAAACTTCATAGCCTTGTACACGGAAATATGCATTCAGCATATCTGCCACGTCAAGGTCGTCTTCCACTATGAGGATTTTTGATTTAGCATCAGCCACAGCGCACCTCACCCAAGCCATGAAGAATCAGGCGATTGGTTCCTTCTGGATGATAAATTCACAGATGTCTTCACCCAGCGCAACGCATTTCGACTCATTAACGCGGAACTCATTTCCGCCCGAAACCCACTTCAAGCCTTCCTGCAAAAGCCCCACGGCAATAAAGCAAACCGGCTTATCCACCCCAGAGCGTCCCCAACACACCGGGCACTTGTGGATGGTATACACAAATTCATTTTCGCGCTCTTCAACTGTGCTGTGCTGGTCGCTCACCTGGGTAAAGATTTTTGCCATTGCCGGGATGCCAATCCGAAGCTTGGCCTGTAATGGCAAGACTTTAAAGGCAAGGTCGCCCACGCCTGCCAAGGCGCCAAAATTCTTTAACGCATCGGCAAAAGTGGCGCGCCCAGCGCGCAAGGCCAGCCCGCGCCCTCCGCGCGGACCGTACATTTCTTCCAATGCAATATTGATGGATGAAACATCGGCGAAATCAAATGTCTTTTCGAGGTTATCCGCCGGGTAATTATCTACAAAGTTGCTCAACCCGGCGAGGTTTAAGATGGCATTGAGGCCGTTTTTCCCCATCACATCTTCAAGGGCTTTGATCATAATCATGCCGAACTTGCTCGGGTAGTACAGTCCAGCTTTTGGGATCGGGCTCATAACAGTCTCCGCCTTAGATGAGTTTTTCGAGGTTTTCAGTGGCGCGGCGCATGTCGAGGAAAATCAAGCCAAGCTTGGCCTGTTCGCGAGCCAGGGCAGTTAGAACGGCTTCCTCTCCCACAGACATTAAAATCACGAAGCCCTTTTCGCCTTTTATGTAGACTTGTTCAAGAGAACCACGCCCGAGTTCGCCGGCAATACGCTCGCCAAGCGAAAGCATGGCGGCTGACATGGCTGAAACGCGGTCTTCTTCCACACCCTGTGGCAAAGCGGAAGCAATGCTCAGACCATCTACACTGACGACCGCAGAGGCTTCGATATCCGGCGATGAGGCCTGCAATTCACGCAGACGATCCACCATTTGTTGCGTGCGAGACTTCGACAAAATGGCCTCCTGATAGACAAAAGCCAATCACCAACTGGTACTATGCGATGATTGACAAAATTCTCTAAATTACTTTAACATAGCGTCCTGTGCATGTCAAGCCGTAACGGCTTTGTAATTATAGCATGAGACTTGCAAAGAGTTTACATTTTGACAACACAAAGCATGTATAATTCTAGCGCAAATTGTAAGGGTCTCCAGGATTTTCCCGCCCGCTCCGATGGGTGCTTGCCCTGATGGGTTTACAGGGTACGGGGTGAAGAATGCTGCATTTTGGGGTATGAGTGTGCGTTCTCTCTCATGCCCCAAAATGCGGGATCTGACCACGGAGATTACCAAAGAGCCAATTGTAAAAAAGAGAGTCGGATAAATGAAACGTATACTTTACCTGTTGATAATTATTGTGGCGATCGCTCCGCTGGACCCGATTATGCTGTCTGTTGCCCGGGCATCTCAACCACTCGAAGAAAATAGCGGTGCGGTGCTTTGCGCCCCCGGGGTCTATCTGCAAACACCGGATGATTGTGTGCCGCTTGGTCCCTCGCAGTACCTGACCGAGAGCGCCCGCCTCGGCATGGAACTTCCTCTGCGGCCACTGCAAATTTCGCACCCTGATTTGGCATTGGGTGATTTACCTTATAAATATTACAAAATTACTAGCTCTACCGGAACTGGAATCTACCCTAGCTTGGATGCCGCTATTTCAAAATCGGGAGGCCAACCCATTCCGCCGGGATTTGTCTACCTCGTCTATTCTCAACGAATTGACGAACATAACTTTCTATTGCCCTCTGGGGGCTACATACCTGGCGATGGCGAAACAATGGCTAGTAATTTTAACGAACCCTATAAATTTCCAGGTGTCGAAGTCCATGTGACGCCGCGCAACGCCTTTGGTTTTGTATTCCAACCTACAGATATCCGGCGTGAGCCGAACTTTTTACCATATAATGTGCCTATCAGGCAGTTAAAACGTTATGATGTTGTTCAAGTCTTCTCGACCCAGAGAATAGAAGGGTACGATTGGTGTCTGATCGGCCCGGATGAGTGGGTGCTGGGGCGCGACCTAGCTGTAGTAACACCCAACACCACTCCACCAAGCGGGGTCACCAACGGACGATGGGTCGATGTGGATTTGGGCGAACAAACCTTGGCCGTTTACGACAAAGGAGAAATGGTTTACGCAACAGTCGTTGCCACCGGCGCGAAACCCCTGTATACGCGCCCAGGGCTTTTTCAAATCTATAAGAAGTTGGAAACTGAAACGATGCGAGGGGGAGCCGGAACACCAGAATTTTATTATCTGGAAAAGGTACCCTGGACCATGTATTTTGACAAGGCGCGCGCTTTGCATGGCGCTTACTGGCGCGCGAATATGGGTTACGTACAATCGCATGGCTGTGTGAATATATTTCCAGGCGATGCGCACTGGTTGTTTAATTGGGCAAACGAAGGGGATTGGGTTTATGTCCATGACCCATCTGGGGAGACTCCCACTGATCCTGCCCTCTACGGAGATGGTGGAGCATAGAAAAAAAACAGGCTGTCGGTCATCCGACAGCCTGTTTTAGGGAGTGTTCGTCACTACCAGAATAATCGGGCCATTGGCCTCGCTACTAGATGGGATGCTTATTTCACCCGATGAACCAGATGCAATCAGAATGATACCATTATTGGGATTGGGGCTGGAGAGCCAATCCTGAACCAGTAAGGTCACGTCCAACTCAACCTGGCAACCACCCATTGTGGCCGTACTGATAATGGGCGCAGGGTTGTAATCACCGCCAGGGATCAGCCAATTTGTACCAGACTGTGCCTCTCGCCACGTAGCACTTGTACCCGCCCAACCGGTCACAGGCTTATACAAGAAGATCGTTGCCCCGCTTGGCGGAGTAATAGGGTTAGAATTAATATAAAAATAAAGCTTGGCACTGACGACAGATGAACCTTCTATAAGCGCAGGAAGATTGAATTTAAGCAAAATGCGCTGGTCGCCACCGCTGTTAGCTCGGATCGATAAGGTTGTATCAATACCGTGAACTGCTGTCGGCGCAGCGGCTTCAATCCAGGTATCGTCGCTAACAGGTAAAACCAATCCCGAACCAGGTGTGGCGCAAACACCAGCTGGTGTAATGGTTGGGGTTGGGGTGATGGTCACAGTTGCTGTTTCTGTAATAGTGGCAGTCACCGTTGGCGTGGATATTGTCAAGGTGTCGGTTGCCGTTGGAGTAACGGTTGCCGTGCCGGTCTGAGTGGGTGTCTGGGTTGGGCCAGTTGCTGTCGGAGTCGGGGTGCGAGTTCTTGTGCGGGTGCTTGTCACCAGAGCGCTGGTTTTAGGCTTGATAGTGGGAGTTTTGCTTTTCAAAGGTGTGAGCGACGGCACACGAGACACGAGCGGTGTGATGGTGGGAGGGGTGTTCACCGTTGGCAGTCCGATAACCGTTGGTGAAGACGACGAGAGGGTGGTGAATGTCGGGACTGAGCTTGATGCGACAACAGAAGGGATGGGCGTTGCAGTAGCCACTGATGAGTTCCTACCGGTAAAAACAAACCCCATCACAAAGGCGGAAAATAGAATCCCGCCAATCAATAAAAACACAAGCAAGATAATCGCATCCCCTGAAATACCGGCAGCGGGTGGCGATGTGCGCCCAGCGTTATTTGTCATAAACCCATTTCATCCTGTTGACTCTATTTTACAGTCTTTTTGTCAGCGGATGGCAGGGATTTGAGACTCGATCCAGAAACAAAACTGCGCCGAAATCATCGTGGCGCAGTTTTGTTAATCAGGGCAGGCCTGACTATTTCAATACGGTTGAAAAGACAGCCTCAAACTCGCTCTTGTCAACCTTGCCTGCCCAGCGTTTGACTTCCCTACCATTTCCATCCAGCAAGACAAAATATGGCTGGTATTGGAATCCAAGTTTTTTCTGGTATTCCTGCGTGGCAGGGTCATCGGCATCCAGGAAAAAGAAATCGATTTGCCCGGAATACTGCGCTTCCAGCCCATGGACCATGGGCGCCATCGACCGGCAGGTGCTTCAGGTAAAGCGGAAAAACTCGATCAAGACTGGGCGCCCGGCGCCAGAATGGACTGAAGCCGGGTCGCTGGCTTCGAGCTTGTCACCGCGCGAAGTGGCGGCTGCGGCAGGCTGAGATGCTTCGGTCGGGGTTGTCTCGCGTGAAGTGACCGGCGCATCAGGCTGAGATGGCGCTGTCGCGGTTGCTTCGCTCAGAACGATAGGGGCTAAAGGGGTGGATGCAGGGCTGCAAGCGCTCAAAAATAAGCTCGCAAGCAATGCCCAACCGAGCAGTTTCATCATAAGTTTCATCAAATTCTCCTTGGATTCCTCATGGGTAAAAACAGTGTCCCTTTCTGATATTTATGATATTTATCTATAATATTGACAAGGGAATTCAGGACTGATATACTCCGATTATAATCTTATTTTCCATTAAACAGTCCCTTTCTTCACAAAAAGGATAGGGAGAGCAGTGAAATCATGAAAAGCACACGCGATCGTATTTTACAAACCATGTTACGGCACCCACGCTCGACCATCAACGAACTGGCCGAGGCGGTGGGGATTAATCCTATCTCGGTGCGCCATCACCTGACAAATTTACAGGTTGAAAGACTGGTTGCAGCCGAGGAAGAACGTCATGGCGTCGGCCGCCCGCGCCTGGTCTACTTCCTGACCGAAGATGGCTTGGAGAAATTCCCTACCCGCTATATGCGGTTGACCACGCGCATCCTGACCCAGATGAAGGATAAATTTCCTCAGCCGATGGTCAGCGAGATGTTTAAAGAAGTGGCCACGATCATGGCATCTGAACACAGCGCAGAACTGAAGGGCCTGAACGTGGAAGAACGGCTCGATGTGATGAAAGATCTGCTGGCCGAAGAAGGCTTTCAGGTTGAGTGGGAAAAAAAAGGCGCGGAATATCTCATTCACGAAATCACCTGTCCGTATTTGCAGGTGGGACACAGCCACCCTGAAGTCTGCATCGTTGACCAGACACTGATTTCAAAGATGCTGGCCGTGCCTGCCAATAAGATCCAGTGTATTTTGAGCGGCGCGACGCACTGCACGTATGTTGTCAAAAATATTGCTGTGGAGAATTAACAAATGACCGACCAACCCGTAAATGTTGTCAAGTGGAACATCCACGACACCCATCCTGAGATTGTTGAAGACGTCCGCGCCCGGCTTTCGGAAGTGATTGACCCTGAAATTGGAATGAGCATCATCCAGTTGGGCCTCGTCCGCAATGTTGAAATTGATGGGCAGATTGCCCGCCTGAACATGATCCTGACCACGCCCTTTTGCCCTTATGGCCCAGCGATGGTTGATATGACCCGCCAGAAAGCCCAGGAAGGCCTGAAAATGCCTGTGACAGTTGAAATGGGCATGGAAGTCTGGGATTTTTCGATGATGGAAGACCCCTCCGCGCTGGATTGGGGCCTCTACGCCTAGTAACGGACTTGACACCGGAATAAGCGGAGAAACGGATGGCGAGGCCATCCGTTTCTCCGCTTATTCCGTTTCGTTTGTTGTTTCCGTTGTTAGAAACCGCTCAACACGTCTGCGACAGCATCCAGTACGTCACCAGCCATGACCGAGGCCTCGGCGCCGACTTTTTCGGCGGCGTACAGGCCAGCCTGGGCATGGACCCAGGCCCCGGCCACAGCCGCCTCGTAAGCCTCCACACCTTGAGCGCGCAAGCCGACAATCAGGCCAGCCAACACGTCCCCCGTCCCAGCCCGCGCCAGCGCAGGTGTGGCAACCGGGATGAGCGTGGCGCGGCCATCCGGCGCGGCGATGACAGTAAAGGCGCCTTTCAGCACCACCACATGCCCCCATTCTTTGGCAGATTTCAACGCAGTCGCGAGACGGTCGGCCTGGATGGCATCTTTTTCGAGGCCGGTCAGCGCCGCCATTTCGCCGGGATGCGGCGTCAAAATGGTATCGGCCGGGAGCAATTTGGCCCAGCCGTCGATTTTGGCGAGCAGGCGCAAGCCATCTGCATCCACCACCAGGGGTGGGATACCTGCGTTTGTTTCTTCTTTCGTGTCACCTTCGCTATGTACAAACCCGATGCGCCCGGCTGATTTCTTGGGTGATGATTTGCCCATCAGCAGGTTTACGATGAATTCTTTGGTTGCGTCCTCGGTGCCAAACCCCGGGCCAATTAACAGGGCGGTCGCGCGGCCAAAGTTTTTCTGCAGCACGTCCGCGGCCGTGCCAGCGATGACACCCATTTCTTGGGGGAGCATGATCCAGGTTGCTTCGGGAAAATGGCCAGCCAGGGTGATTTGCACCGGGCTTGGGACGGCCATCTGTACCAGCCCGGCACCAATGCGATAAGCGGCTTTCCCGGCCAGGAGTGGTGCACCGGTATAGTTGATCGAGCCAGCCGCGATCAGCGCGGTACCAAACGTCCCTTTGTGAGCATCAGCGGGGCGTAAGGGCAGGATGTCCTCAACGATTTCCTCATCAGCCACAGCATGCTTGATTTTTTTCCAAGATTTGACCTCGTCGGTCAGGCCAATATCGACCACGCGCAGTTCGCCAGCCAATTCAAACGCGGGGAATTTGAGCAAGCCGGGCTTGATGGCTGCCATGCAGACCGTCACGCTGGCCGGGATGGCATCTTCAGCAGCTTCGCCGGTGTCGCTGTCTACACCGGAAGGGCAATCGACGGCAACAACGTGAGGCGGCCAGGAAAGCTCGGCCACAGCCTGATTGACAGCCGCCAGAACCCTGGCGATCTCGACCTTGAGCGGAAGCTGGAAACCTGTGCCAAGTACCCCGTCGAGGATGACGTCAGCTGTGCTGACAAAAGCGGATAGTTTGTCAAAATTGGCGTCGCTTTCAGCCAGGATGATCTCGCCGCCTTCTTTTTTAAGCCGTTCGACGAGTGCATCACTTTCGGGTTTTCGGCGGACGAGGTAAGCGCGCGCGCGCCAGCCATCGGCAGCCAGATGGGTCAGGGCTACCAGGGTGTCGCCGCCATTGTTACCCGGCCCGACCAGGCCAAGCGCTTCGCGCTCATCATCTTCGCTATAAACGAGAAGTTGGATTTCATCAGCCAGGCCATGACCGGCATTTCCCATCATTTGGGCATAGGATAGGCCATTGGCATCAGCTTCCTGTTCGATGGCGCGCATTTCGGCTACGGTAGCAAGTTTCATCTTTTTGTCTCCTGAACTTCTGGTCGACTGGGCAACAGAGTAAAAGTTTTATTCAATCGTAAAGCGAGGTTGGGTAAAAGTCAATCATTCACCCCTTAATTCTTGTAAATTTCCAACCCCCCCCATTTTCACGCAAATCAGTGAAAACAGGGGGAGCGAGGCGGTATTAAAAGACCCACCCTGCCGTCGCACGAGGGCTGCCGCAGGGGGTGTGGCTCTTCGCGTGTGTCACGGGCAGGGCAGGAAATAACCCAGCTAAATTAAATAGGGGGCGGTCATGCCCCCATAGCGCCGTTATTATATACTAACTATCCCACTTTGCCAACCCAATTTAAGCCTAATTCGTCGAGCTTTTGGATTGTTGGTGCTCCGCTTTCCGGATCCCAGCCGCGCTCCCCGCAGCACATCAGGTCGTCAATGCTCCAGTGGCAGCCGCAGGCGGCATTGGCCAACTCAACCATCGTTTCTGGTGGGACATTGGCGAACAAGCATAAGACCAGGGAATTGTTGACTGTGCGAAAAACCTGATGCCGGGCCACGTTGGCGGCTTTTTCAACCCCCGCGTGACGGTCGAAAAATTCCAGGCCCAGGCTGGCGTCCACCTGACCGATGTCAGCCAGGAAGTAATCAGACTGGTTGTGACAGGCCCCGCGCGGGTCGTGGTAGGCCACCTCCAGACCGTTGACCTGGATGGCTTCTTCGGGTGCGCCGAAATGTTCGGCCAGTTTTTTAGAGCCTTGCGCCAGGGTTTGACCAAGGCATTCGCGCTTGACTGCCAGGTGGATACATTCTGCCGCAGCTTCGGCATTGCCCCAGACGAGTTCGAGTCCACCCGTAGCCTGTTTGCTGATCAACCCGAGTTCGTACAACCTGAAAGCAAGACCGATCACACCGCTCATTGAAATGGAATCCAGGCCATAGCGATCGCATAACTCCCCGAGACGGGTGGCCGTCGCAGGATCAGTCAGCCCCAGGTTGGGGCCAAACCCCACCAGGGTTTCATATTCAGGGCCTTTGCGTTTCTCGCCAGCCTCGAGCTGCACCACCCGTCCGCAGGCGATGACGCAGGCGTGATAGGCGGCCTTGCCGATCAGGATGGTCTCGGCCACGCTTGCGCCGGAGATGTTATCGGCGCCTTCGAGCAGACCGGCGCTGAAATATTTCTTGGGTTGCTCGCCGAGATAATTGAAATAATCTGCCGCGCCGGCTGAGCCAAGCGAACTTAGCATGCTGGTCATCGCGTCGGCTTTCAGGGCGCGGTTGGCGTCCGCGCGGCGCGGGGCGTAGGCTTCGGCATCGAAAACGGGAACTTTGCCAGTTCCCTTGACTGCCAACGCCTTGACGTTTTTGCTTCCCAACACCGCCCCGAGTGAAGCGCCACCCAGATAGCCGCGCTCGAATTCGATCGGGATGGTGAATGATTCGATTTTTTCGGTGGAAAGATCAATTTTGAGAATGGGCTGCAAATTCCCAGTTATAACTGAGATGGAAGATTTCCTGCCTGGCAGGGATTACCGTTCCTCCAGCAGTTCCAGCAGCGCCTTGGCGGCTAATTCAGGCCCGCTGTGCTCCCAGCCGGGCAAACCCAGGCGTGTGCGCAACTGGGCGACCAGGGTCTTTTGTTCAAAGAAGCCTTCGAAAAAGCGTTGGGCGATCTTGTCGTGCAAATCCCGGTACTGCAGCGGCCCGAAGACGTTGACAAAATAAGTATGCACCAGGCCTGTGGAAGTGGTCGTGCCCTTGCTCATCGCTGCTCCCTCACGGAAGGCCTCCAGTGCGGCGGCAGGTGTGGTAAATGGGGCCACCACCGGGTGCTCAGCATCCACCAATTCGTAGTTATTCGCGTAAAGGACAATCTCCACCGGGAAACCCCTGACCACGTTTCCATAGGAAGTCACCGGCAGGACCACGCGCGCATTCGTCTGGTTGGGGTTCATAATGATCGAGCGGTCGAGCTGGCTGAAAGCGTATCCTGGCTGCAGGTCATCCAGCCGCACGAACGCGCCGATTTCTGTCCCATACGCAAGGATGCGGCCATCGGGCGCGAAATCGAGCGACCCCATATCATCTGCGACAATCGTCATCTCGCGGATCTGCGCCCCGGCCAGTGAACGAAAAGCTTCGAGCGTCTCTGACTTTCCCGCGCCGGTATCCCCAAACAGCAAGATATTGGCGCTCTTGCCGCCTTTGAGCTGCAAGGCGACCATGGCGCCGTGGAAAGGCATATTCCCGGCCTGCATCACTTTGATGTTGTGCAGGGTCAGGATCATTTTTTTGAGATAACCAAAATACCCAAACTCAGCCCGGCGCGGAACAGCGCCCACCAAGATATCGCCGTCGTCATAAAAAACCGTCGGCAGTTCGGCCAGGTGATCGAGGGAATCTTCCGGCACGCCGAACAGGAAAATCGCCTCCGGTTTTTGCTGGAGGGTGGCATCGTCGGCCAGTTCGAACAGGTTGCTGAGTGTAAAACCGAGCTCAAAGAACATTTCGTGGAAGTAAACCAGTACCAGCAACTTGCCCACCCGCGCCGGGTAACAGAGCCATTCGCCGCCGTCCATATCCACCAGGTCGAGCGGATTGACCTTTACCCGCTCGAAACTACCGGTGCGCTTGTTCATGGGCGGGTTGAGCAGCATGGGCGGATAGAGCAGCACCTGGCGGATGACGGGGACGGATTCCAGGCGGGCGGCATATTTTCCCAGCCCGGGCAGTTCCTTGGGGAGGGCGATCGCCGCAACTTCTGCCCCGGCGCTGACCTGCCGGTAAATGCGCGGATGCCGCCCGGTGAGATTTTCCTGCACCTCCCGGTAGGTGCCGCGAACCATGTTCGTCAATGATTCGACCGTTGAATTGAACGTGCGATACGGACGCTGGTCGAGCACATCCCCGGCCGAATCACAGACTAAAAAACGTTCAAACTTGCGCCAATAATCGTAGAGGCCCTCCACAAAAACCCGCAACTCTTCTGGATTTTCGATGAAACGGGAATCGTCCAGCAGTTTTGTGGCCCATTCCATCTGAACCCGCGCAAAAACCTGGATCGTCTTGACGAGACTGTCCAGGTCGGTCTCGACAATCTGGTCAGCCGGTTTACCAAACATGGCCATCAGCGGCGAATCCCGCCGCGCCAGCTCCTGGACAAAACGCTCGAGAACCTCGCGGAACAACTGGCTCGAAATCAGCTCGTCAGGCGATTCGCAGACTCGGTCGCGAATGCGGATGATGAGCTTGCTATCCACAAATTTGTAGGCGCTATCGATGGCAGGTGTATTCATATAAAATCCTTTCGGCGCAAAACGATTAAACGGGAAACCCCATTCGGGTGTCAAAGTTATGAAGAACGGTCCTTTCGGGATCTCCGCAGCAAGACCTCGCATTTTGGAGTGTGAATGCGCATTCACACCCCAAATGCAGGCTTTTTCAAGAAGTTTCGTGAACTACTGATAATGGCATAAACAAAAAGCCCGGGGATTTGCCCGGGCCAGGTTCCTACAGGGATTTGCTTGAATAAAACCTACAAAATCTCTGTGGTCACTTCCCGCGCACAGCGGACAAAATCCAGCACAGTCGGCACATTACGCATCATGATGGCCATGTTGCCTTTTACATCCAACTTACGGGTCAACATGGCCTTCATCGGGTCGAGTTCGCCCTTGAGCACCCTGGCGAAATTGGTATAGCCCGCCTTCAGGGTGAAGGCCGGGGTGTGCTGGGCGCTGTCAACCGCAATTTCGGTGCCGCGGCAGGCGCCGTGCCAGAGATCAAGGTACATGACGTTCTCTGTTTTCAGGTTTCCATCTGGTTCGATAATGAAATACATATCATCTTCCCAGTTCCTGGCAACCTGGGCATAGTGTTCATCAGAATTGAGTTTGTTCTCGAATTCTTTCAACCATTCAATGGATGGGAAAACAGCAGGCATAAAAACTCCTTTGGCCGGCCTATTTTATCATGCAGATTCTCTGACAATACCACAATCACCCGTGAATGGATCAGTATGGAAAGCCTGTCAGGTTGCCGGTTGGGCCGAGCAGCAAGGCCAATTGACCGGCGTCACGGATTAATTCAAAAACCCAGTTCGAAAACAAGCCGGCCGTGGCGAGCAAAGCCAGGGTCAGCGCGATTTTACCGGTGCGCGATCCTGACCAACGCGTTCGCAGAGCCTGCCTGCCGCCTGTCCAACAGAGCGCGGCCAGGATTGAGAAAGTCGGCACCAGGGATAGGTGAAAGCGGTCTTCGCCGAGGATCAGGATATGCGGCAACAGGTAGCCAAAAATCAACAGGAGCAGGAGCAGGTTCTTTTTGTTCCACTGGCCCAGCGCCAGGCCAAAGACTGCTGAACTGCTGACTAGAACGAAGGGAGCCATCACCAAAAAAGCAATTCCCAGCAGCAATGGCGTGGGGATGTAACCAAAAAAATTATTGGAATAGAAATAGGTCAATGCGCGGCGCTCGAGGCCAAAAAAGAATCCCAGCCGGCGGAAGGCAAGATACGGAATGCGCCCCGGATCGGCCTGGATAAATTCCCAGGCTTTTGCGCGGCCAATCTCATCGCGCAAGCCGTCATCGAGCATGGGCATCAAGTCGAGGGAAATCCCATATTTGAAAGTTCCCTCGCTTTCTGGATGGTAGCCAACATACAGGTCATAACCGAGAGCCGATTCAATCCCGGTCAACCGGCCATGCAGGAGCGTGTTACGCGCCATCCAGGGCAAAACCGTCAGGCTGACGACGATGAACATCAGCAGGGCCTTCCGGCGCTCCTGAATGGCAAAGAAAACCCAGAGCACAGCCAGCCCGCCAAAGGCCAGGAAAACGGAGCGGGTCAGCGCGGTGAGACCGATCAAAAGACCCGAGAGCAGAAAAAAGCGGGTTTGACGGGATTCGACCGCGGTTGCCAGGGTCAGCAATGTCAGCATCAGCAAGACGAAAAAGAGATTTTCGGTGGCGAGTGACAAGGGGTAGATGGCCAGCAGCGGATAAAAAGCCACCGCCCAGGCAGCCCACCGGGCAGCTTTGGGTTGGTCGGGGAAAAACTTGCGGGTCAGCCAGAAGGTGAGCGGCACGAGCAGAGCATTCAGGATGGCCTGTACCAGCCGGGCGATGAAAAAACGCTGCGCGCCCACCCCGGTAAAAAAATAAACCAAGGCCAGGAAAGCCGGGTAAAGCGGCGGGCGGAAGGAGGTCAGGATGCCGCGCGGGTCGTATAACTCCGGCGTGGGAATCTCAAAGTATTGTTGGATCAGGTACAAGTCTGGCTGCGCGTACCAGCGATAGCCATTCCCGGCCAGGAGGCTGCGTGCCAGCATGTCATACTGGAACATGTCATCGAGACCGATGGTCATGGCGCGCAGGATGAACACCACGATCAGCCGCAGCGCCAGCGCAACGACAAAAGCGCGCCAGGGGAGGGCGCGCTCGGAGCGGAGGAATTTTTGGAGAAAATTGGTTTGGCTCATGCTGGCTTTAGGAGCTCTTCGAACAGGGCGCGCGCTTTTTGGGCATCGGCTTTGCCCTGCATTTTTTTCATGACCTGGCCGACAAAGAAGCCCATCAGCCCGACCTTGCCGCCCTGATAAGCGGTCACTTCACGGGGTGATTCGGCCAGGACTTGCTCGACCACCGCGCGGATGGCGCTGTCGTCGCTGACCTTGGCCAGCCCATCCGCCTTCACGATTTCAGCGGGTGATTTGCCGGTTGAATTGACTTTTTCGAGCAGGGATTTGCCGGTATTGGTATTGATTGTATTCGCATCAACCAATTTGATGATCTCGGCCAGGTAGGCGGGCGTCAGCGCCAGTTCCCGGGCGGTCTGGCCGCTCTCGTTCAACATGCGCAGGACGTCGTTCATCAACCAGTTGGAGACGCGCTTTGGCTTGTCCCCTTCAGGCGAAGAACCGCCGTAGGCTTTCACAGCGGATTCAAAATAATCGGAAAGGGAACGTTCAACCGTTAAAATGTCGGCGTCATACTCAGGCAGGCCATATTCCGTAACAAAGCGGGCGCGGCGGCTGAGGGGCAGTTCGGGGAAATCGGCCAGGATCGCGGCCTTCCAGGCCTCGTCCATGTAGACCGGCAGCAAATCTGGCTCGCGAAAGTAGCGATAATCAGCCTCGGTCTCTTTGGAGCGCATTTTCTTCAGCGTCTGGGTGTCTTCGTCCCATTCCAGCGTCCAGGCTTCGATTTTTCTACCCTGTTCATATTCGCGCGTCTGGCGGACGATTTCCTTCTCGATCGCCGCGCGGACAGCTTCGATCGAGTTGACGTTTTTGATTTCAGTCTTGGGATTTAGAATTGTCTCGCCTTTGATCCGCAACGAGACGTTTGCATCGCAGCGCAGGTGGCCCTTTTCCATATCCGCTTCGCTGACGCCAATCCAGCGCAAAAGCTGGCGCAGGCGGGTGAGATAGTTGGCGGCCTCATCGGCGGAGCGCAGGTCGGGGCCGGTGACCATTTCAATTAACGGCACGCCGCAGCGGTTGAAATCGATCAGGCGGCTGCCGGTCTGCGGGTCGTTTTTGGTTTTCCCGGCGTCTTCTTCCAGGTGCAGTTTCCAGATGGTCACCCGACGGTTTGTTCCATCCGCCTGCGGCACATCCAGATAGCCGCCCTTGCCCAGTGAGCGATCGTACTGCGTGATCTGGTAGCCCTTGGGCAGGTCGGGGTAGAAATAGTTTTTACGGTCGAAGAACGAGACAGGAGGAATCTCGGAGTTCATCGCCCGGGCCAGCAAAACGCCCTTTTCAACGACGCGCTTGTTCAAAACCGGCAAGACTCCCGGCATCCCGCAGCAAACCGGGCAAATATTGGTATTGGGCTCAGCCCCCCAAGAGTCAGCTTTACAGGCGCAAAAAATCTTGCTCTGGGTGTTGAGTTGGATATGCGTTTCAAGACCGATGACAGCTTCGTATTCCATAACCAATCCTCGCAGAAAGATGCTTAATTATACTGCGTAAAAAGTGGGCCTATTCAGGAGAATAGATCTAGCGTGCACACAAGCGTAGTCAGCCGCTCCGGGTGTGGACAGCGGGCAAGAATTAATTTATGACCGTGACAGATGTAACTGACAAAAGATTCCTGTCAGCCCTGGAAAAAGAAAGACACCCGCATGTATTTACGGGTGTCTTTCTTTTCAACCGATACGGGCCAGCCTTAAGGATAAATCGTCTCACATCGATTAAAGGTATCCCCTGCCTGGCCGCCGCCATAACAGGTATCGGTGCCATTGAAGCCATCCAGATCGTCGTCGCCGGGGCCGCCGAAGATCACGTCGTTGCCCTGATCGCCGTTTATGGTGTCATTCCCGCCGCCGCCCAGGATGCAATCGTGGCCTTTCCCGGCTGAAATTGTATCAGCGCCAGCTGTGCCGATGATCAGGTCATTACTGTTGCCGTCCGATACAAATGCCACACCAGGGGTGACATAGCGGATGGCCGCTAGGCTCATCGTACATTCAGGCGGCTTCAGGCTGTTGGCGGTGATCGGCGTCGGGCCGCTGCCAAAAGCGCGGCTGGGCGGGACAAGATTGGCCGCGGAAAAGGCGGCCAGGATACTGAAGCTGACCGTAACCAGGAAACCCAGGGTCAGGAGAAGGGTCAGTCGCTTGATTGACATGTTTACCTCCGGTGTGGAACCCGATAACTGTAGACCACGCTGTTACCCTCCACCAGGAATTCGTGCTCATCTTTGCGCCGCAGGTGCATGATGGCCGTTGAGTTGCGTTCAGCCAGCTTGACAATATCCTCAAAGGCGTCGACCTTGATCAGCCGGGAGCGAATATCAAATGAAATTTCATTGACATCCACGATCAATGTTCCGTAGCGCAGGGAAATTCCGATCGAGGGATCGGTCTGGATTTCGCGCAGGATCAAAACTGTGACGAACGCGCCCAGCCCGAGGGACAGAACCAGCCCGATGATGGCCAGGATCCGCGCCAGGCGCACGGTGATCGAGAAAAAGGGCAGCTGCACCAGGTTAGGCTGCTGGTTGGAGAAATTCATCTTGCCGACCAGGTAAGGCGCGTATGGGTCGATCCCTGGGAACTCTGACGAAAGAACATACATCTGGTAATCATCCAGGTAAAACTTCAGCTCCGGTGAAAACGTGCCTTCGATCGGCCGCCCAAGAGATTGACCGGTAAAGGAAACTTCAGGGATGATCACCAGTGTGTAAAATGGGCGGGAAAGCTGGGTGCTCGCTTCGATTTCCCGCAGGCTGGCCATCATTTCACATGGATTGAAAGAGGCCTGGATCAGGGTATTCGAGTCTGAAAACGCAACTGGCGCGGCCAGGGGAAAGGAACGCACCCAGCCATTCAGATCCCGGGTTTCTGCGCGCAGCGAAATTTCCCCGCTGACGTCACTGATCGTTGTGCCGATTAATGAGTAGTTGAAATTCAGGGTCACCTGGCAGGCTGCCTTGAGAAAGACAGGGTCGCCGGTTTGGGGTCCGCCAGGGTCATAAATCCCTTCCCGGGCAGAGGCCTGGTAAGTAAACTTCCCAACCTGAAAGTACTCGATCGCCGAAGATGAATCAAGGTTTTCTGGCCTGGTAAAGGATGAAAAAGCCAGGAAGAGCGAAAGACCAAGCAGAATGACCAGGACAAAAACCAGCGTTTCGAGCTGCCGGCCAATATTCCGCATGACGGCATCTCCTTGAGGAAAATCAAATGAAAATGAAACCAGCCGGGAGCCGGAGAGATATTTATCCCGGCGGGCGCGAATCCGGCGGTCACGAGAAATGAACAAACTCAAGATAATCAAACCGGCAATGACAGCCAGGATCGTGACGCCAAGCGGGGTTTGTAATTTGGACAACCACTTTCCCAGCCCGGGAATGTGGATCCAGGCTTTTCCAATCACCCGGTCGGGGGTGGGCTGGTCATCATCCAGCCAGCTGTTGTTGTCTCCTTGCAAGACAAACCGGCCATCCTGAAGGCCGACGATCCGGTGGATCACGTTTCGATCCAGATCCAGGTTGTGATAGGTGACAATTTCACCCACGCGATAACCTGCCTGGCGCCGAACGATCACCAGGTCCCCCTGGTGATAGACGGGTTCCATGCTGTTGCCGTCGATGATCACATAAGCCGTGGCGCCCCCGAACTGCATGGGCAGGAAGATAATCCAGGTGAGCAGGACAGCCACCAGGACGAAACCAGCGAAGAAGGATGAAAACTTGATCTGCCGCATTTGGTTAGGAATTCAATGAGTTGCGCCTGCCGCAGGCCAAACGGCTTTACGACAGGCGCAGTCCATATTTTACTTTCAAATGCGCGGCTTTGCCGCAATTTTCAGTCAGTTGGTAAAACTAGTCGGCAATCACAACACGCAGATTCGTGACGGATAGAACCGTTGCGGTTGCGCCCAGGCTGGAGCCATTATCGCAGACCACGGTGGTGCTGGCGGTGGTATATGGGCAGGTATACCAGCTGCCGCCTGTTAGCAACTGGATGCGGATGGTGCTGTTTGCAGTTGGGGCGGTTGTCATCGTCAGTGTGACTGAATCAATCAGGCTGGGGTTTGTGGTGTTCAGATTGTATTTTACAGCGGAAACGGTGTAACCGGTGACGGCCCCTTCGCCATCGCCGGCCTTTGAGGCGGGGACGGTATTGGCGGCAGCAAAACCATAGACAGCCATCGATAGAACCATGACAGCCAGCAAAACGGCGGCGATCTTGAGCGTGCGGGTAATATGCATGGATTTTTTCTCCTGAAAATTTTATGGATGATTTACGGTGATGAGGTCTGCGTTGTTGATAAAATCTTAACTGATTTCCCGAAAAAGAAACCTTGCAGGAACATTGTCAGACATTTGCAATCTTGTTAGGAATCGGCTCCTAAGCAGGTATTTTTTGTCTTAAACTTTCAAAGATGCAAGTATTGGCCTAAAAACAGGCCAACAGGCTCATCCCGCATGGATGAGCCTGTTGGCTGACAAACAACAAGGGTTAACAAATTATCCAGGCGATTTCAGGCCAGCGCCAGCCCAACAATGGTGCGGAAAGCCGAGTAAGCCGCATTCATATCGGGCATTTCGATGGAGATGCGGTTGCCGTCGCGTTGTGTCCCGGGCATGCGCAAGGCGCGGTCGGCCATGTCGGAGGTCATCAAATCGACGGTCACCAACACCGGGGTATCGACAATGAAGGGCTCGGGAACCTCGCCGCGTTTGAGATTTTGAAGGGCGCGTTTGGCGGCTTCGGTAATCAGCCGCCGGGTCACTTCAGGAGCCAGGCATTCGGCAGAGTAACGCCCGGTGGCCTGTTTCACCACCGCAGTTTCCATTTCACCGAGCAATTCCACCGTCTGGGCGCAAGCCGTCTGGTCGCCGGTGACCATGATGACCGGGACAGCATAATACCCGGCCAGCGCGCCGTTCAGGCCGAATTCTCCCACCAGCACATCGTTCAGCCAGAGGTTGGCGACCGTTTTGCTCGACCAGGTGTGGTCACAGACCGCGCTGGCCGAGCCCTGCCGGGCATGATAACCGACAAAAATGACCCCGTCGAGGCTTTCATCGATGCCCTGCATCATCGAATGCGCAGCCGAAGTGCTGGAGTTGAGCCGGGCGCGGGCATCCAACTCTTCGAGCAGGATATTGGTCCCATGCCAGTGTCCATCGGCCACAACGACCTCGGTCGCGCCACCTGCATATGCGCCCTGAATGGCCGCGTTGACATCCTCGGTCATCAACTTGCGGAAACGGGGATATTCAGCGTGCCCCGGCGTGACCTGGTCCCAGTTGACCACGCCAGTAATGCCTTCCATGTCACAAGCAATCAGGATCTTCATTGTTTTCTCCTCCACAATTATTCGTATGCCAGCACTTCTCGAATGGTTAAACGCGCGGCGTTGCGAGCCGGTATAACACTGGCCAGCGCCGAGAGCACGAGTACCACAGCCAGCCAGATGATGAATCCCAGCCAGGTGAAATGCACCTCAACCATCGAATTGAAAATTGCCCAACTGACGATCATTGAAAGCCCATAAGTGAACGGGAACGACAGGAGCGCGCCCAGAAACCACGAAATACTGCCAATCAAAACGCCTTCAATGATCACTGTCCGCATGATCTCGCGGTCTACCGCGCCAATTGAGCGCATGATCCCAATCTCGCGCGTGCGCTCCAGAACGTTCATGCCCATCGTCCCGGCCAGGCCCATCGAACCGACGGAGGCTGTCAGCAAGGCCATCACCAGCAGGAACGCCACCAGGATGTCGAGGCTCTCTGAGGCGGTTGAGAGCGTGGATTGACCGGTGCGCGCCTCGCTGACATGGAAACCCTGGTCGCGGAAGTATCGATCCAAGCCCTCGGCCAGCTTCTGCTGGGAAGCTTTGTCATGCTGGTCGGCCACAAACCTGAACGAGACAGAACGATCCGCGAGATTGGTCAGCCGGGAAATGTAATCATAGGTGCCGTAGGCAATCGTGCCCTGCTGGCTGACAAACTTAAAGATACCGACCACTTTCCAGTCAGCCTCTTTGCCGTCCACCTTCATGAGCAGCGTTTGCCCCGGTTGGAGGTCAGGGAATTTTTCCAAAATGCTCTCGCTGACGGTGATGGCTTTCTCGTCCCCGGCTTGCAGCCAGCGGCCCGAGACCAGGATGGGTTCCACCAGGGTGCTATCGACCGGAGGGGCCAGGATCAACAGGTTGTCAGCCGCCATCTTATCGGGGAAAAGTACCTCGGCGTTGGCAAAGGCCCAACCTTCCACCTGCGTCACACCTGGGTAACTCATCCCAAGCATTTCGACTTTCTGCAGGCGGTAAGGGCGGTCAAAAGTGACCGTCACATCCGCCTTGAAGTAATCCCCAATCGCCGCAATGTAATCGAACAAGGTCACACGCACGTTGAAAACCGCGATGAAAATTGCCCCACCCATTGTCAGCGTGAAGAGGGTCAAGATCAAGCGCCCGCGGCGCCGAAAGGTATTGCGCAGGGAGATCAGCAGGGGACGCGGGAGGTGGATTCCGCGCCGGGCGAGGGCGTTCGTCGCCCGGGTCTGGAACCGCTCCCAGGCTGTTTCCCGCTTTGGCAACCCTGAAGGGCTGCCCGCAGCAGGCCGGCTTTCCGTTTCGCGGGCCGCTTCGCCGCTGATGGCGCGCAAGACAGTGATGCGCGAGCCATTCAGCACCGGCCCAAGACCGGCCAGGAGCGGTACCGCCAACCCGACGACAATTTGAATCGCAAACGCCAGCGGGACGATCCGGTATCCCAGGATACTGAAATTCAGTTTGTCGGCGATAAACAATGCCAGCCCATAGGCCCCCTGCCCGCCCAAAGGAACAGCGATCAGCAGCGCGATAACTCCAAAGGCCATGATCAGCGCAATATACATCGCAAAAATCTGGTTGCGCCGGCCTCCAACCAGTTTCATCACGCCAATGTGGCGTAAGTGCTGGTTGAGCAAGGCGCTCAGGGTGTTGGCAATCAGCGAACTCGACAGGAACAGGATCAACACGCCCAGCGCCAGCAAAATCCCCAAAATCGCCTGCACCGTAGAAGCCATCGGGTGTTCGTTGGTCTTGGTCACGCGCGTACGGCTGACGGTGATATCTGTTTTCTCAACCCTGTCCTTGACATTGGCCGACATCTGGCGCAGGTGTAATTCGTCGTTGTTCCCGGTGGAAACCGTGACGAACATGCGGTTAAAGCCCTTTGGCTGCTGCAGATAAAGCAGCGTATCGGTGCTGAGATAGGCAAAAGGCGGCGCCAGAAAATCCCCAGCCCCGGTAGTTTGATCCTGGACCACCCCCACAACCGGCATGGTCTTGACCGTCCCATCGGGCAATTCGAACTCCAGGATAGAACCGGTTGAGACGTTCAGGGTGGTCATGGCTTTCTTTTCGAGCAAAACCTGCTTTTTGTCTGCGCTGGTTTTGCCCGAAATTGGCCTGAGCAGGTTGACTTTTACTTTGTTGAAGTCTTCAATCGCCACCAGGTCAAGCGTCGTCCACTGCTGGCTGCCCGGCGCCCGCACGCGCATGGCAAAGATGCGCCTGCCCTCGGCCTCGTCGACCCCGCGCATCGCCTTGACGGTGGTCACCAGGTCACTGGTGAAGGGATCATCCATGCGCAATTCCACGTTCATCGGGTTGTTGGCCGAGTAGCTGGCGCTCATGTCATTGGCAATAATGACATACGCCCCAGAAATGACACCAATGGAGAAGACGCCCACCGCAATGGAAAAGACCACCAGCAGTGTGCGGGCCTTGTTATCGAACAGATCAGAAAAGACTTTACGCCAACGTGGTCGCAGCATGATTATTTTCCCAAGCGGCCCAAAAAGCCGCCGCGCCGGTCCATGGATTTGTTTTCTTCCAGCCGACGTTGGACAATCTGCCCGAGGGTCTCTTCAGTCAACGGCGATTCTCGCAAAAGGTTATGAAAATCGTCGCGTTGGAGTGCCAGAAGCTCAACGGGACCGCCATCAGCGACCGCACGGACACTGGCAATCGACTTGCCCCCGCGCAGCAACTCAACCTCGCCAAAGTATTGACCGGGACCCAGGCGGGCAATGCTGATATCTTCATGCTTTTTACCCTGCAGGATAATTTCCACTGCGCCTCGGGCAATCATAAAGAAAGAATCGACATGTTCCTCTCGGCCAATGATGAGCTGACCAGGATCAAATACCAGCCGCCGGGCCAGTTTGGTGACAGCCAGCATCTGGCGATGCTTGAGCAGCGGCAAAGCCAGCGCCACGGCCTCGTCGATCAGATCACCATCCGAGATGATGATATTGCGGTCGGTACGATCGGTCAGCGAGGGGTCATGGGTGACCATGACGACCGTTTTGCCTTCGTCAACCAATTGCTCAAACAACAGCAGGATGGCATTGGCTGAGTGCGTATCGAGATTCCCCGTCGGTTCGTCGGCCACCAGGAGCGGAGGGTTCGTAGCCAGGGCGCGGGCAATCGCAGCAAGCTGCTGCTGCCCCGTCGAAACGGCCAGAGGTAATTTATGGGCTTGTTTTTCCAACCCGACCAGGCCGAGTAAGCCCATGGCGCGTTTGGGGCGTTCATCGAAATCGTCTATTTTCGCATAGTCCATAGGCAGCATGACGTTTTCGAGCAGGCTGAGCATGGGCAGCAATTGGAAAAACTGGAAGACGATGCCCAGGTTTTTCCCGCGCCAGAGCGAACGATCGGATTCGTCCATTTTAGTGTAGATATCGGTGCCGTTGACAAGCACCTGCCCGCTGGTGGGGTGGTCGATGCCGGTGATCATATTTAGCAGGGTCGATTTTCCGCTGCCAGATTTTCCGACAATTGAGACAAACTGTCCGCGCTCGATGGACAGATCAATGCCCTTAAGCACCGTGAATTCCCCGGCAGCATTTTTGAAAATCTTGACAACGTTGCGGATGTCGATCATGGAAGCGCCCTCACCCCCGCCCCCTTTCCCAAGGGGCGAGGAGGAAATCGATGATACGGTAGAAAGCTGGCGGGGAGTCTGATCCATCTCAGTTCCTCCGGGGAGCAGACGGACTGACCGGGTCAGGGATGGGCGTGGGTTCAGTCACCATTTCACCATCTGCAATTAATAAGTGACGGTTGAAGCGCGGCATGAGACCCAGGTCGTGGGTGACCATGACGATGGTTTTGCCCCGCTCCAAAAGATGCTCAAAAACTTCGAAGATGTGATCGGCTGTGACAGAATCGAGTGAGCCGGTGGGTTCGTCGGCAACGAGGATGGGTGGGTCGTTGGCCAGCGCGCGGGCAATTGCCACACGCTGCTGCTGCCCGCCCGAGATGTAGGCCGGAAGTTTGTTGGCGTGCTCCTCGATCTCGACCAGTTCGAGCAGTTCCATGGCGCGCAGACGGCTGGCGCGCGGGCTGTAATTGCCGCACAAATCGATGGGCAGAATGACATTTTCCAGCAGGGTCAACATGGGCAAAAGCTGGAAGGATTGAAAAACCACGCCCATCGTGCGCCCACGCCAGAGGGCCATATCGTCCTCGCTCAGGCGATGGACAGAGACATCCTGCCCGCCCGCGTGGACGAGCACTTCGCCCTGCGTAAGATGGTCCACGCCGGTGATCATGTTCAACAGTGTGGATTTTCCCGCGCCGGATTTGCCGATGATCCCCAGGAATTCGCCCGGGTAAATCTGCGCGTTGATACCGCGCAAAGCAGTGAACTCCCCGGCTTCACTGGAATAAACCTTGACCAGGCCGCGCAATTCAATCTGAGGGGCGGTATTTTGAAGCGCTGATTTGGATGAATAAACAGGGTTTGTTGTCACGAAATTCCTCAACCGGGTGGATTATATCAGCACGCCTTCCAACAAACCTGTATCGCTTCGGCAATTCCAAATTTAGGGCCACCAGGATTCGTAGAGAGCCCACAAGCTATGGCAATCAAAGTACATTCCAGTTATACTATACGTAACTCGTTGGATACCATGTCTACAACCACGCTCACCACTTCTGAAGCTGTCCAAAACGCACAAAATGCCCTGCAGCGCGGGGACAAATTATCCGCGCGGCGCTGGGCCGAATTGGCTGCGTTGCTGGCCCCTGAGCGGGAAGAACCCTGGCTGTTGCTGGCCGCCGCGGCCAGCCCGCAGGCCAGCGTTGGCTATCTCAGGCAGGCTCTCAAGGTCAATCCGGATAGCCCGCGCGCCAAAGCTGGGATGGACTGGGCGCTGAAGCGGGTCGAAACAGCTGCCCAAACAGCAACGACGGCCAGGGTGAGTGTTTCGAAGCCAGTGGGGCGCGTCGCGCAAACGGCGGCGACGGCCCCGCTCAAGGTTGAAAAACCAGCCCCGGCGCCGAAAAAAAATGGCAGCCTGCTTGAAAGCGCAAAGAAATCCCAAAGCTCTTTCCTGTTTATTTTACTTCCGGTCTTGTTGATCGCCGTGCTGGCGTTCTCCATCTGGAATGTTTCGCCTGTGCTGGCAGTTTTTGTCAGCCAATCTGGCGTGGCGGGAAACAGTCATGCCCCTGCCTGGGCGCAGGCCGAAATTGCCAAGGCGACGATGACCCTGACGCCCACTGCGATCATCACTCCCACGGCACCATTTACCTCAACGCCGGTTGCCACTTTCAGCGAAGCGGATACGTTCACACCGGCATTTACCGAGACGCCAATCGCCCCGATGGCCGCCGAGTTCACTCCCACGGCGCTGCCCACAGACTCGGCTGCCCCGGAGCAGGCAACCCCGCAGCCGCCGCCGAATGTATCACCTGCCGGTCCAGATTCTGGCGGGAAGTGGATCCTGGTGGATATTTCGCAGCAGCATTTGTGGGCATACCAAGGCGAGACACTTATCTACAGCTTCGTAGCCTCTACTGGAATGAACAATGCCACACGCGCGGGTCATTTTGCGGTCCAATCGAAAATCCCCAACGCTTACGGTTCCACCTGGAATATCTGGATGCCTAACTGGCTGGGGATTTACTACGCCGGGAGCATGGAAAATGGGATCCATGCCCTGCCGATCCTGCCCAACGGCGCAACCTTGTGGGCGGGTTTTCTTGGCACGCCCATTTCATATGGTTGTGTGGTGCTTGGTTCTTATGAAGCCCAACTGCTCTTCGACTGGGCAGAAATCGGCACGCCGGTCACGATCCAGTGGTAGGCAACTTTCCCGTTACAACAAACATCCCTCTTCTATTTTGGAGAGGGATGTTTGTTGTAAGCGATAAAAAAGTTTACCTGACTGTTATTTGCGTATAGGCTTCTGTGGTCTTCCCGTCCATGTCTGCGATCCTGAAGCCGACGATGTACTCACCCGCGGCGGCAGATTGTTCTTTCCACTCAAAGGGCTGGCCGCCGAAGGTCAGGGTTTCGCCTTGTTGGGTGACAGATTCCTTGACGCTGCCATCGGTGTTCAAATCGAGCCAATTTTCTAACAGGGTAAAGGTGGCGCCGGGCTGAGGAGTAATCTGGCGCGGTGCGCCGGTATCACCCTGACCGGAGATCCCATAAACGCTGACCAGCTCTCCATTGTGGAAGTTCAGGCGGGAAAATCCTGGAGCCCCAAAGGCATAAATGTCTGATACCCTGCTGAAGTGATTTATAATCATGCCGTCCCTGCGAATGTGGCAAAATTAAATATATCAAAGGTAGGAGAAACTCCGTCCATGCTGGAACGCTTCGCCAACCGCATTAGTCAATCCGAGAGTACAAGGCATTTGTTTTACCTGGGGGTGACGCTTCTCAGCATCCTGTCCATAGGGTATCACTTTGGGACATTCGATCAATCCATTCATATCCCATTTCTGAAAGCGATCGCCAACCCTGCGCTCTTTCCGGGCGATGCATTTGTGGCGCTAAGGAATGAACATTATTCATATTTCTGGTTTCTCTTCGTCCCTTTCTATCATTGGGGAATTTTGGAGCCGACGCTTTTTATCACGCACATCATCGTCACCTATTTCACTTTCTGGATGCTCTATGAACTGTGTGAAACACTGTTCAAAAACCCGCTTAGCGCCATGTTCGGGACACTGGCTTTTGTGCTGCCGCACGTCAGCTTCGCCGGGTTCCCGCTGGTCGAGTTCAGCCTGCTCAATCGCACCTTTGTGATGCCATTTTTGCTGCTGGCAATCAATCTGTACCTGCGCGGCATCCGCGCGCGCAGTTTTTTCATGTTGGGTATTCTGTACAACCTGCATGTGCTATCTGTGAACTATGTGTTGGCCATGTTTGTTTTTGACTTTATTCTGGAGTACCGCAAAATTGGCTGGAAGAAAATTCTTAATTGCGTTGGTGTTTTCATCCTGGCGGCTTTGCCTGTCCTGTTGTGGAAATTGCAGGATTCCGGCACCGAAATCCACCTTGAGCCTGGCTGGTTTGACCTGATTACGCGGACGATGATGATGCACCTGTTCTACCTGGCGGGAAATCTTTACCTGCTGCCCGCCAGTTTGAGCGCGCTGAGCGCGTATGTCCTGTTCCTGGTTGCCTATCATTCGGCTCCGGCTCGCTCGCACGATAAGACCGTCATGATTTTTGTGCTGGCTGTCACGCTGGTGGTTCTGGTTCAGGGGATTGTGACCGCCTGGCTGCCCGTCAGCATCCTGCTTCAGTTCCAGATCATCCGGGCCGGGCTGTTTGCCGTCCTCTTTGGTTACCTGTATTTTGCGGATTACCTGGCCCGTAAGTGGATGTCTGGTGGGGTAAATGCCCCCGGCGACGCCATCTTGACCGGGACTTTCTTCCTTTCGACGCTGACCTTTGTCACCGTTTTGGTGCTTGCCGCCCAAAAATGGTGGAGCGCCACCCCTTGGCGGCTGAGAGCGACGGCTGTCTTTTTGCCAATGGCTTTTATCACCAGCCTGGTAATAGCAGCCTGGGCCAATTTTTGGCATCCGGGAATTTTCATTTATGGGCCGGAAAACCCCTGGCGTGAAGTGCAGGATTGGGCAAAGGAAAATTCGCCCAAAGACGCCATCTTTATCACACCGCTCAATAAGTGGTGGCTGTACGAATCCGAATGGCGTGTTTTTTCTGAACGCCAGACCGTGGCGACGCTTTCTGAAA
Source organism: Anaerolineales bacterium UBA5195 (assembly GCA_002412925.1). GTDB lineage: Bacteria > Chloroflexota > Anaerolineae > Anaerolineales > Villigracilaceae > UBA5195. The sequence continues at coordinate 123,090 of DHVZ01000056.1, read as the reverse complement.
TCCTGGAGGCCTCTTTCGAGCCCGAATATATGTCCACCTGGCGGCCACGGATTGAAACGTTGGCGCCAGGCGCAATTGCGCAATTCCAGGGAAATTATCTGGAAAACCAGCAAATCGCAGGGCAGGCTTATCACAACTTGAGCACCGCCGCCTTGTTGAAGGCAGCCTGCCAGTACCAGGTCAGTTTCATCGTGGTTGAAAAAGGTCATCCACGCGAACTGCCTCAGGTCTACGAAAATTTGGAATACGTGGTTTATGATCTGCAAGGGAAGGATTGCAAGTAATCGCCAGTTACCCGGCGAACCCTGCTTGTCATTCGTCAAGGACATGCTATACTATATTTATGGGCAGTCAAATCGACTGTATGGAAATCTGAGACTCGCTTATGTTTGATCGTACATCCTGTTACGTTTTGCTGGTTGAAGACAATGCCATGGATGCCGATTTGATCCGGCACGCCATCCAAAAGGCGGAGGTGAACATCAGCCTTGACGTTGCCCGGGACGGCGAAGAGGCGCTTCTTTTCCTGAAACGCTGGGAGGAGGGTACACCCACCCCAATCGTTATCCTGCTCGATTTGAAACTTCCCAAGGTGAGTGGTTTGGAAGTGCTTGAGATTCTCAAGTCGCACCCGCGCTATAAGGTTCTGCCCATTGTCGTTTTGACATCTTCGAACTTGTCAGAAGATATCCAGAAGGCGTACGAGTTGGGGGCAAATTCTTACATCCTGAAATCCATTGATTACGATCAGTTTTCCAAAGCCGTCAGCCTGATCCATCGCTATTGGTGTGGGCTAAACGTGCACCCGGAATAATTTAGGGCGGCCTGAAAAAAAAACAGGCCGCCCTTCGCATAAAGTAGTCCGAAGCTTCAAAGCTTCGGACGATTGTTTTATTTGACGCGCACGAAACGACGTTTGCCCACCTGTAAGACTCCCGGATGCGGGAAGGCGGCCTCCGCTTTTTCGAGGACTTCGCCATCGAGCTTGACGCCCTTCTGGTCGATCATCCGGCGTCCTTCAGATTTGCTGGAAACCAGCCCGGCGGCGATCAGCACATCGAGCACGGTCTGACCAGGGGTCAGCGCGAATTCGGCCATCTCTTCAGGGATATTCCCTTGCTGGAACAGGCGGACAAAAGCTTCCTGTGCGCGCACAGCCTCCGCTTCAGTGTAGTAAGTGGATGTGATCTCATGCGCCAGTTTCATCTTGGCATCGCGCGGATGCAAGGCGCCTGATTTCAGCCCGCCTTCGAAGGCCGCTATATCGGCAGGCAGCCAGCGCGTGACCAGGCGGGCGAACTGCCCCATGGCGGCATCGGGAATCGACATGACCTTGCCGTACATGTCTTCGGGCGTGGAATTGAGCGGGATGTGGTTGCCAAGCGATTTGCTCATCTTGACCACGCCATCGGTGCCGGGCAGGATCGACATGATGATGCCGATATTCGGTTTTTCACCCAGCGAGGTCATGATTTTGCGCGCGGCGGTGATGATGTTGAACAACTGGTCGGTGCCGCCCACCTGCACATCAGTTTTCAGGGCAAAGGCGTCGTAGCCCTGCATGATGGGATAGAAAAACTCATGCAGGTAGAGGGCATCCTCATTATCCCAGCGCTTGCGGAAAGCTTCGCGCGTCAGGAACTGCTGGATGGTAAAGTTCGAGGCTAACTTGATCAGGTCAGCGAATTTTAGCTCTTGAAGCCACTCGTGGTTATATCGGACAGTGGTTTTGTTCCTATCAAGAACGCGGAATGCCTGATCCGTATAGGTTTGAGCATTATCCATCGTCTGCTCCGGGGTCAGCAGCGGGCGCAGCTTATCCTTGTCTGAAGGGTCGCCAATCAGTGAGGTATATGTGCCAATCAGGAATACCACTTCATGGCCCAAGTCCTGGAATTGGCGCAGTTTGCGCATGGGGACGGTGTGGCCGATGTGCAGGTCGGCTGTGCGCGGGTCAAAACCACAATAAATCTTTAGTTTGCGACCTTCTTTTTCAGCATCGACCAGGCGCTGGCGCAATTCAGCTTCCATGGTTTTGCGCAGGCCCTCATCGCCATATTCCGTCCCCTGCATAAGCAGTTCGACCTGTTCATTGATGTTCATGATGACCTCCTGAAGTGTGGGCATAAGCGCCCAATGATGTAAACAAAAACGCGCCCGCTGTGGAGCAGGCGCGCGTATTTCTCCACAGTACGGGGCTAAAAAAGTGCGTAAGCGTAAGGATAAACCCTCAAAATCATGAGACTATTATACAGCAAAAATCACGGCCGGGAATATATTTTGAGCTGTCCATCCTGCACCATTTTCGTCAGCCCGGCGGCGCGGATGATTTCATCGATGATCAGCCTGCCCTCGGCGAAACCTGTCCGCGCCCGCACTTTTCCCTGGAACCGCATTTCACCAAGCGTTGAGAAACTAAAATGGGACTGACCACCCATGACCTGCGCTGAAGTCCCCCAGCGGGCTGGGGAAGTGCGCAATTCCTGAATCTCGCTCCAAATTAATCGTGTCTTACGCAAGCCGTTTTCGAAAACCACCCCATCCGGTTCGAGGCGGATGAAAGTCCTACGATCCATCCAGTTGCCCAGGGAGATGCTGGCAGCCGAAAAAGCAAAGAAAATGACAAGGAACCAGGCAAGGAACGGGATCTGGGTGGGGCTTGAGAGCAAGGAGAGTCCCAGCGCTGAGGCGATCGTTAGCGCCCAGGCGGAGAATTCACCCAGACGTGGTAGGAGTTCGGGGGTATGAGTTCTGGATTCGGGCAAGGTTTATTCATCCCCGGCATACTGAAGCAGCGCCTGTCGGCGGGTGTAAACCATGATGGAGCTGGCTCGCGCAATTGGCTGAACGATTGAAGGATCGATTGCCTGTAAAAATTTTGCCGGAGAAAGCGTCCCTTTGTAGAATTTCTGCGCGCGTTGCAGATAGTACGCAATTTTCTCTGGCGGGGTAGTCTTGTAAACAAAAAGCGAAAGAGGCGAGTTTTTCATGTCGAAACTGGCCTCGCTGGATCGGCCAGATTCAAGCAATTGGTAGATGACGGAGCCATGATCAACCCAGGGAGCATCGTCGAGTTCGGGCAGGTAATACTCAAGGCGTTTAATGCTGATGCCCTCACGGGGAATATCGCCCATGAAGAGGGAAAGCGGCGCATCGCCGCCGGTGGCTTTTGCCAAGGCTTCCAGGATGGTTATCCCCAGGATTTTTATGCCCAGGTATTGGCATGCAATTTGGAGGTTATTGCTGGCCAGCTGTACCATCTGGTTGTAATCATCATCCGAAGGAACGCCCCGGTATTGACTGAAAACCGTGTTTACATCCAGGTTCCTGAAAAAAGCATCCATTTTTTGCAGGGCCTGCCGATAGGTGGCGAGAGAATAGACGTCGGGCAGGCGCAGCGCGGCATTGGTTTCGGGTAGTAATTTCCAGGTATTATCGAGGAAACGGCCGGGATCAGATTCGGCAAAGTTTTCGATATCTTTATTGGCAAAAATAACTGCTGTTTTAATGGTTTCGACCACTTCTTCGTCGGGAAGATCCAGCCCATAGCGCTTAATGATCCTCGCAAGCCGCGCCTCCATCACCTCGAAAGGACTCTTGCCATCTGCCGTAGATCCGCGGAAGGGGATGGTGGCCTCGATGCAGACAGACATGCCAAGTAGGTCTTTTTCAGGCACAAAACCGCCCAGTTGCTTAATCATCACCAGGGCGCTTAAGAACTCGTTCAGCGCAGTCACAGAGGAGAGCTTCTGGCCAGGGCGCAAGTCGAAGACCTCAAGGGTCATGGCAACGTTACGGTCATCCGGTAAAATATTCTCGGCCATATGGAATTCCCCATTTTCCTGGCGGATGTAGGGTGAGATCAATTCCCAGATTGGCGGAGAGAATCCCAGATCTACTTGGAGATAGACAATATCATGGTACAGGGCTGCCAGTGAGCGAATGGCATTGTTTGGATCGACAAAAGTAAAGACGTGCTCGAGGGTGTGAAAATGACGCGTCTGGACTGTCATGGCGCGGTGGATCGTCACAGATAAGTCTTCCAGTTTTTCCAGGGAAACAGAAACCCCCAATTCATGGAAACTCTGATTGAAAATTGAAATCAGCTTCTGGACGGTTCCGAACTGCATCAATCGCTCCTCGGCAGGTATGAATGTCCCGAATTATGCGGTTGGCCTCAGAAATAGTATAGCACTTTCAGCCATTTAGAATAAGTCGTGAAAGGCTTCCTGAACGGTTTCGAAGCGAAATACAAACCCGAGATTGACCAGCCGCTGGGGAATAGCGAACTGCCCGTCGAGCAACAGGGTGCCCATTTCTCCCAATGCCATTTTTAGCAAGAATGCCGGGGCGGGTATCCAGTATGGACGTGTGAGGGCCTGGGCCAGGGCGCGGATGAAATCTGCGTTGGACAAAGGGTTTGGGGCAGAAAGGTTGAATGCGCCGCGCGCCTTGTCGTTTTCCAGCAAATAACGAATGGCGCGGACTTCATCATCGATGTGGATCCATGAAACGCCCTGCGCACCGCTGCCAAGCGGCCCGCCCGCCCCAAAACGCACGGGCAGAGCCATCAGGGGCAGCACACCCTGGCGGGCATCCAGCACGAGGGCTGTGCGGATAATCACCCGCCGCACGCCCAACGAATCGACGATGCGTGAGGAGGCTTCCCAATTCAGGGCGACAGTTGCCATAAAATCGTTGCCGGCAGGAGAATCTTCAGCCACCGCCTCTTTCCCGCAGGGACCATAATAACCCACCCCAGAAGACTGGATCAGCACGGCTGGTTTTTTATCCGCTTTTTGGAAAGCATCGGCGATTGCGCGCCCCGCGTCCACGCGGCTGTCACGAATAAGATTCTTACGTTGTTGTGTCCAGGGCCATTTTCCCACGCTTTCGCCCGCCAGGTTGACGACGGCATCCATCTGGGAGAATATACCGATCCAGCCCTGGCTGGTAAGCCCATCCCAGCGGACAGGTTGGACCCCCTTCGGCAGGTGCGCCCGGGCCGGGTTGCGAGTCAACACCCAAATGCCGTGTCCATCGGCAAGCAAGGAACGGGTCAGCGCCGAACCGATAAAACCTGTGCCGCCAGAAATGAGGATATTCACCTTGCCTCCAAATGATTCTCGGTAGCTTACGAAAGTTGAAATCGAGCGTCTGTGAGATGTTTCGTGAACTTCTGATTCTAACCCTTGAAGATTGCTGGGTTTCCACAGAGATTCCCAAAGAGCCTAACAAGATCAAGCTGACATCCGCCAGAAGCAGCAGTATAATTCGACACGTTACGGAGAAGCCATGGATGAGCTTGTTCTGGTGCTCAATGCCAATTTTGAGCCAATCAATGTGTGCAACTCGCGCCGGGCGATCGGGATGATGCTCGATGGCAAGGCCGCGTTGATTGCCAATGGCCGGGGCGTCATTCAGACGGTTTCGCAAACCTTCCCGCTTCCATCCGTCATCCGGCTCGAGCACATGATCCAGCGCCCGCGCCCTCACATCAAATTGAGCCGCCGCGAGGTTTTTCGCAGGGATAATTATACCTGCCAGTATTGCGGGCGGAAGGTGCTCAACTTGACCATTGACCACGTCTTGCCGCGCCATCTGGGCGGGATGCATATTTGGACAAACGTGGTGACGGCCTGTTCGACGTGCAACCATCAAAAGGGAGGGCGGCGGCTGGAAGAATCGCGCATGGCGCTGATGGCCATTCCACGCGAACCTCCTGCCAGCGCGCGCTATATTTTCGAACGGCACCTTCCTGAAAATGTAGAATGGGTGCCTTTTATCGCAGGCTGGTAAAAAGGCACTCTGACTGGCTTGCCACCCGTTGGCGAAGAGTTTAGAAAGGCGCAATCTCGTTTCGTGGAGATTGCGCCTTTCTAAATTAATCCAGGTTGATTTGCATGAAATCGACAGCCAACTTTACTTCACCCTCGAAACGGGCCTTTGCCTCGGCCACCAGATCGCCAGAGGCATAACGCCCTGTTGGATAGTGGATCAGGTATAAAGTTCTCACCCCGGCCTGCCGGGCCACCTCCCCGGCCTGGGCCGCGGAAGAATGCCCCATGAAGTTCCCTGAGGCCTCGTGCAGCAGCACATCCACCCCGCGCGCCAGGTCGAAGACTGCCTGGCAAGGTTCGGTATCACAAGAATACGCCAGGCTTTTTTTGCCGCCCTTAAGCTCGATGCGCAGGCTGATATTTGGCAAAAAGTGCTTTGCCGGAGAAGAGTAGACGCACATATCTGGCCCTTCGAAAACAATTGCCATATCATCTGCGGGAACGCGGCAAAAATTGACAGTGAAGAAGTTGGGCCACTCGATCCAACCGTAAAGACCCATCATGGTCTCCATGCGGTCGAGGGTGTAATGCAGGCCATAAATATTCAAAGGTTGGCGGCGACCCATCAACCACATATCCATCAAGAGCAACGGCACACCCGAGACATGGTCAGGGTGGAAATGGGTCAGGATAATATCAGTGACGGCGTTGACATCTACCCCGGCCTGTTCCAGTCGGATAACCGGGTTTGAAACACAGTCGATCAATACGGTGCGTTTAGGGGATGTAAGCGCCAGGTGGGTGTTTTCATGATCCACCGAGGGAATCGCATTGGAAGAACCAAGGACGATTAGCCTGGTCATCAGGGTTCAAGGTCGAGGGAACGCCCGACCACCGACAGGAGGATGCGCGGTGTCAGGTTGGCTTCGATCAGCGCAGCCAGGATAAGAAGCGGGATGCAGATTGCAATTAAAATTTTAATAACTTCGGCAAAGGTCACGATCATGGTTTCGCCTATCGAGCGGCCCTCCTCGGGGGTTACCAGGCGCAGGCCCATGTGTAAAACGACGGCGCTGAGCAAGATAATCGAGGGCAGCTCCACAATCCCATGCGGCAGGATGCCTGCAGCGAAGATCAGCCAGGGAGAAATCCCCACCAACTGGACAGCGCCCAGTACGCCGCCAACCAGGGCAAAGTTGCCAATGAAGGCCAGCGTACTCAATACGCCAAAAGAGAAAATCCCCAAGACCATGATGACCAGTTCGGCGCGCAGGTTGTGCCAGAAAAGCATTGTCGATGAAATGCCCCCGGAACCATCATCCATTAAAAAGCCGCGGATGGCTTTCGTCGCCTCTTTAAGCTCTTCTCTTGGCAGGAGCGTCTTTGGCAGGTTGGCATCAACGTAAATGAAGGTCAGCAGGATGGCCGCCACGCCAATGGCCAACGTGATCCAAAAAGTGGGCGCCAAATGTCTCAGCGTCAGGGCGACATCTTCGCGGTACCAACGTAACAGGCCGTTCCAATCCAGCCAGAGGGCCTCGCGCAGGGAAATGGTTTCAGCCTCCTGGCCGCGGCGGTGCTTCCAGATGGCGCGCAGGTAGCGGGTAAATCCAAAGGGCCTGTTGGAACCGGTTAAAGCCACCCAAAACGTCTGCCAGGCCCAACCCAGATTAAGCACATCGATTTCGCGTCCCAAAAGGCTCTCACGCTTGAAGTGCACAATTCCCAGGCGGATAACGAGGGCACTCATGATGGCCACTCCCAGAACAGCCAGCCAGAGCACATCGTTGGTGCCCCAGAACATCAGCGCGCTTTCACCCTGGATCAGCAGGGCGATTGGAATAACGATAAAGGAGGCCAGCAGGTTGGCGGCCCTGACGGTGGTCGACTGGGTGGAAATCACAATCGCTGCGCTGACCATCAGCAAGGTTTGCACCGCTGTCAGCGCCAGTGTTTGGATGATAAAGCCCCACTCAGGCCATTTAATCCCTTGCCAGATCAGGCCGCCCATGTAAAGCGCAATGCCAATGTAGCTCACCGTCAGTGGCACAATCGTCCCGGCCATCAACTTGCCCAGGTAAAGATGTTCGTCGACCAGGGGGCTGGTGAGCAAAGGTTCGATGGTGCCGCGTTCCTTTTCGCCCACAAAAGACTCGAGCGCCACCACCAGCGAGACAGTGACCGGGAAATACCCGACCACCAGGATCAGGAAGGGCAACAGGCGCTCGGCAATCAGGTTGGCTCCATACTGGTTAACATAGTCCACCGTTGTTTTGGCGGCCACATTCATCAGATATGGAAAAAAAATGGTCAAAATGATCATTGGGAGCAGGATACGCCAATCGCGCATCTGGTCGATAAGTTCGCGTCTCGCCACCAGCCAGGCAGGCCCTAAACGCCTCATAGTACACCTTCCGCGGCCTGCACCATTGCCTTGAGATATAACATTTCCAGGGTGCGCGGCACTTCCTGCACCGCCACGACCGGCAGGTTGGATTGGAATAATTGCCGAAGAATAAGCGGATTCGACAAAACCGGATTTTCAACGCGATAGCGGAATCCGTCTTCCCAGACATCCAGCAGTTTCACCCCATCTGGCATCTGCAAACCAACCAGCGGGTGCTTGCCTGCCAGTTTGACATCATATTCAGCGAGGCCGAGCAGCCTCTGGCGCATTTCATCCAGGGTGCCCATCAGCAAAATCCGCCCACGATAGATGATGGCAATTTTATCGGCCAGCATTTCGGCTTCGACCAGGTTATGCGTGCAAATCACAATGGTGCGCTGTGAAGAACGCAGACGGGCAATCTCGTGGCGCACCAGTTGAGCGCTTTCCGGGTCCATGGCCGAAGTAGGCTCGTCGAGCAGCAAAACCGGCGGCTCGTGAATGAGCGCGCGGGCCAGCGCCAGCTTTTGGCGCATGCCTTTGGAGTATTCGCCTGAGCGGCGGTACCCGGCCTGCGCCAGGCCAAAATATTCGAGCAACTCTTTGGAGCGTCTTTCGCGGCGGGCTGCATCGAGGCTGTAGATTTGCCCGAAAAAATCGAGATATTCGTAGCCGGTCATGCGGCCATACAGACCGTGCATTTCAGTCAATACTCCCACCGAGGCGCGCACCTCCGTAGGGTTTTTGACCGTATCGTACCCAGCCACTTTGGCCCACCCGCGTGTCGGCACGAGGACCGAGGTAAGCATCCGCACGGTAGTGGTTTTGCCCGCGCCGTTCTGCCCGAGCAGCGCCAACACTTCACCGGGTTTGACCTCGAGGTTGACTGCCTCGACCGCCTTGAATGAGTCAAAATGTTTGGTCAGGTCTTCGCATTGAATCATAAGGATAAACCAGCTATTCGGTTTCCGAAAAACGGAATTTGGCTCAAGTGCCAGGCGCTAAGGTTGAAGGGTTGAATGATCGAGGCTTTTCCGATGTCTCCAGAAGAGCGCCAGGGCAGCAAGAATTGCCACAACGGCCATAAATGCCTGATTGGCATTGATACCGCCCAGCTGCGACGAATCAAGGCGGAGGAATTCAAGTAAGAACCGTCCGACGGGATACACCACCAGATAGACCAAAAACACATCGCCAGATTTTAGTTTCTCCGGGAAACGGCGCGTGAGCCAGATCAACAGCGCCATATTCCCCAAGTTCCAGAGCGATTCATACAGGAAAAGTGGATGGTAGTATTCCTTATCCGCATAACCAGAGAGGCGATGAAGAGGGTCGATGAAAATTTTCCACGGCAGATCGGTGGGAGCGCCGTAAACTTCCTGGTTAAAATAATTGCCCCAGCGTCCAATCGCCTGGCCGAGTGCAAGGCTGGGAGCGGCAATATCCACCCATTCAACAAAATTGAGTTTGCGTTTGCGGGCAAAGAAAAACAGGGCTGCGGCCCCGCCAATCACTGCCCCGGGAATGCCCAGCCCTCCCCGGCGAAGGTTGATCAAATCGAGCGGGTGGGTCAGGTAATAGACCGTATCGATTCCCTGTGCGATCAGGGAAGGCGATGGGGTAAAAATGTGCCACAAACGGGCCCCAATCACACCACCCACAATCAGCCAGATGAGCAAGTCCCAGACGATTTCGGGGTCATGCCCCCGGCGGGCGGCTTCCCTATATGCCAGCCAGCCGCCCATCAATGCGCCAGTCATCAGGATGACGCCATAATAATATAGCGTAAATTCCATCCCGAAAAACACAAAATGAAGACCGTCAAAAGCGATTTGCATTGATACTAACTCCTATCATTGTGTTTACTGCCTGGCCTGCTGCCGGACTCGCCAGATACGCTGCAGGGCGGTGATGTTTGCCAGCACAGCCACAATCCAGGCCGCAACTGCCGGTAAGTTAAAGAGCAGCAGCGGCGCGATCACAAGATAACGCTCCATGCGAGTCAGGATACCGGTATTGGCATCAAACTTGAGCGAATCGGCGCGGGCCTTGACGTACGAAACCAGCACGGAGCCCGCCGCGGCCATATAAACTGCAATTGTGGAAAGATGGTCGTCATGTGTCGTGAAATAGTATAACAGTCCGCCCAGGATGAATAATTCCGAATAACGATCGGTGACCGAGTCAACAAAAGCGCCAAATTCGTTTGCCTCGCCGCGCAGGCGGGCCATCGTGCCGTCCAGCGCATCGAAAGGTGTGCAAATCAACATGAACACGCCACCCAGGAACATGTTGCCCTGTGAGAGAAACCAGGCGCCAACAATATTGCCCAGCAGCCCCAGCATGGTCATTGTGTTGGGAGTCACGCCAATACGGTTGAAAAATGCCCCCAACGGGTCGAGGACACCCTTGAAGCGGATACGCATTAAATCTGTGAAAGTTTTGGTCCTGGATTTCTGTACGGCTTTTTCCATGCAGGTATATACCCTTTCATGAATTGTAAACCCGCCCGGGCGGGCGGGGGGTTACAAATAAATTGTCCTTCACCTGAATAAACACAAATATCCGGGTTTCGTATCTGTCGCCAGATGATTAATCATCCAGTTGTTCCGGGGAATCGTCCTCGTCGCTGTCGAGCAGCACATCCCTTTCGCGCCCGCCGCCTTGGGATGGGCCGACAACACCCATCTCCTCCAATTGGTCAAGCAGGCGGGCCGCCCGCGGATAGCCAATTCTTAGGCGGCGCTGAAGCAGGGAGGCGCTGGCGCGCTGGGAGGAACGCACCACCTGGATGGCCTGTTCCACCAGGGCATCATCACTATCTTCTTCTGGTTCGGTCAGCAGGGTTTCCCAGGGAGGTGTTTCGTTGCCGGTTGTGGACATTTTCTGCCAGAAAGCAATGATGCGTTCAATTTCCTGGTCTGTGACCCAGACGCCCTGGGAACGAATGGGGCTGCCCACCTCGGGGTTTTGGAAAAGCATATCGCCGCGGCCAAGCAGGGATTCAGCGCCGGTGGTATCGAGGATAACGCGGCTGTCGATGCCGGAGGCTACTGAAAAGGCCAGGCGCGCTGGGAAGTTGGCTTTGATCAGGCCGGTCACTACATCGGTGCTTGGGCGCTGGGTGGCGACCACAAGATGGATGCCAGTGGCCCGCGCCATTTGCGCCAAACGCACGAGGTTGTGTTCTGTCTGGTCGGGAGCCGACATCATCAGGTCGGCAAGCTCATCCACAATGACCACGATGCGCGGGATGCGGTGTTTGGCTTTGCGATTATAAGCTTCAATCTCGCGAGCATGAACGCCTTCGAGCAGCCGGTAGCGGTGTTCCATTTCCACGACCAGCCAGCGCAGGACACCCATGATACGCTGGACATCCGTCTCGACTTTTCCAAGCAGGTGTGGCAAGCCATTGAAACGCAGGAGTTCGACCATTTTAGCGTCGATCATCACCAGGCGCATGTCTTCGGGGGCGTTGTTCATCGCCAGGCAGGCTGCTATCGCTGCGATACAGACAGATTTCCCCGATCCGGTTTGTCCGGCAACGAGTAAGTGCGGCATTCGGGCCAGGTCTGCGAGCAATGGCTGTCCGGAGACGTCGCGCCCCAGGGCAATCGCCAACGGAGAGGTCATTTTGTTGAAGACTTCGCTCTCGAGAATAGGGCGCAAGCGCACCAGCGCTGAGCGCATATTGGGCACTTCGATCCCAACATAAGAGCGGCCGGGAACCGGGGCCTCGATTCGTAACCGTTCTGCCGAAAGCGCCAGCGCCAGGTCCTTTTGCAATGCGGCAATCTGCGCCACACGGACCTTCATTTGCTGGGCATCATCTTCATTTGTGCCAAGCTTTTTGATGAATCCAGGTTGTACGGCAAACTGCGTGACACTGGGGCCAATGCGAAACCCGACCACGCGTGCCGGGATACCGAATTCGGAGAGGGTCTTTTCAATCAGGCCCGCCGTCATGTTGATGTGGCGTTCATCGGGTCGGGCAGACTGTTCGCCAAGAAGCAGGTTGAACGGCGGTAAACGTTCGCCACGCGGCAGCGGTGTAGCGGGTTTTTCATCCTGTGTCTCTGGGACTTTGAAATTCTTGCGGAATTCGGCTGGCAGGGGCGCAGCAGCCTTCCTTGACGTCGGTACGGGCGCCGGGGAGGCTGAATCTTGGACAGGGTTGATTCTGGTTTCGGGAATGGCCTGGAAATCGTCTGGGGCTTGCGCAGAAGCCTCCCCGGAAAACTTCCACAAGAGCGCTTCAAGTTTTGGCATCAGGTCAAACCCAACCACCAGAAAAACCAGGAAACCCAGAACCAGGATCAGGTCGCGCCCAAAATGACCAAGCGATTGTCCAAGCAGCCTGGTCATAATTATTCCAAGCAGTTCAGCCAGGCCCCAACCGATATAGCCGCCGTCACTCCCGGCTTCGGCGCGCCCAATGGGTGTCCCGCCAAAGACGAGCGGCCCAAAAACCGCAAACAAGGCCAGGGTTAAGAAGGCCGCTATTTCGAGAGCAATGACGCGTCCCCAGCGCACGCGCTCTTCCGTATGGGCGCGTTTGCGTAAAAGCATCAGCCCACCCAGCCCGGCGGCAATTACAACAAAATAAGCGCCCAGACCCAGCCAGCGTTGCAAAGTCAGTGCCCAGGGAGTCAGCAGGGTCCCTCCGGTGAGACCGCGCAATGCCAGCAGTGTCATTAACGCAAAGGCAAATAGAATCACGCCGCCCGCGTCGAAGGTAAAACGACCAAAATGAGTTTCTGCGCGTTGCAGCCAGTCGACAAAATCGCGATCCGACGGTTCTTCAGCGTGAAACTTTTGTTTTTCAGACATGCTGGTTAATCGCCATCCAATTTCAGGCTTAAGCCCAGGCGCTGGTGCTGCGGATCTATGTGCAAGATCCGGGCGCTGATTTTCTGTCCTTCGATATACGAATCGCGCACCGCCGCCCCCCCCAATTCCATTTCGGAGATGTGGACAAGACCCTCGAGGCCTTCTTCCAAGCGGGCAAAAACTCCAAAGGAAACAACGCTGGTAATAATCGCTGGAACAATGTCGTTGGTTGTGAAACGCTGACCAACTGATTCCCAGGGATTCGGCTGAAGGCGTTTCAAGCTCAAGGCAATCCGGCAGCGTTCGGGGAGGACGTCCAGCACTTGCACTTCAACCTTTTGACCCAAATGGAGGATATTTGACGGGTGTACGACCCGTCCCCAGGACAATTCGGAGATGTGGATGAGGCCCTCTACGCCGCCGAGATCGATGAAGGCGCCAAAATCTGTGATGTTGGTCACTTCACCGTTGACGATTTCGCCGGGGCGCAAACTGGAAAATAACTCGGTGCGGCGTCCGGCATCGGCGCGGGCGGCGCGTTCAGAAAAGACCACGCGGCCCTCTTCGCAGACGCATTCAATCACTTTCAGGCGCAGTTCTTTGCCGATATATTCGGCCAGAAAGCGTTCGCGTTCCACATCGTTCTGGCAGGTCATATCCACCAGATGGGAATAGGGCACGAATCCCTGCAAGCGGTCATCTTCCACGAGCAGGCCGCCGCGATTATACCCGCTCACCGTCAGAGTGATGATTTGGTCTTGCTTATAGACTGATTCGGCATAGGCCCAATCGAACGGTGGGAGTGTTGCCGCTGGTTCAGAAGGCTGATCAGGAAGTTTTACCGAAATCGTTGTTGTTGGCTGAGCCGGGGCAGGGCGGGGGCGGTGGGCAATAGTGAGACGTTCCTCGTCAGCCAGAACGGACTCCCACCAGCCCTCGTCGCGGGTCTCGCTGGGGGATTCGCCAGGATGGGGTTTGTTGAGAATTACCATTAATTGGCCTCCTTTTTAGGAGTTAAATTGGATTCCATTTCAAGAATAGCCCGGGCCACCGATTCGACAGCCACACGCTGTTTGCGATATAAATCTGCTTCAGACATCGCCAGGCGGTTCGCCACTTCACGGACTTTGCGGCCTTCGATGAATTTCAAGTCGAGAATGTTGTACAAAATCCATTCGGTTGTGAATCGGCGTTCACCTTCCGGGCGGACCTGCTCAACGGCCTTTTTCAAGATGGCGCGCAGGGCATTTGACATGTTACCATCATACTCTTCGTTTGCAGTTTCATGCACAACGCGCAGGCTCATCAGTGGGGATTCGGTCAGCTTAGGCCCGCCCCAGTAATGATTAAGCGCCTCACGCACCCACTCAGCCATATCAGAATCAGGCGCCATCTCTTCGGCAAGCGCAGTTGTGCTATCATAGCGCCCCAGCGCGCGAATCCGCTGAATCATTTCGACTTGCGGCTCGATTTCTTCCAATGAACGAAAGACCCGCTGCTGAAGCTGGCGATCTTCGAGCGCAATGGCGGCGCGGTCGGCCAGAAGCCAGAGAGCTTGTCTCTGGTCAGGTTCCAGGGTCTGGGCTGGTTGGCGCGCAACACCGAGCAGTCCCAGCAGGGGTGGAGTCTGATCCAGATCCATGTCGCGAGAACGGCGGGCGCGCAATGGTAAGATCCAGGTTTCGTTCCAAAGGAATTCGTTTCGGCCCGATTCTTCTTTGACTTCTTCGAGCGCCTCCGATAGGTTGTCTTTTCCCAGGAAGGGGCGCCCGGCATTGACCAACAAGGATAATTCGGCATCGTCCAGCGAGGCGATAAAGGCCGAGGGAGATTGCATGTGGTCACGGACAGCCGCAAGAATGGCTTCAAGGAACTGGTGCAGGTCGCCCTGGGTGAGAAAACGCTCTTCGATATTTTGAAGCAGGGTCAATTCAGCGCGGTCGCCACCGAAGAACAAAGCGCGTTCCCATAATGGAGCAAGAATGGTGATCAGGTGTTCCATCAATAAAACTGTCGCAACGGTGCTGACCGGGACCAGGGCATTGTATGTCAGGCCAAAGGATTCACCGCCACGGCGGACAAGTGTCAAGACGGCCAGCGCCAGGGAGGCTGTTACCGGGCCGCGCATGATCCATTTGAATAGGCGGCTTTTGACAACGCGGTCTGGCCAGGAAACCCCAAAGAAAGCCACCGCGTAAGCCATGATGATAATGAGCGCACCAACGATGATGTTGATGAAGGTGGAAGCGCTCCAAAAAATGAATGGGTAGTGCGAGGCAAAGGTGGAACCAAATAACAAATATGGATATGAGCCAAGCGCCGGAGCAGTAGCGCCCGCCATGAGGTAAAACATGCGGCGGCGGCCAGAGCGTGTTAGCATCCGCCCATAGGCGCGGATAAAGTTTATCCCGGCCAAAAGCATTGTGGCCAAATAATAGATTGTAAAGAATTCCGTCCACGCTGTACGCTGGAGATGCGGAGCGGGCTGGGCGTTGAGCACCAGCGGTCCCACCAGGTACCCCAGCGCCAGCAGGGCCAGGAAACCTGTTGAAACAATATACATTCCGCGCACTACCAGGCGGCGGCGGCCACGCGATGGCCGGCCTGCAGTAACCAGCAGTGCATCTGAAAGATGAAGATAGGAAGCGGGCAGGAAGACAATGCCAACCCACTGCAAACGCAGGAACAACTCCTCCAATTCTGTTGACGGGACCGCGCTTTGAACAGCCTCGGTTGTAAAAATGACCACCACCGACAGCAGTATGATGGCAAATGATCGCGCAACACGGTCGCGCAGGTTAAATGTCAGGGCGTAAATTAACAAAGAAAAGGCGGTGATTGCGATCCCCGCCGTAAGCATTTGATTGAGTGTTTTTATCCCCGCCAGAAGGCTATCTACCCAACCGATAAGCATCTAAAACCTTCCACAGTAAACGATTATGAGGCTGAGCACCAACGCCTGATACAGAAACCAGGAACTTTCGTTAAATCGAACGCGCGAAGAACAAAGCAACATCCCGGGTGGAATAGTAGTGATCATTATACCCGCAGAACTCAAAACCTAATTTTTGGACCATGCGGACAGCGGGCGCGTTTTTGGATTGGACCTCGACAATCGCCCGACGCAATCCGCGCTGGAGTCCCCAGGCTTCGGCTGCGGCAAGCAGTTTGCGCGCCAGGCCTTTGCCACGCATGGGTTTTCCCACCACCACATCAGTAATCCAGATGGCGTGCGGCACAAGTTCATCCGAAAAACGGACATAGGCTACAGCTTCCAATCCTGACATGGCGCTGAGCATGGGACGCAGATGCCACGTGTCTGGCAATTCAACGGCAGGGCGAGGATGTTCTAGCCGAACTGTGCGCGGCAGGCGAACTTCGCGCAATGAAACTTCCACTTGGCCTACTTCCCTATGCAAATCCAACTGCCAGACGTAGTCAGTATCAATCGTGTGGTCCAGCGCCGATAGGCGGGCCAAATCTGTGGACACAGTTGAGCGGATTTCAATCTCTACCATCTTAATCAGCGGCACTCACACGAACAGGAATGACACAGGCAGGCAAGGCTTTGCCCAAATTATCCGTCACCAACAGGCGCAACTGATAATCGCCGGGCACAAGCTGGGAGGTGTCCCAGGCGCCGACTTCGCCATCGCGGATGGTTTTATCACCTGCCGCAATTGTATACCAGGTCTCACTGCCCTGGGAGGCATATTCGTACTTAAAAAAACCGAAATTTGGCACATCGACAGTTCCAGAGATGACAATTTTTCCCTGTACCTGGCTTCCCGGCTGGGGTGACGAAATCATAACCTGACCAGGAACACAGTCAACTGAGCCTGCAGGCGAGGCGGGGTTGCTGAGTTGGGCAGTCAAAGCCTCTGCCGACAATGTGGCAACCGGGGTTAGAAGCAGATCAGCGGTTGGGGTCAGCAGGAATGTCGTGGCGGGCAGGAAAGGTACGATAAACGTCACGAGGCAAAACTGGCTAAGACCAATCATGACAAGTAAGATGAAAAGTGCTCCCGAAACGCGCACTTTTTGGAAGGAAAGTTCCTTTTCGAGACCAAAAACTGCTGAACGCCATTCCACCCAGGCTTTCCAGAGAGACCGAACAACAAATATCGCCCCGATTGCCAGGATCAGGTAAATGAAGATTTCATAGCGTACGAAAAAGCGGAATAACGCATCCAAAGATGAATCCTGGTAAATAGAGGCTGTCAACTAAATCTTACGCAAAACACCGCGCAGGATTTTTTCCAGCTTGGGAACCATCAAGGTCCCGGCTTCAAGCACCTCCTCGTGCGAAGTGGTTGTATTACCATCCAGGTTGGCCTTGTTGCTGATACCGGAGATGCCTAAAACACGCGTGCCGCCGTGGCGCGCCACGATCACTTCAGAAACGGTGGACATACCAACCGCATCGGCGCCAGCCACACGCAAAAAGCGCAAGTCTGCTGGACCTTCGAACGACGGTCCACTTAAGCCAGCGTAGATCCCTTCGTGAAGTTCCGTTTTTTCTTCTTTGGCAGCCTGCCGGGCGAGATCACACAGCTTGCGGTCATATGCCTGGCTCATATCGGGGAAGCGCGGCCCAAACTCATCCATATTGGGGCCAATCAGTGGATTAAAACCCATCATCCCGATCAAATTTAAATTATCAGTAATCAGCATCAGGTCACCTGGCAGGAAATCGGGATTAATAGCGCCCGCCGCATTGGTGACAACCAGAATTTCTATTCCCAAGCGCTGCATAACCCGGACTGGAAGAGTCACCTGCGACATGGATAAACCTTCGTAGAAATGAATGCGTCCCTGCATGACCAGGACTGTCTGGTTTTCGAGTTTGCCAATCACCAAACGCCCGGCATGACCGTGGACCGTGGAATGCGGCCAATGAGGTAAATCGCTGAATGGAATAAAATCGGGATTTTGAATCGAATCGGCCAGGCCGCCGAGTCCTGAACCCAGAATGAGCGCAACTTTAGGCTCATATTTTGTGCGGCCCCGAATAATCGAGGCGACTTCGTCAATTTGTTCTAGGGTCATAAAAGGCTGATTGTTCATTTCCTCACCACCAATTCAGATAACTTGGGTCCCGGGGATTTTCCGTGGGGTTCTACCACAGAGATTTCCAAAAGCCATAATTTGTCTGCCCAAGCACGGCGGGCGGCAAAATTATAACTCATAAACTGTCGAGAAAAACCTGCCTGGAGGCTGGTTTTCAGGCTTGCCTGACAGGTTTTGCTGCCCAAATCTGGAGCTCGGTACCATTGACGCTGGTTTTGCTGATGGATAACTTCCAGGCCTGCGCTTCGCCGGATTTTGTACTGACCAGGATGACCTCGTCTACCACCTGGTCGTTGTGCCTGGCCTGGCGCGTTATCTCGCTGCGCGTGGTGACTTCCAGCAGTCCCAGTTGGAGCACGGTGCGTTCAAGGGCCTCTGCGCGGCTGAATCCAGTTTGTATGACGAACTCGTTATTCACGTCGATGATTTTGCTGTCCCTGGCCCTGAAGGCGATCAGAATCGGGGCAGATTCCTCGGTGGTTTCCCTGTCGATATTCTGGTGCATCAGAGATTGGCGATTCTCAGTTTTAACTCTTTCAGTAATATCCCGGATGACATAGATACTGCCAACATAAGCGCGCTTTTGGAATAAGGGCGAAATATTGACCTCAAAGAAAAGTTTTCGGTTGCCGATCGGAACTTCGATATTGGTCAGCGTCTTTTTGTGATGGTCTTTGAAAATGTCAGGCCAGTTGAAAAGCACTTCAGTCACCTGGCGACCAACTGAGGTGCCTTTTGTCAGCCAGGCCAGGTTTTCAAAAGAAGGATTGATGAAAACAATCCGCTCTCTGGCATCGGTGACCAGGGTGCCATCTCCCATGTTCTGCAAAATGGCCTCGCTCGCGACCGGCATCAGGTCCAGTAACTTGAACCAGAATAAGCCCCAGGCCAAGATCAGGCTGGAGATGGTGAAGGCGAAGGGGGTGATATCCAAGCCGCGAAAGGGCAACAGTTCGAAAACGTACAGCCCATTTCCCAAGAGGAGGATGAGAACGGCCAGAAGCATCGTCGCCGCCTGGGCGCGGTATGCCTCGTCCGCTTGCATTGTGTGGCGGATAAAAATGACAGCCCCTGCCAGAACTGCCCCATAGGTATAGATGGCGTGAATCCAGAAATACGTGCCATGCTCGACAGATTGAACCGCGACGCCTTGCAAATCGACCATCTGGATGGATGACCAGACCAGGCCATGCCAGTCATTTGTCCAGAGCATGACCAGGGTAATGGCTGGGACGATCCACAGCCAGGCCAGTTTACGGACAGAGGGTGCTTTTTCCTGCCGGCTATATTGGATTGCAAAAATGAGCCACAATATCGGAACAGAGACGATGCCGAAATAGCCCAGCCGTGACCAGAATTTATGCCACTCAAGGCTGGCATCCAGGTTTTCGACCCCATAACATCCTGACCACCAGGTGAGCGCCAGCATGATCCACATCAGCGTGGTGGCGCCGATTACGGCCCGTCGTCGATATGAAACATACGCCACACTGCCAGAGATGATGGCAGAAATGAAGAACAAAATGGAAAAAGCATTTAGCGAGGCTTGCATGGGTTAATTTTATCGCATCGCTTGAAAAAAACCTATAGCGTGATTGCGTTATTCGGAATTAGACTCTTCATCACATGCGCACTCCATTCCGGCGGCTTTCTCGAAAGACTCTTTCCCTTCGTTATAGGAAAAGTAAATCAGCCCGAGCGCGCCGAGGCTGTCGACCCAGCCGAAACCGGTGAGTTGATAGATAAAACTGGAAGCCAGCAGGACAACTGACATGTAAATGCAGATCATGGTGCAGTTTGCATCGGCCAGGATGGGAGCGGAGTTGAGCGCGCGGCCTACGATCCGTTTCCCGGTTACCAGCGCCCACATCGTGGCGATCGAAATCAGCGCGATGATGACGCCGGGCAGGGTTGTTGAGGGTTTATGCCCGGTAACGAGATTGACACCCGCCGTCAACGCCAGGCCGGCTGCCAACAGGTAAAAAGATGTGCCGGTGATGCGCAGGGCGGTCTTCTCGAATTGCGAGCGCGGTGTCTCCGGATTTCGCCTGATGCGCAGGATCATGGCAATGATTCCCAGTCCCGACATGACTTCGATAAAACTGTCCACGCCAAAGCCGAACAGGGCGATGGTTTCATCTGAAACTCCGAAGTAAATCGAAACCAATCCTTCGAACAGATTGTAAAAAACAGTAAAGAACCCCAGATACAGGGCATATTGGAAATAGCGTTTCGTTGCAGCGTTCATTTTTTACTGGCTCCTGGTTGATCGCCGAAAAAGAACAGAATGGCCTCGAACAATCTATGATAACCCAAAAACAAACGACATGTTTGCAAGGATTGCTAAATTTCCAGGCAATTATGCAGTAAAATGCGGACATGCCCGAACTGATTACCAGCCCTGCCAACCCGCTGATTAAGCAGGCGCGCGCTTTGCGCCAGAAAAAAACTCGCGATGAGAGCGGGCTTTTCCTGGTGGAGGGCATCCTGCACGTTGGCGAGGCCGCCGAGGCGGGCTGGGAGATTGAGTCGCTCCTTTACTGCCCGGAAAAGCTCAAAAGTGAGTTTGGACGCAGCCTGGTTGATAAACTTATCCAAAACGGCGCGCGCTGCCAGCCAGTTTCAGAATCTGCTTTTGAATCCTTTGCAGAGAAAGAGAATCCGCAAGGGATTGCGGTGCTTGTCCGTCAAAAACAGCGCGGTTTAAGCGCCGTTTCCCCATCCAAATTGATGGTGGCCATTGTTGCGCCGCAGGATCCAGGGAATGTTGGGACGATCCTTCGCACGCTGGATGCCGGTGGCGCGGATGGGCTGATCCTGCTTGAGGGCGGCGCCGATCCGTACCACCCCTCAGCCGTGCGCGCCAGTATGGGAACCTTGTTCTGGAAACCGTTTTACTCCGCCAACTTCGCCGAATTTACTGCCTGGGCCAAACAAGGCGGTTTTCGCTTGATCGGAACTTCTGCCCGCGCCACAGTGGATTACCGTCAAATCCGCCTGGATTCTCGTCCAACGGTTTTGCTGCTCGGCTCCGAGCAAAAAGGACTGCTGCCTGATCACCTCGCCGCCTGTGATGAGTTGATCTCCCTCCCCATGCGCGGACGAGCCACCTCGCTCAACCTGGCCGTTGCTGCCGGGATTTTCCTGTACGCGCTCACGCCCCAAAATGCGGGTTCCAACACGGAGATTCCCAAAGAGCCATAAAAAAACAACGTTAAAAATATTAACGTTGGAATATAATGCAGTCCAGAAAAATACGGTGCTCTTTACCCCGCCCCTTGTAAACCCATCAGGGCAAGTGCCCATCGGGGCAGGCGGGGAAATCCTGGAGACCCGAGTTTAATCTTTCATCCCTTTGGAGGCAATTATGGCAAACAAGAAACAGAAAGTGATTGGAATTTTAACCGGCGGCGGTGACGTGCCCGGACTGAACCCGGCCATTCGTGCTGTGACAATCCGCGCTTTGCGGGAAGGTTACCAGGTGATTGGTTTGCGGCGCGGCTGGGCGGGCGTGACAGAAGTCATCCGCGAAAAAGATGCTGATAACAGCAATAATTACCAGATCCTGACCGAGGAGATTGTCAATAAAGCCGGACGCACCGGTGGTACCTTCCTCCACACCTCGCGCACCAAGCCGAGCAAGATGAAAAAAGATGATGTTCCGGTGCACTTGAAAGGTAAGTATGCCGATGAGATCAATGATCTGACCCCGGAAGTGCTTAAAAACCTGGATTATTTGGGAGTTGATTATCTTATTCCCATTGGTGGTGATGACACCCTGAGTTATGGCGTGCGCCTGTACCAGGAGGGGCTGAAGGTGGTTGCCATTCCCAAAACAATGGACAACGATGTGCCGGGTACTGATTATTGCATCGGCTTCAGCACCTGCGTCACGCGCACGATTTCGTTGACCAACAGCTTGCGCACGATTGCCGGTTCGCATGAGCGCTTCCTGGTTTTGGAGGTTTTCGGGCGTTACGCCGGGTTTACGGCGATGCTGCCCACCATGGCGGGCGCGGCGCACCGCTGCGTGATCCCTGAATACAAATTCAACATCGATCATCTGACTGAATTGATGATGTATGACCGCAATCGCAATCCCAGCAGCTACTCAGTGGTGCTGGTTTCAGAAGGGGCAATGTTCGATGGCGGCGAGATGGTCTTTGCCGACCGCTCGACGGATGCCTATGGTCATGCCAAATTGGGCGGCATCGGCGATCTGGTCGCGGGCCGCATCAGGGAAATTTCGGCGCAGCACAATAACGGCAAGGCCATCAATACCATTGAGCAAAAGCTGGGCTACATGGTGCGCGGCGGCGACCCGGATGCGATCGACTCAATCGCTCCGATGGCTTTTGGCAACCTGGCCCTCGACTTGATCCTGAAAGGTGTCCACGGGCGGTTGGTGGTGCTGAAAAACGGGCGTTATGACAATATGCCGTTGGATGTTGTGACGGCCACGAAGAAACTGGTCGATGTCAGTCACTTTTACGACACCGAACGCTATCGCCCCCGCTATGAGAATTTTGAAATGAAACCGCTCTTCATCATGACCAGCGAATAGGAACCCAAAAAAGAAGTCCCCGGCGCTTTCAAAGCGCCGGGGACTTTTCGGTTAATCAGTGCTTGCCAATTCCATTTCTGGCTCTTTCCCACGCGGCAGGAAGCGCAGGCTGGCGATGAAACCGACCAGCAGGATAACCGCGCCAGTAATGAAGGGGTAACTGAGATTCATGTCCAGCGCAACCCCGGCCCAAAGCGGCCCGGCGATGCGCCCCAGGCTCATGAAGGCGTTGTTCAAGCCCATCGCCGCGCCCTGGCCGATATCAGTTTTCTTCGAGATCAGTGACGAAACTCCGGGGCGGAGCATGGCGTTCGCCAGGACGAAAAATCCAGCCGCGGTAATCACCCCGGGCAGGCTTTCAGGCCAGAGCATCAGGATGAAGCCGGGGATACTGGCGAACAGTGATACTTTAATCACCCAGGCATCGCCAAAGCGTTTGCTGATCGGGCCGGTCAGCCCGCCTTGGACAATGGCCGAAACGAGCCCGATTACAGTCAGAATGATCCCGATGGTTTTCTCATCGTAACCGTAGCGTTTTTGGGCATAAAAACCGTAGATTCCCTCAAAATTGGTCAACGCAAAATTGTGAAGAAAGGCCAGGATGAGTAAAAAGCCAATCGGCCCGAATAAGGCGCGGAACATCTCGCCGAATTGGGGCCCCCGAAATTTGACCTTGCCGGTCGTTCGGTGTTCGGCAGGCAGGGATTCTGGGAGCAAAAACCAAACCAGGATTAGCGAGACCAACGATAAGACGGCGGCAAAGTAGAAGGGCGCCTGGAGCGACATCCCGGCCATCATTCCGCCGAGGCCTGGGCCCAGTACCATCCCAATCCCCATCGCCGCACCGACGAGTCCCATCCCGCCGCCGCGTTCCTTTTCGTTGGTCGAGTCGCTGATATAAGCCATCGCGGTGGGTAATGTTGCTGAAGATAGGATTCCGCCCAGCGCCCGGGAAGCGGTCAACATCCAGAGTTCGCTCGACCAGGCAAATAACAAGTGCGAAAGAGCGTTTCCAATGATTCCGACCATTAAAATCGGTTTGCGCCCGTAGCGGTCTGAGAGGCTGCCCCAGATGGGCGAAAAGATAAATTGGGCAACCGAAAAGGCTGACATGAGCGAGCCCATCGCCATGCCGCCGCCTCCAAAGTGTTCTACGTAGAAGGGCAGCAACGGGATGATGATGCCAAACCCCAGCATGACAACCGTTAATGTGAAGAACAAGATGCTCAGGTTGCGATTTTTCATGGATTCCCTGTTTGCTTGGCCTGCGCGGATTATACTTTGCCCATTCATTTTTGGTTCTCTTTAAATTATTGTGAATTCCTGTGTCAGAAAAAGCGCCGATTATACCCGTCACGGGTATAATCGGCGCATCTTCTAAATAGGAGTAAAACGGTATGAATTTCGCGATGTGGAAAAAAGCCTTGCAGGTTATTCCAGCGGTGACCAAAGAGGAGTGGAATGCCCTCGATTTTGTCTCGAAATGGCTCATCGCCACCCGCGCCGCGGTTCTGGTGATGACCTTTATCTCGGCGGCTTTGGCCGGGCTGTTTGCTCTGCGCGATGGCAAGTTTGATCTGGTTTCGTGGCTGGCGCTGGTCTTTGGACTGATCCTGGCGCATGCCACCAACAATCTCTTTAACGATTACACCGATTTCGTGCGCGGCGTTGACCAGGATAATTATTACCGCACCCTGTACGGTCCCCAGCCGGTTGCCAATGGCTTGATCACCAAACGCCAACTATTAACCTATACCGCTGGCACAGGCCTGGCGGCTCTGATTTTCGGTCTTTATTTAATTGCTATCAATGCCTGGGATCCAACCATCTGGATTTTGCTCGGGCTGGGCGCGTTCTTCGTCCTGTTTTACACTTGGCCGCTGAAATACATTGCCATGGGCGAGATTGCTGTCTTGCTTGTTTGGGGTCCGCTGATGATTGGCGGTGGCTATTATGTCCTTGCTCACCAGTGGGATTGGAATGTTGTCTGGGCCAGCCTGCCGTATGTTCTCGGCGTCACCACTGTCATCTTTGGCAAACATATCGACAAGATCGAAGTGGATAAGGCCAAGCGCATCCACACCTTGCCGGTTTTGCTCGGTGAAAAGGTCTCGCGTTATGCTGTGCTTGGTATGATGATTTTGCCGTATCTCCTGACGGTTGGGCTGATTGTCACAAAGTATTTCACGCCGATCATGTTGATTGTTTTTCTGGCGATTCCTTCCCTGCGGCAGGTTTTCCCGGCTTTCCTGAAACCTCGTCCAACCACCCGCCCGGAAGGTTTCCCCGATGGGCAGGGCGGCTGGCCGCTCTATTTTGCCCCGCTCGGTTTTGCCAATAACCGCTCTTTTGGCGGTCTGTTCATGCTCGGCCTGTTGATCGACGTGGTTCTGCGCGTTCTACCGGCGACAGCCAATTTTTGGCGCTGATTTGTTCTCCTGGCGGCTTGCGCTGCTGTCTCCCGTGCTGTAAAAACCGGACTGGTCTCTCGAGACTGGTCCGGTTTTTGTCTGTCTGGAAAAAAAATCGATAAAAGTGTGTTATTTCACACAAACCAATGTATAATTTTCTCACCAATAAAAACAAGGGTTCTCTGGGAATCATCGTGATAAGACCCCGCATTTTGGGGTGTGAGCTTGCGTACGCAAGCTCACACCCCAAAATGCGGTACTCTTCACCCCGTAAACCCATCGGGGCAAGTGGGAAATTCTGGAGATCCAAAATAAGGAGCGATTATGAACATCAATTTTGGCATGTGGCGCAAAGCCGCCTGGGAACTCATCAAAATGGACGACAAACATGAGTGGGATGCTCTGGATGTTGTCTCCAAGTGGCTGATCGCAACGCGTTCAGCCGTCACCACGGTGACGATTTATTCATCCGTTATTGCTGGTCTGTTGGCCCTGCGCGACGGGGTCTTTTCCTTCTGGCCCTGGCTGGTGGTCACCCTGGGTTTATTCATCGCCCATGGCACCAATAACTTGCTCAATGACTATACCGATTACTCGCGCGGAGTCGACAAGGATAATTATTTCCGCACGCAGTATGGTGTTCATCCGCTGGTGCAGGGTTTCTGGACCAAGTCCCAGCAAATCCAGTGGTTCCTGGTCAGCGGTGTGATCGCTTTCCTTTCGGGAGTTTATGCGCTCTGGTACACCCAACTCAACCCGATGGTCATTGGCCTGTTTGCCTTTGGTTCCCTCGTCCTGCTTTTTTACACCTGGCCGATGAAGTATTGGGCGCTCGGCGAGCTTGCCATCTTCGTTATTTGGGGGCCGATTATGATCGCGGGCGTCTATCTTGTACTCTCAGGCCAGTGGAACTGGATGGTAGCCCTGGCCGGTGTCCCTTTTGGTTTGAGCGTTGCCAGCATCAACGTGGCCAAGCACACTGACAAACTTGACGATGACAAGAAAAAGGGTGTTGGCACCTTCCCGGTGCGCGCCGGGCAGACCTTTGCCCGCTACACCACCATGGCGACGATTGTGATTGCCTATGCGGTGGTGATTTATCTTGTCGCTACCAGTTACTTCTCCACCTTTATGCTCTTGATCCTGTTTGCCGGTCAGCGCGCCTTTTATGCCATTGCCGTGCTTTCCAAGCCCCGCCCCGAAGGTCCGCCGAAAGGCTTTGAAGCCTTCTGGCCTACCTGGTTCTCCGGTTTTGCCTTCTATCACAACCGTCTCTTTGGCGGATTGTTCATCCTGGGCGTCCTGCTCGATGTGGTTGCCCGCAAAGTAACCCTGCCGCTTTCGTTCAACTGGCTGGGTGCCATTGCGCTTGGTATCGGCGTGGTGATTGCCGTCGTTCGCTTTGCAATGGATAAGGCCAAGACGAAAGACAAGAAATAACTTGCTCCCTTAATTCGAAAAGGACGCTGTGGGATTTTCTCCTCACAGCGTCCTTCCGTTTTACCTGCTTACTTCTCACTTTTGATTGCTACTTGCTCGATTTCCATCCACCCCGCCGCCTTTTGTTGCAAAGTCCCAAAGCCGATTCTGCCCTCGGGCGTCCAGGCCGCGTACTGATTATCGATCCAGATCACCACGCCCAGCGGCCCGCACGGGCTGACAGGGGATTCAAGAACGACGGTTTCATCCACGCTGAAAGCGACTCCGCTCACGCGCCACGACAGCTTGTAAGTGTGCCATTGAGTCCCATCGATGTCCAGAAATAGACTGTCCTCGCCAATTATTTTCCCCGCGACTGCGCGTAAGCACTTCGAGATAGTTTTGGAAAACAATAAAGGCAATCCCAAAATTCCTGGCGCAAGCAGCAACGCCGGAATTTTAGGTGAACAGAAGGTTTGCGCCAAAAACCCATTTCCGGGGAGGGTGCGTCGCACCTGGTTTGACGGATTGGCAGCCAGCCCAGGGTCTTTTCCCGCTAAATTGATGGTTTCTCCGGGTTTGGTGCGGCGCACTTCTTGGGCAAACGAAAGGTGGTTTTCCGCCGAAGCGTGGAAAAACCAGCAAGCGTTGGGTAAGACTGGCAGACGCTGGGCCGTCCCTTGCAGGCCGAAGGAGAATGCGAAAGGGTCATTCCAAAAGCCAAAGCCCCAGGTCCCGGGGAGATGCGGCTCACTGACTCGGCAGCGCAGGCTCAGGGTGGTTGGAGTCCTTAACGGGAAGCGGTTGCGGGGTAGGGCCGTGTAATCGTCCAGTTGAGCCAGCCGGTAGACCCCCGCCTCACCGGCAGGAATCTCAAACAGCCAGCCTTTGCCGGTTGGGGTGACCTGCGTGCCCGGGGTCTGACGTGGCTGGAGCAAAGTCATCCCTGCCGGTTAACCAGATAGACACCCAGGATCGTCACCGCCCCGCCGATGAGGGAGGCAACGGTCACCGCTTCGGCCAGCAGGCTGGCCGCAATCACCATCGTGACCAATGGCTCGATGTAGATGAAGACGCCTAATTGCGTGGCGGGCAGGACTTGCAGGGCGTCGTACCAGGCAATATAGGCCAGCCCCGAACCGAAAATTCCCAGGATCAGGATACTGCTCCAGCCTGTGGCGCTGATTTGCGGGATTTCGCTCCAGCCGGGGCCAAAACCAAATAACCAGATACAGGCGAACAGCCAGCCGAGCAGCATCACGTAGAACATCATCCGGGCGGCAGGGTGCGAGGCCAGTCCGCGTCGCGAGAGGACAGAGAAAACCGCCCAGTTGAGGGCGCTGACCAGAATCAGGAAATCGCCTGGCGTGCCGAATTTCCCGGCAGCAAGTAACGTCAGGTTGCCCTTGCTGACAATCAGCAAGACGCCCGCTGTTGCCAGCGCAATCCCTGCAATTCGCAGCCGGCCGAGCTTTTCCTTGAGAAAGAACCATCCCAGCAGCGCGGTAAAAATGGGGATGGTGGCCACGATCCAGGCGGTTGTGGTGGCCTGGGCGGTGATCAGGCCCGTGGCTTGCAACCATTGGTGGAAGGTGACTCCCAGGAAGCCGATCAGGGCGAAATAACCCCACTCTTCGCGTTTGGGCAGGGCAAATTGTTTGCGCAGGGCCACAGCCGCGCCCAGGATTAGCACACCCATCCCGAAGCGAAGCCAGACAATTGTGGCTGGAGATGCCTCGCGCAAGGCGAACTTGGTGGCGATGAACGTCCCGCCCCAGATGACGACGGAAAACAAGGCTTCAAGGTAGATCACGATTTTGGTTGGGGTTTTCATGTATTTTTGGATTCCGGAAGCTTGTTCTGGAATAGGCTGGAGGGAACATAATAGAATTATATGAGATGGAGAATTATATCTCCCCATCTGCTTCTAACGGGTATAATCCCTTTTATCCCCAAGCGGTAAAGTACCCTGGGAAGGGTTACAGCGCCCCTTGGCGGGTATAATCTCGAGCGGAGGCTCCACAAATGGAAATTGTCTGGTATGGTCATTCTTGTTTCCGGTTCATCGAGCGTGGCATGGCTGCCGTGGTGACGGATCCTTATGATAGCGATGTGATTGGCTATGAACCGCTGAGGCTGCGCGCGGATATTGTCACGGTCAGCCATGATACCCCTGGGCACAATTTCATCAGCGCGGTCAAGGGCACCACGCATAAGCTAACCGGCCCCGGCGAGTTCGAGATTGGCGGCGTTTTTATCACCGGCGTCCAGACCGATTACAATGGCAAGAAAAATGCCGATAAACCACGCAATACCCTCTTCCTGTTTGATTTCGATGGTCTGACGGTTGTTCACCTTGGTGATTTAGCCCAGGTTCCTTCGCAATCTGAAGTGGAAGCGCTTGGAACTGTCAATGTGGCGCTGGTGCCCGTTGGCGGCGGCAACGGACTGAATGCGGCCAAAGCCGCCGAGGTGATCTCGCTGCTCGAACCCAATATTGTCATCCCCATGCACTATGAGCATCCTGCCAGCAAACTGTCTCTTGACCCACTTGAAAAATTCTTGAAAGAAATGGGCCTGACAACCCACGAAACCGTTCCGATGCTAAAGGTCACTCATTCTGGCTTGCCCGATGAAACCAAAGTTGTCGTGCTGGATATTGCCAGCAGCTAGGAGGCGGCATGCCTGTCAAATTGCTCATGACCTGGGATATTTCGCCTGAACGCGAACAGGAATATTTCGAGTTTGTGATCGGTGAATTCATCCCCGGTGTCCAGCGCCTTGGTCTGGAGCCGACCGAAGCCTGGGCCACGATTTATGGCGAATATCCGCAGATCATGGTTGCCATGCTGGCCCCCGACCTGCCCGATGCCCAGCGCGTGCTAAACTCGGTCGAATGGAGCCGCCTGCGAGAGCAGTTGTTTACTTTCGTCAAGAATTACACCACCAAAGTTGTCCCGGCCAAGGGCGGCTTTCAATTCTAAACTCACGCAGGGGCGACCAACCGGTCGCCCCTGCGATCGACTATGTCCGAATTCTCCACTCGCATCCTGGATTGGTATGAAAAAAATGCCCGCGTCTTGCCCTGGCGCCTCTCCGTGGGGAGGGAGACACGCGGGCAGCCCGATTCGTATGCGGTTTGGGTCTCTGAAATTATGCTCCAGCAGACGCGGGTTGAAACCGTCATTCCTTATTTTGAGCGCTGGATGCATCAGTTCCCAGACGTTGGAACCCTGGCAGGAGCTTCGGAGCAAAGTGTCCTTTCGGTCTGGGAGGGGCTGGGTTACTACAGCCGCGCCCGGAATTTGCATCGGGCCGCCCAAAGGGTGGCCGCCGAATTTGACGGTCGGCTGCCACAGGAAATCCCCCAACTTCGAAAATTGCCTGGCATTGGGCGTTATACCGCCGCCGCCATCGCCTCGATTGCTTTTGGACAGGATGTCGCCACCCTGGATGGCAACCTGCGGCGTGTTTTTTCGCGCGTCTTTGATGTTGCTACACCCGCAGATACCCCGGCTGGCGAGGAAATCCTGTGGGCCTTGGCTCAAAAACACCTGCCAGCGGGCCGCGCCGGGGATTACAACCAGGCCCTGATGGATCTGGGTGCTGCGATTTGCCTGCCAAGGAAACCGTTGTGCCTGCTTTGCCCATTAGTTGATTTGTGCAAATCGCGCCCTGCGCCCGAAAACCGGCCGGTCCTAAAACCAAAGGCGAAGGTACCGCACAGGTTCAAGCTGGCGGCAGTCATCCTTCAGGAAAAAATCGTTCTGTTGGCTTTGCGCCCCGCCAAAGGGCTGCTCGGCGGCTTATGGGAATTCCCGTCCGCCGAAGTGGATACAGACTCACCCGCGGCCCTGGCCGCCGCCATTGAAGCGGAATACAGGCTGAAAGTGAGTCCTGTTGCCCATTTGACGGAAGTCCGTCACGCCTACACCCACTTCACCTTGACGGAGTCTGCCTGGCGCTGTGAGCTTCTCGAAGAAGCTGGAAAAGAGTCTTGCCGATGGGTTGAAATGGACCAGTTGGCGAACTATCCGATGGGCAAAGTGGACCGGATGATTGCCGTTTTTACGCGACAACTTAATTTATAATGGGGCCATGAGCAAAACTGAGCTCCTTACGAAATTATCCTATTCACGCGCCGAGTTTGAGGCGCTGATGGCGCAGTTCAGTGATGAGCAAATGCTCCAGCCTGTGCTGCCCGGCGGTTGGACAGCCAAAGACGCCCTCGCTCATATTGCCTGGTGGGCGCGGCGTGGTTTCATCGTGATCAGCGCAGTCATCGATGGTCTGGAACCGGAATATTCCCTGGACGAAAGCGATGTTGATAATGTCAACCGCAACACTTACGAAGCAAACCGCTTGCGCCCTCTGGCCGAGGTGCGTTCAGAGGAAGCTGAGTCATATCACGCCCTGCTCGCGTTGATCGAGAAGCTCCCGGATCAGGATTTGAGTGATCCGGCCAAATTTACCTGGACACGAGGCAAACCCTTAAGCGTGGTGGTGGAATGGAATACATTTGCGCATTACGAGGAGCATATGCCCGATTTGCGCAAGGCCTTGCAAGAGAGATGACCGCCCTGCGGATAAGGAACTCTGGGATTTTCCCAAAGAGCCCCTGAAAATTATCAATAAAACTCCAGAAATTATGATATAATCCCGCTTCGCGTCTATCCGACTGCTGTGAAGCAGTATTTCATTCTGGTAAGGAAATATAAGAAATGACCGACCTGTTGAAGTCCGTTGAAGCTCCCTCCAACCCCAATATCCCCGAATTGCGCCCCGGCGACGCTGTTTCTGTTCATGTCCGCATCAAGGAAGGTGAACGTGAGCGTATCCAGGAGTTTAAAGGCACAATCATCCGCCTGCGCCATGGCGGCGTTGCTGAGACCTTCACCGTGCGCCGGATTGCCAGCAATGGTATCGGCGTTGAGCGCACCTTCCTGCTGCGCTCCCCGCGTGTGGACAAAGTTGTGGTGGAACGCCACTCCCAGGTTCGCCGAGCGCAGCTTTATTACCTGCGCGGCCGCACCGGCAAGGCCACCCGCCTTAAGCAAAAATTCAACTAATTCCATCTTGAACGAACAAGAGCGCAGAAAATGCGCTCTTTTGATTTAATCTGGCGTGATAGAATCGGTTCAAATCTCTCATCGAGGAAACAAGATGCCCACTCCCATGATTGGAATCACGACCCGCACGGCTCCTATCCCTCCATCTGAACTGAAATCCGTTATGATTCAGCAGGCTTATCCCAATGCCATTCTCGAAGCCGGCGGTGTGCCGGTCTTGATTCCCTCCGAAGTGTCGGAAAGGGGGTGGAACGAACTTTTCCGACACCTGGACGGAATCTTATTTCCTGGCGGCCCAGATATTGCCACTGAGCGCTTCGGCGGTGTTCCGCATCCGGCAGTATACGGTGTTGACGAGGCGCGCGACGCGCTCGAACTGGGCCTGGCAAAGCTCGCTGCCGATGAAGGCAAGCCGTTCCTGGGCATTTGCCGGGGCGCGCAGGTTACCAACGTAGCCCTGGGCGGGACGCTCTATACCCATATCCCTGACCAATATCCCAATGCGCTACAGCACGATTACCCTGGCGAAGATGGCATCCCGGCGCGCACGGCGTTGGCGCATCCCGTCCGCATCGAGGGGGGCAGCCGGATCGGCAAAGTCCTGGGCGAGACAGGTTTAAAAGTCAACAGTCTGCACCATCAAGGGATTAAAGATGTCGCCCCGGCGCTGAAAGCCGTGGCTTTTGCGCCGGATGGAATGATTGAAGCAGTGGAAATCCCCGAGCATCCCTTTGCCATCGCTGTCCAGTGGCATCCCGAATGGTTAACCGACCAGGAACCGATCCGGCGCTTGTTCAAGGCCTTTGTAGATGCGGCGGCAAAAAGAAAGTGATAGGTAACGAGCAATCAGGGCAACCTGATTGCTCGTTACCTATTTTTGAATTAAGCAGATGCAATCCATTCCCAATTCTCCCATCGGTATCTTTGACTCTGGCGTTGGCGGCTTGTCGGTGTTGAGAGCCATCCGTGCACAGATGCCCGAGGAGTCGATCATTTATCTTGGCGACCAGGGGCATGTACCTTATGGGCCGCGCCCGCTGGAGGAGGTTCAGGCTTTTTCCGGGCAGATTACCCGCTTTTTGCTGCGAAAGGGCGCAAAACTGATTGTGGTGGCGTGCAACACGGCCTCCGCGGCGGCACTCCAGTCCTTACGGCAAAGCTTTCCGGCGATTTCTTTTGTAGGAATGGAACCGGCGGTCAAACCGGCGGCGGAACAGACCCGGAGCGGCGTGGTTGGCGTGTTGGCGACCCCGGCGACGTTCCAGGGGGCCTTGTACGCCTCGGTGGTCGAACGTTTCGCGCAGGGTGTGACTGTTTTGCAGGATACCTGTCCGGGGCTGGTCGGCCAGATCGAAAAGGGGGAACTGGATGCGCCGGAAACGGAATCCATTCTCAGGGCGGCGCTCCAGCCGATGCTGGCGCAGGGGATCGATACGGTGGTCTTGGGCTGCACCCACTATCCATTTGTGATTCCCCTCATCGAGCGGATCGCCGGGAAAAATGTGCGGGTGATCGACCCCGCTCCGGCGGTGGCGCGGCAGGCGGGCCGCCTGCTCGAAGCAGCCGGGATGCGCCAACCGGCGGCGACAAAAGCCGCAGTGGCGTATTACACCACTGCGGCGGCAGAGTCCCTGCAAAAGCTTTTACCTGGATTGTTGGGGGAGGGCGGTGTCGTCAAAAAACTGCGTTGGGTGGATGGAAAACTGGGCGAATAAACCCTAATCAGCAGGTTCAACTCCCAGATCAGTGGCAGTCAAATAGATGTTTTCGAATTCCCAAAAGGTCAGGTTCTTGGCGGGCAGGTTTTTGGAGGCTTTGAGCTGTTCAAAAAGCCCCTGGTAACTGGCCGGGATGGCGGTTTCGGGATTAAGTCCCAGTTTTCGGGCAAGTTCGCTGATCTGTTCCGGATTTTCACCCTCGATTTCGACAAATTTTCCATAGGGAAGTTCATCGAGGGTGACCAGGGCTGTCCCAAGCTCATACATGGCACGGTATTTTTCGTAGACGGCTGAAACACGATAACCCAGACCCTCCAATAATTTCTGCGCTGTGTCGAAATCGTTGACGACCAGCTCGATCTCTGTGCGCGAGAGCGCCCCGCCGACCCGTTCGCCCGGGCCTTTGAAGGTCATGCGAATATCGTCAGATTTACGCAGGCGCAAGACTTTTCCCTGGCGCCTGAGGTTATCGCGGGAATTGTCGAAGCGCAGGTTGTACTCAAATCCGCGCGGGACAATGCAGATCGCGCCAAGCGCCTTGAGCCGCGCTTCGATCACCTCCAGGTTGCGGATGTAAAACTTGGATTCGATTTCCAGATGATTGGTGGACATTAGATCACACTCAATAACGCCTGTTTTTGTTCAGCCGTTTCGCCCGCCTTGACGCGGATGCGGCTGACAGTTCCATCTTTTGGGGATTTCAACTCGTTCTGCATTTTCATTGATTCCAAGATCAGGAGAACCTGTCCTTTTTTGACGGCCTGCCCCTCGGTGACGGGTACGGCAATCACCATGCCCGGCATGGGCGCCTTCAAGTGGAATTCACCCCGGTCTGCCACCCCTTTGCTTGCCGCGGCGGCCAGTCGTTTTTCGCGTTCATCTTCCACCGTGGCCTGATATAACCGTCCATGCAACAGCACCTGCCAGTTTTTTTCGTCTGGGTAAACGTATCCTTCGTAGGATTTCCCATCGATCAGCAGTGAATAAACTGGCTGGCCGCTGATCGACTCGAAATCCACATCCAGGACTTTGCCATTGACGTTGACATGTTTTGCGTCGATGATTTCTATGATAAATTCTTTGTCGTCGATTATGGTTATGTATCTCATGAATTAGTCCTCTAGTCAGATTGTCATCGGGTCTTCAGGTTGCAGCCGGGGTTTCCGACTAGCCAACTATCAGATTAGATGACCATCAGATTATCTATGCATCCGTTCCCAGCGTCCAACCCATTTCCAATTTGAAGTGTCACGCTCATTGCGTTGGACGATTTGGGCAGAGTGCTGGGTTTCCGCATGAGCTACCAGTGAAGCCAGCACCGCCGCTATTTCAGCATCGCTGCCATTCTGCTCATCTTGCACGGCAAAACGCTCTTCTACAAAGCGTGTGTCGTACTGCCCGCCCATGAAACGATGACTATCCATCAACATCTGGTGGAAGGGGATATTGGTGCGCACACCCACAATGCGATACTCTTCCAGCGCGCGGCGCATTCGTAAAATTGCCTGGGCGCGCGTTTCTCCCCAGACGAGCAGTTTCGAGATCAACGGATCGTAGTAGGATGAAACTTCGAAGCCAGGGTAAACGCCCGTATCCACGCGCACGCCGGGGCCGGTGGGCAGCAAACTGTGGGTGATTTTGCCCGTTGAGGGCATAAAGTCGTTAAATGGGTCTTCGGCATTGATACGGCACTCAATCGCTGCGCCGTTAATCCGGATGTCTTCCTGTTTGTATTGCAGGGGCCGCCCGCGCGCGATGCGGATTTGCTCCTTGACAATATCCACGCCGGTCACCAACTCGGTCACCGGGTGCTCCACCTGCAAGCGGGTGTTCATTTCCAGGAAATAGAAATTCTTGTCCTTATCGACCAGGAACTCAATTGTCCCGGCGTTGACGTAATCCACGGCCTGAGCGGCTTTCACCGCCACAGAACCAATTTTTTTTCGCAATTCATCATCCAAAAATGGGGAGGGGGCTTCCTCGACCAGCTTTTGGTGACGGCGCTGAATGGAACATTCGCGCTCGTGCAGGTGCAGCACGCTCCCGTGCCCATCGGCCAGGATTTGGATTTCGATATGCCGCGCTGCTTCGACGAGTTTTTCCAGGTAAACATTCCCATCGCCAAAGGATGATTCAGCCTCACGCCTCGCTGAAACCAGCAGTTCTGGCATCTCTTCCAGGCTGCGAACCTCGCGCATGCCTTTGCCGCCGCCTCCAGCTGTGGCTTTGATCAGCAGCGGGAAACCAATTTTAGGGGCAATGGCCAGCAGGTCATCGTCGGATAAGTTTCCCGCGCCTTCCGTCCCCGGCACAATTGGCACGCCCGCCTTGCGGACGGTTTCGCGGGCGGTGATTTTATCGCCCATCGCCGCAATGGAGGATGGTTTTGGCCCAATAAACGTCAGTCCGGCTTCGGCGCAGGCTTGGGCAAAGTCCCCACGCTCAGCCAGGAAGCCATAACCGGGGTGGATGGCGTCGGCTCCGGAGTTGTGGGCTAGATCGATGATCTTGTCGCCACGCAGGTATGAATCGCGCGATGGCGCCGGGCCGAGTAGATAGGCTTCATCGGCATAACGGACATGCAGGGCCTGCCGGTCGGCTTCAGAGAAAACTGCGACTGATTCAACGCCTATTTCCCGGCAGGCGCGGATGATGCGAACGGCAATTTCACCACGATTGGCCACCAATACTTTTTTGAACATAGTTCCTCCGTGTCGTACGTAGGGGCGTAGCAATGCTACGCCCCTACATGCCCTTACAGGGGAATATTCCCGTGTTTCTTGGCCGGGTTGGCGTCGCGTTTATTCTGGAGCATTTCCAGCGCGTTGATCAGGCGGGCGCGAGTTTCGCGCGGTTCGATCACATCATCCACGTAACCGCGTTCGGCGGCCACGTATGGATTGGCAAATTTTTCGCGATATTCGTTGACCAACTCTGTTTTACGCGCCGCGGGGTCTTCAGCATTTTCCAATTCCTTGCGCATGACCACGCTGACGGCTCCATCAGGGCCCATGACGGCAATTTCGGCTGTTGGCCAGGCCAGGTTCACGTCGCCGCGAATATGCTTGCTGCTCATCACGATGTATGCGCCGCCATAAGCCTTGCGGGTAATCACCGTCAGTTTGGGGACAGTTGCCTCGCAGTAAGCATAGAGCAGTTTTGCGCCGCGCCGAATCACGCCTTGGTATTCTTGTCCGGTGCCGGGCAGGTAGCCCGGGGTGTCGACCAGGGTTACGATGGGGATGTTGAACGAGTCGCAGAAACGCACAAAACGCCCGGCCTTCTCGCTCGAGTCAATATCCAACACCCCGGCCAGCACGGCGGGCTGGTTGGCAACCACGCCCACGGAGTGCCCGCCCAAGCGCGCAAAACCGATGACAATATTCCCGGCAAAACTTTCCTGGATTTCGAAGAACTGGCCGTCATCCACCACCTTGCTGATGATTTCCTTGACATCGTAGGGCCGCCCGGGTTCAGCAGGTATGAGGCTGTCGAGGGACTCATCTGCCCGCAGAGCATCGTCCGTGGTTGGCAGGAAGGGAGGGTCTTCCATGTTGTTCTGGGGAAGATAGGAAAGCAATTTTCTAATCAGGTAAAGCGTATCGGCTTCGCTGTCAGCGGCGACATGGCAGACACCGGATTTTTCGGAATGGATGCTCGCCCCGCCCAGATTCTCCGAAGTGACTTCTTCATGGGTCACAGCTTTGACCACATCCGGGCCGGTAATAAACATGTAGGAGGTGCCGCGAGTCATGAAGGTGAAATCTGTCAGCGCCGGGGAGTAGACAGCGCCGCCGGCGCATGGTCCCATGATGGCCGAAATCTGTGGGATGACGCCGCTGGCCAGGGTGTTGCGCAGGAAAATCTCGGCGTAACCGGCCAGGGAAACAACGCCTTCCTGGATGCGTGCGCCCCCCGAATCATTCAGGCCGATGACAGGTGCGCCATTTTTCATGGCCATGCCCATGATTTTGATAATTTTTTCGGCATGGACTTCGCCCAGCGAGCCGCCAAAGACGGTGAAATCTTGGGCGTAGACATAGACGAGGCGACCATCCACCGTGCCCCAACCCGTTACCACGCTGTCGCCGGTAAATTTCTGTTTTTCCAGCCCAAAATCATAAGTGCGATGAACCACAAATGCGTCAACTTCTCGGAATGAGCCTTTGTCCAGTAAAAGGTCGATACGCTCGCGGGCGGTCATTTTTCCACGTTTGTGCTGAGCCTCGATGCGCTCTTTCCCGCCTCCCAGGTGCGCTTGATTCTTTCTCTCGCGCAACGCCTTGAATTTTGTCTTCTCGCTCATCGCTACTCCTTGTTGAAAAAGCCTTTTGAAGCTGATATGAACAGAATAATGCTAAAAAAAGCCACGAAAATGATAGAAACAACCACGCTGAACTGAAGGTTGGGCGCGGGAGCAGGCTGGAAGATCAGCCTGTCGCACCAGTACCACAGCGTATACAACCCTGCGGCAGTCAATCCGGCACGCAGCGCATCGCGCCGGCCTTCCCAAATAGCACGAAACAACCAGAGGCCCACTGCTGTCCAGGATAATCCCAGGATGAGAATATACATGGGATTTGCGCCAAACTCTTGCAAAACCTGCCAGTTGGCTATCGCACTGTAGGCGCGGATGCCGCTCCAGGACGTGATAAATAACACGAAGACGGCCAGGATGGTTACGATGGCAGGAGGGGTTGAGTTTTTGCCCATAAGGTCCCTTAAAAATTATCAGGACGCGCTGTTGAGCGCGTCCCTTTTTGAGAGTTCATTTTTCCGGTTCAAACCGCATTAAGACTTTTTGCCCGTAGGCTGGTGCGCCTTCCACGGGGAACAATTCTGTAGGAGAGAACTGCTGCCGGTAGGGCATACTATTGGTGATGATGTAGCTGTTGGCGAAAATATAGTCCAGCCCGATATCGGCGAGGTACTCTCCGGCCCGATTATCCTTCAGAGCCTGGAAATAGGCATGGGAATTGATCAGCCCGTCCATGTTGACAATCGTGCGGCCATTGATGAAGTAACCCGCATTCCCGCCGCCGGTCATGCCGATCAGCGCGCCGGATTCGGTATAACCTTCCAGGATGGGCAGCATGTCCATGTAGGGTTCTCCTGCGAGCGGGTCCTGGTAGGGCATGCGGTTGATCAACTCGGCGGAAAAGCCATAGCAAAGGTACAGGCTTGCCGCGCCAGCGAGGACCCAGGTGAAGATTTGAACCGGCTTTCGATGGGGAAGAAAATCAACGAACATGGCCAGCCCCAGCGCGCCCAGGATGACCAGCGTGAGCATTTGTGTGACCCAGTACCATTCATGTTTGGCGGAATAAGCCATCGCGCCGTAGGTAAAGGCGTGGAATTCGGCGCTGACGAGCAGCGGAATCAGCCCAAGCTGGAAGGTACGTCGCAGGTTCTTCCGGCGATTTGCCAGGAACAAGGCCAGCCAGGCGGTGGCGATGGCCGCGACCAGGAGCCAGTACCAGCCATCGAAATCCCAACTTTGTTCTGATAGTTTCTCGGCCCATTGAGCAACCGGGTTGGTGAACAAGCCCCAAGTCTGGCTGAAATTGGGGTCGATGGCTAAAACATCCAGGAAGGTTTTCGAACCGCCGCCATAAACATCGTTGGGCATGGAACCCCACCAGCGTTTGATCTGCCCGCTAACGGGCATGAATGTGCCGAACAAGACCCGGTTGATGGTCATGTAGATAGCTAATCCTGCAGCAGCAATGCCGAAATAAATAAATCCGGCGTGTATCCACTTACCGAGAGGTTCCAGTGCCAAGCGGAATTGGGTTTTAACGACAGGAAGCCATCGGGCAGGTTCCGTTTCTTTCGATGGCGAAACAGGCCACGGGGAGATGAAGCGCAGCGCGAAGCGCGTCAAGAGGGTCAAGGCCAGCATTCCAATCCAGTAGAATGCCGGGACGGCGCGCGGCATGTCGAGCAGGCCAAAGGCAGAGAGCGTCAGGATTACTCCGGTCGAGAGGCCTGTGCTGAGCGTAACGCTGGCAAGCGTCGAAACGAGGAGGCGGAGAGGGGGCAGGCTTTTGGGGTGATTATATAACCCCATCAAATAAAAGATGATGGTCTGGATGGTGAAAGTAACTGCGGCCATCAGCAAGGCCGAGTTGTCAAAGCCCAACAGGTATAACTTGAGTCCCGCGCGTTGAATGTAGGCGGTCACAATCACAGAGAAAGTGATGAACAAATCAACGGGCAATAAATAACGGATCGGGCTGCCGCGGAAAATAATCCAGACCCCGGCAATTAGAATCAGGAAAATCCCGTCCAGGCGGCTGAAGATCACGAACAAGGCCGCCAGCGCCAGGGAAACGAGATCGGAAGTGGCAAGTTGTTTTTTTAGCTCTGCTTTTTGCAGTAAATACAGAAAAAGCACGCTCGAAAGTGCCACAATGCCTGTCTCCATACCTTGCTGGGTGATGATGGAGTGGATCAGCCTGTCGAGCGCCCAAAATGAAGTTGCCAGCATGGCGATTGGCTTTCCGGTGGCTTTTTTGAGCAGCCTGAAAAGCAGGATCGAGGTTGCCAGGCTGAGCGCGGCCATGACGACGATCAAAACGCGCAAGGGCAGGATCAAGTCGAAACGCGCCAGGGCGAAAATCGGCACACAGGCCAGTACCCAGAGCGGATGATAGCCATTGGTGGGGTTGATTCCATCAAAGGTGGAGCCGCGCCCTTCGCTGATGTTTTGGGCTACTTTGAAATAGTAGTAGGCATCATCACGGGTGAACCAGCGGGTCGAAAAGTTGTGCGGCGCCGAGAAAGCGGCGTAGAGATGAACGCCCATCACCAGGGCGATGAGCGTGATTTCGAACCAATGGTCTCCGATTCGTCGCGGGTCAATTTTTTTCAAGAAATTCACTTTGTCCTCATGCTTTGGATTTCAAGTGTAATTTTACCAAGTTGTTGATCGCTTTCCAGCTGTGCCGCAGGAGCGGCAAAAAAGTTAATTTCAGTACTCCATAAAAATTGGACTTCGAGAAGTTTTGTGAATTAGCGAGTGCTCTTGTTTTATTCAAATTGAATTGTGCGGACATGGATTTGCGAAGTATCGCCGGAGGTGTTGTCTCTTATTTCGATGTAAATGCGGCCAGATTTCGCCGGGCCCTGGTTGAAATTCATCGTCACCATGGGATCGGGGGATAGGCCTTTGAAGGTTTCGGTATATGTCACAGGGTCAGCTGCGCCCGGCTCATACAGCGAAATCATGACAGTGAAATCGGAGAGGGAACCGGTTTGGATGGTAACACTTTGCGTATCGATAGGGTCAGGCAAGTAGAGATCAAAAATGAACGGATTGGCTTGAATTACCTTAGCCAGTGTATCAGGGTTTGTGTCGAAGACATCTTGTAAGCTTCCTCCGCCGAGCGGTGAGTGAATGACCTTCACTGTTTGGTTGTTCAAGGTCATTGTATCTTCCACAGGCGTGACCGCTACTTTTTTCTTTTCTAAAATTATTTGGTCGATATTATTAGCCACTTTTAGCGAGATCACGTAAAAACCAGGCCGCCCATCTGGGAAGGGTATCATTTGCTCAACTTGGATGTCTTGAAACTCGGGATTGTTGACTAATTTATCATACTCATCTGAGGTGGTTACAAAATATAGTTCGGGTGGATTTTCCTTGATTGTGTCAATGAAATCCACCGGCTGCCCCATATAGAGACGTGATTGAAGGTTCTTTGGGAGAAAGAAGGCCGCAAATTGTTCTGTGCCGTTGGCCCAGGAAGGAGAAACGATATAGCGGCGGTTGGGATACTTTTCCAGCTCTGCTCGAATAACATCTTGGAAAACCTGTTTGGCCCCATACTGCATTCCATATAGACTGTAGTCTTTAAACCAGGTTGGCCCATTGACGAGAGAGTCTCTCAGCATGAAGATACTTAACCCGGCCAACAGGATAAAGACTGTGGATGCAATCCAGGTTGAGGGGATGCGCAGCTTGGCCTGACCCCATTCAAGAATTGCGGCCAGTCCGATCATTCCGAGCAAGGCCAGCGGCATGGTTAAAAAGAGTGTGCGGGGCATTCCAATGGCTACGATCGAGGCCGGAATCGGGCAAGCCAGCAGGGCAATCAAGACCAATCGGTAAGCTGGCTGGCGGATATTCTTGATGGTTAGTAACAGGCCAGTTACCACAAGCGGCAAGGTAAACCACAGCCCATTTCCGTAGCGATACATGATGTGACGGCTAAGATCAACTCTGTTGGGGAAGTACCAGTAGCTCGGGTTCAATCCATAAACATATTGGCTCAGAAATTGTCCCATTTTTTGTGCAAGGGTTAAGCTGTCATTGACCCAATATGAACCGCGCCGTTTTACCTGGGCGGCGGCTTCGCCTGGGTGTGCCAGGTAATAACGCGCGAATGGCAGCAGTAGAATTGCTCCGAGGAGTAAAGCGTTTAGAACGGTTTTTCGACGCTCCGGGTGGGTGTGATAGCGAAAATCCACAATAAAGAGTGCCGCCCCGGTTACGCTCATCAGAATTTGGCCCAATCCATGGGTATAAAAAGCCAGCGCCCCGGCAATTACCGCCCAGTATAGCGAGCGCAGGTGCCCGGCTTGATAACGACCATAAAAATACAGGAAAATACCATAAAACGCGCCTACTTCTACATACTCAAAGGCTGTGCGCGAATGCAAGAACCAGGCCGGGGTTGTCAGCACCAGGAATATCCCGGCCCAGTAATACTTGAGTTTGAAAACATCTTTAAGCAGCAAGCCGATCGCCAGGGCACCCAACAAAGAGATGAAAGCAGAAACCAGGCGTGTTACTGTCACCGATTTTCCGAAAATCAGGAAAGGCAAAACCTGGACGTAAACGCTGGTGCCGTTTACCCAGCCTTCTACCGAAAAAAAGGTCGGCAGAAATTCGCCATAGTAATTTTTGAAACCATCCCGAATGAAATTGGAAGCCAGGTTCATGTGAATGGCTTCGTCCGTAAAGAAATAGATAGGATAGCGATCAATGCCGATACTCACTACCAGCAGATAGATAGTAACGGTTGCCAGGAGTAGAAGCTGGTCAAGGTTTTTTAGTTCAAACTTCCAGGCTTTTGCTCGCGCGCTGAGAGCCTGGCGGGCAGTTGAGAGAAAGTGTCTTGTGCGTGCGGACCCTTGTTCTTGCAAGGCAGTCTGTGTGGATGATTTTCCCCGCCCGTCCTTTACTTC
This sequence comes from Anaerolineales bacterium UBA5195, assembly GCA_002412925.1. GTDB lineage: Bacteria > Chloroflexota > Anaerolineae > Anaerolineales > Villigracilaceae > UBA5195. The sequence continues at coordinate 80,651 of DHVZ01000056.1, read as the reverse complement.
CAGGGTAATATTTATAGTTGTTCCTTCAGGGATGTCGGCAGAAAACTGGACATGCACCATTTTGCGCCCATCTGAAGTAGTTTTGTTTTGCTGGGAGGTTGTTTCTGTTGGCATAGTTCCAGTTATTTCCAGATCATCCTTGTCGGTTGGAGCGCCATCATTTTCCAGGCTGGGCAAGCTGGAGATAGCTTTGGATGTTTGGCGCGCAGATTCTGCCAGCCGGTGTGGTAATTTCTGGAGTTTGTGCCACTGATTATTGAACCATGCCAGGGTTGGCGGCAGTAAATTCTGCAAGGTGAGTAGCAGGGATTTCCCAGCAGCATATTTTCTCTTGCGAAAAGAGAAAATGGCTATATCCAAACTGATGAGCAAAATGCCCAAAATAATTATTAGGAAGACGAAATTATTAGTCATCACTGTTTAAGGTTGAAAGGTTTGTAAAACGCCCTGTTTAATTTTATAGCTGTAAAACAAAGTCTCTGACGGTTTACTCCGCCGCTTGACTTCGCTCCACTCGCCTTCTGGGATGAGCTGGACGATTTTTTCTATTTCAGCTTTGCTATCTGCGGTAGCAATGAAAAGGGCATCTTTATCACGAGGAAGGGCTCCCAGCGCTTGGGAGGTTGCCTCATAGAAATACATTTTTTCAACATCGGGGGAGAAGAATTCAAAGCTGGCAAATGTAAGGTACGGGATGCTTGGGTCACATATCAGGTAGAAACGGCCATCCTTTTCTAATGGCGAAATGAAAGTGCGCGTTTCGTAGGTCAGTTCATTGGTGGGGTCTTCAAAATAGCGTCCGTGACGGTATTCGTTGAAGTAAAATTGAGTGTCCTGGTACCCAACAACGAGTACAAAAGCCAACAGGCCAATTGGTGTAAACCAACGATTAAAATTACCTCCTGGCCAGGTATTTTCGACAGTTTTTGTAATTCCAAGCGCTACGATAATTGCAAGCGCAGAGGTGCTCATCAACATGCGCTGGCTGGTAGGGGGTCCGCCAGTGAGGGTGCTGCCCAGAATGATGGCTGCCCAAAACCATGAAAATAGTGCCATGAACCGCGCATCTTTGATGTGCCAGAGTACATATGCCAACCCCAGAATGAAAAAAATTGCCGCCAGCGGAGTGAGGTAAGGCTTGGGGGAGTTATAAAAATTAGATAGCGCTGGCGTGGCAAAATATACCAAACTGGATTTCATAAATTGGCTGGCAAGAATTTCTGCGGCGCTCTTGCCGGTGATGTCTATTTCGTTTGCCAATGTTCCGCTTTGAAAAATTCCAGTGCTATTCAATCGGGCAGAGAAAAAATCTGGATGGGCAGAAAAATAACCCAGGATGGGCGCCGCTACAATCAAAAAAGCCAGAATGTAAACCAAAACATTTTTAAGGTGTGCTTTTAGAAACTCGCGAGTGGACAAGGCAAAATAGCCCAATAAACCCAAGCCAAGCACGGAGGCAAGGCGCGAGCCCAAGTATGTGTAAAAAAACAGACCTGCAATCATGCCGGCAGCCATAAAGCATAAGGTTGATCCGCGTTTCACCCCGCGGAACACCAACCACATTACCAGGGTGCTGGAGAGTGAGTCTGCGATATTATCCACGCCGATGCGGCTAAAATGAACATTTACCGGAAGCGTTGCGAGGAGCAGAGCGGCGACCTGGGCTGTTCTTTTATTAAATACTTCCCTGCTGAATAAATATACTCCTGCAACTGCCAGAGTTCCTGCGATAACGCTTACAAGGCGAATGGCGAGAGCGGTCCGTCCCAACAACCAGATGCTTATACTCGCAGGCAGAAATCCCAGCATGGGTTGGGCTGACCAGCCTAAGCCGAACATATTGTGACATTTGCCGCTCAGAATACAATTCGCAGTCAAACCTTTTTGGCCCTCGTCATTGATAAATGAATATGGGTGTAGTTCAACCTCCCAAAACCGGATATAAAAGGCTGTTAAAACGATCGCAGCCAGGGCAAGTAGCTCTCCACGGTGTGATTTTAACCATTTCCACGCCCTTTGAACGCTGGGAATTTGCCATCTCTCCTCATGGAGTAAGCTATATATAAAAAGAAGATTGCATAGTAACCAGGTTATTGCCAGGGCTGGCCCATATAAATTGGCTTCTGGTTTCGAGGCGTAAAAGGCTGTCAACCCGGTTAATCCAAGGCAAGTGAGCCAAAACCCAATACGTGGTTTTTTTGGTTGTAAGTCAGCAACAACAGAGACGGTGAACAATTCTGGGCGATCTCTCAGCGCATGCAGTCCGTAGATGAATATCGATCCGGCCAGAACATACAGCATAAGCCCGAGAAGCGGGGAAGAATTATCGCCAATACCTTGCCACCAGTTACCAACATCCCAGAATCCGGGCTGACCCAGGGAAAGATTAAGCGTAATTTGGGCGACAGCGCTCAAGCTAACGCCAGCCAATAACAGCCCCAATCCGCGAATTTTCTGATTATGATTAATTCGAAACCTGGCTAATCGATTGATCATGATTTTTTGCGACCAATTCCGAGGAGGGTAGTCCCATAGATTACAAACACTTTGATTTCTTGTAAGGTTAAGCTCTGCATGAACATCGCCAGTTCATTACGATGGAAAGGGTACTCATGACCGAAGGGCCAGTGTTTCCCAAACGCTTTGCGGACGATCAGATTATAAACAGAACTTTCCCAGGGCACCATGATGGCAACCAGCCCGTCAGGTTTTGTCACGCGGATTTTTTCGCTGACAATTTGCCCAGCTTCCTCACGGGTAAAATGCTCGATCAGCCCAATGCTGAAACTTACATCAATCTGGTTCGATTCCAGCGGCAGGAAAAAGGCATTCGAGATCGCAGCGTGGAATTTTGGGTTGATAGAATGCACGAGAGTGATTGCTTGAGGAGAGAGATCAAGCGCATAACAGGTGCAGGAATTGTAAGTTCGGTCCAGATAGTGCAGGGTACGAGCAGACCCGCACCCAACCTCTAGTAGGTTTGCCGAATTGAGTTTTCCGGTTGCCCGTGCAATCTGTCTTGAATAAGCGCTCGAGAATAAAAACCGTACAAGCCAAAGAAACCGATGAAAAAGATCGTTTTTAGAGGCGTGAATGGCCCAGAAAGAATCCCAGATGTCGTTTGTGTTTGCGGGAGCCATGGAATTCCTATTTGAATTGGATATCCCAAATATGCACGATTCCCCAACTATCCTGATTTGGGGTGTTTACTGATACACGGACTTTGGATGCAGTTACCGGGCGATCCAATGTGAGTGTGTTGCCCTCGACTCCGTGTTCGTTGAAACTGGCTTGATAGGCGCCTATTTCCTGCCCGGATTCTGAATAAAAAACCACCTCCAGGTCAATTGGGCCGCTGCCGTGAATAATGAAGATAGATTTGAATTCACGAGGTTGCTCAAAGCTCAGGTCAAAAACAGCCGGATTGACTTCGTTGCTTTTGTAGAGAGTTTCTGGGTTGTAATCAAACAGATCGTCAATCCGTATTCCACCTGACTTAGTATATGAGACCGTCACCTTTTGTCCATCGATAGTAATCTGTCCGATTTCTGGTTCTCGGCGTTCAGCATCCTCGGCCGCTAAAATACTATCGATTTCTGGAGAGTAAGCAAGCCTGGCGAAGTAAAAGGCCGGTTCGCCACTTGGAAATGGCAAAATGCGTACAGTCTGGATATCGGAAAACCTTGGACTCTCTTTGGCATATTCGAATTCGGCGGCAGTGAGGATAAGCAGGGTATTTTTGCTGATGACCGTTTTATGGCGAGCCAAATCATAGATAGTTGCAAAGCTGATGTGAAAATTGTCGCCCAGGTAGAAGCGGGTCAGTATATCTGGATACATAGCCCAGAGCGGCGACATCACAACGTTGTTCGCTGGGTTTTTTAAGGCTTCTTCCTCAAGTGCGTTAAACACAAGATTAGCGCCGAAAGGTGTAAAGGTGTTGTCGTTGGGCACGAACCAACCTGGGCCATTTCGCATGGCATCAGAAAATGTGTGCAAGTTGATGGCAACGAAGATCATAAAAATCGGTAATGCCCATCGGATCGGTTTTTCTATTTTGACGGCCACGCTTAAGCGAAAAAGTATGTCTTCAAGCCCAATTGCTGATAATAGTGCAAATGGTAAAACCATGATCAGCGCCCGCGTGATGCTGCTTGGGCTGAGCACAATTGCTGCTGCTGAGGGTGCAATCAAAAAAACGATCAGCAAAGCCCGGTATGCCGATGAGTACAGTTTTTTTATGCTAAGCCATAAGCCCCACGCCGCAAAAGGCGCCAGGTAGAAAGGCAAGAAGCCATATCCTTTCATGATGTACGAGCTGGCATCGCGGGGGGTATTGCCTGAAACCTCGGGCTTGAACCAATATAAGGGAGAAATATAACTTAGATACTCTACGAAGAAGGCCTTGATCTTTTCTCCCACTGAAATATCTGTAAACATGTAGGTTGTCAGGTTTTTAAGAAAGATTTCACTTTCCCCGGCATGGTTTACGCGAAAGCGCAAATAAGTCAGGGCAATTACGCCGGTGAAAAGGATGCCGCCCAAAAGAACACGGCGGTCTTTCAGGTGATAAGGCAGGTCGCTGATGATCAATAGCAGGGCGGTGACGGGCACAAGAATTTGAGCCGAAGCATGGGAATAAAAAGCCAGCGAGCTAAATAAAATGGCTGGATATAAGTAATAGGTATTTTTAAACCGATAAAGAAAATAAAAATAAAGTGCGCCTGCATAAAAAGAGACCATCGTGGTCGTTTCATATGCTGTGCGGGAAAATAAGAACCAGGCGGGTAACATCGAAAGGATAAGGGTGCCAACCCACCATAAGCGGAGTTTGAAAATATCGCGCAGAATCAAACCTATTGATACTCCTGCAAGCACACTTACGATGGCCGATATTCCTCTCGTGGCGAAGTCGGCCCGGCCAAACAGCCACAGGGGAATGAGTTGCAGGTAAATAGTGGTGCCTAAGTTAAACTTTCCGGTGTTGTCAAATAGAGCTGGGAGAAACTCTCCGGTGGAATTGTGAAATCCATCGCGCAGGAAATTGCTGGCAATCAGCGCCATGTTGGCTTCGTCAAAGGAGAAATAAGCAGGATAATGGGTAATGCCAATTATGCGTACCAGCAGGTACAGCAACACTGAAAGGCCGAAAAATAAATGAGCTTGCCTGTTTTCGATGAATTCCGCCGTAGGGTAATCTGGCGTGTTTCTGAAGCGCTCAAGCCCTGCGCGGATTTGCGAGATGATACGCTGAGATTTATTCTGCTCAACAGGTGGAGGTAAAACGCCTGCATCATTGATGACAATATCCGATGCGCTAGGGTTGCCTGGTTGAGGGAGATCATATTTTTTTGTGACAGGTGCTTCCCCCGGGGAGCGCAAGGTCACCTCAACATGCACGTTGATCTCATCTGGGTGATCTACAGAGATTTCAAGATTTATTTTATTGTTGGGTTGTTGCATATCAGACTCGTTCACAAAGAGGATAGCCTTGTTATTTCAAGCCCGGTTTGGCCCATGGAACCAGGATATGTTGGATCTCACTTGCGCCCTCATAAAGCCTGGTGCTCTTAGCGTTGTGGCGAGCAATTCTTTATTGTAACCTATCCAGACAGGCTGAATCGCCGAATTACAGGGCATCTGCCAGTCGCTTTTGGAGAGAATCTGCCTGAAGCAGCGAGGTCGTTGTGAGCAGGTGTTTCTCGGCGAACGATACTTGCCCGGAGTCATTGCTCTCGAAAGAACATTCTGAGTTGATAATTGGCCCAATAAATTCGACGTTGACGGTTTCGGTTCGTGTGTGTATAATAGCTCCTCGCCAATACCCCCGACAGGGGTATTTGCATGTTGTATTCCCGGCTTACCCGCAGCGCGGCGGCAACCAGAAAGATACGCGGCGACTGTGGCGAAGCGAAGACCAGGAGAAAGGAACTTATGAAATACGCTATTTTGGAAAGCGGCGGCAAGCAATATAAAGCCGTCGAAGGTAGCATGATCGAAGTTGATTTGCTGCCCGTCGAACCGGGCAAGAGCCTCAATTTGGAAGAAGTGCTCTTGCTGGTGGATGGTGACAATATCACCGTCGGGGCGCCGGTTGTCAAGGGCGCGTCGGTCAAGGCCACAGTTGTGGAACATTTCAAGGGCGAGAAGACTTACAACTTCCATTACAAGCCCAAGAAGCGCATCCGCCAGAAGACCGGCCACCGTCAGTCTTATACCCGCCTTGCTGTTGAGAAAATTGTAGAGAAGTAAGAGAGGTCACGATGGCTCATAAAAAAGGTGGCGGTTCCAGCCGCAACGGTCGCGATAGCAACGCCCAGCGTTTGGGTGTGAAGAAATATGCTGGCGAGTTTGTGCTTTCAGGTAATATTCTCATCCGCCAGCGCGGAACGCCGATTAAGCCTGGTTTGAACGTGGGCTCCGGCACCGACGATACCTTGTTCGCCACGATTGATGGCGTGGTGGTTTTTGATGTTGTGCATGGCCGCAAGCGCGTGAATGTCCTCCCGCAAGAGGCTTTCGCGGCGGCTGAGTAGGCCAGAGGTTACGCAAAATGAGAGAAAAAATTCATCCAGTCTATTACACCGATGCCGAGGTCACCTGCGCATCGTGCGGAAGCAAGTGGACAACCGGTTCGACCCGCAAGACCATCCATGTCGAAGTCTGCTCCAAGTGCCACCCATTCTTTTCCGGTGAGCAGGCGCGTATCTTGGACGTTGAGGGCCAGGTGGACCGTTTCTACAAGAAACTCCAGGTGCGCCAGGATTACGTTGAAATCCAGAAGGCCAAAGAGGAAGCCCGTAAGGCGCCTGCCAAGCCAGTTTCTGATCTGGACCTCGGCATCCGCGTCACCGGCGCCCTTGAAAAAGCTGGGATCACCACGATTGCCCAACTGATGGCGAAATTAGGCGAAGGCGACGAAGCCGCGCTTGCCATGGAGGGTTTTGGCCGTAAGGCGTTGATCGATAGCAAGAAAAAGATCCGCGCCCTGGGTTACGAACTACCCGAAACGGCGAACGAAGCCGCTTAAGAATTTCGTACCTGCAAACTAAAATATCAGGTAAACTTAACAGACAGAGACATAGCCTCTGTCTGTTATTATTTTATTTTTGGAGCGGACATGAAACATACGAATGGTTCAATCGAGGTGGTTTGTGGGTCGATGTTCAGCGGTAAAACGGATGAACTCATCCGCCGGATGCGCCGGGCGGTGATCGCGCGCCAGAAGGTGCAGGTTTTTAAACCCGCTGTTGATGTGCGTTATGCTGTTGAGAAGGTTACTTCGCACGCCGGGGCCGATTTTGATGCCATCCCGGTTGAAAAGGCGGCTGATATTTTTAGCCGCTTTGATGCAGATACCACCGTTGTGGGCGTGGACGAGGCACAGTTTTTTGATGATGGGATTATCCTGGTGACGCGTGAGCTGGCCGAACACGGGATCCGCGTACTTGTGGCCGGGCTTGACCTGGATTTTCGCGGTGAGCCTTTTGGCCCGATGCCGGTTTTGATGGCTGAGGCCGAACATGTGGATAAGCTCCAGGCGATTTGCATGATCTGCGGCGACCCGGCCTCGCGCACCCAGCGGCTGGTGAATGGCAAACCGGCGCGCTACCATGACCCGGTGGTGATTGTTGGCGCGTCGGAAATGTATGAGGCGCGCTGTCGAAAACATCACGAAGTCCCGCGATAGTTCGCGGGGCGAAATCTCGCGTTAGGCATTGAATATCCTGACGGGTACTGTGTCACCCGAATTTGGCGAATTTTTTGGCGCAACGAGCGATATTCGAAGCAAGTGAACTCTTGGGCGCGATTCTCATTGGGAGCAAGAATGCAAGATTACCATGATATTTTGGCCGAAGTCCTGATCGATGAGCAAACTCTCCAAAAAAGGGTCCGGGAACTGGCAGAGGCGATCAACCGTGATTACGCTGGCGAGCAGGTTTTGCTGATCTGCATTTTACGCGGCGCGCTGCCCTTCCTGGTCGATTTGATGCGCCATGTGACAGTTCTCAATGCCATCGACTGTATGGCGATTTCGTCCTATGGGGCGGGAGCGCGCGAAACAACCGGCAATGTCCGCATGACGCTCGATTTGCAGACCAACATTCAAGATAAGCACGTTATCCTGGTGGAAGATATCGTTGATAGCGGTCATACCATCGCGCATGTGCTTGAAATGCTCCACACCCGGCGGCCAAAGTCGCTCAAGGTCTGCGCCTTGCTGGATAAAGCCTCGCGCCGCGAGGTGGATGTGCCCATCGATTACTGTGGCTTTACGATTGAAAACAAATTCGTCTTTGGCTATGGCCTTGACCTGGATGAGTTTTATCGGAACCTGCCCTTCGTGGGCGTCGTTGACTTGAGCCGGTATCAAAGCAACGGGTAGAAAAATCCACCCAACGAAACGGAGAAAACCTGATGCAAGATTACCGCGAATTTATCGATGAAGTCCTGGTCGACGAAACTGCCATCCAGAAGCGCGTGCAGGAACTTGGCGAACAGATCAGCAGCGATTATGCTGGCGAGGATTTGCTGGTGGTCTGCTTGCTGCGTGGCGGCATCACCTTCACGGCCGACCTGACCCGCCAGATCACCATCTCGCACGAGCTGGATTGCATGTCGCTCTCGTCGTATGGAAAGGGGCATTATGCCACCAGCGGGAATGTGCGCGTCAATCTGGACCTGTTGACCAACATCGAAGGCCGTAACGTTTTGCTGGTGGAGGATATTGTCGATAGCGGCCGCACCCTGGCGCATGTTTTGATGATGCTGAAAACCCGTGACCCCAAGAGTGTGAAAGTCTGTGTGCTGCTCGATAAAAAGATGCGCCGCGAAGTGCCAGTAGAAGCCGATTACGTTGGTTTCGATGTGCCTGATAAATATGTCTTCGGCTATGGGATCGACATCGACGAGCGCTTCCGCCACCTGCCTTTCATTGGCGCAGCCGATTTGAGCAAATACCGTAAACCGGAATAATGCCCCAAAAGCCTCCTGAATCTGCCCTTTCTGCTTACTGCGGGCGCTGGGTGGCGCTGGTCCGCGGGAAAATTATCGCCCAGGGTGAAACCCGCGAGCAGGTTTATCAAACTGCGCGGCTTTCGCGTCGCAAGGAACAACCGGAAATCCGTTTTATGCTTTCCATGCCTGTCAAATCCTCTGTTTTGGACGCCGTGCGCGCCTTGCTCCCGGCAGATGTGCCTGCCTTCCTGGTGGGTGGTGCGGTGCGGGATGCTGTCCTCGGACGGGGCACCCATGATCTGGATTTCGCCACGCCCCAGGGCTTGAAGCTGGCCAAAAAGGTGGCCGACGGACTCTCCGGAGCCTTTTTCCCATTGGATGAAGCCTTTGATACTGCCCGGATCATCCTTCAGCACCCCGATGGTTCACGTGACAGCCTGGATTTTGCCGGTTACCGCGGCGACTCGTTGGAAGCCGACCTGCGCGGGCGCGATTTCACCATTAACGCCGTGGCAATGGACATCCGCACTGGGGCGGTGATCGACCCGCTGGGCGGGATTGCTGATCTTCGTGCCAAACGCATCCGCGCCTGTTCGGAGACTGCACTCACCGACGACCCGATTCGCATTTTGCGCGCGGTGCGCCAGGCTGCGGCTTTTGGTTTTTCGATTGAGGCAGAAACGCGCAAGCTGATGAAAGCTGCCGTGCCGCTGCTCCCGAAGATTTCACCGGAACGCCAGCGCGACGAGTTGTTCAAAATATTCGAAGGCCTAAAACCAGATGCTTCCATCCGTGCTTTGGAACTGCTGGGCGTTTTTCCTTTTCTGTTGCCCGAACTCTCTGCGCTTAAGGGCGTGGAGCAATCTGCGCCGCATGTCCATGATGTCTGGATGCACACCCTGGCCGTCCTGCGGCATCTGGAAGGTATTCTGAGCGTCCTCGCCCCGGAGTATGATGAGGCGAAAGGGAATGCGGATTTGATGAACGGCCTGCTTGCCATGCGCCTGGGACGTTACCGCCAGCAGATTGGCGAGCATCTCGGTTCGACGTTGAATGCCGATCGTTCGGCGCGTTCCTTATTATTTTTTGCCGCGCTCTATCATGATATTGATAAACCACAGACCAAATCCGTCGAGGAAAGTGGCAGGCTCCGCTTCCTGGGGCATGACGATCTGGGCGCGCAGACGACGGTCAAGCGCGGCATGGCTTTGCATTTGAGTAATGACGAATTAGACCGGTTGAAACTGATCATTCGGCATCACATGCGCGTACATGCGCACACCAGCCGCAAGGAAGCCGCGCAAGAGATCAGCCGCCGGGCTATCTATCGCTTTTTCCGCGATGCCGGGGAGGCCGGGATTGACTTGATCCTGCTGGCGCTGGCCGATACGCGCGCCACTTATGACCATACCCTCACACAGGAGCATTGGGCGGCCTCCCTGGATGTTTCCCGGATTCTGCTCGAAGCCTGGTACGAAAAAGCGGATGAAATCGTCAAGCCTCCTGCGTTGCTGAACGGCGACGATTTGATCGGCGAACTCAAGCTGAAACCCGGTCCGGAGATTGGGAAATTACTCGAAGCCATCCGTGAAACCCAGGCGGGAGGCCATCTTGCCAGCCGGGAGCAAGCCCTGGCCTTTGCGCGCGGCTGGTTGGTGAAGGCGAGAGAAAAGATGAAAGGTCCCTAAATGGAAAAAATACCCCTCAATGGAATTTCCCTGGCTTATGACCGCCGCGGAACGGGCGCGCCGCTGTTGGTGGTGCATGGTTTCCCCTTGGATCACACCACCTGGGAGCCGCTTTTACCGCACCTTGAAGATGACTTCGATGTGCTCATGCCCGATTTACGCGGCTTCGGCCAATCCGATGCGCCGGAAGGGGCATATACTGTTGAGCAGATGGCTGCTGATTTAGCCGCCTTGTTGGATTCGTTGAAAATCCAGAAAACATACCTCGCCGGGCATTCGATGGGCGGGTATGTTGCGCTGGCTTTTACGCGTGCCTATCCGGAGAGGGTGCTGGGATTGGGCATGGTCAGCTCACAGGTTGCGGCCGATTCGCCGGAAAGTAAAGCGAAGCGTTATGCCACAGTGGGGGAGGTGGCGGTCAATGGAGTCAGTGCGGTGGCTGGCATGTCCGAAAAACTTTCCGCCAACCCGGCGCACGTGGCGTTTTTCCGTGAGATGATCCTGCGCCAGCGCCCAGGAGGAGTGATTGGCGCGCTCAAAGCCATGGCAGAACGCCCGGATTCCCACGATCTCTTCTTGAGTTTCGATTTCCCGGTTGTTTTGGTGCATGGATTAAGCGACGCGTTGATCCCGCCTGAACGTTCACGCGAGATAAAGGCGCTGCTCCCGCGAGCTGAACTGGTCGAACTTCCCGGTGTCGGACATTCCCCAACGTTGGAAGCGCCGGTTGAAACGGCGCGGGCCTTGTATCGGTTTCCCGTTTAATCGGTGAGAGAGCACCAATGAACGACCTCTTGCGAGGTCGTTGCGAATTAGCTCACTTATGAACCCAGAGGCTAATAATGAAACCTGCCCACCGAAAGGCGGGCAGGTTTCATTATTAGCGATCAATCGGGCTACGGGTAGATTTCGTTGAGAATCGGCTCGTAGACGCAGCGACAGCCTTGTGGGTGGGAACAGCCCTCATGAGGCAGGGCTGCGATGTCATCCTTTGGAAAAGTTCCGCGCGATTCATAACAAAGAGGGCAGGCGTCGTGCGCGACATTTATTCGTATGGCTGTCACGCGTGGGTTTTCGCGGAATATCCTTAGCGCTACTGCGCTGGTGGAAAAAACATGCAAGTCAGCCTGGCAGTTGACGCAATTGATGGCGGTATCTGGGGATGTCGCGTTGCAACGCGAACAGGTTTGCACGGATAACCTCCTGGATGATTAAATTCTTTTTAAGAATCGCCGAGGCCAAAGCAAGGCGTTCTTCACCCTGTCAACCCATTGGGGCAGGCGGGAAAAACGTTAAAGGCCACGTTGAATCATTTTACTCTGGGGGGTTATGTATGCAAAGGTTTTTGCTGTAAAATCTGGTTCTCGAACGAGCAAGTTTCACGCATCATCGTTGAGGTGTTATTTTCCACCTTGTGACGCCGGGTCAGGGTTTTGATGTGGGCGATCAGCACACTGCTTGGGATAGGCTTAACCATATAATCATCGGCGCCTGCATCGAGAGCCGTTGAGATCACGGCTGGGTCATCCAATGCAGATAGGATGGCAATGGGAATCTTGGTAAACGTACGCAACGTTTTACAAACTTCCCAGCCATCAATGCCTGGCATCATTAAGTCTAGAATGATGATATCTGGGTTTTCGGTGCGCGCCAGTTCAATACCCTGGGTTCCACTATTGCATGAAACCACATCCATGCCATGACTGCGCAATAAGAGGCCCAGGAGTTCGGTCATCGAAGTATCGTCGTCGATCGTGAGTGCTTTAAGCGCCATGTTTGGAATCCTTTTGTAAGATTATCCCAGATTATCTAGAAATTCGACTTTGCATATCGTTTACAAAATGTCGCATAATGATTGCGTCTTCAGGAATGAGCAATTTGGGGCCTCCGGGTTTTCCCGCTTACTCCCCAAAATGCGGGTTTTACCATGGAGATTCCCGAAGAACTGCAATTCGAAAACAAGTTTGAAAAACAGCTTCAAAATCAAGCAGAGCAAAAGCTGTTTGTGGTACACTTAAACTGTTATGTTCCTATCGCTATAATACCTTTCTATAATCAGGAGAATAAAATGACAAAGAAGTGGGTTTACCTTTTTGAAGAAGTCGCCGAAGCTGAGAAGTATGCCGGTAATTGGGAAGGCGTGCGCTCTCTGTTGGGTGGCAAAGGCGCGGGCCTGGCCGACATGACTCGTGCTGGCGTTCCCGTTCCGCCCGGTTTCACCGTGACAACGGAAGCCTGCAATGAGTTCCGCAAGGCCGGGAATTTCCCCGAAGGCCAGTGGGACCAGATGTTGGCCGCGATGAAGCAGGTGGAAAAGGCCACCGGTAAGAAATTTGGAGATTCGTCCAATCCTTTGCTGGTTTCCTGCCGCTCTGGCGCGAAATTCTCGATGCCGGGCATGATGAACACCATCCTGAACATCGGCTTGAACGATGTGGTTGTCGAAGGCATGATCAAGCTGACGGATAACCCTCGTTTCGTCTGGGATTTGTATCGCCGCCTGGTTGAGATGTTTGGTACGACCGTTTTCAACCTGGACGATGAGGTCTTCGAGCACCCGATGGCTGAATATAAGGCCAAGAAGGGCTATAAGCTCGATACCGAAATGACCGCCGATGATTGGAAAGTTCTGGTTGGTACCTTCAAGGAAGTTTTCAAGAAGCATGTCGGTTTTGATTTCCCGCAGGATGCTTATAAACAGCTCGAACTGGCCACCAAAGCCGTCTTCGAATCCTGGATGGGCAAGAAAGCGATTGACTATCGCAAAGCGACCGATATTTCTGACGAACTCGGGACTGCTGTCAATATCGTGACGATGGTTTTCGGTAACATGGGCAATGACTCCGGGACCGGTGTAGCCTTCACCCGCAACCCGTCCACCGGCGACAAGAAAATGATGGGCGAGTACCTGCTGAATGCCCAGGGCGAAGATGTCGTGGCCGGTATCCGCAACGCCGACCCGATTGAACACCTCGTCACCCAGATGCCCGATGCTTATAACCAGTTCATGGAGATCACCGCCAAACTGGAAAAACACTACAAGGATATGCAGGATGTCGAGTTCACCATCGAACGCGGCAAACTGTGGATGCTCCAGACCCGCAGCGGCAAGCGCACCGCCAAAAGCGCGATCAAGGTTGCTGTGGACATGGTCAACGAAGGCTTGATTGGCAAGGAAGAAGCCATTCAGCGCGTGACCACTGACAATGTCGATACACTCCTGCACCCGCAGTTCGACGACAAAGCCAAAAAGGAAGCTGAGAGCGCTGGCAAGTTTCTGGCCAAGGGCGTGAATGCCTCTCCCGGCGCCGCGGTTGGACAGGCTTATTTCGATGCCGACAAGGCTGAGAAGATGTCGAAGGAAGAAAAGCAGGATACCATCATGGTACGCCCATTCACCAAGCCCGATGATGTGCATGGCATGATTGCCTCGAAGGGCGTGCTCACCAGTGAAGGTGGCGCGACTTCTCACGCGGCTGTGGTGGCTCGCCAGTTTGGGATCCCCTGTGTCGTTGGCGCGAACGTGATCAAGATCGATCTCGAGAAGCGCATCATGACTGTCGGCGATAAAGTCGTCAAAGAAGGCGAATGGATTTCTGTCGACGGCACCACTGGTCAGGTTTTTGTCGGCAAAATCCCAACCAGCGCCCCGTCCCTTGAAGAGCAGACTGAACTCTTGACCCTGCTGACCTGGGCTGATGAAATCGCCGCCCGCGATGGCGTGCGTGTTCTGCCGGATGGCCGCAAGAGCCGCGGTCTCCAGGTTTGGGCCAATGCCGATTATCCGAAGGATGCCCGCCGCGCCCGCTCCTATGGCGCCGTTGGGATTGGTCTCTGCCGCACCGAGCATATGTTCTTCGAACCGGAACGCCTGCCGATCGTCCAGAAAATGATCCTGGCGAAGACCAGCGAAGAACGCACAAAACAGCTCAACCTGCTGCTGCCCAGCCAGCGCAAGGACTTTGACGGCCTGTTCGAGGCCATGGATGGCTACCCGGTCATCATCCGCCTGATCGACCCGCCGCTGCATGAGTTCATGCCCGACGAAGAGAAACTCTTCGAAGAAGTCATTACCATGCGCGTCAAGGGTGAGACCAAGGGGCTGGCCGAGAAGGAAAGCCTGTTGGTCGCGATCAAGAGCCTGCACGAATCCAACCCGATGATGGGTCTGCGCGGTGTGCGTCTGTCCATTGCCATGCCCGAAATCGTCGAGATGCAGGTCCGCGCCATCTTCGAAGCCGCCGCCGACTGCGCCCTGCGCGGTATCGTCGTCAAGCCCGAAGTGATGATCCCGCTGACCGGCACTGTCAAAGAACTGGAATGGATCCAGCCGCGCCTCGTCCGCATCGCCGCTGCCGTTTTGGCGGAAAAGAAAGTTGCCAAACTGGATTACAAATTCGGCACGATGATCGAAATTCCGCGTGCTGCTGTCACCGCCGGTGAAATTGCCGGGCTGGCTGAGTTCTTCAGCTTCGGCACCAACGACCTGACCCAGATGACCTTCGGCTATTCCCGCGATGACGCCGAGCGCGCCTTCCTGGTCACCTATGTCGAACAGGGTATCCTGCCGCTGAACCCCTTCCAGACCATCGACCGCGATGGTGTTGGCCGCCTGATGCAGATGGCGATTGACGATGGCCGCAAGACCCGCCCTGAACTCGAAGTGGGCATCTGCGGCGAACATGGCGGCGATCCCAACTCGATCGAATGGTGCCATATCATTGGAAATAACTATGTTTCCTGCTCGCCCTTCCGTGTGCCGATTGCCCGCCTAGCGGCTGGACATGTGGCGCTGAAGTACAGCGGCCAGGCCAGAGCTGAGGATAAGTAAAGATTCCCGAGTAAAAGAAAACAGGCCCGCAACTTGCGGGCCTGTTTTCTTTTAGGTTTTGTTACCAGATGCGGAGTATCTGCCCGGTGTAGATTTTGTTCGGATCGGAAAGCCCATTGAGTGAGGCCAGGCTGGAGAGCGTTGTCCCGAATTTAGCGGCGATTTTTTTCAGTGTATCGCCCTTTTGGACGCTATAGCTATTGGTTGCGGATGGCAGATTGATGACCTGTCCCACGTAGATCAAATTGGCGTTAGAAATTTGCGGGTTGACCTGTAGGATCGCATCGACTGTGGTAAAGGTCCAAACCGAGATTTTCTTGAGAGTCTCGCCTCGTTGGACAACGTAGGTATGTCCGCCGGGAACCGGGACAGGATTGGGATTGCCACTGCCATTCGCCGGGTAGGTGAGTCGCTGGCCTTCGTAAATCACGTTGATGTTGGCGATGTCCTTGTTCAAGCTGAGCAGGTAATCCACGGTGGTGGAGAAGCGGGCCGCCAGCGCCCTGAGCGTGTCGCCGCGGGCGATGACATAGGTGTTGAAATTGTTATTTCCATAAAGAATGGCGCCAGGGAGCAGGAGCGACTGGCCGGGATAGATCAGGTCACCGGAACCGATCTCGGGGTTGGCCCGCCGCAGGGCGTAGACGGTTGTATCGCACCTGGATGCAATTTTGCGCAGCGTGTCACCGCTGACCACGTTGTAACTTGTGCCGCAGGCTGAGGCGGCCAAGGCTGGATTGGTTGTGGCGAAAGAAGCTACAACGAGGACGACGAGTAAGATGAGTTGGAAGTACTTTTTTGCGTTCATGATTATCTCCACAAAAGATTGAATGGTTGGTGATTTGCATACCATAGATGTCAGTAAACGCAAAAATGTTCCTGCGTAGATAACCAAAAAGGGCGCCGGAACGCCCTTTTGCATTGCAAAACCATTGCAACTACTACTTTCAAAAATGTGTTGGTCGAGTAGCCCTGAATGCTTCTTGAAGGGGGTATCGAGACCCTATTTGGGACAATTTTCTGGATAGGTTGGTCTCGATACGGTGGAAAAGCGCTGCATCTCGACCAACGAGATGGCTAGAAAACAAACTGTCAGGGGGTAGGAAGCAGTGCGACCATCAACCAGGGTTTTCAAGGAGCTGGCCAGTTGAGTGTTACCGGGCTGGTATAACCGTGTTTTTCTACAGCATATAATCTTCCACCAGAGGCGAGGGGACACCCGGCTTCATCCTTGATGGTATAAGATGTCTGGTCGCGGTTTTCCAGGGCAATTGGATTCCAGAAGTAGACCCCTTTTTGACAGACGAAGATATCCAGGAGATAACCCCGATCATCATCGTCCGTCATCGGGAGGACTTCCCAACTGATCGTGACTTTGTCCTCGTTTCGCGTTGCAGTGACGCCTTTGGGCGGGCCGTAGAGTACGCTGGGGCCGGGCAGGCGCAGCTCCGTGAACTTGATCATGGTAATGTCACCAACCACATCCACAACCGATGGAGCCACCCAGCAGAAATATTTCAGTTTGTCGAATTTAATATAAAGCCACTTGCTGTTGTTGAAACGTCCGCGCACGGTACCGACATCCCCGGCATATAAATCTGCGGCGTGCAGGTAAGCGGTGGCTGGCCCGTAGCGGCAGTGCGCCTGTTTGTTCACCGTTACCGCCGGAAAAGCAAAGGTGGGGGTGGCGCTCGGCCCAGGTGTCTCGGTCACGGTCGGAGAGATGGTGATGGTCGGCGTTGGGCTGGGGATGGCTGTTTCCGTTGGCGGTGGAGTTGGGGTGGCAGTCTTGGTGGGCGGCATCGTCTGCGTTGCAGTGGCAGGTACGGCGGAGGGTGTTGCCGGCTGTGTAGCCAGAACTGGTAAATTGCAGGCCAGGGCGATTAGACTCAGTATCAGGAATAAAAAGATGGGTTTTCGCATACCATTATTTTACAATTTATTCTGCGTTTTGCATCCTTATAATTGTTTTGTCTAACTTTCCTAACGCCAGGTTGACTCAACTCCATTTTGCCCTTATTCTTGGAGAGAAGATTGGAGAATTCCCATGGATGTATTTACCGTTATTCATTCACGTCATTCAGTTGCGAAAGTAAAACCCGACCCGCTGCCGCGCGAGCTGATCGAAAGGCTTTTATCTGCGGCCGTGCAGGCTCCAAATCACTACAAGATCCGCCCCTGGCGCTTCGTAGTGCTGACCGGAAAGGGGCGTGAACGACTTGGCGAGGCGATGGCTGCTTCTTTCAAGGCAAAGTTCCCCGAGCTGCCCGCAGAGGCCCTTGAGAAAGAGCGTCGGAAGCCGTTGCGTGCGCCATTGTTGATTGCCGTCGCTGCTGAGAAACCTGGCGAGCCAAAAGTGAATGAAATCGAAAATATTTGCGCGGCCGCGGCTGCCTGTCAGAACATCCTGTTAGCGGCGCATGCGCTTGGATTGGGCGCGATCTGGCGGACTGGCGAAACTGCCCGTGACGTGGAAGTCAAGAAATTCCTGGGTTTTGCCCCTGACCAGCACCTGATCGGCTTCCTGTATCTCGGCTATCCTGAAAACTCGCTTGAGCCTACCGAGAGGCCGTCCTATGAAGACAGGACAGCCTGGATGGAATAAAAATAATTTTCAGGCGAAATTCCCCAGAAGCGCAACGATGTTTTCGCCCAGGGCAGCGTTGTTGTAACCGCCTTCCATAACGACCAGGGTCGGCAGTTTCAGCCCGGCGATTTCTTTTCCGATTTGATGGATGCCCTCCTGGCTGACCTTGAATTTCCCCAATGGGTCGCCTGCGTACAGATCCATGCCAGCGGAGATGACCATGAATGAGGGAAGGTAAGCCATGATAAGCGCAATGGCTTTTTCGACGGTTCCCAGGTAGGTTTGATCGCCTGTCCCGGCAGGTAACGGCAAATTGTGGTGGAAGCCCAGGCCTGTGCCCCTGCCGGTCTCATCGGCATAGCCGCTGTAATAGGGGTATTCATTATCCGGGTCGGCGTGGATGGAAATGGTCAGCACGTCGGCGCGGTCGTAGAAAATTTCCTGGGTGCCGTTCCCGGCGTGATAATCGATATCGAGGATGGCGGTTTTGCCCTGTTTCGAGAGCCAGTTTGCGGCCACGGCGGCGTTATTGACGTAGCAGTACCCGGCGCAGTTGGCTTTCCCGGCATGGTGGCCGGGCGGACGGCAAAGGGCAAAAGTAGCAGCGGGTTTTTGAGGCGGATAAACAGGTTGCGAAACGGATTTCGCTCCACTCAGGGCGCAATTCGCCGCGGCGAGGGCGGCGGCATAGGTCCCGGCGACGAGCGGCGCGGATAGGTCGCTGATGTAATAGCCCGCTTTCCCCAGCAGCGCTTTGGGCTTGCGACGCTGCTTCCGGGGTGGGAAGGTGGCCGGGAGCAGCGCGGTTTTGTCGTATCCGGCGTCAGCTTCTGTTTGCAGCCATTCGTGATAAGCGCTGTGCAGGAAGGTGATGTAATCTGGGTCGTGGACGGCCAGGATGGGATCAAGACCAAAGTCTTCGGGCGCGAAGATTTCGGCCCAAGTGTTCTGTTTTAGCGCGGCGAGAATCCGTTCGGCGCGTTCGGGGACTTCAAGGTGGGGATATTTTTCACCGCCATCGTAAATCTCGAAGGGCGGGTTGTGCTGGAGATGGGCGTCAGAGTAGTAAATTTTCATTGGGGCTTGGCGTCCTGGTTGTGACCGATTGTTCAGCGTGTTTCAATCGCAATCCTTTCGGCGCGCACGAAACCAGCCTCCCAAACACCGCTTACGGTAACTTCGGATGCATTTGGAAAGGACATGGGCGCTGTTTCAAGCGGGAAAATGACCAGGGTATTGGCTTCGCCTACCAGGAAAAAGACCAGCCGCGCTTCGTTGGCCTCGCCATAACCCAGTTTGGCCGTACCGGGCTCGCCTTCGCCCGCGTCGTACCAGCGTGGGTAGATGGCGCGCCCGCGTAGGGTAACTTCTGTCAACGGGGCGATCGGCGTGTTTAGCGGGACATATTTTTGGGGGAAGACCAATTCTGTCAGCGGGATGGAGGCTCCGAGAAGCAGGATGACGGCGGAGGTCAGGAAAAGTCCGCGCCAGGAGGCGCGACCAGACTCCCCGCGGCCTGTCTCGCTGTTTCGGCGGTTAAAAGTAGCGGCTGGGAGATTGAAAACCAACCCGGCAAGAGTCAGCAGTCCGAGGAACAGGTACAGGTAGGCGGCCCAATCAACCGGGACGAGGAAGCGGTCGCCGGAGCTGAGAAAGAGCGCCGTCCAGGCGTTGTAGACCAGGGTCAGAACGAGGGGCAGCAGGCCGGTCAGGCTGTTGTTGTGCCAGGCCGTTGCCAGGCCGAGGCTGAACAGGGTCAGATAAAACGCGATGACCGGGATTTGTCCGCGCGTGGGCTGGGCATCCCAGGTTTGCCAGAAGGCGTGTTCAGGCCAGACAAATTCGCCGGGGCTGTTGAGCTGGTCGCGAAGTGGAAAAACGAGCAGGTTGCCGATTTCGTTGTTGAAGAAGTGATTGACCGCCGAGCCGAGGATACCTTTGGGGTCAGCTTTCAAGCTTTGCAGCGCAAGCTGGCCCATCCGGCTGGAGTAGGGGGCATCGCCTTCGCCGGGCAGGCGCGGGATGATTTCGTTGCCGCTGTCGCCGCTCCAGCGCCGGGCCAGGACCATGGTCTGCGAAATAGGATTATCGAGCACCAGTCCACCGGTGGCCCGGTAATTGCGCACCAACCAGGGAATCAGCGCCAGGGTCACGCCCAAAACCATCAAGGTCGAGCCGGTCAGCCACTTTTTACGGCCTTTGACAATAAAAAAACTAAGGGGGATGACTGCCACAAGCAGAACAGCGCTCTGCAGGCGGATCAGCGAACTGAGGCCGATGATCCCGCCAGCGAGCAGCGGATACCAGGCTGGTTTGGGCTGCCGCATCCAGCGGATGGCCAGCAGCGTGAACAAACTGATCAGCAGGGCGGCCGGGATTTCAGAGAAAAATAATTTCGTATAAGTATAATTAAGTGCAAAGGGCGCAGCAACATTAGCGGTCAGGTCGCGGAGGGCCGCGAGCAGGGCCAGGCCCAATCCGAGCGGGCGGCCCCCCAGTTCCTTGCCGAGCAGGTAGAGCACGACCGGGAAAGCGGCCAATACCAGGGTTTGCAGGAAAATGACGCGGGTATAGTCCTGCCCGGCGAGAGCGTGCAGCCAGGTGATGAAAGTGATATACAGTGGGCGCGTGGGCACTTCCGGCCAGAGGAAGCCATTCCCGACCAGCGCGGACTGGGCGTACTGGGCGTAAATCAGCGCGTCGGAAAAGGGGTAAATCTCAAAATTGGGTGCGCGGGGCGGGGTGGCGAAGTAGCCGGGGTTGATCGGTTGGGAGAACCAGATGAGGCAAGTAAACAAGTAGACAAGCAGGCAAGTAAACAGGTCGTTTTTGAACCAGCGCGCTTCCAGGGCGAGGCATGCGAGGCTGAGAATGAGCGCTAACAGGATTTGCCATTCGAGCAGGGGGGTGGCTGGCCCGCCCCAGGAGCCGTCGTTGTAGCGGGTCAGGCCCAGTTTGGTTGTCGCGATGAAGGCGGCGATGGCGGTCAGGGCGAGTAAAAAGCAAACAGAAACCAGGAAAAATGGTTGTGAACGATGAGTTTTGTCTTTTGTTGCGTAGAAGAAAGCAGCAAATTCGAGGGCCGAGAGAGTGAACCAAAAAGCCAACGGCGCGAGACGCTCGGCATAAGCGGTGTAGGTAAAGCCGGAGGTTCTTCCGAGCGCGCGCAGGATCAGAATCGCTGCCGGGGCGGAGACTGCCACGATAACGGAAAGCCGGTAAAGGGGGGCTTGAAACCGCTCGGGGATGGTGAACCCGGCCCGATGGGAGAACCATGTCAAAGCAGCAGAAACGCCGGTCAGCGTGAGCGCAAATCCCATCAAGGCTAGGCGTGAGGCAGAAAAGCTGAATAACACGCCATGTTCGGCGTCTGTAGGCAAAAGAGCCAGCCAGAGAAGCGCGGCCAGCCCTTGCAAAATCCACAGGCTAAAAAGGATTGAGAACCGGGTCATCTGGGTGGATTGATTTGGGTTTTGATCGGGGTGACCCCCGGGATGATTTTGTCGAGCTTGCGCAGGCAATACGTGACGAAAATATCGCGGTTGACAACCAGCCTGATCGGGTTTGGAAGGAATTCGTAGACTCCCGCGATCACCTCCCCCCATTCATTCGGGCTGCGCGGGGCAGCCAGAGCCTCTGGCCCGAATTTTTCGTTCAGGCAGGAGCGGATGAGCGGGATTTGTTTTTCGAGCAGGGCGGCGTAGGCATTGACAGTTGGAGTGGTGCGTTCTTCGAGGATGGCGAGGGTAACGCGCGCGAAGCGGTGCCCGGCGGCGATCAAGGCTTCCTTGGCGGCCCTGAGTTGAGGTTCCTTGACCAGGATGTAATCTGTGTCGAAGGTGGAAATGGCGAAGAGGCTGATACCTGCCTGGGCCAGCGTTGTGCTAATCCCGGCCAGGATGCCGGTTTCGGAGAAATCGAGTGGTCCGGCTACTTTCATCACGCCCCAGCCCACGTCGGTTTTTTGGGAATCCAGCTTGACAGCGATGGGTGCGACCACTGATAATTCGTCTTCCGATTGGGTGACGTTGTAAAACGGACTGGCAAAGAGCGCCGCAGGCAGGGCCGCGCCCCGTTTGAGCCGGTGGATGCAATAGGTTCCATTCAGGACGATAAATTTGAGCGTTTTCATCGGGCCTCGCGCGGCAAGGATTATTTTGTGGCAATCATATCATAAGGGCGTATTTCAACAGTATGAGACGAAACGTTTTGTAATGTGGCTGAACACCTACAGGCTTTTGCTAAGGCTAATGCCATCCAGGTTCGCAATCAAAAACCAGTTTGATTGTTATCAAAAACGTCATTGACTTATCCCTATAAATCCGGTACACTTTAATTACTCCGATGGGGAGTAGCCGCCCGGCTTCTCGGGATGGACAGTCGTCAATACGGAAAGAGATTTCCCGGTTGTCTGAAGGAAAATGCAAGACCATCGCTTTCTATTGGCGTTGGTCTTTTTTGTTATTGGTGACACCGAAAATGGCTAATCTGCGCAGTTCTCGAATCGCTTTGACAATCTTGATCCTCTGCCTGTGTTTGGGTAGTCTGGTCGTTTTGCCGATTATGAATGTTGTCAACCCTTCTGCGCTGGAGATTTTTGGAATTGATTCTGGGTATTACAACCCACTCGAGCAGGCTGAATCTGATGATGATTTGGTGGTCGCCTCGATCTTAGACAAGACAAACGTGGGCTTGGTTTTTTCAAAATCCAGAACCATGAATCTGGATTTTCAATCTGCTTCCTTGGCATCTGTTTCTCCCCCTCCAAAACACACCTAACTTAATTTTGCCCTGTTCTGGTATCAGGCCATAACTTCTAGTTGTTGTGACTTATTGCCGCTGGGAAATGGCTGAATCGTTTCCATTTACTATGGGCGCATATAGGCTTACTGACTTAATAAGCCAGTTGCCCGTTCGTGTGCAATCTCAAAGGAAAGAATATGAACTGCCCTGCCTGTAATCTCACCCTGCTCATCAGCGATCGCCAGGGAATAGAGATTGATTACTGTCCCCAATGTCGCGGTATCTGGATCGACCGTGGCGAATTGGACAAAATCGCCCACAAGTCTGCGGCACCTGAACTGAAATGGCACGAATATTTTAGCGAGGCTGCCATGCCTCTGTTTAGCTTCAAACGCGAAAAATATCTTTCCTGGCGCTTTGTTCGCTATTGGCGAACCAAAGCCAATCCTTCATGGAGAATACAAATTTGATCACCGAACTTGAAACCATCATATTATCTGCCGCCCTAACCATCTATGATGCCTGGGGCTGGTTTGGCGTGGCGGCGTTACTGGTTTTTGAAAATGCCACTGGCATTACCCCCAGCGAAATCATCCTGGGGCTGGCAGGCTGGATGCTCATCTCTGAACATCAACTTTCGCCCTTGATGATCCCTATTGGTGGTTTGTATGCCGCCATAGGTAGTGTGCTTGGCGCCTCCATCGCTTATTGGGTGGCGCGCCTGGGTGGACGCCCACTGGTGGATAAACTCGCTCGCTGGGTGCGGATCGATCCTGCCCATATTGATCGCGCCGAAACCCAATTTCACCGTTGGGGAGCCGGACTGGTGCTGGTTGGGCGCGTCATCCCTGGCATTCGCACGCTGGTTAGCATCCCGGCCGGGCTGGCGCGAATGCCTTTTCTGACTTTTTTCATCGCGACTTTTATCGGCGCTTACGTCTGGTGTACCTTGCTGATCGGCGCCGGGTATCTGCTTGGCCATGAGTGGGCACTGATTAGCGCATACCTAAAGCAATCCCTGCCCTTCCTGTTGACATGCGGCGCGCTTGCGCTTGTACTCTATTTCTGGTTTACCCGACGGTCTCCGGTTTATGCGCCTGTTCGTTTGGATAACGAATAAGGGCGGCGTTGGCTAACGTGTGGCTTTTTCTGGAAAATAATCATAAGACAAGGAGCAAATAATGAGACGAACAAATCTGCCGAACGAACCCGGGTTAAACGATTTCCTCGATCCCGAATGGATTTCCCGGGCTCTGCGACACTTGCTGTCCCCGCGCCGAATCTGGATCGTGGTGATCAGCGTGGTGGGCCTGTGGCTGCTCTCCGGTTTCTACATGGTTGGGCCGGGCGAACAGGGCTTGGTGCTGACCTTTGGACGGTTGACCGGCGAACCGCGCCAATCCGGGCTGCACTACCGCCTCCCAGCGCCCATCCAATCCAATTTTGTGGTAGACACGGCGCAGGTGCGCACCGCCGAGGTTGGCTACCGCACCGAGGCTGGCGGCCAAAATGTGTTGCTGGAAGAAGCGCAGATGCTCACCGGCGATGAGAATATGGTGGTGGTGCAGCTCTTCATCCAATACCTGGTGCAGGATCCGATAGCGTACACCTTCCACGTGCAAAACGCAGATGCCGTGCTCAAGGCCTCGGCTGAGATCGCGCTGCGTTCCGCCGTTGGGCAGAACACGATTGACTTTACCATGACCGAGGGGCGCGTACAGGCGCAGGAACAGGTTAAGATCCTTCTCCAGGCGCTGCTTGACCAGTACCGAACCGGTCTGCTGGTCACCGAGGCGCGGCTGCTGGCCGTGGACCCGCCGAGTGAAGTGCGGGATGCCTTCCACGACGTGGTGCGCGCATTCGAGGATCGGGAGCGGCTAGTCAAGGAATCTGAGGGCTATGCCGAACAGGTGGTGCCGGCGGCGCGCGGTGAGGCTGCCCAAATGGTGTTGGAGGCCGAAGCCTACCGCGAACAACGGCTGATCCGGGCCGAGGGTGATGCCGCCCGCTTCCTGACCCTGTTGGCCGAATACAAGAAGGCCCCAGAGGTGATGCGCGAGCGGCTCTACCTGGAAAGCATCGAACGCGTTCTTTCCGGCGCGAAGATCTTCGTGTTGGAAACCGGCAACGGCGGGGTTTTGCCGTTCCTGCCGCTAACCGAACCAACCCCGGCTACGCCACCGGTCATCGCTCCCACCGAACCACCCCCGGCCCCATAGATATTGACCAACAAGTTAAGGAGCAACCCATGAGGAAATTCTTTGTTATCAGCATATTGATCGTGTTGGTTTTCGCCGCCACCCAGTCGGTTTATACGGTTGGCGAGTGGCAGCAAGGTCTGGTATTTCAGTTTGGCGAACCGGTGCGGGAGGTGCGCGATCCGGGCCTGTACTTCAAGACACCCTTCATCCATGACCTGATTCTGCTGGATAAGCGCGTTCTGGGCACCGAACCTCAGAGCGCCGAGTATCTGACCCTGGACAAGAAACGGTTGCTGGTCGATCACGTTTCACGCTGGCAGATTACCGATCCGTTGTTGTTCTACCGCACCGTGCGCAGCGAGAGTACCGCGATGGCCCGTCTGGATCAGATCATCGCCGGCCGGTTACGGGAAGAGATCGCCCGACATAATTTCATTGACATCGTCCGCGAAAAACGCGAGTCGATCGTGGCCACGGTGACCGATGGCGCGCAGGATACCGCCGGGTCGTTTGGCATCACGTTGCTGGATGTGCGCATCAGGCGCATTGACTTGCCGACAGAGGTACAGGCCAGCGTCTTCGCCCGCATGCAGGCTGAGCGTGAGCGGATTGCCAAACGTTACCGGGCCGAGGGCGAGGAAAAGGCGCGGGAAATTCGGGCGGCCGCCGAGAAAAAACGCGAGATCACTCTGGCCGAGGCGTATGCCAAGAGTCAGGTGCTGCGCGGCGAGGGCGACGCGCAAGCCGCGCTGGTGACTGCGAATGCCTTTGGCCAGGACTTGGAGTTCTACGGCCTGGTGCGGCGCTTGCAGGTCTACGAGACGATCCTGGGCGAGGGGTCAACCATCATGTTGCCCCCAGACTCAGACCTGTTACGCTATCTGGAGTCGCCGACGTTTGTGCTACCGACCAACGACTGACACAAATTCTCACTGCCGAGGGTCGACCCTCTCGGCAGTGAGAAAGTAGCAGCAACTGCAAATGTGTTTGACTCCAATGCAATCTCAGTATGGCGGTAGCATCCGCACCGGTTCTTTATTTGGGAAAGTTTCCGTTTGATAACCTCCCGAATCTTTTACGGGAAAGGAGATTCTTATGTCTAGCCATTCAACGCCTATCCCTCGTTTTCCCATTTTGCGGCGGCTTTGGAAGCCCGCCGCCATTTCCGGAGCAGGCGGCACGGCGATTGCCGTCTGGTTCGAGGAACTGCTCGCTTTTGGCACAGAGATCCTGGCGTTGATTTTCCTGCCTATCCTGGCCGGGGTGATTTACCTGCTGGATGTTTTCATGTTCAAGTCTCGCATGCCTCGGCGCGAGGATTTAGAGACCCCCACTGACCAAGGAGCAAAAAAGTAAGCCTATGCAAACCAAACCCTGGCACGCCCAAACCACCGACGAAGCCTTTGCGCAACTGCACAGCCAGCCTGGCGGCTTGAGCAATGCCGAGGCGGCCAGCCGCCTCACGCAATACGGCCCCAACGAACTGCAAGCCGCCCACCGCGTCTCACCCTGGGAAATCTTGCTGGAGCAGTTCAAGAATGTGTTGATTCTGATTCTGCTCGGCGCAACCGCGATTTCGCTCTTTCTCGGGCATGGTGTCGAATCCATTGTGATCGCGGTCATCGTATTGTTTGCGGTGGTATTGGGCTTTGTGCAGGAATATCGCGCTGAACGCGCCATCGAGGCCCTCA
This sequence comes from Anaerolineales bacterium UBA5195, assembly GCA_002412925.1. Classification (GTDB taxonomy): domain Bacteria; phylum Chloroflexota; class Anaerolineae; order Anaerolineales; family Villigracilaceae; genus UBA5195. The sequence goes on along the minus strand of DHVZ01000056.1, from coordinate 53,952 downwards.
AGCAAATGGCCGCTCCCACCGCCACGGTTTTGCGCGAGGGGGCTGAAGGCAAAATCCCGGCCAAAGACCTGGTTCCAGGGGATGTGGTGATACTGCATACCGGTGACCGGGTTCCAGCGGATGCGCGCCTGCTCGAAGCGGTCAACCTGCAAGTGGAGGAAGCGGCGTTAACCGGCGAATCGGTTCCAGTGGAGAAACATGCCAACCCCATCAGCGGGGATGATTTACCGGTTGGCGACCGTCGGAACATGGTTTACGCCGGAACTGCCGCCACATATGGGCGCGGGCGGGCGCTGGTGGCCGAAACCGCCATGCAGACTGAGTTTGGAAAAATTGCCCAACTGCTCCAAACCGTCGAAACCGGCAGAACCCCGCTCCAGCAAAACCTGGACAAGGTCGGTTCCGTGCTGGCGCGGGCGGCTTTCGTGGTCGTGGCCCTCATCGTTGCCCTGGGTCTGTTCCGCGGGCAGCCTTTCGTTGAAATGCTCATCTTTGGGATTGCCCTGGCGGTGGCCGTCGTACCCGAAGCCCTGCCCGCCGTCGTTACGATCTCGCTGGCGATTGGCGTGCAAAAGATGGTCAAACGTAACGCGCTCATCCGCCGTCTGCCCGCCGTGGAAACCCTCGGCAGCACCTCGGTGATTTGCTCCGACAAAACTGGCACATTGACCAAAGACGAAATGACCATCCGTAAGATTTTTGCGGCTGGAGAAATGTTCACCGTCTCAGGAGCGGGATACGCCCCAGAAGGCGTTTTCTCGCTCAATGGCGGCAGCCCCTCCGACCCGACACCGGGACTCCGCCAAATGCTGTTGGCCGCCACCCTGGCCTCGGATACGCACCTGGTCAACCTGCCAGCCGGGGGCTGGGATATTAAAGGGGATCCCACTGAAGGGGCGTTGGTGGTCGCCGCCGCCAAGGCCGGGATGCAGAAAACGGCCCTCGATGCGGAAAATCCACGGGTGCAGGAAATCCCGTTTTCATCCGAAACCAAACGCATGACCACCCTGCACCAAACCTCGGAAGGCGTGGTGGCCTACGCCAAAGGTGCGCCAGAAGTGATTTTGGAAAGCTGCGACTGGCAGTTGACGCCCGAGGGTCTCAAGCCGTTGGATGCGATGGGGCGCAAACAAGCCCTTGAGATCGCGCAAACCTTGGCTGGCGAGGCGCTGCGTGTCTTGGGGATTGCCTCGAAACCGAGTGCCACGCTCGAAAACGCGCAAACCGGGATGACCTTTTTAGGCCTGGTCGGGATGATTGACCCGCCGCGCCTGGAGGCCAAGGCCGCGATTGCCATCTGCGCCGAGGCCGGCATCCGACCGGTGATGATTACTGGCGACCATCCGGTCACGGCGCGGGCGGTGGCGCGCGAATTGGGGTTGCTGTCCAACGGCGGGCGCGTGGTGACCGGCGCAGAACTGGAGTTGATGACCGAGGAAGAGCTTCACCGCAACGTGGAGAGTATCAGCGTCTACGCGCGTGTTTCGCCGGCCCACAAATTACGCGTGGTGACGGCCTGGCAGGCGCGCGGGCATATCGCCGCGATGACCGGCGACGGCGTCAACGATGCCCCGGCGCTGAAAAAGGCCGATATTGGGATTGCGATGGGCATTACCGGCACAGACGTGACCAAGGAAGCCGCCGCCATGACCCTGACCGACGACAATTTTGCCTCGATTGTGGCCGCGGTCGAGGAAGGGCGCGGCGTTTTCGGCAACATCAAAAAATACCTGATGTACCTGCTCTCCTCGAATATCGGCGAAATTGGGCTGATGGCGGGTGCGGCGCTGCTCGGTCTGCCCCTGCCACTGACGGCGGTGCAAATCTTGTACGTCAACCTGGCGACCGACGGGTTGCCCGCGCTGGCGCTGGCCGTGGACCCGCCCGAAAAGGATTTGATGAAACGCAAGCCGCGCGACCCGCGCACCGGCATTTTCACCCGTCCGGTGGTGACGCTGATGGTGTTGGGCGGTCTTTGGTCGACACTGATCAATTTGGGACTGTTCGTCTGGGCGCAGAACTCGGGACGCAGTTTGGAACAAGCCATGACGATGACTTTTGTCTCACTGGTGCTGATCCAATTTTTCAAGGCCTACAACTTTCGCTCAGACCGGCTCTCCGTGCTGGATAAACCGTTTGCCAACAAGTGGTTGAACCTGTCTGTCGGCTGGGAACTGATTTTGCTGGTGCTGATTGTTTACGTACCGTTTTTGCACGAGGCTTTCAGCACGTATGCCCTGCCGCTGGCGGATTGGTTGATCGTTGGCGGGCTGGCGGTCACCATCGTGCCGGTGCTGGAGCTGGCAAAGTGGATGGAAAGAAGAGGCTGGTTTGGGGTGATGGAGTAACATCTTTCGAGTGTCGCACAGATGGTGGAGTGTCTCCACCATCTGTGTTTTTTAATCTATGGCGTTCAACTTGACCATCTTCCGATAACACGCTACAATCTGCGCGCTATGTTTGAAAACCTGACCAACCGTCTGAACCAAGTCTTTGACCAACTGCGAAAACGCGGCAAGCTCTCCGAAGCCGATGTGGATGTTGCCATGCGTGAAGTGCGCCTGGCCTTGCTTGAAGCCGATGTCCACTACAGCGTGGTCAAGAGTTTCATTGCCCGGGTCCGCGAGCGGGCGATTGGTGCGGAAGTCTCGAAGGCGCTCAACCCCGGCCAGCAGGTCATCAAAATTGTTCATGAAGAACTGATCGCGACCCTGGGTGAGCCGGCGCCCCTGAATCTGAGTGGCGCCAAACCGCGCATTGTTTTGATGGTTGGCTTGCAGGGTTCCGGGAAAACCACCCATGCCGGCAAGCTGGCCAAGTTGTTGCGCTCCAAAGGCGAGCGTGTCATGCTCGTGGCCGGTGACCCCTATCGCCCGGCGGCTGTCCAGCAGTTACAGCAGTTGGGTGAGCGCGTGGACGTGCCGGTTATTGCAGATCTGAACAAAAAACCGCCGGAGTTGGCCGCGTATGCGCTCGACCAGGCTCAAAAGGGCGGTTACTCGGTCATGATCGTCGATACGGCCGGTCGTTCCCAGCTTGACGAGACTTTGATGACGGAACTCAAGGCCATCGAAAAGAAAATCTCGCCGGTCGAAGTCCTCCTGGTGGTCGATGCGATGATCGGCCAGGAAGCGCTGCATGTTGCCGAAGGATTTCGGGATACGCTTGCCATTACCGGGTTGATCCTGACCAAAATGGACGGCGATGCGCGCGGAGGGGCGGCGATCTCCATCCGCTCTGTGACCGGGGTACCGATTAAGTACCTGGGAACCGGCGAAAAGCTCGATGCGCTGGAAACCTACGACCCGTCCCGCATGTCCTCGCGGATTTTGGGGATGGGCGACATGCTTGGCCTGATCGAAAAAGCCGAAGCTGCTTTCGATGCCCAGTCGGCTCAAAAACAGGCCGAAAAAATGATGAAGGGCCAGCTCGACCTGGAAGACTGGCTCGACCAGATGCGCCAGATGCGCAAAATGGGCCCGCTCAGCCAGATCATGGAAATGCTGCCCGGCCAATTGGGGCAGGCGGCCAAGTCAGTCGATCCGCGAGATATCGAAAAAAACTTCAAACAAATGGAAGCCATCATCAACTCGATGACCCGCCAGGAACGCCGCGATCCTGAGCTTCTCAACGCCTCCCGCCGCCGCCGCATTGCGGCCGGTTCAGGCAACGAAGTGCAGGATGTGAACCGCCTGATGAAGCAGTTCCGCGAAACGCAAAAATTGATGAAAACCCTGCAAAAAACGGGGATGAAAGGTTTGCCGAAACTCTTCGGTTAGCCCCTTCATTTAATGATTGTTTTCAAGTAAAATGAACCCCCTATAGGCATTCCAGCTTTGCGAGGCGCGCTTCCTTAGAGCGCACCCCTCCCCCCGCCGCGCTGACGCCAACCCGTTGGGTTGAGCGTGCCGAAACCATTGGAGGGTATGCGCCTCGGACGCAGCCTGCGTCCTCAGCCATGCTCATCAAATCAACCCAAGTTAAGGAGTAAGTAAATTCCATGGTTCGCATTCGTTTACGCCGTGTCGGTCTGAAAAACCAGCCGTCCTACCGCATCGTTATTCAAGACTCGGAAAAGCCCCGCGACGGGCGTTTCCTTGAAATTGTTGGTTTCTACAACCCCCGCACCGAGCCTGCCACCATCACCATCGATGAAGCTCGTATCTATGAGTGGATGAGCAAGGGTGCCATGCCCACCGAGTCCGTTGCTCAGTTGTTCAAGACCACTGGCACCGCTGATCGTTTTGCCCGCTTCAAGAAGGGCGAAGCGGTTGAAACCCTCACTGACGAAGCCAAGGCTGCTGAAGTGAAGCGCGCAGCCCCAGTGAACACGCGCAAGAACTAACCGTCGATCTCGTCCTCACCCCTCCTTGCCTCTCAAGTGAGAAAAGAGCAGGGGTGAGGACTTTGTAATGTGTTGTGTAACTTTCTAAAGAGATATACTCGATTTTAGCCATTTTCCGGCTCAAAAATTCAGATATTTGCGCATCAAGCAGTAGAGGAGCAAATGAAAGTCCTCACCGAGTACATTGCCAAGGCTCTTGTTGAAAGTCCTGATCAAGTTGAAGTCACCCAGTCCCGTCAGGGCAGCCGCGTGCGGTTGGAATTAAAAGTCTCGAAGGATGACATGGGACGCGTGATCGGGAAAAGCGGACGTGTGGCGAATGCCATTCGTGTTCTCTTGCGGGTTGCCGCAGAACGTGAAGGTCAGCAAGTCACGCTCGATGTGGTGGAGCCTTGACGCCCACACTGAAAGCGCCAGCCAGCGCTGGTAAACCAGGCTCGCCAGTGGAAGGCGAGCCTGTCTATTTGGCAGTTGGAACCCTGCGCCGCTCTCATGGCATTCGCGGCGATCTCCTCCTGGATGTGTTAACCGATTTCCCCGAGCGTCTCAAGCCCGGCACAACCCTTTTTGTTGGAGATAGGAAACAAGCGCTCAAAATCACCCGACGCCGCCCGCATAACGATGGGCTGCTCCTGGGTTTCGAAGGGATATCCACCGTCGAACAGACGGCGAAATATCGCGCCCAGACAGTTTATGTCTTGGTCGAAGACCGACCGCCGCTCCCTGAGGGTGAGTATTACCATCACCAGATCATCGGTTTGAACGTGGTCGACGAATTCGGAACTGCCCTGGGAGTTATCACCGAAATCATCGAAACCGGCGCAAATGATGTTTATGTGGTCAAAAACGCTGACGAACGCGAAATCCTGCTCCCGGCGCTTAAACAGGTTCTCCTGAATGTAAACCTGGATACAAAAACAATGCGTGTTCACCTGCTGCCTGGCTTGGTGGATGGTGGCGAGCGCGCCGAATAGACAATTGGAAGATCTCTCCAAATTGGATATGAACGACAGACGTTATTGGGTTGGGTTCACCCTCGTCAAGGGGATTGGGGCAGTGCGTTTGCAGGCCCTACTCGATTACTTTGGAACGGCTGAGAGCGCCTGGAGCGCCTCGCCTTTTGATCTGGTGGCTGCTGGCCTCAGCCCCAAATTGGCCGAGCGCGTGCTCCAGGTCAGGAACAGTGTCAATTTGGATGAGGTGATTTCCCAGGCCGAGAAAAATGGCATCCGCATTCTCACCTGGGAGGATGCCGAATACCCCGCGCACCTGAAAGAGATCGACCAGCCGCCGCCTGTGCTATACCTGCGCGGCGATCTGACAGCCGAAGATGGCTGGTCGGTGGCCGTTGTTGGAACGCGCGCAGTAACCTCCTATGGCCGCCAGGTGACCGAAGAGTTGGCGACCGTCCTCGCCCATAACGGCGTGACCGTCGTCAGCGGCCTGGCGCGAGGAGTGGATGCTGTGGCTCACAGCGCGGCGCTCAAAGCCGGGGGGCGGACACTGGCAGTCCTTGGTTCAGGCGTGGATAAAATTTATCCGCCCGAGCATCGCTCACTGGCCGAAAAAATCATGTCGCAGGGAGCGGTCATCAGCGACTATGCACCCGGTACACCACCCGAAAGCGCCAATTTTCCGCCGCGCAACCGCATCATCAGCGGGCTGTCGATGGCGGTTGTCGTAGTAGAAGCGGGGGATACCAGTGGCGCGCTGATTACGGCAGAATTCGCCGTGGAGCAGGGCCGTGACGTGTTTGCGGTGCCGGGGCAAGTCTATGCTCCGCAAAGTAAAGGCGCCAACCGTCTGATTGCCAATGGCGCGAAAGCCCTGCTTCAGCCTGCCGACGTGCTTGAAGCGCTCGACCTGACCCGCAACGTGGAACGCCGTGAAATCCGCCGCGCAGTGCCTTCTAACGCGACTGAGGCCGCCTTGCTGGACTTTCTCAACACTGAGCCGAAGCATGTGGACGATCTTCGCGCCCAATTGGAACTGCCGATCGAGAAAATCTCTGCGGCGCTGACCATGATGGAACTCAAAGGGATGGTGCGCCAGGTGGGCGGGATGAATTACGTGGCAGTGAGAGATGGCCAGGCTGAGTATAAGACCGATCTGATATAAAGCCTAAGCTTTTTGGCACGAGGCTGCAGCCGATCGACAAGCTGGTGCAACAACTCACGCAGTAAACAGCGAATAAATTCAAAAATATGAAGATCTGAGAAAAAAAATGGAACACACATACGCAATCATCATGGCTGGCGGCGGCGGCACGCGCCTGTGGCCGGTCTCACGGAAAGAACGCCCCAAACAACTCCTGCCGCTGATCGGAGAAGCGACCCTGTTCCAGGGAACTGTGCAGCGCCTTGAGGGTTTATTCCCGCCTGAGCGCATTCTTGTTGTTACAGTTGCCGGGCAGGTTGCCGAGATGCGGCAGCAGGCCCCCGAAATCCCATTCGAAAACTACCTGGTGGAACCGGCCCCGCGGGGCACAGCCTCGGTTGTGGGGTTGGCGGCTGCCATCCTGCACAAACGTGACCCGCAGGCGGTGATGGCAGTCCTGCCATCCGATCATTTCATTCGCAATCGTGATTTGTTCCATTACCTTTTACGAGCCGCCTTTGAAGTAGCCAGGAGCGGCTACCTCGTCACCCTGGGCATAACACCCACTTATCCATCCACCGCTTACGGTTATATCCAGCAGGGTGAGCCGCTCTCAGGCGATTTCAAATATCCGACTTATTGTGTCGGCCGATTCAAGGAAAAACCGGATGACGCCACTGCTCAAAAAATGCTGCGCATGGGTGGCCATTCCTGGAACAGCGGGATGTTTATTTGGACAACGGAGATGATTCTCGGCGAATTGCAGCGCCAGATGCCCGAGCTTTACACTGCCCTTGGGAAAATTGCTGCGGGATTAGACTCCCCGGAGCCTGCTGCCGTGATCGAATCCATCTGGCCCGATTTGAAGGTGGAAACCATCGACTACGGTGTGATGGAAAAAGCTGAAAAGGTGGCGGTGCTTCCGGCGGGCGGCCTGGGCTGGAGCGATGTCGGCTCATGGGATTCGCTTTTTGAAGTGTTATTGCCCGATATGGACGGTAATGTCGGCGTCAATGGCCAGCACCTGGCTCTTGAGACGCACAACACCTTGATTTATGCTGCCCCGGGCAATGAGCGCCTGGTAGTGACCATCGGTGTGGATGACATGGTGATTGTGGATGCCGGGGATGTATTGCTGGTGTGCAAATCTGACCAGTCGCAAAAAGTCCGCGAGGTGGTGGCGCATTTGAAGAAACACCACCAGGAACGTTATATTTAAAAATTTGGAGATCCTGGGTTCTTGAGGATCGAGGTTGTGGAGAGACCATGGAAGCCTACTGCATGAAATGCAAGACCAAGCGCGAAGTATCTGAGCCGCAAGCCACGTTTAACAAAGCTGGCGCACCCGTCACACGTGGAAAATGTCCGGTGTGCGGCACCGCCATGTTCCGTACAGGCCGGACGGAGGCTCATGAAGGGATGGCTGCGCCCAAGGTTGAAAAGCCTGAGCCAAAGCGCTCCGGCAAGCTGGTCATTGTCGAATCGCCAGCCAAGGCCAAAACGGTGGGCCGTTTCCTCGGGAAAGGTTATACGGTGCGGGCCTCGGTTGGTCACGTGCGCGATTTATTGCGTTCCCAGTTATCGGTGGATGTCGATCATGATTTCGCGCCCAAGTATCGCGTCCCGAACGAGAAAAAACCGGTTGTCAAGGACCTTAAGCAATTGGCCAAATCCCATGCTGAAATTTTCCTGGCGACTGACCCTGACCGCGAGGGGGAGGCTATTTCCTGGCACCTGTCTGAAGCTCTGGAAATCGAGCCTGCCCGGACCCATCGCGTTTCCTTTCATGAGATCACCGCGCCGGCTATTGCCGAGGCTTTCAGCCACTCACGCGCGATTGATATGGACCTGGTCAATGCCCAGCAAGCCCGCCGTGTTCTGGATCGCCTCGTCGGTTACTCCATCAGCCCCATCCTGTGGGAAAAAGTGCGCGGGCGACTCTCCGCCGGGCGTGTGCAATCGGTGGCGCTGCGCCTGATCGTGGAGCGCGAGGCTGAAATCAACGATTTTATCCCGCAGGAATACTGGACGATTTCAGCTGAATTTAAGCCGGAAGGCGCGAGGGCAAAATCTGCCTTTATTGCCAAGCTGGCGCGGATCGATGACAAGGACTTCGAATTGAAGTCTGAGGCTGAGACACGGCCGTTGTTGATGGATATGGAAAAAACGGCTTACAGCGTAACGAAAGTCAAGCGGGGTGAACGCAAGCGCAAACCGTCTGCGCCATTTATAACGTCCACGCTCCAGCAGGATGCCTCCCGGCGGCTTGGTTTTACGGCCAAGCGCACCATGGCGCTGGCCCAAAGGCTTTACGAAGGGATCGATGTTGGGGATGGCGGCGCGACCGGCTTGATTACCTACATGCGCACCGATTCAACCAATATTTCGGAAGTTGCGCGTAACGAAGCTCGCCAGTATATTACAGCGCGTTATGGCAGCGACTTTTTACCCGACCAGCCGCCGGAATATAAAACCCGCGCGGTTGGCGCACAAGAAGCGCATGAAGCCATCCGCCCCACCTCGGTGCTGCGCGATCCTGAAAAAGTCAAACCGTTTCTTGAGCCGGCCATGTTCAAGCTTTACCAGCTGATCTGGCAGCGTTTTGTGGCCTCGCAAATGGAATCGGCGATCTATGATACGCTTTCAGTCGAAGTTACTGGCGAATCGGAGCATACCTACATGTTTCGCGCTGCGGGGTCAGCCGTAAAGTTCCCGGGTTTTTTGGTTGTCTACGAAGAATCTCGGGATGAAGATGCCAAACCCCTGGAAGGCGAGGGTGAAGACAATGTGCGCATCCCCGTTGACATTGCTGAAGGACAGAAACAGGAACTAATCCGTCTGATTCCCGAGCAGCATTTCACGCAGCCACCGCCTCGTTTTTCGGAGGCATCGCTTGTCCAAGCGTTGGAAAGCTATGGGATTGGCCGCCCTTCAACCTATGCGCCGATCATGTCCACTATCCAGGAGCGCGGATATGTTGTCCGCGTGGATAAACGCCTTGAACCAACAGAAACGGGTGTTCTGGTCAATGAGATGATGGTGCAATATTTCCCTGAAATTGTCGATTTGAACTTCACGGCCACCATGGAAAACGATCTGGATAAAATCGCGGAAGGCCAGGCCGATTGGGTCAGGATTATGGACGCTTTTTACCGCCCATTTGCCGTCAAAGTGCAAAAGGCCCAGGCGGAAATGCCTATCACCAAGACGGGGCCCGAGCCGATTGGGCGCGCCTGCCCGCAGTGCGGCAAGGACCTGGTCATCCGTTTTGGTCGTTTTGGAAAATTCATCTCCTGCTCTGGTTTTCCGGATTGTCGTTACACGGAACCCTGGCTTGAAAAGATCGGCGTGGAATGCCCCAAGGATCATGGCGACCTGGTTGAACGGAAAACCCGCAAGGGCCGGGTCTTCTATGGTTGCGCCAACTATCCAAATTGTGAATTTACCTCTTGGAAACGCCCCTTGGCCCGTCCCTGCCCGAATTGCAAAGGTCTGCTGGTGATTGCCAATAAACGCGAAGCCTCCTGCTTGGGTTGCGCAGAGACTTTCCTGCTTGATGAAGTTCTCTCAGATGCGGTTTCAGAGTAGATGAAACCGGGTTGTCTTTGCTAACTGACAGGGTTTTAAACCGTTTTTGAAAGTATGCCTTTTGCGGTTTTCTTGTATAATAGATTAAATGTTCGTTCCTGGCGCCCGGCCTACATTAAGAAGGAGCCGTAGATGAATTTACAAGACATGCTAAAGCGTCCGATCGTAGTTGCCCTTTTGGCCTTGATTCTGGGCATGGCCCTTGGCCTCGGGTGGGGCTGGGGCATCCAGCCTGTGGAATGGGTTGATGCGCCTGTCTATCTCTTGCGCGCCGATTTGCAGGATGAATACCTGCGGATGACCATTGACTCGTTCCGCGTCAATGGCGATGAGGAGTTGGCGGTAAAACGCTATACCGACCTTGGCCTTGGCGCTTATGCGTTGTTCCAAAATGTCAAGGCCAACCCTGGCAAGCTCGACCCAAATTTTGTCGACCAGTTTAAGGATATGTTGAAGCGCAGGAACCTTTATAATGCGCCAGCTGAAACGCCCACCTCTGGCGGCAGCGCCCCGTCAGCTGTCAGTGTAGCCATCATCCTGGGCGGGCTTTTAGCGGTTGCCGGTGTGGGCGCAGCGGCTTTCTGGCTCCTGCGCGGGGGGCATCGCAGTGGTGAAATCACTCCTGCCCAACAGGCTGCGGATTATGCCCGCGCAGTGGAGAAAACCGACTATGTGGCGATGGGCGAAGCGCCACCGGTTGCCCAGTACGTAACCACCTACGTGATTGGCGATGATCTCTTCGACGATTCCTTCAGCATTGATTCGCCTTCCGGAGAGTTCCTGGGCGAATGTGGGGTGGGCATTTCGGAAACCATCGGCGTGGGTGATCCCAAGAAGGTGACCGCTTTCGAAGTCTGGATGTTCGATAAAAATGATATTCAGACGGTTACCAAAGTTTTGATGAGCCCGCATGCGTTTAATGACCCCGGTTTCCGCGCCAAGCTGGAGGCCAAGGGTGAGCTTGTGCCTGTCCAGCCGCAGAAGCAGATTGTGCTCGAGACCCAAACTTTACAAATGATCGCGACTGTCTCTGATATGCAATATGGGCAGGGCGCCTTGCCGGATGGTAGTTATTTCGATCGGATTACGCTTGAATTGGCCATCTGGTCCAAGTAAGAAGCACAAGAAAACCTGATAGAAAGGAAAACTGCTCCTGTCGCAATCGCGCGACAGGAGCAGTTTTGTAAAAACGCCTGCATTTTGTTTGCCCGGGAGGGCAACCAGCAGACCGGCGCTTGGATCAAAGGATTAACTGGTCTTGCGATTGTAGACGAACCAATAGACCAGGCCAACCATGATGGCGCCGCCAATGATGTTGCCGATGGTGACCGGAACCAGGTTGCTGATGAAGAAGTTGCCCCAGGTCAGGTGCGGGAAGTCCGCGGCAGTCTTGCCAATCATTTCGAAGAACTTGGCATCCCCAGAAGCTTTGACAAACAGGCCAGCCGGGATGAAATACATGTTGGCAATGCTGTGCTCGAAGCCAGCGGCGACGAAGCAGGAGATGGGTGGGATGATCGCAAGGATTTTGTCGGTGGTGCTGCGAGCGCTGTAGCACATCCAAACGGCCATGCAAACCAGGGCATTACACATGATTCCCAGGGCCACAGCCTGGATAAAAGTCAGGGCAGTTTTGGCTTCGCCGATGTTCAAGGCAGCCAGCCCAATCGCGCCATTCCCAAAGGTATATTGTTTGCCCAGGAAGACAATGTAGGCGGTCAGGACCGAACCAACCAGGTTGCCAACGTAGACGATGCCCCAGTTGCGGAGCAGCTGAACCAGGGTGACTTTCTTGCTGGCATAGGCCATGGTGATGAGGGTGTTGCCGGTGAACAGTTCTGCGCCGCCCACCACGACCAGGATCAGGCCAACGGAAAAGACAAGACCAACGAGCAGGCGGGTAATCCCGTAGGGCAGACCGGTTGAGAAGGCCGCCGCGCCGGCTGCGTCTTTAACAGACATGCCGCCAGCCGCAACGGTGGTTGCGAAAATGGCGCCGATGCCAATGAACGCGCCGGCCAGGACGGCCAGCATGAACATATTGGCAGCTTTCATGTTGGCTTTCTTGACACCCAGGTCTTCAGCTTTGACAGCCATCCCGGGCGGCAGAATTGCATCAAACGAAATTTGTTCAGTCATTGAAAATTCTCCTCATATAAAAATTGTTGGTTGGTTTAGTGAACTTCGAATGGTTGCTTCCAGATAAAGTTGTGATACTTGGTAGGGTTTGCTCCTCCTTATTACATAGAAGTCTTACGCCAACCACTAGCCTCCCCAGGGCATCTGGGTATAGGCTTCGTAAGCCTTGTCGTGCATTTTCTTGAAGAGCGCTTCGTGCGTGCGCTCCCATTTCGCCAGGGTTTGCAGCACTTTTTGTGCCTCGCCTTCGGCTTGTTTGGCCGAGGTTTCGTAGAATTGGGCAAAGTCAAGTTCAATCAAGTAGGCCATGCGCAGGACCGGCAGGTCGGGAACCATGGCTTCCAGGACGGTCTGGTCGAGCATTTCGGATTCGGCGCGGTTTGAGAAAAAGGCGCCTTCGTCGAGTTCCTTCTTGAGGGCTTCGCTGCTGGCTGGCTGGCCTTTATCCAGGGCGGCCAGTTGACTTTCGATGAATTCGATGTGCTTTTGCTCTTCGGCGGCCAGTTCCTTGAAGGCGCCAACGGCAGCAGCGTGCTTGAGCCGCCCGGCATTTTCTTCGAAGAAGCGTTTGCCTTCGTGTTCGCGCTGAAGCGCGTATGTGTAGATTTTTCGAATGTCCATCTTGTTCCTCCGAATATAGAAAGGCTGCCAGTTCCAAGCAATTGCCTGGAACTGGTGGGAAAACTATACTATTTCAACTTTTACAGCGCAGACCTTGTATTCAGGAATTTTTGCGACCGGATCGATGGCCGAATTGGTCAGCGTGTTTGCGGCGGCTTCGGCGAAATGGAAGGGGATAAAGATGACACCGCGTTTGATATCGTCGGTGACGCGCACGCCCAGTTCGATCTGGCCGCGCCGGCTGGAGACACGGACAGTCTTGTGCCCGTTCAGTCCGATTTTCTTGGCGTCATCCACGTTAATTTCCACGTAGGCTTCGGATACTTCGCTGTGCAGTTTCGGCGAACGGCGGGTCATCGAGCCGGTGTGGAAATGGAACATCAGGCGGCCGGTGGTCAGTGTGAAGGGATACTCCTCGCTCGGGAGTTCGTTGGGCTCCTTGAATTCCAAGGCGAAGAACTTGCCCAGTCCACGAGAGAACTTGCCTTTATGCAGGTAGGGCGTTCCTGGGTGATCCACTGCGGGGCATGGCCATTGCAGGGAACCGAGTTCCTCGAGCCGCTCGTAGGTGATGCCGCCATAGGAGGGGGTCAACTTATTGATCTCTTCCATGACTGCCTTGGCCGACTGGAAGTCGAAACCCTTGGAGCCCATCTTTTGGCCCAATTCGCAAAGGATGACCCAATCTTCTTTTGCCTTGCCAATTGGCTTGATCGCCTGGCGAACGCGTTGGACGCGCCGCTCAGTATTGCTGAACGTGCCGTTCTTTTCAGCAAAGGTGACACCGGGCAGCACAACATGCGCCAACTGTGCCGTTTCGGTCAAGAAGATATCCTGCACCACCAGGAATTCGGTCTGCTCCAGGCAGTGGCGGACGTGGTTGAGGTCCGGGTCGGAGACCATCGGGTTTTCGCCCATTACGAACAGGGCGCGCACTTTGCCCTCCTGGGCAGCATGCAGCATCTCGGTGATGGTCAGGCCAACGGTCAGCGGCCCGGCAGAGCCCCAAGCATCCTGGAATTTCTTCTGGACTTCTTCGGATGTGACAACCTGGTAGCCAGGGTAGACGTTGGGCAGGCCGCCCATGTCGCAGGCGCCTTGGACATTATTTTGGCCGCGCAGGGGGTTGACGCCGCCGCCGGGAATGCCCATGTTACCACAGAGCATCGCCAGGTTCGAGGTGGACTTGACATTGTCCACGCCGGTGGTGTGCTGGGTGATGCCCATCGCATACAAGATGGCGGCAGGTTTGCCTTTCGCATAAGTACGCGCAATCTCGCGGATGCCTTCAGCAGGGATGCCGCTGATTTCAGCGACTTTTTCGGGGGTGTATTCGGCCACCAGCGTCTTCAGCGTTTCGAAATCTTCGGTGCGCTCGGCGACGAAGGCCTCGTCATGAAGTCCTTCGCCGATGATGACGTTCATCAGGCCGTTGAAAATCGCCACATCGCTGCCGGGGCGGAAGGTATAGAAGATATCGGCCCAATAACCGATTTGGTTTTTGCGCGGATCAAGAACGATGATTTTCGCGCCGCGTTTCTTAGCTCTGAGCACACGGGTGGCGATCAGTGGGTGACCTTCCGAGGTGTTTGAGCCAATGATCAAGAAACAATTGGTATCCGTCTCAAATTCGGGGATCGAATTCGTCATGGCACCACTCCCAAAGGATGCGGCCAGACCGGCCACAGTGGGAGCGTGTCAGAGACGGGCGCAGTGATCGATGTTATTCGTGCCGATCACCGCGCGGGCAAACTTTTGCATCAGGTAGTTTTCTTCGTTGGTACATTTGGCCGAAGCCAGGAAGGCGATACTATCAGGGCCGTCCTTGGCTTTGAATTCGCCAAACTTATCGGCCACCAGTTTGAGCGCTTCATCCCAGGTGGCTTCTTCGAGTTTGCCGTTTTTGCGGATCAGGGGTGTCTTCAGTCGCTCAGGATGGTTGACAAAAGCATGGACATTCCAGCCTTTGATGCACAGCCCGCCCTCACTGACAACATGGCCTTTCGCCGGAAGCGTGCCAACCAGGTTGTTATCCAGTACTTGGAGGTGCATGGCGCAGCCAGTGCCGCAGTAAGGACAGGTGGTTAGAACATTTTCGTATTCAATCATGGCATCTCTCCTTAGTGCGGCAGACCGGTGCGTTTGTAGTCGCCTTCTTCGAGTACCAGCAACTGCGGCGGCTTTTGTTCCATGTCTGCGCCAGGTTCGTAGTTGAACATCTCTTTGACGTCCTTCGCAATCATGCGGAACTGGACAGCGATCGGGATATCCGCCGGACAGGTTTCCTCACACTCGCGGCAGGCCACACATTTGGCGGTCATGTGCATGGCGCGCACCAGGTGATACATCGATGGGCTGGGCAGCGGCAGGCGGCCGGTTGGAACCCAGGTTTCGTCTTCGAGAGCGCAGATGTTGCAGAAGCATTGTGGGCAAATGGTGCGGCAACCGTAGCACTTGATGCAATGTTCGAATTCCTGTTTCCAGAAAGCCAATTTTTCGGGCTGGCTCATGGCCGCAATTTTCTCTGTCAGGGGATCGGCAACGCCCTTGATCGGCTGGCCAACAACTGTCTTGGTATGCACCGTGAAGGGTTTGGCGCAACGGCAGAATTCGGCTTCATCCTGTTCGCATTGCAAACCGATCAGGGTTACATTTTCCAGTTTGAGCTGGGCATGCTTGAACATTTCAACCATCCCGCGCTCTTCGCAACCCCGGCAGACAATCGCCAGTTTCGCATCCGGATGGGCACGCAGGATAATTTTCAGAATGTCGGGCACGGGCTCTTTGGGCCAGATTGCCAGTTTTGTCAGCTCTTCGGGGTGTTCTTTGTGGAACAGGTGGGGGGCCACGATGCCATGCGGCCCGCTGCGCAGTGCCAACACACCGTCCACCTCTGGCAATACTTTTTCAATCGTTTCGCGCAAGGAAACTAGTCGGTCGCTCATTTAATTGCCTCCATAAAAGGTTGCATTGCGCCGATTTTTTCGGTGAATTCCTTGATGACAGTTGCAAATTTTTCGCCTTCTGCAGCAGAGACCCAGTTGATATAGAGCCGCTCCGATTCAATGCCATTGTATTCCAGGAGTTTCTTGAGTACCGGCATGCGCTTGGCTGTGCGGTGATTGCCGGTCGCGTAGTGGCAGTCGCCGATGTGACAGCCGAGAACCATGACGCCATCGGCGCCTTCGCGGAAGGTGCGCAGGACCAACTCGGGCGAGATGCGTCCACTGCAAGGAACACGGATGATCTTCACATTTGGCGGGTATTTCATGCGTGCCATACCGGCTGTGTCAGCGCCGCGATAGGAACACCAGTTACATAAAAAGCCGATAATCTTCGGGTCTTGCATTATGCCACCTCCGTTGTTTCGAAGGATTTCATCACCCGCATTGCGCCGATCATTTCGGCCACAATTTGTTCGTCGGTGAAATGCTTGAGGTTGATGGATTTGGGTAGGCAGGTTCCCACACAGGTGCCGCAGCCTTTGCAGAGCGCTTCCTGAACGTAGGCTTTGCCTTTATCTTCCTGGTAAACAATTGCCTGGTATGGGCAGGAGGCGACACACTGTTTGCAGCCTACGCAGGTGGTTTCATCCACGATGGCCGTGGCAGCTTCAATTTCGATCTCACCCTGGCCGATGATGGACATGACCCGGGCCGCGGCGGCCGCGCCTTGTGCTACAGAACTGGGGATATCTTTCGGCCCCTGGCAGGTTCCGGCAACAAAGACGCCATCCGTCATGGTTGCGATGGGGTCCAGCTTGGGGTGGCGTTCGATGAACCAACCATCGGACGAGCAGGAAATCCCAAAAAGTTGTCCGGTCTGTTTGGCATCGGCGCGCGGTTCCATGCCGTTCGAGAGGATGACCATATCCACCGCCACACGGCGCTGTTTGCCAATGAAAGTATCTTCTACCTGGATAATCAGTTTGCCCTTTTCATGAGGAGCGCGGGCCACGTTGCTTACTTCGGCCACTTTCCCGCGAACGAAGAGGGTTCCTTCTTCCAGGATTCGCTGGTAGAACTCGTCATAGGATTTAGCGGCGGTTCGCATGTCGATATAGAACTCATAAACGGTTGCCCCAGTGCGTTCTTTGACAAGATGGGCAAATTTCAAGCTCTGCATGCAGCAGATGGTTGAACAGTAATTGTTGTAGTTCTTGTCGCGCGACCCAACGCAGTGGATGATTCCCACCGATTCAGGCTTGGTCTTGCCATCGCGCAGGGTGATATTCCCCCCGGTTGGCCCAGAAGCGTTGGTTAAGCGTTCAAATTCCAGGCTGGTAAAGACATTTTGAAGGCGGCCATAACCATAATTCGTGACTTTACTGGCGTCGAACAAGTCATAGCCGGTGGCCAGGATGATGTTTCCGATTTCGATTTCGATTAATTGGTCTTTTTGATTGAAGTCGATCGCGCTGGTGGGGCAGAATTTCTCACAAGCCTTGCAAGTTCCTTTTTGAAAGAAGGTGCAATTTTCGTGATCGATGACAGGGTAATTGGGGACAGCCTGGGCAAATGGGGTGTAAATTACTTTGCGGTAGCCCAAACCTGCTTCATAAACCTCGTCGATAACTTTTTTGGGACATTTTTCGACACAGACCCCGCAGCCGGTGCACAACTCTTCGTTAACGAAGCGCGCCTTTTTGCGGATGATGGCCTTGAAGTTGCCGATATAACCGCTGACGCTCTCCACCTCGCTCCAGGTCAGCAGGGTAATGTTGGGGCTATTTCCGGCATCGACCATGCGCGGGGTCAGGATACAGGCTGAACAGTCGAGAGTAGGGAAGGTCTTATCAAACTGGGCCATGTGTCCGCCCAAGGAGGGTTCACGCTCCACCAGGTAGACGTGTTTGCCGCTATTGGCAATTTCGAGCGCGGCTTGAATGCCAGTGACGCCACCACCAACCACCAAGGTGTTGGGGTTGATCGGAACCATCAAGGCTTCCAGGGGTTTTTGGTAGGCGACTCTTCCAACTGCGGCTGCCACCAGGGCTTTGGCCTTTTTTGTGGCTTCGACTTTGTCGACCGTTACCCAGGAATCTTGTTCGCGGATGTTGGTCATTTCGAACAAGTAGGGGTTCAAGCCAGCCCGTGAGCAGGCATTGCGGAATGTCGGTTCGTGCAGGTGTGGTGAACAGGCACTGACTACCACTCTTGTCAGGCCAAGCTCTTTGATATCTTTCTCGATCAGTTCTTGCCCGAGGCTCGAACACATAAACTTATAGTTGCGAGCAACAACCACGCCATCGTTTGCCAGTTCTTTTCCGGCCCATTCACTGACTTGGGCGACATCGATCACGCCAGCGATGTTGGAACCGCAGTGGCAGACGTAGACGCCGATTTTTTCCTTAGGGGTTTTCCCTTTCGCGCTCATTTTTGCCCCTCCTGGCTGGAGTGTTCGATTAACTTTTTCTTGAATTTCCGCGAGGGCATCGGTAAGCCTTCAACTTTTTTGCGCGGGGCTTCGGTTGGGGCAGGTGTTTCCACACCAATTCGGGCCAGTGCTTTGTTGGCGCTGACCAGTTCCATCCCAAAACCGACCTCTTTTGGTTCTGCGCCAAAGGCGATGCCCATCAACTGGGTAAAGAAGACGATTGGCATCGCGAAATGCGTGCCAAAGAAATGATTTGTCTCGTTCTGGTAAGCATCCAGGTTCATCTGGCACATCGGGCAAACGGTGACCATGATATCGGCCTGGTTTTCTTCCGCGGCGGAAACCAAGCGGCGGATGAGTTCGTAGGCAGTTTCCGGGCCAATTTGGGTCATATGCCCGCCGCAGCATTCGGTCTTCAAGGGGAAATCCACCACGTCTGCGCCGAGGGCTTTCAGCAAGTCATCCAGTTCAGTTGGTTGTTCAAAATCAGACCAGCGATGTTTGTAGTCGGGGCGCGGAACCATGCAGCCCAGGTAAGGTGCAACGCGCATCCCTGCCAGAGGGCGGGTAACTTTATTCTTAATGGTTTCCAACCCCACGTCATTGACGAGCACATCCAGTAAGTGCCGAATGGAGAGCGACCCAGCATCGTAGTGGAGTCCGCCAGCCGCCAGCGCTTCATTCACCTTTTCGCCCAGTGTCGGGCGTTCGGCCATATAATGGTCTGCCTTTTCCAGGTTCAGATAACAGGCAGAGCAGGGGGCTAGAACAGTCTTGTTGCCGGAGGTTTGCTGGGCCGCCAGCGCTAGGTTGCGGGCGATGAGGGAATAAGCCGGGATCAGATTCATGCCGACATATTCGGTTGCACCGCAGCAATTCCAGTCATCAATCTCGTGCAATTCCATTTCCAGCGTGCCTTTGATTGCATTGAGCGAATCGTAGTAAGCTTTGGCGCTGCCTTCCATGGAACATCCGGGGTAATAAATATATTCGTTCATGCTGTCAACTCCAGAGTTTTGGCTTTGTTCAGGATGGCCTTGAGTTGATCCATGTGCTTGATTTGTTTGGGGAGAATGGTCATGCGGCTCTTGGTCATTAATCCCAAACCCATAATCGCCATCCCCGGTAAACGCAGGGGATAGTGTTGCAGATAATGTCGGGTTGCCAAGCCAAGTTCAAAACTGCGCCCGAAGGTTTCTACCATTCCAACAAAGGTCTGGGAGAAATGGGGCGCAGTTGAGTCTTTGTAGAGTTTGGCTTTAATCGCCATCCCTTTAAGGGTGTACATCACATCCGGGATGTGGACAATTTGTGGGCAGCGCACCACACAGTGATAACAGGAAACACAGATCCAGGGTGTGTTGCTGCGCAGAACCTCGTCGCGCATCCCCGCCCGGAGCATGGCAAAAAGCATGCGGGGCGTGTGATCCATATCGGCTGCTGATGGGCATGAACCACCGCAGGTACCACACTGGATGCACATTTCCAGATGTGATACACCCGCAGTTGCTACGCTCACCTCGTGTAGAAGCGTCAAGTCTTCTTGCTTGCGCAGCCCTGCACCTTTTTGTTCGAGCACTTCGGTTGGTGTCATAGCCCCTCCTTAGGAGCATTAAGATAAAAGAGACCTTACCTGTCAGGCAGGGTCTGAAAATTCTATCTTGTATTATGCGGGATATGTGAAAATGTCATCAGTATTGGAAAGCACTTAGCCTTGTGACAAAAGTCACGCTGCTATGTTACGTGCCAGGGTGACACTGCGAAATCCATCACGGTATGGTTTAAAATAGCTGGAAATCCTGAGAGTCTTTGGGATTTCCCGTGAAGAGTACCGCAGTTTGGGATTTTGCCACGGTAATTCTCAGAGAGCGAATTCTGAAACCGTGAAATTGCCTATCGAAAGGCAACTTGAAAATGTTCATGTTTGTGACGTTTTACACAATTATAATAGCTTGTCGCTTTAATCACAATCACTTTTTCATTTTGATTGACTAGACAAATTGACCAGAGTACAATCGCCGCATCTTTTTTTACAGGAATCCCTATGCCTATCTATCGTTTTGTTGTTCGCTTTATCCATCCAGACCCGCGCTCGGCCGGATATCTGCAGGATGCGCATGCTCTGGGATTTAACGACCTGCAAAGGATCGCGTGCCAGGACATCTTCTTCATCGAGGGCCAACTGTCGCAGGATCAATGTCGTCAGCTGGCCCAAAAACTTTTAATTGATCCGGCGACGCAGGATTTCGAGACTCGGGAATTGGAAATCGGGAACGGGCAGGTTGTCCTTGAGACGAAGCTGGAATCTCAGGCCCCGATTGTCGAGGTAGCTTTACGACCGGGCGTGACTGACCCGGTCGCGGAACAAATCGTCCGGGCCGCTCACGAGCTTGGTTTCGCTGGGGTGCGTCGCGCTTCAACCGGTTTAAGATTCCTGCTTGAAGGTTTAACGGCGGACCAGGTTGAAAAACTTGCCAGACAGCTTTTGGTGAACAATGTCATTCAACACTGGAAAATGGGCGAAATTACCCCGTCTTTCCCCGAAGAAGCCGCCTCCAGCGGCGAAGTGGAACTGATCCCCTTGCGCAATTTGAGCGCTGACGGGTTGTTGGCGGTTTCCAAAAACCGCCGCGCCGCGCTTGACCTGGTTGAGATGAAAGCCATCCAGGCTTACTTCGGCAAGGAACAGCGCGACCCAACGGATGTGGAGTTCGAGATGATCGCCCAGACCTGGAGCGAGCACTGTGTGCATAAGACGTTCAAGGCATTGGTGACCGTAGAGGAAGCATCGCTGTCTGAGGCTGGTAAAACCACCCACCATTCACCCGACACCGTCAATTCTCTGATTAAGACTTACTTGAAGGCTGCCACCGATCAGATTAATGCCCCCTGGGTTATTTCGGCCTTTGTCGATAATGCCGGCATCCTCGATTTTGATGATGAATATGAAATCTCGTTCAAGGTCGAGACGCACAACCACCCATCAGCGATTGAGCCGTTTGGCGGCGCGAATACCGGCGTGGGCGGCGTGATCCGCGATGTGATCGGCGTTTCGGCAAAACCAATTGCCAACACCGACATCCTGTGTTTTGGCCCGCAAAACCTTAGCCTGGAGGCCCTGCCCGAGGGTGTTTTGCACCCGCGACGTATCCAATCAGGAGTGGTTGCCGGGGTGCAGGATTATGGCAACAAGATTGGCATTCCCACGGTTAATGGCGCGATTCTCTATGATGAAGGTTACACTGCCAATCCGCTGGTTTTTTGCGGCTGTGTGGGCCTGGCCCCGAAGGGCAAGCACACCAAAAGCCCGCGTCCAGGTGACCGGGTGATAGTCATCGGCGGCCGCACCGGGAGGGACGGCCTGCGCGGCGCGACATTCTCGTCGATGACGATGGATGCCCAGACGGGTGAAGTTTCGGGCGCCTCGGTCCAGATTGGTGACCCAATCACCGAAAAAGGACTGATCGATGTTGTTGTCCGCGCCCGCGATTTGGGACTGTACACTGATATCACGGATTGCGGCGCGGGCGGCCTGTCATCGGCTGTTGGCGAGATGACCTCCAAAATCGGCGGTGACGTTGATTTGGCCAGTGTCCGGCTGAAATATCCCGGCCTGGCGCCTTGGGAAATCTGGCTCTCAGAAGCCCAGGAACGCATGGTGCTGGCTGTCCCGCCGGGAAATATCCCGGCCTTGCAGGAACTCTGTGAAACCTTTGATACAGAATTGACTGACATTGGCGCTTTCACCGGCAACGGGCGGATTGTGGTGCGTTATGGTGAAAAAATCGTGCTTGAATTGGGAAATGAGTTTTTGCATGAGGGCATACCACAGAGGCGCTTGAGGGCAGTGATTGATAAATCGGGAAATCGGGAAAATGAGAGATTCGTGCGCCCCCAACCCACAAAGCCCTTGTCAAACAAATCCCAATATACCAGGATATTGCTTTCCCTTCTCTCTCATCCTAATATCGCCAGCAAAGCCCGCGTCATCCGTCTTTACGACCACGAAATCCAGGGCGGGACGGTGGTTAAGCCGTTGACAGGTTCCCAGCAGGATGGCCCCTCGGACGCAGCCGTACTCAAGCCGATTGGAACGCGAGGGACGAAAGGGATTGTCTTGTCGAACGGTATCAACCCCGAATATGGAAAACGCGACGCTTACAAGATGGCCTGGGCGGCGATCGATGAAGCTGTGCGCAACGCTGTGGCCGTGGGCGCGGACCCCGAGCGGATTGCCATCCTGGATAACTTCTGCTGGGGCGACCCGCTGCGCCCAGAAACCCTGGGGACGCTCATCGAAGCCTGCCGCGGCTGTCACGATGCCGCCTTGCACTATGGCACACCATTTATCAGCGGCAAGGATTCGCTCAACAACGAATACCTGGGTAACGACGGCCAGCGGCATGCCATTCCGCCCACGCTGCTTATTTCGGGGCTTGGCATAATCGAGGATGTCAATCAAGCTGTCACCATGGATCTTAAAGAAGCGGGGAATGAAATTTATGTCATTGGCAAGTTTGAGCCTGTCTTTGGCGGTTCTCATTTCAGCTTGGTGATGCCTGGAATTAAAAAAGATGAGAGAACCCCGGAGGTGCATGAAATCACCCCACAGGTTTACAAGGCGGTTCATCGGGCAATTAAAGAAGGCCTGATTCGTTCAGCTCACGACATTTCTGAGGGCGGCCTGGCTGTTGCCGCGGCTGAAATGTGCATTGGCGGACGGCTGGGCCTCAGGCTTGAATCCAATTTATGGGATGATGCGCTCGCGGTTTTGTTCGGTGAAAGCACCGGTTCTTTGCTGGTGGAAATATCCCCGGCCAATAAAGAGAAGTTCCTGACTCTGTTGGGAAAATTGCCGTTATATTTGATTGGAACTGTAACCCAAAAACTGACCTTCGAAGCCCTGTTTCATGGATTTACCGTTTTGGATGTTCCTGTTCCCCAACTTGTTGAAGCCTGGAATCTTTCCCCATGAAACCAAAAGCCCTGATTTTGCAAGCCCGTGGAACCAATCGCGATTTTGATGTTGCGGATGCCCTGGCGCTGGCTGGCGCCAACCCCGAAGGGGTGCCGCTGAATACCCTGCGCGCTGGTAAAAAGCGCTTTCTCGATTACCAGATGCTCGTCCTGGCGGGAGGATTTTCCTACGCTGACGCGCTGGGTGCGGGCAAACTACTGGCCCTTGACCTGAACGCCTATTTTGCGGATGAGATCACCGCCTTTGTGACGGCGGGCAAGCCCGTGATTGGCATTTGCAACGGCTTCCAGGCGTTGGTCAAATCGGGTATATTGCCGGGGAGTTCTCCCTCACCTCTCACCCCTCTCCCTTTGGGAGAGGGGCAGATGGGTCAGGGCGTGACCTTGACCTTCAATGCCCAGGGGCATTTTGAATGTCGTTGGGTAACGCTTGCTCCCATTTCGCAGAAATGTATCTGGACGAAAGGTTTGGATGACAATATTACCTGTCCCATTGCGCATGGCGAAGGCAATTTCCAAACGACCTCCCTCTTTCCTCTTTCATCTTTTGTCGCACAAGACCAAATTGCCCTCACTTACATCCTCCCAGATGGCTCCCCCGCGCGTGGGGAATATCCGGATAATCCCAATGGTTCGACCCTCGATATAGCCGGGATTTGCAATCCGCAGGGTAACGTCCTCGGCTTGATGCCGCACCCGGAGAATCATATTTATCCGTACCAGCATCCGCAGTGGACGCGGGGTGTTCAAGCTGGTAGCGGGTTGGTCTTATTCCAAAACGGCGTCAAATACGCTACGCAATAACAGGAGTTGTCATGCTTTCACAAATTGAATTGCTCAAACTGCTTCCCCAGGCCCTCGACGAAACCAACCTGCCCCTGCCCGGCAAGACCAGCGGAAAGGTGCGGGATTGGTACAACCTGTCAGGTGGCAAGCGGCTGATCGTCACCACCGACCGGCTTTCGGCCTTCGACCGTATCCTGGCGCGGGTTCCGTACAAGGGTCAGGTGCTGAACCAACTCTCGGACTGGTGGTTCGCCCAAACCGCGGACATCCTCCCCAACCACATCGAGTCACTGCCGGATCCAAATGCTGCCATCGTGACTCGGGCGGAGCCGTTTCTGGTGGAGGTGATTGTGCGTGGCTATATCACCGGCGTCACCTCCACGGCGCTCTGGTATCGCTATGCGTTGGGCGAGCGCGAGATTTACGGCTACACTTTCCCCGAGGGGTTGAAAAAGAACGCTGCCTTGCCCGAACCGATCATCACGCCCACCACCAAGGGCGTGGACGGGGCGCACGACGAGCGCCTGACCTGCGCCGAAGTGACCGAAAAAGGTCTGCTCGATTCAGCAACCTGGGAGCAGGTGCAGTCGGCGGCGCTGGCGATTTTCAAGCGTGGACAGGAACTGGCGCGCCAGGCCGGGCTGATCCTGGTCGATACCAAGTATGAGTTTGGACGCGCCCCGGATGGCCGCGTGCTGCTGATCGACGAGGTTCATACCCCCGATTCATCCCGTTTCTGGAAGGCGGATAGCTACCAGGCGCAGGTGGCGGCTGGCAAGGAGCCGGAAAACTTCGACAAGGAGTTTGTGCGGATTGCCTATGCCGAAAAAGGCTATCGCGGCGAAGGCGAAATCCCGGCCATGCCCGCCGAACTCTGGGCCTCGGCCAGTCAGCGTTACATCACGATTTATGAAATGCTGACTGGGCAGGCATTTGTGCCAGGGAGTTATCCGGTGGAAGCGCGGCTGGTGGAGAATTTGAAGGAATTTTTGAAGTAGGCAGGAAAACAGGTACACAGGTAGACAAGTTCTCCATACTACCTGTTTTCTTGTCTACTTGTGTACTTTTCTACTTGATTTTGCGAAAGGAATGAAGCATGACCACTCCCCTCGTTATTATCCTCATGGGCTCCAAAGCCGATTTGGAGCATTGTAACAAAATCGCCGAGGCCTGTCAGCAGTTTGGTCTCGAAACCGTCCTGCGGATTGGCTCGGCGCACAAAACGGCCGAACATGCCCTGGCAATCCTGCGCCAGTACGAAGCCGATCCGCGTCCGAAGGTTTATATCACCGTGGCGGGGCGCAGCAATGCCCTGAGCGGCTTCACCGATGGCTCGGTCAGCGCGCCGGTGATTGCCTGTCCCCCGCCGTCCGATTCATTCGGCGGGGCGGATGTTTACTCGTCGCTGCGCATGCCCTCGGGTGTGGCTCCCGCGCTCGTGCTGGAACCGGTCAATGCGGCGCTCTTGGCGGCGAAAATTTTCGGGCAGTACGATGCCTCGATAAGGGAAGCCGTTCTCGGGTTCCAAAGAAAACAGGCCGAAAAAATTATCGCGGATGATGGTGAAGTAAATAAGTAGACAAGTACACAGGTAATCAAGGAAGTGCTGTTTACTTGTCCACCTGTGTACTTGTTTTCCTCCATACTTCCCTCAAGAGAAACCATGACAGATTATTTCAGTGACTCCCCCCACGAAGAGTGTGGCATTATCGGTATCTTTGCCCCTAACGAAGATGTGGCGCGCATGACCTTCTTTGGCCTGTTTGCGCTCCAACATCGCGGGCAGGAGGCGGCTGGCATCGCCGTGGCAGATGGACAGGTGCTTTCGATGTATAAAAATGTCGGGCTGGTCTCGCAGGTTTTCCGACAAAATATGCTGGATGAACTCAAAGGGCATTACGCCATCGGTCACTCGCGTTACTCAACCACCGGTTCGTCGCTGATCCGTAATGCCCAGCCCTTCATGATCGAAACGATGAACGGCCCGCTGGCCCTGGCGCATAATGGCAACCTGGTCAATTCCGCCGAATTGCGCGATACAATGCTGCATCAGGGCGTGGGTTTTTCGTCGTCGTCGGACAGCGAAGTGATGACGATGATGCTGGCGCGCGACGCGGGCGCAACCTGGGAAGATCGCATCAAGGAAGCCATGCGGAAGTGGCGCGGCGCCTACTCGCTGGTCATCCTGACCCGCGATTGTGTTTACGCTGTCAGGGATCCCTGGGGCTTTCGACCCTTGAGCGTGGGGATGCTTCCGAGCGGGGGCTACGCCGTTGCCTCTGAGACCGGTGCATTGCGGACCCTGGGTTGTGAAGCTATCCGTGATGTCAAGGCGGGCGAAATTGTGACGCTTTCGGCGCAGGCGCTGACCGTGACCCAAGCGCTCCCGCCGATCAAGCCCTCGGCAAAATGTATTTTTGAGTACATCTACTTTGCCCGCCCCGACCAGGTCTGGGAGGGGGTTAATGTTCACCAGGTTCGGCAGCGGCTGGGGGAGGAACTGGCCCGGGAGTTTGTCAACGGAACTTTAACGGACAAACGGACAAACGGAGACCTGGCAGATGTGGTCATCCCGGTGCCGGATTCTTCCACGCCGGCGGCGATCGGGTTTTCGCGCGTCAGCGGCATCCCTTACAACGACGGCTTTATCAAGAACCGTTATGTGGGGCGGACCTTTATCGAACCGACCGATTCCCTGCGCAAGCGCGGAGTGGGGATGAAATTTAACGTTATCGACGAAAATGTGCGCGGCAAGCGTGTTATCATGGTCGATGATTCAATCGTGCGCGGTAACACCACAGGCCCGCTGATCAAGCTGCTGCGGAATGCCGGGGCCAGGGAAGTCCATGTGGTCATTACCTGCCCACCGATCAAGTATCCCTGTTTTATGGGCGTGGACATGGGCACGTTTGATGATTTGATCGCTTATAAGCGCACAATCGAGGAGATTTGTGAGCTATCCGGGGCGGACAGCTTATACTACCTGTCACTGGATGGCATGATGCGTGCTGTTGGACGCAGGGATGGCTATTGCCGGGCGTGTTTTACTGGCAGTTATCCAATCGAAGTGGATGTAAAAAATGTCAAGACCGGGTTTGAGCGAAACACCAAGTGAGCAGTAAAAAGGACAACCTATGAATCTACTCATCATTGGTTCGGGTGGGCGCGAACATGCCATTGCGTGGAAAGTGGCACAGTCGCCAAAACTGAACAGGCTGTATATCGCGCCGGGCAATCCTGGCACGAACTCGCTGGGGGACAGGGTCTCACTTAAATTGGATGACCATCAAGGAATCATTAAATTTTGCAAAGAGAAAAGTGTTGACTTGGTGATCGTTGGTCCTGAAGGACCGCTTGCAAACGGCCTTGTCGATACGTTGGGCGATGCGGGGATCAAGACTTTTGGTCCACGCAAGGCAGCTGCGCAGATTGAAGCCTCCAAATCTTTTTCCAAGCAATTCATGGCGCGTCATGGCATTCCCACGGCGCGTTTTGCGATTTTTTCAGACCTGGACAAAGCCGTTAACCATCTCGATGCACTTGATTACCCTGTGGTGATTAAGGCCTCGGGTTTGGCTGCGGGTAAAGGTGTAATTCTCCCGGTGAACAGGGAGGCAGCCGTGGCTGCGCTGCGATCAATGCTTGTGGAACAGGAATTTGGAGCAGCTGGCGCGGAAGTAATCATTGAGGAACGGATGGCTGGCCCAGAAGTATCGCTGATGGCCTTTACAGATGGCAAGACGATTGTCCCGATGGTTTCCGCCCAGGATCACAAGCGCCTGCGGGATGGGGACGAAGGCCCCAATACCGGGGGGATGGGCGCGTATGCCCCAGCTCCGATTTTTTCGGCGAAATTGCTCGAGGAAACACTAGAAACTGTTTTGAAACCTGCCATCAACGGCTTGCGCCTGGAAGGCACGCCGTTTGTTGGCATCCTGTATGCCGGGCTGATCCTGACCCCGGCAGGAATCAGTACGCTGGAATTTAATTGCCGTTTTGGCGATCCTGAAACGCAGGTTGTGCTCCCGCTGCTCGAAACGGATTTACTGGAAATCGTCGAAGCTTGTGTGGATGGCCGTCTTGATCAGGTTGATGTCGATTGGAAGGACCAGTCCGCGGTTTGTGTGGTGCTGGCTTCCGAAGGCTATCCCGGTAAGTTGGTTTATGGAAAGCTGACCCAGGGTTCCCGACAAAAATACGAAAACGGCGTTTGTTTCCACGCCGGGACGCGCCGGGATGGCAATCGGATTATCACCGCCGGTGGGCGGGTTTTTGGCATTACCGCTTGGGATACGACCCTGGCAAAGGCGGTCAGAAGGGTTTATGGGATTGTGGAAAAAATCCATTTTGAGGGGATGCAGTATCGCAAAGATATTGCCTGGCGCGCCTTGCAAACGGATCTGACAGCGGATGACACAGAGAAGCGGATGTTGGAAATGGATAACCCGGAGAAACTAGGGTTGGCAGAGATGAAAATAGATGAGAGAAATATCTCGGAACCGGGAGTTGGGTACGAGACAAAGGTGATAAAAACACCTTATGATGATTTGACCTATTTGGTCAGTGGTTTGGCCATGCGAGTCCATAGTGAGCTAAGGCCAGGTCATCAGGAAAAATTCTATCAACGGCGTTTGGCAGAATTGTGCCGGGAAGCCGGTTTGCGAGTGGAATTAGAAAAACGGGTTGAAGTTTGGGTGAATGATTCTTTGGTTGGTTATCTTTTTCTTGATTTGTGGATTAATGAGTCCCTTGTCGTGGAATGTAAAGCGCTTTCTCATGGCCTGACTGATCGTGAAGTTGGGCAGGTTATTACCTATCTGGCCGCGACCGGGAGCCCGGTTGGGAAGCTATACAATTTTGGGTTGAGCAAATTTGAACAGCAGCGTATTTTCCCGCCCAAGCGCGTGCAGGATTGGCAGCAGCATTTGTCCCGTTATGTTTGGACCCTGCCGGGCACAGTATTTCCTGCGTTTGACGCACAGGATTCTGCCTTCCCGATTCGTTTTTCTGTCACCAGTCCTGCCACCCGGCAAGTGGAAATTCCTTCCACGCTCCCCTCTATTTCCACCTCCGTTCCTCCGCTTCCTTCGTTGCCCCCCTCCGCTTCTCCGCTTCATCCGTTGCCCACCTCCGCTTCTCCGTTTTCCTCCGCTGTCCACTCCGCTTATGCCTCTTCTGGCGTCTCCATCGACGCCGGCGCCCGCGCTGTCGAACTGATGAAGGCTTCCGTCAAATCCACCTATTCTCCCGCCGTTCTGGCCGGGATTGGTTCCTTTGGCGGGCTGTTCGATGCTTCGGAATTGAAAAAGATGCACCATCCTGTGTTGGTCGCTTCCACAGATGGGGTCGGAACAAAGGTCAAGTTGGCAGCCTCGGTGGGGCGTTATCGCGGTGTTGGCCAAGATATCGTGAACCACTGCATCAACGATATTCTCGTCCAGGGCGCGCGCCCGCTCTTTTTTATGGATTATTTCGCCACCTCGAAACTTGACCCGCAGCAGACTGCGGAAGTGGTGGCCGGTATCGCCGAAGCTTGCCAGGAGGCCGGGATGTCCTTGCTCGGCGGCGAGACAGCCGAAATGCCGGGGGTCTATTCTCCCGGTGAGTTCGATGTGGCCGGGACGATTGTCGGTGTGCTCGAACGGGAGAGTATCCTGCCGCGTATTTCTGAACTCAAAGCTGGGAATGTGTTGATCGGCCTGCGCTCCTCCGGCCCGCATACGAATGGTTACTCACTCATTCGCAGGGTTTTTTCCGATATCCCGCTTGCCACGGTTTTTCCCGAGCTGGGTATCTCCCTGGCGGACGCCCTGCTCGCCCCACATCGTTCCTATCTAAATCTACTGAGTGACGCACTCCACACTCCGCATATTCTCGCCCTTGCCCATCTCACAGGCGGCGGATTTATCGAAAACATCCCGCGGATCTTGCCGGAAAATCTCAACGCCGAGATCCAGCTTGGTTCCTGGGAGGTACCCCCGCTCTGGCGTCTGATCCAGCAAAAAGGCAACATTACTATCGATGAAATGTTCCGTGTCTTCAATATGGGCATCGGCATGGTTGTGATTGCAGACAAAGATTCTGTTGCAGAAGTTCAACGCTTGATCCCGGAAACAACCTGGGAAATTGGTAAATTGGTCTCTGGTTCCCGCAAAACTATTCTTTCATAATTTCATCCCAATCAGGAAATCACCCAATGAAATCTCTCATCCTTCGCTATGGCACCAATCCCCAGCAATCCCCCGCGCGCGTCTTTATGAAATCCGGCGCGGATTTACCGATTACCATCCTCGGTGGTTCACCGGGTTACATCAACTTGCTCGATGCGCTGAACGCCTGGCAGCTTGTCCGCGAACTGAAACAGGCCACCGGTTTGCCTGCGGCGACCTCCTTCAAGCACGTCAGCCCCTCGGGCGCAGCGGTGGCTGTCCCGTTGACCGACCTGCTCAAGAAAATCTATTTTGTTGCTGACCTGGAGCTTTCGCCGCTGGCCGAAGCCTACGCTCGCGCGCGCGGTGTTGACCGGATGTCCTCCTTTGGCGATTTCATCGCCCTTTCGGATACGGTCGACGTGCCGACGGCCCGGCTGATTGGCCGCGAAGTCTCTGATGG
Source organism: Anaerolineales bacterium UBA5195 (assembly GCA_002412925.1). Lineage (GTDB taxonomy): Bacteria > Chloroflexota > Anaerolineae > Anaerolineales > Villigracilaceae > UBA5195. The sequence continues at coordinate 23,411 of DHVZ01000056.1, read as the reverse complement.
TGTCATTGCCCCCGGTTACGAGCCGGCTGCGCTTGAAATCCTGAAAGCCAAAAAGGGCGGCAAATATGCTGTCGTCCAGATCGACTCCGCCTACGAACCGGAAGCAGCTACCGAAACCCGTGAAGTTTTTGGAGTTACCTTTGAGCAAGGCCGCCATACTCGGGCTGTTTCTCCTGCCGATTTCGCTAATCTTGTCACACAAAACAAAGAATTGCCAGCGGCGGCCATCCGTGATCTGACTGTGGCCTGGATTACGCTCAAATACACCCAATCCAACTCGGTTTGTTATGTCAAGGATGGGCAAACCATTGGTGTTGGGGCCGGGCAGCAGTCGCGCGTCCACTGTGTTCGCCTGGCCGGGGTCAAAGCCGACCTATGGTATCTGCGTCAGCATCCTGCCGTGCTCAACTTGCCCTTCGTGCCGGGTGTCAGGCGCCCTGATCGTGACAACGCCATCGACCAGTTCCTGCAGCCCGGTGTTACCGCCGCCGAAAAGGCCAACTGGGCCAACGTTTTCGCCAGCCTCCCGCCCCAACTGACCGCCGATGAGCGCCGCGCCTGGCTCGATACATTAACCGGTGTGGCACTTGGCTCGGATGCCTTCTTCCCCTTCCGCGATAGCCTCGACCGCGCCGCCCAAACCGGGGTGCGTTATGTCTTCGAGCCCGGCGGCTCGGCACGTGACGAGGATGTCATCCGGGCCGCGGACGAATACGGGATGACGATGGCCTTTACCGGCGTGCGCTTGTTTCATCACTAATCGTCAATCGTAAATCGGAAAATGTCTACTCGACTGGTTGTTCTCATCTCCGGCAACGGCTCCAACCTCCAGGCAATTCTTGATGCCTGTGCGGACCAAACCCTCCCCGCTTCCGTTGTCGCCGTCATCTCGAACAACCCTGATGCTTTTGGTTTGACCCGCGCCCAAAAGGCGGGTGTGCCTGCGATCGCTTTCCCCAAAACGGACGGTGAACCCCGCCGCGACTACGATTCCCGTTTAGCGGCCCTCGTCTCCACCTATGCCCCCGACTACGTCATCCTCGCCGGTTGGATGCGACTTCTTTCCTCTAATTTTCTTTCCTCTTTCCCCAACCGCGTCATCAACCTGCACCCCGCACTGCCTGGAGCTTTCCCTGGCACGCATGCCATCGAACGCGCCTATGAAGCCTTCCTGCGCGGAGAAATCGACCGGACGGGTGTGATGGTCCACCTCGTCCCCGATGAAGGCGTGGATGACGGCCCCGTCCTCGCCACCCAGGAAATCCCTTTCCAGCCCGGCGAGCCGCTCGAACAGTTCGAAGCCCGCGTCCATGCGGTGGAGCATCGATTGTTGGTGGAAACACTCAAGTCACAAATTGTCAATTGAAAATCATAAACCAGGAGCTTCTCATGCCCATCGCTATTCTCTCTGTTCACAACAAAACCGGCCTCATCGATTTTGCCAAAGACCTGGCCTCCCTTGACTGGAAATTACTGGCCTCGGGCGGTACGGCCAAACTGCTGCGCGAAAACGGCCTCGCCGTTACCGAGGTCGCCGAGTACACCCAATCCCCTGAAATCCTCGGTGGGCGGGTCAAGACCCTGCATCCGGCCATCCATGGTGGGCTGCTGGCGCGTCCCACCGAATCTGACCACCAGCAGTTGCTCGATCTGGGTTGGGATTACATCGACTTAGTTGCCGTCAATCTCTATCCCTTCGAGGCAACGATTGCCAAACCCAATGTCAGCTATGCCGAAGTCATCGAGAACATTGACATTGGCGGCGTGACCCTGATCCGCGCGGCAGCCAAGAACCACGAACGTGTCACCCTGGTCTGCGACCCCGCCGATTATGCCTCGGTGCTGGCCGAACTCAGGGCAGGGGGTATGGCCGCTGAAACGCGCAAAAAATTGGCGGTCAAGGGGTTCAGCGCCACTGCGCACTACGATACTCTCATTTCGGAAACCCTCTCAAAACGCGAATTTAACTAAAAACTGCGGGTAGCCAATGTGTCATTCGGGAATCAAAATGTACCTTGGCTTAAAATTATGCCAACGGTACTTTTTGATTCATAGCGCTGGTTGAGTAGGGCGACGATTTTTCGCCCGTACACTTGCACCGCACTGCGTTCGGTGCAGTGCGGGTGTCGAAACCAGCTACTCGACCCTTAAATTTTTCTTTTAGTTTATTCGCGTGGGGCAATCCGTACCCGGCTGACAAAATCTCCAACTACCAGGAAAATCACGCTCAAAACGGTTCCCATCCCGGCATTCAAAATCCCGGCAGACGCAAAAGTCCAGCCCATGTACCAGCCGAGCAAATCACCCAGCCAGAAGCCAGCCCAGGCCAGGATGAAATAGAAAAACATCCTGCGCAGCGAGCCGCCGCGAATCAGGTGATAGACTGCGCCGTAAAGGGAGGATAGTAAAATCCCAAAAATGATGGTTGGAATGGGCATTTTTGCTCCTTATCTGGAATTGACGATCAGTCCGCCGCCGAGCACTACCTCACCGTCATAGAAGACAGCCGCCTGCCCCGGGGTGATGTCACGCTGGGCAGATTCGAATCTCACTGTGGCTTTGATTCCATGATCATGAGGCGTGACTACTGCCGGGACAGGCTTGGCCGTGTAGCGTGTCTTTACCTCGGTCTGGAATGGTTCAGTTGGGACGACACCGCTTGTCCAGTTGACGTTGACCGCCAGCAGTTCGCGCGTCCCTAATTCTTCAGCCACCCCGACAATCAGCGTATTCGTTTTCACGTCTTTCGCCAGCACGTAGAGCGGATCGGGCGATGACAGCCCCAACCCCTTACGTTGGCCAATCGTGTAATTGGGTAATCCGTTGTGCTGGCCGAGCACTTTTCCTTCGCGGCTGACGATATAGCCGGGTTGGAACATGCCCGGCTGGTTGCGCTGGATGAAGCCCCGGTAATCTTCGCCCGCCAAAAAGCACAAATCCTGGCTGTCGGGCCGCTTCGCCACTGACAGGCCATGTGCCTCGGCGATTTTTCGGATTTCCGCCTTTGGGTAATCCCCGACTGGAAAGAGCGCCTTGGCGAGTTTTTCCTGCGTCAGTACATGCAGCACATACGACTGGTCCTTGGCCGGGTCGACACCTTTCAAAAGTTGAATTCGCCCATCCTCCGCCGTTCTCAATCGCACATAATGCCCCGTCGACATATAATCCGCGCCCAGGGCCAGCGCGTGGTTGAACAGGTATTCCCAGCGGATATTCCGGTTGCAGACCAGGCATGGATTGGGCGTCTCGCCTTTGGCGTAGCCTTCGAGAAAATATGAAACCACGGTTTGACGGAAAATATCTTTCGCGTCGACAACGTAAAAGGGGATGTCGAGTTTGGCGGCCACACGGCGGGCCTGGGCCATCGAATTGGGGGTGCAGCAGCGGTTGGAATCTTCCTTGCCTGGCTCGCTCCACAGGCGCAGCATCATGCCAATGACCTCATGGCCCTGCTCCTTGAGCAAGGCTGCGGCAACGGAGCTATCCACTCCACCAGACATGGCGACAACGACTTTTGGCATGAGTAATGAGTAAAAAGTAAGAAGGAATAAGGAACTGCGCTGTTTCTTACTTTTTAATTCTCCCTTTTTACTTTTGACTGAACGAACGTGCTTTTTCGACCAAGGATTGCAATATTTTCAAAAACGCATCTACTTGCGCGGGTGTTGTCCCGCTGCCGAGTGTCACGCGTAACGAACCCAGCCCCCAATCGCGGGAAAGGCCGATGGCCGATATGACCTCGCTCGGCTCGGGGTTGCCCGTCTTACAGGCCGAACCGGATGAGCAGGCAAAGCCTGCCGCATCGAGCAGGGTCAGCAGCAGGTTGCCATCCACATCTTTAAAGACAAAACTGGCGTGCTGGGGCAGACGCTGGTCAGGATGCCCCGTCAGTTGTGCATCGGGGATTTCTTCCAATACCGTACCGATGATTTTATCCCGCAGCGGGCGGACATGTTCCACCCGCGCTTCGCGCTCTTTCCCTGCCAGACGCAGCGCCTCGGCAAAGCCGACAATGTACGGCACGTTCTGCGTCCCGGCCCGCAGGCCGAATTCCTGTCCGCCGCCGGTCTGGACGGGGATGAGCGGCGTCCCTTTACGGATGTAAAGCGCGCCAATACCTTTCGGCCCGTAGAATTTGTGCCCGCCCAGCGAGAGCAAATCCACCCCGAGGGCTTGAACATCCACGGGCAGATAGGCCGCCGCCTGGACGGCATCCGTGTGGAACAAGACGCCATGCCGGTGGCAGACCTCGGCGATTTCCTTGATCGGGTTGATTGTGCCAATCTCGTTGTTGGCATACATCACGGAGACAATCGCCGTTTCGCCGCAGATGGCTTTTTCGACGGCCTCGGGCGTGACCAGACCGTGCTTGTCCAGTTCTAGCCAAGCAACCTGGAAACCAAAATATTTTTCCAGTTGTTCGGCGGTCTTAGTGACGGCGTGGTGCTCGGCTTTCGAGGTGAGAATCCACTTCGCGCCGGTTTTCTCCCGGGCGGTCAACGTTGCGCCTCGCAAGGCCAAATTGTCGGATTCGGAGCCACAGGAGGTGAAGATCACCTCTTCCGGGCGGCAGTTCAACACCGCGGCCACGGTTTCGCGGGCGGAATCGACCGCCGCCTCGGCTTGCTGTCCATAACGGTGAACAGAGGAAGGGTTGCCAAATGTTTCATCAAAGTAAGGGCGCATTGCCTCCAGTACCTGTTCATCAACGGGCGTGGTGGCGGCGTAGTCAAGGTAAATTCTATCCATTTTTCACCAATAGTTTTAATTTCAGATGATTATACCCTCTCATCCAAGCCTTACTTTTCTGCACTATCGCGTACCCGCCGCCACAAATTCCACGAAAAAGATGTAATTTGTGGCCGCAGTGGGTATAATCACCGTATGTTTTTGCCAACTACTTTAGAGGAAATGAGAAAGCTCGGCTGGGAGGCGCTGGATGTCATCCTGGTCACCGGCGATAGCTACATTGACAGTCCTTTTATCGGTACAGCGGTGATCGGGAAGCTGCTCGTGAATGCCGGATATCGTGTGGGGGTGATTGCCCAGCCTGACTCATCCAGCGATGTGGAGATCGGCCGCCTCGGCGAGCCGACCCTGTTCTGGGGGGTGACCGCCGGCAGCATCGATTCGATGGTTGCCAACTATACCGCCTTGAAAAAGAAACGCCGCTCCGACGATTACACCCCCGGCGGCGAAAACACCCGCCGCCCCGACCGCGCCACAATTGTCTACACCAACTTGATTCGCCGGTTTTCAAAGCGGCTTCCCCCTCTCCCTATGGGAGAGGGCCGGGGTGATGGAAAAAAGGGCGGTTCAAATCCTCTGATCGTCCTCGGTGGGATCGAGGCCAGCCTGCGGCGTGTGGCCCACTACGATTTCTGGACCGACAAAATCCGCGGCTCGGTGTTGTTCGATGCCAAGGCCGACTTTATCCTGTATGGGATGGCCGAAAAAGCCGTGCTTGAATTGGCCGAAGCCCTGCGGGATGGACGCGATCCGCATGGGATTCATGGGCTGTGCTATATCTCCAGGGAAAAGCCTGCAGACTACGTTGAAATGCCATCACTTGAGACGGTCGCCTCGGACAAGTCAGCCTTCATTGATATGTTCAACCTTTTTTATCAGAACAATGACCCGCTAAATTCGAAGGGCTTGTGCCAGAAGCACGGTGACCGCTACCTGGTGCAGAACCCGCCCGCGCACTACCAAACCCAGGCCGAGTTGGATGCCGTGTATGCGCTTGACTTCGAGCGCGCCCAGCACCCGTATTATGAAGCGCAAGGCCCGGTCAAGGCGCTGGAAACGATCCGGTTCTCGATCCCCACCCATCGCGGCTGTTATGGCGAATGCAATTTCTGTGCGATTGCCGTTCACGAGGGCCGTACCATCCGCTGGCGCAGCCCGGAATCGATTGTCGCTGAGGCCGAAGCCCTGATCCAACATCCGCAGTTCAAGGGTTACATTCAAGACCTGGGCGGCCCAACGGCCAATATGTACGGCTTTGAGTGTGCCAAAAAGCTGAAAAGCGGCAGTTGCCTCGACCGGCATTGTCTCTCGCCTGAGATTTGCCCGGCGCTGAAAGTCAACCATCGTCCAGCCGTCGACTTGCTCAAGCAGGTCCGCCAGTTGAAGGGAGTTAAAAAAGTTTTCGTGGCTTCTGGCATTCGCTACGACATGCTCCTTTGCGACCGCGCCCACGGCGATGACTATCTGCGCCAGGTTGTCCAGCACCACACATCGGGCCAGCTCAAGATTGCCCCCGAACACACTGATGATTACGTTCTTGAGAAAATGGGCAAGCCAGGTAGCGAAAGCCTGTTGAAGTTCAAAGAACGCTTTGACCAGCTAAATGCGGAAGCCGGGAAGTCCCAATTCCTGACTTATTACATGATTGCGGCGCATCCGGGCTGTTCCGAACGTGAGATGGAGCGCCTGAAACGTTTCACCAGCCAGAAATTACGCGTCAACCCTGAGCAGGTCCAAATTTTCACGCCCACACCCTCCACGTATTCGAGCCTGATGTATTACACCGAGATGGACCCGTTCACACGCGAGGCGCTCTTTGTCGAGAAAGACCCGCGCCGCAAGGAGCAGCAGAAAAATATTGTCACCCGCAAGGGCGCAAGGGAGTTTTCTTAATATGGAATCTTTCTTCGCTGTTACCGTTCCGGGTCTGGAAGGTTTGACCACCCTCGAGCTTTTACGCCTGAACTTGCTCCCCGCTCAAACCACTGTTGCCGATAAACCGGTCTCGACTCTGCCCAGGCCTGATACCGGCGGTGTAGTGTTCAAGGGCAACCTCGAAGCGCTCTACCGTGCCAACTTGTACCTACGGACTGCCAGCCGGGTGCTGGCCCGGGTTGGGACTTTTTTCTACGCAACAACCTTTTCTGACTTGCGTGACAAGGCTTCGCGCCTGCCCTGGGAGCGTTTCCTCCATCCCGGCCAGCCTGTCGTTGTTCGTGTCACCTGCCACAAGTCGAAACTGTACCACTCCGACGGGGTGGCTGAGCGGATTGCCGGGGCAATTTTCGACCGTATGGGGAAAGAGTCTCCTGTAAAGCAAGCCATCGATGAAGAAGAAGCTGATCAGCCGCAGTTGGTTGTCGTCCGACTGTACAAAGACCAGGTCACGGTCAGTATGGATTCGTCTGGCGAATTGCTCCATCGCCGCGGATATCGCCAGGCAGTGGCGAAAGCCCCGCTGCGCGAGACGCTGGCGGCTGCGATGTTGATGGCTTCTGGTTGGGACAAAAAATCGCCGTTGCTTGATCCGTTTTGCGGTTCGGGGACGATCCCGATCGAGGCGGCGCTGATGGCGCTGGGCATTCCTGCGGGGTTGAAGCGTCACTTCGCCTTTATGGACTGGCCCGGTTATGACGAGGCTCTTTGGAAGAGGCTCCTGGCTGAGGCTGAACCGCTCCCGGCGGCTGAGTTGTCTATTTTTGCCTCGGACCGGGACGCGGGTGCGGTCCAGATGGCACAAGAAAACGCCGAACGCGCCGGGGTGTCAGAATCCATTCAATTCGAGTGTCAGGCCGTTTCGGCCATCCATCCGCCCCAGAAACCAGGCTGGGTGGTGACCAATCCGCCTTATGGCTTGCGCGTCAGCGAGGGCAAAGACTTGCGCAACCTGTATGCGCAATTTGGCAACGTGCTGCGCGCGCAGTGCCCTGGCTGGAATGTGTCGGTCTTGAGCAGTGATTTGATGCTGCTTGGGCAGATCGGCCTGAAGCTGGATACATCTTTTTCGATGACCAATGGCGGCGTGGGTGTGCGGCTTGGACGAGGCAAAGTATCTGCGCCTTGGGCGGAGTGACGAGCGATAACGAGGAGCGTAGTCGAAGGACAGTTCTCGTCGAGCTCCCTTTGACTATGTCTGCCTTTTGGCTCGCTCCGCTCAGGCGTGGATGATACCAGGAGATAAAATGGGAAAAGTAATCGTAATTACCGGCGCCAGCGCCGGGATTGGTGCTGAGTTGGCCAAACAGCTGGCCGCGCGTGGTGATTATTTGATGCTGGCTGCCCGCAACGCAGAAGTTCTCCGTCAGGTTGCGCGTTCTTGCGGGCGGGATACTTATTACTATGCCACGGACATGACCCGCCGGCAGGATGTCAACCGCCTGCGCGACGAGGCCTTGCGAACCTTTGAAAATGTGGATGTCTGGATCAACAACGCCGGGCGCGGTATCAATCGCCAGGTGCTGGATTTGACCGACGAAGATTTCGATGAGATAATGGCGGTCAACGTCAAATCAGCGCTCTATGGAATGCAGGCCATCCTGCCGCACTTCAAGGAACGCGGTGAGGGCCACCTGATCAATGTTTCCTCGTTCCTGGGCCGGGTGCCGTTTGCAACGCAGCGTTCGATCTACAGCGCCGCCAAAGCTGCCCTGAACAGCCTGACAGCCAACCTGCGGATGGATTTGCGCGCCGAATACCCGAAAATCAACATCTCACTGGTCATACCGGGCGCGGTTAGCACCGAATTTGCGGCGAATGCCAAACATGGCGCGCCGTTGACAGCTCCGCTGCCGAATGCCCAAGCTGCCGCTGAAGTGGCGGCTATTATGCTTGACTTGATCGACCATCCCAGAGCCGAGGTTTATACCAACCCGGCGACCCAAGTTGAGCGGGTCAAGCGCTATTATGAGGATGTGGCCGCGTTTGAAGAGAATATGGTCAGGTAGATTTGATGGATTATGTTCATTAACGCACAACGCACCCGATACAATGGGTGCGTTGTGTTTATACAAGGAGGGAAGAAGGATGTTTAGCTTAGTTGGCGCTTACAATGCTCACCCGTGCTGTGGATAAAGCCTCGATCAGGACATTACCCTTCTTTTCGATCACCATCTGTTCGCCGGGTCTGAGAAAGTAATCTTTAAAATCCTCGGACTGGGTCAACCATAGAATGCCTTGTTCGCAAACGACGGTGGTGCCGGGCTGGGCTTTCAACGCGCGGTGAAAACTACGGCGCGGGAGTTGGAGGGTGGTAGGTGCTTGCATGGTCTTGTTCATCTGAATCTCCTTTACTGATAATTGGCTTTGATGTTCTTATTATCTCCCAAATTGCCAATCGGTACAGGTGCAGTAAAGGCGAATTGTAACCATAACAGTTTTTGATATAATAGACTGTGCTGGTTATTAAGGTCTAAACTGTACCCTTTTTGTCGTATTATCAGTGTTGCAATTTTGGTTTTTGGGTAACTCCGGGTAAGGATTGGAGCCCCGCATGTTAGTGAAAGCTAATCGGAGCAGGTATGACAAGCCAGGAATCTCTTTCAAGGGAAAAATTTCGTTACGAACAGATTGCCAGCGACATCGCCACGCTGATCGAGAAAGGAACCTACCAGCCTGGTATGCAAATCCTTTCGGTGCGGAAAATGAGTCAACAACAAAACGTCAGCATTAGTTCGGTTTTGCAAGCCTATCAGTTGTTGGAAAACCAGGGCCTGATCGAGGCCCGCCCGCAGTCCGGTTATTATGTGCGTACAGCCAGTGGCGAGGATTTCCCCGAACCGGAGATTTCTTCTCCGAGTCTGGATCCAAGTCATGTCAACCTGCACGACTTGATGATGATGGCCATGCGCGATTCGCTGAATCCCAAACTAACCCAACTCGGCGCTGCCATGCCAAACCTTGAGTTGTTGCCCACCGAGCGCATTAATCGTATCATGGCTGGGTTGGCGCGTACCGCCAGCAAAGATATTCATGGATATGAACTCCCGCCGGGGCTGGAAGAACTGCGTGTCCAAATTGCCAAGCGCGCCATCCTGAGTGGCTGTCAGCTCTCACCAGGCGATATTGTGATCACTTCAGGCGGGGTGGAAGGGATCCACTTGTGTTTGCACGCAGTTTGCAAGCCGGGCGATATCGTGGCGATTGAATCCCCGATGTACTTTGGCACCCTGCAAATTCTGGAAGTCCATGGTTTGCGGGCGCTCGAAATCCCCACCAATCCGCGTGACGGCATCAGCCTGGGCGCATTGCAGTTTGCCATCGAACACAACCCAATCAAGGCGGTCCTGACCATCTCGAATTTTAATAATCCACTGGGAAGCTTTATTCCCGATGAGAAAAAGAAGGACCTGGTCAAATTATTGGCGCGCTACGATATTCCCCTGATCGATAATGACGTTTCAGGCGAGATTTATTTTACTGAGAAGCGCCCAATGGTGACGAAAGCCTTTGATAAAAAGGGGTTGGTAATGTTGTGTTCATCGTTTTCGAAAGACATTAGCCCGTCGCTGCGGGTTGGCTGGGTGGCGCCAGGTCGTTACAAGAACACGGTCGAGTGGCTGAAATTTACGACAAGCGTCGCGACGGGTACGCTGCCTCAGATGGCGATTGCGCAATTTCTGGAGAGTGGGGGGTATGATCACCAACTGCGCCGCATCCGCCGGGAATATGCCAGCAATGTGGCTTTGCTTTCACAAGCGGTCACCCGCACTTTCCCCGCCGGGACGCGTGTTACTCGTCCCTCAGGAGGGTTTGTGCTCTGGGTGCAGCTTCCTGAGAACGTGGATTCGCTCGAAATCTACAAGCTGGCTCTGGAAAATAACATTACCATCACGCCCGGGTACCTGTTCTCTCCCACCAACCAGTTTTCCAACTTTATTCGCCTGAATGCAGCCGCCTGGACCTTTCCCATCGAACGTTCACTGGTCAGGCTCGGAGACTTGGTGAAAGAGTCCGCCGAACATGGCAAAAGCCTCTATTGACATCCACGAATAGCGAAGTGTGGTTCCACGCAAACGAAGGTTTGAAAATTTTAGGAATCTGGTAAATCCATGCAGAAAACATCGTCAGTTTTTCATGTTCTCTCAACAAAAATTATTCCTTGGGGGTTATTTACTGCGACTTCCTTGCCGTTGCTTGTGCTTGCGTATCTTGGCATGTTCACTCGCTACCTTGCCGACGATTACAGCATAGCCGTGGCGCTTTCGAAATTTGGGTTTTGGCAGGCACAGGTCTTCTGGTATCAGAATTGGTTGGGGAAATTCACGCACACATTCCTGGTTTCCTTGATGGGTTTGGCGGGTGTCCCGATTGTGCCCTGGCTGCCGGCGCTGAGTCTCTTGGCCTGGGGCATTTCCTTGTTTTGGGCGTTAAGGCAAATCCTCCGAACTTTGAATCTCTCGATTTCACACATTTGGGTGGGCGTGCTGGTGAATATCATCGTTTTTGGAACGATCAAGAGTCTCAGGGAGTACCAGCAGGTAGTTTTTTGGCAGTCGGGGATTTCCGATTATATGTCCAGCGTCATTTTAAGTACGCTGCTGGCAGGAATTTTCATCAAGCGGTTGTTCCTTTCGAATAACCGGCCTTTGGCAATCTGGGAAGGGGCGCTTTGGTTTCTGGCTATCTTTGTCAGCGGCGGGTGCTCTGAGACCTGGTCGGCGATCCAGGTGACCCTGTTCGGGTTGGGGCTTTTCTCGGCTTTCATTTGGGGGAAAACTACTCTCAAAAAGAATGCTTTGCGATTCTTGTTTATCGGTTTTCTGGCAGCCGCCGCAGCTTTTATCGTGATCGCCAAGGCGCCCGGGAACATAAATCGCGATACCGTTATGGCCGAGTTGTCATTTGATTTATTCCGTTATGCCATTATGTATGCTTTTTGGGATGTCAACCGATTTCTAGGAGAATGGGTGAGCAATAATACGTTGCTTGTTCTGTTGTTACTTATGGCTGGGCTTTGTGCCGGTTTGTCCCGGTTACGAGTTGAAAAAGCGTCGAATTATCTGAGGCTGGGCCTGATCTTGCTGATTGGGGCCTATATTTTGCTTTGGGCCGGATTTGCCCCTCGCTTCGCTGTTATGGGTGATCGCCCGCCGGATAGGACGATTTTTACCCCCATGTTCCTTTTTATTTGGATGTTTGTATTGTTTGCATTATTGCTGGGGGATTTCTTGCAGAACCATTTCCGGTTATTCTTGCACCCTTATCTGCGAGCGATTGTGCAAATTGGGCTGATCTTGTTGATCGTCTGGCTGCCGGTCCGCGCAACCTTCTCTTATGCCCAGATGGCGCCTAGCTTGCGCTTGTATGCCCAATTGTGGGATCAGCGTGACCTGTTTTTACGCCAGCAAAGTATGCAGGGTGTCAAGGATGTCATCGTGCCCAGCTTGCGCCGTAACCCGGCTTTGCGAGATATCCAAGCCACCTTTTGGTTGGAAGGGGACTTGCACGAAGTGCCAGAAAGCTGGATTAATCAGGTGGCAGCGGATTATTATGGCCTGTCGTCAATTACAGGCCGTAAGTAGCAAGCTGAATTGCTCCTTTGATAGTGACAGGAGCCGAGGTGCTATCTGCACCCCAGGTAATCTTTTACTTTCATCGTGGCCTCCTCGCGTTCGGGCGATGAGACTGTTTGCGCCTGCATGCGGCTCCAGGCGGCGCACAGGGCATTTTCCATGCTCCGGGATAATTTATTGGAATCCCTGGTCAATTCGAAGGCCTTTTGCCAGTTTCCGGTTAAACCTTGAGATTCGATGAAAGGGAGAAGCTCGAAGCCGTTGGCCGGGCGGAAACCCTTTTTTGTGGCCGTCTCCCAGAGTGAGACAACTTTCTCGAATTCCTTCGTCTGGAATGCCAGCGCCCCGCGCTGGTAATAGGCGCACCAGTTCTCGGGTTGGGGCGGCAGAATATCCTGTAGGAAAGGCGGAGGGGCGGCAGAGGGATCGATCAGGCTGGGATTCGATAATGGGCTGATGGTCCGCAAGGTCTGGGGAATGATTTGTACGCTGGCATCCTCAGGCGTGAGCAGCCACATGCATTCACCCAGATCGGGTTCGTACCTGATGATCAGGCTGTCGCTGCTTTTCCCTGAGAACTTGATGGAATGTTTCTCATCCTGGAGTGGCATCCCGCTTAAGAGCCCGTCCACTCGTCCGCCAAAATTGCTGTCGACAACAAACAGCCAGGTTCTGGCTTCGTGAGTGGTTGCGCTTAAGGGCTCTGCATATAGGGTATTGAGGGCAAAGGCAGTCGGATAATCGCCCATCAGCCCCAGGAATTCATCTTTGGCGAGAAAGGCAGTCTTGGGCGCAATGGAAGGGGCGCGCAAGATCAGCTGGTGATAGAAGTCGGTCTCTGCTTTCCAGGCCCAACGAAATTTGTTTGACGTACGTACCTGCCATCCAATCCCCAGGCTGATGATAAGTGCGATTGTCAACAGTCGTTTTTTAGGTGCGTCGACCAGGCTGGCGATGAACAGGGCGGTTAACAATGCGATACCTGGCATCGAGCCGATGACAAAGCGTCCGTTCCAGGGTGCCAGTTTCTGGGTTACGAAATATCCGGCAGCGTAAGAGGGAATCATGCCAAAGACCAGTATCATTGCGCCGAAAAAGAACATCTCCCACCGCCAGGGAGCGTCTCGTTGGCTGTTCTCGTTTTCGGCTTTTGCAAGTTTCGACAGGTAAATGCCAAGTCCGGCAGTGCTGGCGATGATCAGTCCGATAACCTGAAGATTAAACTTTTCTTTCAGCGCAAACATCTGCGGCTTAAGGGTTTCAAACCATGCGCTGACCAGGATAAGCACCAGATCGGGGATCGAATCGAGCAGCAGTCGTTTGATTCCACCAATTGGATCAGTCAGGATGGCGCCGAAAAGGCGCGGATCGCTACGTTCCAGCACGGGTGAACGGTATAGAAATCCGCGCCAGGCGACCATCAACACAAAAATAAGCAGGTAGGGGGCGTAGATTTGGATGGTTTTGGATAAGCGTTGGCGCAAGCTTTCATTTGGCAGCGCCAGCCAGATCAAGACGGGTCTGGCTAGTTCCATACCCCAGGTATATTCGCTGGTCAGGGCGTGCAATAGCTTGAAGGCAATCGCCAGGGCGGTAAAGAGCCAGAAGCGTTTGGGTTGTTTAATCGCCTCGATGGTGAATAAAAATGAGATTGCCAGGACAAGATGGCTGATCCAGACTTCAAAATAGACCACTGCCATGGGCTGCATGGCGTACAAAGGATAAATAACGTAGATTGCGGCGGCTGAAAAAGTGATGATGCGGTGCTGCGGCCAGGTGCGGTGGAGCACCAGCCAAAAGGCTGCCACGGCCAGCCAGCGCCAAAAAAGCGAGTAGATTTGCCAATAAACGGGATTGACGCCAAGCAGGTTGAAGCTGGCAGCATAAGTCAACCCAGCCATTGGATGCCCATCGAAATTCAGAAGCTCGATCAGCCCGGCCGCTCCACGCGTGTAAGCGTAGTAGACGAAATGCCAGTCATCCTGATAAAACCCGAGTTTGGTGATGAAGGGGCCAAAAGCCAGCAGGCAGACTCCCAGCAGAGCAAAAGGAATGCTCCAATCTGGAACTCGCACTTTATCGAAGTATCCGGCGATTTTTTTCATTACAACCCTTTGGAAATGGGATTTCCGAGGGCCCCTGTTGTTGGATGCCCATGCAGGCCGCAATTATACCGCAGCCGCGCTCCGGGTCGTTTACGCGAGGGGTTTTTCGTGATGTCGAAGCGCACATTTATTGACACTGGAAAACCTGACGGCAATGGGGTAAAATAGAACGATTGTTCGTCTCGTCTCACATTCACCCCATATAAATCGATGGAATTCAAACTGCAAGCCCCCTTTATCCCCACCGGCGATCAGCCGGAAGCCATTCGTCAGCTTGTCGACGGTATCCAGCGCGGCCTGAAACACCAGGTCTTGCTCGGCGCGACCGGCACCGGGAAGACCTTTACGATGGCGTCCATCATTCAGCAGGTCCAAAAACCGGCGTTGATCATGGCGCACAACAAGACGCTCGCCGCACAGCTTTATTCCGAATTCAGGGAGTTCTTCCCCGAAAACGCTGTCGAATATTTTGTTTCGTATTACGACTATTACCAGCCGGAAGCCTACGTTCCGCGGAACGACCTGTACATCGAAAAAGAGACGGAGATCAACGAGGAGATCGAGCGCCTGCGTCTGGCTGCGACCACCTCGCTGATTTCACGCAAGGATGTCATCATCGTCTCGTCAGTCTCGTGCATCTACGGGTTGGGCAACCCCGAAGAATTCAACAAGGGCACGGTGAGCATGCGCAAGGGCGAGCTTTACCGCCGGAATGCGCTCATTCGCCAATTGGTCGAGAGCCAGTATCAGCGCAATGACATGGAACTGCGCCCCGGCCTGTTCCGTGTGCGCGGCGATACACTCGAAATCATCCCGGCCTACCAGGAAAAACGCGGCTACAAAGTGGCCTTCTTTGGCGATGAAGTTGAGCGCATCATGGAATTCAGTCCTTTGACCGGCGAAATCTTTTCCGAACCGGATGAAATCTCCATTTTCCCGGCGAAGCATTATCTCGCTCCGGATGAAAAGCTCAAAGATGCGATCGTTGACATCGAAACGGAACTGGCTGATCGTGTGAAATTGTTCAATGAGCAGGGCAAACTGCTCGAAGCGCAGCGGATCGAACAGCGCGCTCGCTATGACCTGGAAATGCTCAAGGAAGTGGGTTATTGCTCGGGGATCGAGAACTATTCCCGCCACCTCGACCGGCGCGAAGCCGGAACCGCCCCCTGGACCCTGATCGACTTCCTGCCGTCCGATTACCTGCTCTTCATCGATGAGAGCCATATGACTGTCCCACAGATTCGCGGCATGTACAATGGCGACCGTTCGCGCAAGGAAACTCTCGTCGAATACGGTTTTCGCCTGCCGAGCGCGTTGGATAACCGCCCGCTCAAGTTTGCCGAGTTCGAGCACGTCATGGGTCACACGATTTATACTTCGGCCACGCCCGGACCTTACGAATTGGATCATGCCGAACAGGTGGCCGAGCAGATCATCCGCCCAACGGGGCTGATCGACCCTGAGGTGGAAGTACGTCCCTCCCAGGGGCAGGTGGATGACCTGGTGGCGGAAATCAGGCTGCGGGTCGAAAAGAACGAGCGGGTGCTGGTTACCACATTGACGAAACGAATGTCCGAAGATCTGGCGGATTATCTTCAGGAGCTGGGTATCAAAGTCCACTATCTGCATTCGGAAGTGGAAACCTTCGAGCGGATCGGCATCCTGCGCGATCTGCGCCTGGGTGTTTTCGATGTGGTGGTGGGAATCAACCTGCTGCGCGAAGGCCTTGACTTGCCGGAAGTTTCGCTGGTGGCGATCCTGGATGCCGACAAGGAAGGCTTCCTGCGCTCGGGTACGGCCTTGATCCAGACGATTGGACGCGCGGCGCGCAACAATCACGGCAAGGTCATCATGTATGCCGACCGGATGACGGATTCGATGAACTTTGCGATTGGCGAAACCAACCGGAGGCGGGCGAAGCAGGTCAAATACAATACCGAGCACGGGATCGTGCCGATCAGCATTCAAAAGGCAATCCGCGACATTACCGACTCGCTCTCGGTTGAGGCGCGCGACAATGCCCGTACGCTGGGTGAATCCCGGGCGGAGTATCGGACTGGCAAGAAAGCGGCGGAGGCTGACCGCGAAGAAGTCAAAAAAGTCATCGCCGAGTTGGAGAAACAAATGAAGGAAGCTGCCAAAAACTTGGAATTCGAGAAGGCGGCCGCCATCCGCGATGAGATGGTTGAGTTGAAGGGAGTCCTGGCGGATGATGAGAAGTTGAAACCCTGGGAGCGGATAAAATTGCTCAGTGGTCAGGCTGAGTAGTCCGGATATCGCGCCGGGAGGATGAAATGCCACTATCTCAAAAACGTCGCCAGACTGTTAGTTTATTTTTGGGCGCCATCAGCTTTGCGGGGCTGGTCTTTTTTGGCGTTTTCTTGAGTCAATCGTCAGAAGCGGGTAACCAATTCCTGTTCGGACTTTCGCGGGTCCGCTTTGCCATCGCTCTGGTCTTTCTGTTTTTGATCCTGGCTTTCCTGGCAGGGACAGCGCTTTCAATTGCCCTGCGTTCGGATTGGCAAAAGCAGCTTGAGGTGCGGTTGGATAGCCTGTTATTATCCTCGGGCGGCCAATTTACGGCTCTGACAAGCCTCTATTTCATTCTGTTAACTACAAGCGCTTTGCTGATTCTCAGTCTCGTCCCGCTGGCGGAACCAATTGCTTTTTTGGAAGTGATCCTTGCCCGACTCGGCACCATGCTTGGCTGGATTTGGATTGCCAGCTTTTTGTTGGCGCTCCTGCTAGTCTTCCGTTACGCTGAAACTATTCTCGAACAAGGATTTTTCTCGCCACTAAGGGTTGCTTTTTGGGGCTGGATGTTTCTCGCCGCTTATACGCTGCTGGTGGTTAATTACCGCCAGGCAGCCTTTTTGCTTTCCCTGCGTGGGGTCGAAATTCCCTTGATTGGGTTGGGTGCCTTCTTCCTGGTGGCGGCAGGCTTGAGCCAGCGGTTTGCCGGAAGCCGTTATCAAGAAATGCTCAATATGATCCTGCTAGCCAGCGGCATTTTCCTGACAACCTTTGTGTTGTACGAACATATCGCTGCGTGGATTGGCTGGGTGAATAAAACCCGCTACGCTTACTGGAATTTACTTGCTGACCAATTCCTGCACGGCAGGCTCTATCTTGAAAATCCACCGACAACTCATGATCTGGCATTTTTTAACGGCAAATGGTATGTCCCAATGCCGCCATTGCCTGCGATCCTGATGATGCCGTTGGCAATCCTGGTGGGCGGGGACAATCTCAGCACCGGCAGTTTCTCGATCTTTTTTAGCGCAATTAACAGCGTGTTGATGTTCCTAATTCTTGATACGCTTCTCCAGCGTAAGTGGATCAGACTCTCGCGCTCCCGTCTGCTCTGGTTGGTTGCCCTGTTTGCATTTGGTACAAATCACTTATGGGTCGGTCTCAGTGGACGGGCCTGGTTTGTCAGCCAGGTTTTGACAGTAACGTTTATGCAAGTTGCCACACTCGTCGCGCTCAAGGCCTGGTCGCCATGGATGATTGGTGCCAGTCTTGCTTTTGCCATGGCTTCGCGTCCAAATAGCGCCATGTTCTGGCCTTTCCCTTTTGCCATTGCCCTTCAGATTGCCAGGGAGAACGGTGCAAGCTTTGACTGGAGACGACTGACAAGCTGGATGATGAAATCTATCCTCCCGATGGGATTGGCTGTGGCCGGACTATTGATCTACAATTACGCGCGTTTTGGCAATTTTTTGGATTTTGGCTATACCTTGCTGGCAGGCGATCCAACCGTAGTTGGAAATGCAAAAACTTATGGTGTTTTTTCCGCCCATTTTATCGCTCACAATCTGAATGTAATGTTTTTGTACCTGCCAACCATTCAGTGGGGAAGTCTTTGGCCCGTTTTACCGTCAGGTGCCGGGATGAGCATCTTTCTCTCTACACCTCCGCTGATCTATCTGTTCCATCGCTATCAGCGACAGTGGTGGGTTATGGGGGCGTGGATCAGCGTGCTTTTTATGTTTATCCTGTTGGTTCTTTATCACAATACGGGTGCGCACCAATTTGGCTACCGCTATATCCTGGATGCCATTGTGCCGTTGGTGGCGCTCCTGGCTGTGGCACTCGGTAAAAAAGTACCCTGGCATTTCATTGCGCTGACCATCTTGAGCATCCTAATCAATATTTATGGAGCAAACTGGTTCATGAATGGCTGACCCTTCTTTGGTTGGAGGAAAGGGTGTCACTTTCTGGGGATCACCAAGATAGGCGCTGTCATAGCAATATATAACATACTGTGTGATGTTTCTTACCCGAAAATCTGAGAGATTTTCGGTTTTTTCTTTTTTGGAAATTGGGGCTTGAAATTTTTCAAAAAGTTTGCTAAGATAGTTACACTGTGAAAATAATTATTACACCGTGTAACTAACCGCTAATTAGATCTATGCGAGACAATATGACTCACCGATTGACAATCACTGCTTACGATATGCGCCAAATTAACCGCTCGGCGATATTGGAAATTATTCGTCGAGAAAGCCCTATCTCGCGTTCGGCCATTGCTGAGCGGCTGGAGGTTAGCCTGCCGACCGTGATGCGCATTGTGGACGATCTGGTTGATGAGGGTTTCGTCCGCGCTGAAGGCAGTACAGAGTGGAGCGGAGGACGGCGCCGTCCGTTATTAGAGTTTAACGCCGATAGTTTTGTAGTTATTGGTGTCGATATGGGCGGAATGAAAATGTATGGCGCTGTTTCTGATCTGGGCGGGAATGTTTTGGATGAATTGGATATGGGACGGCATGGCACCTCGGGCGAGGAGAACTTTGATCGTCTGCTTAAATTGATTGATTCCCTGCTTGCCAGCCCCAAGACTGCAGGACGCAAAGTCCGTGGCGTGGGCGTTGGCGCGCCGGGTATCACACTGCACAGAGAGGGTATCGTCAAATGGGCGTACTCGTTGAACTGGGTAAATTTTCCACTTAAGGCGCGTCTGACTGAGAAATATGATCTGCCCATCACTGTTGACAATGATGTCAACCTGGCAGCAATGGGTGAGCTGTGGTTTGGCGCCGGGCAAGATGTCCAAAACATGATCCTGATTACAGTTGGCTCGGGAATTGGCGCGGGAATCGTTATTGATGGAGCACTATATCGTGGGGGGAGCGAGGCTTCGGGCGAGATTGGCAACATCCTCCCCGGCCCGGAATTCCTTGGGAAAAATTTCCAGGATTTTGGCGCTCTGGAGCGTGTTGCATCCGGGACCGGAATCGTTAACCATGCACGCGCCAACCTGAAATCCCAGCGCAATTCAGCCGAATGGGAGGCGTTGACGGCTGATGACGTCTTCACCGCGGCGCGCCAGGGCCAGGCGTGGGCAGCTTCCGTTGTGAATGATGCCATAGATTACCTGGCGCTGGCGGTGGCAAACCTATCGGTTTCGTTTGACCCGGAGTTGATTGTGCTTGGTGGCAATGTTTCGCCTTTTGCCGACTTGTTGGTCGAACCGATTTTACAGCGCATCAACGGCACGATTCCGGTGCTTCCCAAGCTGGTAATGTCAAACCTCGGGATGCGCGCCGTGGTAATGGGTGCGATTACCAACGTTTTGCATAACACATCCAATTTTTATGTTGTTCACAAGTTATCCTGAAGTAACTGATCTCACGCACTGCCCCGAATGCTTAACAGATAAAGTCAGGTTTTTCGAAGCAATTTTCGGAATGTGCTGCGCCTTATCAGTGAAGTTAAAGGAGGTGGAACCAGAGAAGATTTGATCTGTTCGCGCCAATTAATTTAACCAATTACGTAAGGAAGACAAGGAGAAAATCATGCGTACTTTTCATAAATTGCTCACATTGGTGCTCGTTGCGATATTTACTCTGAGTGCTGCTGGTTGCGGTTCGCAGCCTACCGCAACCCCTCTCGCCCCTGCGGCGCCTGCCGCTGCCCAGCCGGTCACCATCCATATTCTCACCATGGATCAGGCTGGCCTGAAACCTGCCGAAATTGATCAGATCGCCCGAGATTTTGAGGCCAAAAACCCGGATATCAAGGTTGTTATGGAATATGTTGGTTATGATTACGTGCATGACAAGATCGTGACCGGAATGGCCGCCAATCCGCCCGCCTATGATGCCGCCATGATTGATGTTATCTGGCCAGATGAGTTCATTAAAGCTGGTTATTTATTGGATGTTACCAATCGGGTTACTTCCGATATGCAGGGGATTTTCCCGGCCGCCTGGAACGGCGTTACTCGTCATGGGAAAATCTATGGTATGCCCTGGTTGATGGATGTAAAGTATTTTATGTATAACGAAGACATCCTTGCGCAAGCCGGCTTCAATGCCCCGCCAGCTACGTGGGAAGAGCTTGTTGAACAAGCTAAGGTCATCAAGCAGAAAGGGCTGGTGGAATATCCGGTCATTTGGTCGTGGAATCAAAAGGAGGGTGTGGTTTGTGATTACACTGCTCTGTTATTCGGCAATGGCGGTGCTTTTCTGGATGCCAGTGGAAAACCGGTTTTTAATAATGAGAAGGGTGTTCAGACTCTTTCTTGGATGAAGCAGACCATTGATGATGGGTTGACCAACCCCAGCTCCATCTCCTCAGATGAAATGGCTGTGGAAACCAATTTCTTAGCTGGCAAATCGGCCTTTGCCGTAAACTGGTTATTCCAGTACTCTGATTCCCTCGATCCAACCAAGTCACAGGTTGTTGGTAAGGTGGCCTTCGCTCCTATGCCAGTCTTCAAGGCTGCTGCGGATGCGGGTGTCAAGGGCGCCAGCGTGGATGGCTCCAGCTCTTTTGCCATCATGGCGACCACGCCGTATCCTGACCAGACTTGGAAATTCCTGACCTATCTGGCCAGCAATGAAGTGCAGATGAAATATTCTGCTGCCATGCTGCCTATCTGGACCGCTGACTTCGAAGGCGATTCCCTGGCCAAGTTATTGGCCGCTGCTCCATCGAACCCGGTGACTGTGCCGGCTTTCAAAGCTCAGTTCCCATATGCTTTCGAGCGTCCCACCGTGCCTTACTACAATGAGGCCTCTACCGCGCTCCAACTTGCGATTCAGGAAGCCCTGACCGGTGTGAAAACCCCGCAGGAAGCCCTTGACGTTGCCGCTGCCAAATGGGTTGAACTCGCTAAATAATCTTCTATGAGAGGTAACGGGGTGGGTTTACCTTGATGGCAGGCCCACCCCGTTTCACAGTATGATGACAAAGACCAGTTCTATTCCGAAACGCCGCTTGTCCCTTAGGCAGCAGGATGCGCGCTTTGCCTGGCTATTGCTCATCCCCAGCCTGTTAGTGATTTTAGGTGTCACTCTGTGGCCAATTGTTTCCACGTTTTTCCTGAGCTTTCATAATGCACCTACCGGCCTAAACCAGATCCGGACATTTATCGGGCTGGAAAATTACCTTGTGTTGTTGCGTGACCGAACCTTTTGGGAAACGATCAATCGTACCCTATACTTTACTGGTGTTTCTGTGAGCTTGGAACTCATCTTAGGGTTGGCGATTGCCCAGCTGATTCATTCAAAACCCTGGGGTTGGCAATTCCTGCGCTTCAGCCTGATCATTCCCTGGGCTGTGCCCACGATTGTCAACGGTGCCATGTGGCACTGGATTTATAACGGCGATTTCGGTGCTCTAAATGGTATTTTGATGCAGCTGGGGCTAATTAAGCATTACGTTGCCTGGTTGACTTTGCCCAGCATGGCAATGAACCTGGTTATCGTCGCCGACTTGTGGCATACGGTGCCTTTCGTGGCTCTGATTCTCCAATCTGCACTGGCTACGTTGCCCGAAGAGCTGAACGAAGCCGCCATGATGGATGGGGCCAATGCCATTCAGCGCTTTATCTATGTGCGCCTGCCGCTTTTGCGCCCGGCTATTTTGGTGGCGCTGATTGTCCGCACGGTGGAGGCCTTCCGCGTCTTTGATATCGTTTACATCATTACCAGCGGCGGCCCGGCATTTAAGACCATCACCATTTCCTATCTAACTTACCTAAATTCATTTTCCTATGGCAAGCAGGGAACTGGCGCGGCGCTCTCCTTCCTTATTTCAATAATTACTATAATTTTGGCTTTTATTTACATTCGTTTCCTGTACCGGCCTGAGGAGAACTAGCCATGCGAACTCGAAAGCTTTTCTATCGGATTTTGATGTTTCTCCTGACTATTCCGGTGCTGATGTTTATCTTTCTGCCAATTTTGTGGCTGCTCAGCGCTAGTTTCGCTACCCAAGTGGAATTATTTACCGTCCCACCGCACTGGATCCCGCAGCAGCCAACCTTGCAGAACTACGCTGATATTTTGTTCCCCAGCCAGGCTGCTTCTTCTGTGCCGCGCACATTTGCCGTTGCTCTGCTGAATTCAATTAAAATTGCGTCGATAGTGACGATCGTTTGTCTTGTCATCGGCAGCCTGGCCGCTTACGCGCTTGTCCGTATCCCATTCAAACACAATCGTAGCATTCAAATCGGTATTCTAGCTACCCGGATGATCCCCGAGGTGTCGTTGGTTATTCCTCTCTTCATTATTGCCTCCAGCCTGCAATTGATTAACAAACCGATTATCCTGATAGTTACCTATATGAGTTTTGCCCTGCCCTTCGCCATCTGGATGATGGCAGCCTTCTTCCAGAGTGTTCCGATTGAACTGGAAGACGCAGCTCGTATTGATGGTTGTTCACGCCTGGGGATTCTCTTTCGCATTGTTATACCTATTTCGGTGCCTGGCTTGATTTCTACCGCTATGTTTGTGTTTTTGCTTGCCTGGGATGAATTTTTCTTTGCCTTGATTTTCACCAGCACTCTGGCAGCCAAAACAGCTCCTGTTGCCATTGCAGAGTTTGTTGGCCGCTATGCTGTCAATATCACTGGGATGATGGCTGGCGGCATCCTGGCTGCAGTTCCTCCGGTTTTGTTGGCGCTTATTTTCCAGCGTTATATTGTGAGTGGTTTAACAGCAGGAGCTGTCAAGGGGTAATTCGGCAAATAAAAATAACCTTCTGGTCAAGATAATTACATCTAAATAGCAATACCTTCGCCAAAATTAGGTGA